>NZ_JAHKSQ010000005.1:0-400102 GCF_018862045.1 Roseovarius sp. PS-C2
CTCAAAAATCCCATGTCGATCACTCCATATCTCCCCGACCGAATCCGTCAGGGCAACGTGTTCACATGGGTCAATTCTCAGTGGAAATTTGGTGAGCTACCGGGTCACTTCTCAGCGGAAATCAACACCCTAGGGGGTCTGCCCGAACGATCCGAAACCGCCGGAGCGCCGTTTGCGGCGTCTGAGGACGTGCCTCCGACCCATCCGACAGTCCCTCCCGGTGCGGTGTCGGTCACGATGCGCTCGATCCAGCCATTCTCTGCCAAAGGCGTGACCGGCAGAAACGGACCGGTCCCGGTGTCACGCGGCCACACCCCGATCACGCAGGTCGGTCAACACCTCGGCGGCGATCCCGAACGAGCGGACCCGCGCGCTGTGGTCGTGGATCATGCCCGTGATCATCAATTCATCTGGCCGGAACGTGTCGATCAGCGTGCCGAGTTGCTCCCTCACGGTCGCGGCCGATCCGGTGGCAGAGCATGACAGGGCCTGCCGCACCTGGGTCATGACCGGCGCGGGAATGTCCTCATCGACGTCATGGGTCGGGTAAGGCAGTTTGCCGGGCCGTCCCGTTCTCAGCCGTGCGAAGGCGAGCAGTTGCGAGGAGCGCAGGAATTCCGCCTCGGCATCGCTATCCGCCGCACAGACCCCAGCGGCCATCATCACATAGGGTTTCTCCAGATGCGCCGACGGCTGGAAGCTACGGCGGTAGACCTCCAGCGCCTGCTCCAGCATCGCCGGGGCGAAATGCGAGGCAAAGGCATAGGGCAGGCCCAGATACGCCGCCAGTTGCGCGCCATAGAGGCTGGACCCGAGAATCCAGACCGGGACATGGGTGCCGGTTCCGGGAATGGCGCGCACGGGCGATGTGCCGGTGTCGTCGCCGAGATAGCCGATCAGTTCCTGCACGTCCTGCGGAAAGCTGTCTTCGGGCGCCATGTGACGGCGCAGCGCCCGTGCCGTGGCCATATCGGTGCCGGGCGCGCGGCCCAGCCCCAGGTCGATCCGCCCCGGATACAGCGTTGCAAGGGTGCCGAACTGCTCTGCAATGACAAGCGGCGCGTGGTTGGGCAGCATGATGCCCCCGGCCCCGATCCGCATGGTTTCGGTTGCGCCCGCCACATGGCCGATCAGCACGGCGGTGGCCGCGCTGGCAATCCCCGGCATGTTGTGATGCTCGGCCATCCAATAGCGATGATACCCGGCCCGCTCGGCGGCTTGGGCAAGATCGACGGTTCCCGCCAGGGCATCGGCGGCGGTTTTCCCCTCGGGAACAGGGGACAGATCGAGAAGTGAAAAATGCTGCATTAAGGCCTCCGTTGGAACACAGCTAGGCACCACGTGCGGCCACGCCAAGGCTGTATCGGATTTTTCAGTGGCCCGGCATTGGTTGGTCCGGGTGCGCCGAGGTTCTGGATGTTGTCTGTCTCTGCGCGCCGCGCGCCTTTTTGACGCGGCTGTCGGGAAAAGAACGGCAACGCTCCTGCAGTTCCCTATCAGGCCGTCGCTATGGAGAAATCAGCCAGAGCGGACGCTGCTGGCTGCGACGCTTGTCGAGGACTGAAATGTCAAAGAAACCTTACGAAAACACACGTCATGGTATCCGAAGCCAACGGATGAAGACATCCACCGCGTCAGTTCATACCGCCTCTACTTACGCGCGGTATAGTCCGAAACATCTTCGCAGGGCTGCCAGTGCCCTGAAGTTCGGATAGCTTTCAGGTTCAACGAAACCAGGACAACTGTCCGGAGACAAAAAAGACGCCCAAGGGCGCCTTATTTCATTGGTCGGAGTGAGAGGATTCGAACCTCCGACCCCTGCCTCCCGAAGACAGTGCTCTACCAGGCTGAGCTACACTCCGACCGTGGAACAGGCGATTACAGATCGTTGCGGTGCTTTGCAAGGGGGATTCGGGGGTTCTTGTGTTTCGCGGTGGCGATTTGCATTCTGTCATCCGGAGTAACCGGCATGTTGGCACAGGCATTGCCCGCCCTTGGAGGGATCGGGCTGTTTCTTCTGGGGATGAAGATCATGACGGACGCCCTGCGCGAGGCCGCGGGCGCCGGGCTGCGCCGTTTGCTGGCGCGCTTCACCACCACGCCCTTGCGCGGAGTCGCCAGCGGTGCATTGACCACGGCGGTTATCCAGTCCTCCTCGGCGACCACGGTCATGACGGTGGGGTTCGTGGGCGCGGGGTTGCTCAGCTTTCCGCACGCGCTCGGGGTCATTTACGGCGCGAATATCGGCACCACGGTGACCGGCTGGATCGTGTCGCTGGTGGGGTTCAAGCTCAGGCTGGGCACGGTGGCGATGGGGCTGTTGTTCTTGGCCAGCCTTGCGCTTTTGCTGACCGAAGGGCGCATGGCGCGGCTTGGGCGGATCGCGGCGGGGTTCAGCCTTTTGTTCATCGGGCTGGACATGATGCAAGACAGCATGAGCGGCGCGGGGGGCTGGTTGCACCCCGACCGGATGCCCGGTGACGGGATCGGCGGGTTGCTGATCATGGCCTTCGTGGGGCTGGCGATGACGGTCGCGATGCAATCCTCGTCCGCCGCCGTGGCAGTGGTGCTGGTCCTGCTGGACAGCGGCGCGCTGACGCTGATGCACGCCGCCGCCGCGGTGATCGGGATGAATCTGGGCACGACCTTTACCGCCCTTCTCGCCGTGCTGGGCGGATCGCGGGCAATGCAGCAGACGGCAGCGGCCAACCTGCTGTTCAACTTCGGCACCATGCTGATCGCCTTTCCGCTGCTGATGATTTCGGCGGGTGCGTTACAGGATATCGCGATGCGTACCGGGGCGGATACCGCGCTGGTCCTGTTCCACACCGCGTTCAACCTGCTGGGAACGGCGGTGTTCCTGCCGTTTACGGATCGGTTTGCCGGATTGGTCGCGCGCCTGTTGCCCGAGCCGTCAGTCAGCACGCCGCCCGAACTGGACGACCGCCTCCTGCGCGATGAAGGCGCGGCCATGCAGGCGGCGCACAGTGTCCTTCACTGGGCGGCGCGGGACGTGCTCAGCGCCTATTCCGCAGCGCTTGGCCCGAACCGGGATTTGCGGAGGCTGTCGGCGCTCGAACCGCGTGTCCTGCCGGTTCTGGATCAACTGAAAGATTACCTTGCGCGGATCGTCCTGCCGCGCGACAAGCCGGACGAAGCCGCCGCCTATGCCGCGCTCATGCATCAGGTCGATCACCTGACCCGCCTGTTGGAGCAAAGCGGCCGGCGCAGCTTTATCCCGATCCTGACGGCAAGGCCGGTCACCCTGCGCCCGGTGCGCTGGTTCGCGTGTTGCCTGTCACCCGAAAAGGGCCTGCCCCTGCCTGCCATTGGGGCGCGGCTGGCGCGCATGACCGGCGTGATCGACAGGCGCACGCGGCGGCACCGGCGCGCGCTTCTGCTGGGGGAACATGCGGGGATCTATTCGATGCAGGAAACCTTCGAGACCACCGATGCGATGCGGTGGCTGAACCGAATCATGCACAATGTGCAGCGCCTCGGGGAATACGACCAGACCGTGCAGAACAAACTGGGGCGGACAGATATGCCCGCCCCGCAGTCGTAAGGATCAGAGGCTGGCGTCCAGCGCCGCGACGATGGCATCGCCCATTTCCGAGGTCGACACAGGCTGCACGCCGTCTTCGCCCAGCAGGTCTGCGGTGCGCTTGCCATCGGCCAGCACCTGCTCGACCGCCTTTTCGAGGCGCGTCGCCTCGTCGCCCTGATCGAAGCTGTAGCGCAGCGCCATCGCAAAGCTGAGGATACAGGCAATGGGGTTGGCCTTGCCCTGTCCGGCAATATCGGGGGCCGAGCCATGTACCGGCTCGTACAGGGCCTTGGGCCGTCCGTTGGCCATCGGTGCGCCAAGGCTGGCCGAGGGCAGCATGCCAAGGCTGCCGGTCAGCATCGCGGCGGCGTCCGACAGCAGGTCGCCGAACAGGTTGTCGGTTACGATCACGTCGAATTGCTTGGGCCAGCGGCACAGCTGCATGGCACCGGCGTCGGCATACATGTGGCTCAGTTCCACGTCGGGGTAATCCTCGTCATGGACCTTCTGCACCACTTCGCGCCACAGGATGCCCGATTCCATCACGTTGGCCTTTTCCATCGAGCACACCTTGTTGCCCCGCTTGCGGGCCAGTTCGAAGGCGCTGCGCGCGACGCGGTCGATTTCGGATTCGGTATAACGCTGGGTGTTGATGCCCACGCGCTCGTTACCTTCCTCGAAGATACCGCGCGGTTCACCGAAATAGATACCGCTGGTCAGCTCGCGCACGATCATGATGTCGAGCCCGGCAACCACATCCTTTTTCAGCGACGAGAAATCGGCCAGCGCATCGAAACATTGCGCCGGGCGCAGGTTGGCGAACAGGTCCATTTCCTTGCGCAGGCGCAGCAGGCCGCGCTCGGGCTTCACCGAGAAATCCAGGTTGTCGTATTTCGGGCCACCCACCGCGCCCAGCAGAACGGCGTCCACCTCCTGCGCCTTGGCCATCGTATCGTCATGCAGGGGCGTGCCGTGCTTGTCATAGGCGGAACCGCCGACAAGATCCTCGCTGACGTCAAAGGACAGGTCGCGCTTGGCGCCGTACCAGTCGATGACCTTGCGCACCTCGGCCATGACTTCGGGGCCGATGCCGTCACCGGGCAGAATAAGAAGCGAGGGGGTGCTCATGGGGCGTTTCCTTTGCGTTATCTGGTGTCTGCTTTCGCCTATCCCGAAGCCCCGCAATGGTCAAGAAAGGCGGCGCGGGCTATAGGCGTACACGCCCCGCATCAAGGGTTTGGAACAGCTAGCTCTATGGCTCGCGCGAGTCGGTTTCCAGATCGACCCAGACCAGCCGGTGCGCGCTGGCCGTCATGGCCGCCTCATGGCCCGGTGCCCCCTTGGGGGGCCAATGCACCGCCGCCGCGCGCACCGTCCAATCCGCCGAGGGCAAAACGTAATCCACCCGCAGCGGGCCGGGGCCGGGCGCGGGCCAGTCCACCGTGTGCAGGCGCGGATCGCCTTTCGCTCCGGCCACTGGCAGCTCCGGGCCGGGGCGCATCGGGCGCGGGTCGCGCACGCGCGGATCGGCCAGCAGGGCGCGGATCGCACCCTTGCGCCCGCCTCCATCCACCGGGTCCACCGTCGCCCCGCCCAGAATGACGAACCGCGCCTTGGGGGCCGGGCCGAACGCCCCGTCCAGCACATGCTGCCACAGGCGGATTTCATCGTGATTGCGGCGGCCATTGCGATCTTCGGGGCCGTCGAACACATGCGGGGCGGCGTGAAAGGCCATCAGGCCGATGCGTCCGCCGGGCGCCTGCACCGGCACGATCCAATGCCCGACCGAAGACAGGCGCTGTATCGCCTGCGCCTCTTCGGACGGGAACGGCTTGCCGTCCGTCACGGGCAACAGCGCCCCCGGCACGTCCCGCCACAACAGGCCCGACAGATCGCGCACTGCAGCCCGGTCAATCGGATAGCGCGACAGGATCGCCATGCCCCCTTGCCCGAAAAACGCGCCATAGCCCTGCGCATCGGCCCCGCCGCCCAACCGGCCGTCACCGTTCAGGTCCAGCCCCGTGGGCTGGCCGCTGTTGGGTGGCAAGGCAAAGATATGCGGATAATGCGGCCCGCTCCGCGCAATGGCATCGCGCAGCGCCCGCAACCCATGCAGGTCGTGATCATGATCGACGCCCTGCAGCAACAGGATATCCGGCGTCACCTGCGCAATCACCTGCACCACGGCGGCCACCTGCGGATCCTTGTCTGTCAGGATATCGCGCAGCAACAGGCCGGGACCGTCACGTTCCAGACCCGTGTTGAATGTCGCGATGCGCAGGGTGTCCGCCGGGGCGCCCCCGGCGACAATCATCAGGAAAAGCGTCAGGATCAGGCGCTGTGCAACGCCTCGGCCTCGGCCCGCGCATAGGCGCGCTTGCGCTTGTCTTCGATCATCTCGGCGATACGAGACATCGCGACACCGCGCATCAGCATACTTGCAGGCAGAAAGGCCCATGCGGTCATCGTCCAGATCAGCGTTTGCGGATTGGCGATCGAGATCGGGTCGATCAGATCGGATGCCGCCTTGATCGCCGCCGGAATCAAGAATGGCAGCAAAGACCCTAACACAATGTTAAGGCCCGCATCCCGTTTCAGACGATAGAGAACATCGCCGCCACCCGTCGGATCGAACAGCGGCAGGTTCACCCAGACATTGAACGCACCGTTACGCAACGGCCAGCCGAACATGCGCACCGCCGTGATGAACACAAAGATCATCACGATGGAGATCGTATAAGACAGCCCCGCCGCCGTGCGCACCGAGGCGATCAGCGCCGCATCGGCATCGGGCGGCATCATCAGCACCACAAGGCGCACCGGCGAATACGGAAAGTCGATCACCCGGCCCAGCCCGTCGCCCAGCTGCGTCAGGAACAGGCTCCACCCCGTAGGATCGTGGGCGCCGCGCAGGATGATCGTCAGCAGGAAAACCGTGCTGGCGAGTCCGAAGAACTTGATCCGGTTGAACGGCGGGGCGAAACGGAATTCGACGATGCTGGGATACTGACCGTAATATTCGATGAAGGTCATGAACGACGCAAGAATGGCCAGCACCACCACAAGCTGCGCCGTGTCCGTTCCCGTATCCGGCAATAGCAACGATGGCGTTGCAACCAGCAACGCAACCAGAATGGCGCGTATCAACGCACTGGTAACTTGTGAAAACACTGCCCGCTTCCCTTCAAACTGGACCGGCACGGTACTTCGCCGCGCCGTTGTGCCAACTTGATTCCGCCAATTGTGGCGGTATGCCTCATTTCTGTCCAATTTTTGCCCACTTTCGCTCCGCGGCTCAAGCTGTACCCGGACAAGACATGGGTTTTTCGGCAAATTGATGTATGGGGTGGTGCGGGATTGCATCAATTTCGGTACAGAAATTGGGCAGCCTTGTGGCCCACCACTACATTTTGCGGTTTACCCGAACCCGACAACCAGAGGCATATTCCCCGATCCAAAAATGAAAGCACCGCCGGATTGCTCCGGCGGCGCATCAGATCAACGGTGGCGCAAGATCAGACCCAGGGGCGCTCCGTGCCCGCCTTGGCCTCGAAAGCATCAATGGCGGGCGCCTTTTCCATGGTCAGGCCGATATCGTCCAACCCTTCCAGCAGGCAATGCTTCTTGAACTGGTCCACCTCGAAGGGGAACACCTCGCCATCCGACGTGGTGATCGTCTGGTTTTCCAGATCGACGGTCATCCGCGCGTTCGATCCCTTCTCGGCATCCTTCATCAGAACGTCGATCTGGTCTTGCGGCAGGGCGATGGGCAGAATGCCGTTCTTGAAGCAGTTGTTGAAGAAGATGTCGGCAAAGCTGGGCGCGATGACACAGCGGATACCGAAGTCCTTGATCGCCCAAGGGGCATGCTCGCGCGACGATCCACAGCCGAAATTGTCGCCCGCGACAAGGATTTCAGCCTCGCGATACTGCGGTTTGTTCAGCACGAAATCGGGAATTTCGTTGCCGTCATCATCGTAGCGCATCTCGTCGAACAGGTTGACCCCCAGCCCCGAACGCTTGATCGTTTTCAGGAACTGCTTGGGAATGATCATGTCGGTATCGACATTGATCAGGGGCAGCGGGGCGGCAATGCCGGTGAGTTTTTCAAATTTTTCCATTCTGGTTCTCCTTGGCTCGGTCAGAGCCGGGGTTGTTCATCGAAATCAGGGATCACGGGCCGGGAACGGCCGGCGGCGATTGCGGTGGAACGGACGGCGCGGCTGACATAGACTTTGGAATCGTGAAAGAAAGCGCGCTCATCACCTGGCCCGAACTGAGGCAGATTACCGATTGCACGTTCAACCGTTGGCATGCCGGTATCGGCGACCCCAGCCTCATGGGCTGGCTGACCGTTTTCGCCTATGTCCTGACCTGCGCCCTGGCGTTTTCCGTTCGGCGCAAACTGCCGCCGCACCCTGCCGGCCAGAGACTTTTCTGGTCCTGCCTGGTGCTTTTGCTGGCGTTCCTGGCGATCAACAAGCAACTGGATCTCCAGTCGCTCGCCACCGCCAGCGCACGCTGCACGGCCAAGGTTCAGGGCTGGTACGCCGACAGGCGCAACTTTCAGATCATGGCGATCCTGTCCTTTATCGCCATCGCCTGCTTTGCGGGCCTGATCCTGCTCTGGGTCATACGCAAGGCCTTCTGGCGGAATGCGCTTGCCCTTGCCGGGCTGACAGCGGTGCTGGCCTTCGTGATGGTCAGGGCGGTGGGGTTTCACCACATGGATGCCCTGATCAAACGCGAAATAAGCGGTCTCCGGCTGAACTGGATTCTCGAACTGTCCGGTATCGCGCTTATATGTGCCAACGCCGTTTATCATCTTCTCCGCTCCCGGCGCACCAGACCTAGATAAGGTCCCGCACGTCCGTCAGCTTGCCGGTCACCGCAGCGGCGGCGGCCATTTGCGGCGACATCAGATGCGTCCGCCCGCCACGGCCCTGACGACCCTCGAAGTTGCGGTTGCTGGTGGCAGCGCAGCGTTCGCCGGGCGACAACTGATCGGGGTTCATCGCAAGGCACATCGAACACCCCGCAAGGCGCCATTCGAACCCGGCCTCCTTGAAGATGTCGGCAAGGCCCTCTTCCTCGGCCTGTGCCCGCACAAGGCCCGAACCGGGCACCACCATGGCGCGCAGACCGTCCTTGATCTTCTTGCCTTTCAGGATTTCGGCGGCGGCGCGCAGATCCTCGATCCGGCCATTGGTACAGGAGCCGATGAACACCGTGTCGATCTCGATATCGCTCAGCTTCTGACCGGCGGTCAGGCCCATGTATTCCAGCGCACGCTTGGCCGCGTCCACCTTGCCGCCCTCGAAATCCGAGGGGTTCGGAACGGTATCGGTGATCGGCAGCACGTCTTCGGGGCTGGTGCCCCAGGTGACGACGGGCGCGATATCCTCGCCCTTGATGGTGATCACCTTGTCCCAATGCGCGTCGTCATCGGAATAGAGCGTCTTCCACCACGTCAGCGCGGCTTCCCACTGTGCGCCTTTCGGGGCGTGGGGGCGGCCCTTGATGTATTCGAACGTGGTTTCGTCCGGGGCGATCAGACCGGCGCGCGCGCCGCCTTCGATCGCCATGTTGCAGACGGTCATCCGGCCTTCCATCGACAGCGAGCGGATCGCCTCGCCGCAATATTCGATCACATAACCCGTGCCACCCGCCGTGCCGGTCTTGCCGATCACCGACAGGGTGATGTCCTTGGCGGTCACGCCGGGGCGCAACTGGCCGGTGATCTCGACCTTCATGTTCTTCGACTTGGTCTGGATCAGGGTCTGGGTGGCCAGCACATGCTCGACCTCCGAGGTGCCGATGCCATGCGCCAGCGCGCCGAACGCGCCATGCGTGGCGGTGTGGCTGTCACCGCAAACCACGGTCATGCCCGGCAGCGTCCAGCCCTGCTCGGGGCCGACGATATGCACGATACCCTGACGAATATCGTCCACCGGGTAATAGTGGATGCCGAAATCCTTGGCGTTCTTGTCCAGCGCCTCGACCTGGATGCGGCTTTCCTCGTTCTGGATGCCGTTCACGCGGTCGGGCGTGGTGGGCACGTTGTGATCCGGCACGGCAATCGTGTTTTCCGGCTTGCGCACCTGACGCCCAGCCATGCGCAGCCCTTCAAAGGCCTGCGGGCTCGTCACCTCGTGCACGAGGTGACGATCGATATACAGAAGGGATGTGCCATCCTCGGCTTCATGCACGACATGTGCATCCCAGATTTTGTCATAGAGTGTCTTGGCAGACATGCGGGGAACTCCCGTTTGGCGGAATGTGGTCAAATAGCTCAACAGGTCTGGTCGCGCCTCATAGGCGCGCCAGCACCGTCATGGTCGCACCGTAAAACCGCCAGGGCAGGCGTGCGCGATCATCCATGTCGAAAATCCGTGTCATGCCATGTCAGATACAGCCGATGCCCGAGTCTATCAAGGGGATAGGTCACACAAGGCATGCGTCCCGAAAACGGCCCGCTCAGTCGGGCACCAGCATATACCCCTCGCCGCGCACCGTTTGCAGGTAGCGGGGCTGCTTGGGATCGGCCTCGATCTTGCGGCGCAGCCGGGTGATCTGCACATCGACCGCACGTTCCTGCGCCTGTCCCCTGTCGCGGCCCAGATCCTCGACCAGCTTGGTGCGGCTCACCGGCTCGCGCAGGTTCTCCGAGAATATCCGCATCAGCTGTACCTCGGTCGCGGTCAGGCGCACCATGGCGTCGCCCTCAAACAATTCCGAGCGTTCGATATCGAACCGCACCGGCCCCATATGCAGCACCTTGGGCGCCGCCAGCGCCGCGGCCGGTTCGGGCATCCGCCGCAGGATCGCGTTGATCCGCAACAGCAGCTCCTTGGGTTCGAACGGTTTGGGCAGGTAATCGTCGGCCCCCGCTTCGAGCCCGGCAATGCGCTCTTCGGTCTCGCCCCTCGCGGTCAGCAAAAGGATCGGCGTTTGCATCGTTTCGCGCAAGGATCGGGTCAGCGAAACGCCGTCTTCACCCGGCATCATCACATCCATCACGATCAGGTCGAATTCCAGCCCCGACAGGACACGCCGGGCATGTGCCGCATCCCGCGCGACCGACACCAGAAATCCGTTTCGCACCAGGAACTTGCGCAACAGGCCGCGAATGCGCTCGTCATCGTCCACGATCAGCAGATGAGGAATGGGATCGCTCATACGTCCTTGTCCCTGATGGCGTGATAGCGGCGGCGCATATCGGGGTCCATCATCGCCTCCAGCACCTTGCGGAACCCGGCAACCGCTTCGGGGCCCGCGGTGCGATATGCGCCCCGCATCCGGGCGCGTTGCGCATCGCTCAGCTTCTGTTCCAGCACGTCACCGGCATCCGTCAGGTACAGGTGGCGTTCGCGCTTGTCGGCGGTACCGACGCGGCTTTCCACCAGACCGTCCTCAATCAGGGTGCGCAGTACGCGGTTCAGCGATTGCTTGGTCACGCCCAGAATGGCCAGCAGGTTGTTCACCGTCGTGCCGGGAATACGCGAAATGAAGTGAAGCGCCCGGTGATGCGCACGGCCATAGGCCATTGTCGCGAGGATGCGGTCGGGATCGGCGGTAAACCCCCGATAGGCAAAGAACATCGCCTCGATTCCCTGCCTCAGTTGTTCATCCGTCAGGAACAGCAGGGTTTCCCCACCTTGTGGTTCAGGCATCGGCTCCTCCGGTCGCATCCTGTGAGCGTTTGAAACACATTACGTCAGCTTTATTGACATTCCAAGGATGAACTGGTAGCGAATCGCAGCTTTGACGCAATTATATGTCCGATATGGACGTTTCTCGCGCAATATATGGAAATCTCTCGCCACAATAAAGGAGATAGGCGATGGCTGGTTATGATGATCGTGACGGCAAGATCTGGATGGATGGCACCCTGGTCGACTGGCGCGAGGCCAACGTACATATCCTGACGCACGCGTTGCACTACGCCAGTTCCGTGTTCGAGGGCGAACGCTGCTATGACGGCAAGATATTCCTGTCGCGCAAGCACTCCGAACGCCTGCTGAAATCGGGCGAGCTGATGGATATGCAGATCCCCTACAGCGTCGATCAGATCGAGGCCGCCAAACAGGCCGTTCTGGAGGCCAACGGGCTGGACAACGCCTATGTGCGCGTCGTCGCCTTCCGTGGCGCGGGCGAAGACATGGGCGTCGCCTCGGCGCGTAACCCGGTGCGCATGGCCGTGGCCGCGTGGGAATGGGGCAACTATTACGGCGACGCCAAGATGAAAGGCGCCAAGCTGGACATCGCCAAGTGGAAACGCCCCAGCCCCGAAACCATCCCGACCGCCGCCAAGGCCGCCGGTCTTTACATGATTTGCACCATGTCCAAACACGCCGCCGAGGCCAAAGGCTGTTCGGACGCGCTGTTCATGGATTACCGCGGCTACGTGGCCGAGGCGACCGGCGCCAACGTGTTCTTCGTCAAGGACGGCGAGGTGCACACCCCCGACCCCGACGCGATCCTCAACGGCCTGACCCGCCAGACCGTGATCAAGCTGCTGGAAGAGCGCGGCATCAAGGTGAATGTCCGCCACATCATGCCCGAGGAACTGGAAGGGTTCGAGCAATGCTGGCTGACCGGCTCGGCCGCCGAAGTCACGCCCGTGGGCCAGATCGGCGACTACACGTTCGAAGTCGGCCAACTCACCCGCGACATCGCCGAAGGGTATGAAAAGCTGGTTCGCAGCTAAGCCCCCTCCCCGGCGCGGAATACACACGCTTCATGGGACCAGGCCCTCGGTCTTGCCCCATGACCACATGACAAAGCGAAGGCCGGGCATTGCCGCCCGGCCCGCCCGCTTCAGCCCTGATACTCCTCGTCCGAAACCTTCTCCATCCAGGTGACGGGGCTACCGTCGATGCTTTCCTGAATGGCGATATGGCTCATCGCGGTTTCGGGCGAGGCGCCGTGCCAGTGTTTTTCATCGGCGGGGAACCAGACGACATCGCCCTGGCTGATTTCCTCGATCGGCCCGCCTTCCCGTTGGACCCGGCCACGCCCGAAAGTCACGATCAGGGTCTGGCCCGCCGGGTGGGTGTGCCACGCGGTGCGCGCGCCGGGCTCGAACGTGACATGCGCGCCGCCCGCGCGCCCCGGCTCCTCGGCGGTGAACAGTGGATCAACCCGCACGGTGCCGGTGAAATACGCCTCCGGGCCGGGGGCCGAGGGGGTGGTGCCTGAACGAATGATTTTCATGGATCAACTCCTTGATTTGGGCACGGGGCTCAATCCCGCAGCTTTTCAAAACGATAGATAAGCGCAGGGCCACCGGGCTGACCATAGGCCAGTTCCGCCGTGACCATGGCAAAAGGCTCGACGAACCGCGCGGTGTGTAGCCCGCCCGCCTCCAGCGGCTCGAAACCGATGTCGCGGATAAGCCCGTTCGCGATATCCTTGGCCCCCGCATCGTCCCCATAGATCAGAAGATGCGGGCGCGGTGCCTGCTCTTTGCGGGCGAAAACGCCCGCAAAGCTTTCCGACGGGCTGGTATTGAAGCACGACACCCAGCGGGCGTCGGGGCGCATCCGGGCCAGTTCTTCGGCCCCCGACGTAGTGGTGCCCACCACCAGATCGGTGTTGCTCTCGTCCAACGGCACGCAGCAATTCAGCACAACCTGCCCGGCAAGATCGCCCGCCTGCTCCAGCACGTCGCCGATCCGCGACCAGTGAACCGCCAGCAATACCGCCTCCGCACCCCGCACGGCATTCGCGACCGATCCGCTGGCAGCCCCGGCATCACGGGCCAGCCGCTCCAGCTTTGCCGGGCTGCGCGCATAGGCAAAGGTCACCTCATGCCCGCAACGCGCCCAAAGCGTGCCCAGCTTGGCCCCCATCAGGCCCGATCCCAATATGCCGATCTTCATCGCGGTTCTCCTTCACGTCATGCGGCGCGCGGCGGGCAGATCACTCGGCGCGGGCTTCAAAGACCTGTTTCGCCACCGGCAGGGCCGAAAACACCTTGGGCCACCCGGTGTAGAACGCCAGATGCGACAGCACCGCACCCGCCTCTTCCTGTGTCAGACCGTTGTCCATCGCCCGGTTGAGGTGAAAGGTCATCTGCTCGGGCTGGCCTGCGGCAATCAATGCCGCGACGGTCACGAGGCTGCGGTCGCGCGGCGCGAGCCCCGGACGCAGCCACAGATCGCGAAACAGCAATTCACGGGTGTTGTCCACGACGCCCATGCTGACATCGCCGAAACTACCGCGCACGAAATCTTCCCGCGCGGCCTCGGCCTCTTCGTCCAGCGGCAGCAATTCGGGATCGGTGGCAGGCAGGTCTTCGGCAGTCACGCCGCGCGCCTCAAAAACGGGGGCGGCGGCACGGGTGGCCGCAGTGGCATTGCCCCAGCCCGTGTAGAAAGCGAGATGAGTGATGGTTTCCGAAATCTCGGCGGGTGTCACACCGGCATCCAGCGCCAATGCCACATGGTCGGACAGGTTGCCGGTTTCGTGGCGTGTCGTCAGCGCGACGAAGGTGACAAGCGCCCGGTCGCGGGCCGAAAGCTCCTGCCCCTGCCAGACGGACCCGAACAGATCGTCATTGGAATAGGACTCCAACGCCGGGGCCACACGGCCAACGGCCTCGGGCAGTGTGCCGGAAAGGTCTTGTGCGGTTGCGGTGGTGGCGGTCATTGCAAGGGCCGAGGCGGCGAGAAGGGTTTTCATCTGGAACTCCTGTGTGTTGCAGCTACCTCACCTATGTGGCCCCTCCCGGCCCGGCCTTAATGGCCGATCGCATCACGCCACTCATGATTACGCCTCATGAATGCTCAGCCCCGCTCGCGCAAAGCGTCCAGCACCACCTGAAACGCCGAAGACGGGCGCAACCGGCTGGGATAGTAAAGGTGGAAACCGGGGAAATAGGGCGAGTAATCTTCCAGACAGGTCCGCAAGGCACCCGAGGCCAGATGATCCGCCGCCAGCCGCTCGGGAACCAGCGCCAGCCCGTGCCCGTCGAGCGCCGCGCGCAGGACAAGGTTTATCGTGTTGAAACGGGCCTGCCCCTGCACCTTGACGCGGATTTCATTGCCCGCATCATCCTCGAATTCCCAGGCATAAAGCGCCCCGTGATTGGACAGCCGCAGATTGATGCAGCGATGATCGCTCAGATCCTGCGGTGCCTGCGGGATGCCCTGCGCGTCGAAATACTCAGGTGCGCCGACACAGATCATGCGCTCTTCCGGGCCGATCCGCATCGAGATCATCCCGTCGCTCACCTGATCGCCATACCGCACCCCGGCATCGCATTGCGAACTGGCCAGATCGGTATAACCGTAGTCGATCATGAGCTCGATATTGATCGCCGGAAACGCCTTGAGAACCGGCGACAGCTTGGGCCAGAGCAGGGATTCGATGGCATATTCGGTCGCGACGATCCGCACCGTCCCGGTCGGATGGTCCCGCGATTCGTTAAGCGCCTCGAGCCGCGCCTCGATCTTCTCGAAACAGGGTGCGAGCGTGGCAAGCAGGTCTTCGCCCTCGAGTGTCGGGGCAACAGACCGGGTCGTGCGGGTCAGAAGCCGCAGGCCAAGCCGCTTTTCCAAACCCTTGATCGTATGGCTCAGCGCCGATTGCGACACATTGAGGCGCGCTGCGGCGCGGGTAAAGCTGCGCTCTTCCGCCACCGTGGCCAGCGCGATCAGGTCGTTGATGTTTTCGCGAAGCATGAGAGAAGCCCTGACCTGCCAATCGAGGATCATGGTTGGTTTCCCTCACGATATATGCGCAGGGCTCATCAGTCCACGCATTATGCAGTCGCGCATCGTGATATCCCGCGCATTGGGCAATCTTCCGCACGACCGTGGCGGTGCGGTAAATATCCCCACCATTCATGAAGCCGCCTCATGACTGGTTGCGAAATCACGGGGCTAATAAACCTGCAACAAGGGCCCAATTTTCAGTGCATGAAGTTCACTTTGTCAGGAGAACAAGAAATGGCCGATATCACCGTTCCCGCCGCCACAGGCGACATGCCGAACCAGTGCCGCCGCGATCTGCTCAAAATGGCGGGGATCAGCGCCGCCGCCCTCGGGGCCGTTTCCGCCGCCGGAACGCCCGTTTTTGCACAAGTCACCGATACCTGGGACAAGACCTTTGCCCAAAGCGATGCCGTCGATCACCGGAAGGTGTCGTTCACCAACCGGTATGGCGTTCCCCTCGTGGGCGATCTCTACATGCCCGCCGACCGGCCCGCAGGGGTGTTGCCCGCCCTTGCAATCGCGGGGCCGTTCGGTGCGGTCAAGGAACAGGCCGCCGGTCTCTATGCACAGACGATGGCCGAACGTGGCTTTGTCACGCTGGCCTTCGATCCGTCCTTTGTCGGGGAAAGCGGCGGGGAAGTGCGCGACGTGGCCTCACCCGACATCAACACCGAGGATTTCATGGCGGCGATCGACTTCCTCGGTCTGCACGACGCCGTGGATCGCGAACGGATCGGGATCATCGGCATCTGCGGTTTCGGCGGCATGGCCCTGAACGCCGTCGCCGCCGACAAGCGTGTGAAAGCCGTGGCAACGACAAGCATGTATGACATGTCCCGCGTGATGGCCAAAGGCTATTACGACGCGATGACCGACCAACAACGCGCCGATGCGCTGGAACAGATGAGCCGCCAGCGCTGGAGCGATGTCGAAAACGGCCAACCGGCGATGGCGGGCGGTCTACCCGACAGTCTGGACGGGATCGACGATCCGGTGATCCGCATGTACCACGGTTATTACAAGACCGACCGCGGCTATCATGAGCGCTCGCTGAACTCCAACGGCGGCTGGACCGTGACCAACCCGCTTTCTTTCATGAACATGCCGCTTTTGACCTATATCGACGAGATTTCGCCGCGCCCGATGCTTCTTGTCGCCGGCTCCGAGGCGCATTCGCGCTATTTCACCGAAGACGCCTATGCCGCGGCGGCGGAACCCAAAGAGATGATGATCATCGACGGTGCGGATCACGTCGATCTTTACGACCAGGTGGACATCATTCCGTTCGACAAGCTGCAATCGTTCTTCGATCAGCACCTCGTCTAAGCGGTAACAACGCCGAAACCGGCAAGGCCGGGGGATCGGGCGGCGGCCTTTGCAGGCCGTCGCCCGCTTCGCCTCACCGGCAACATCGGTCCTGACGGGTCAGCGTTGCGGGCCGGGAGAACAGGAGCGAATACCGGACAAGATGCGGGTAATTCATGATCCACACTCATGAGTGATAGAAAGCTTCAGCCGGTTATCCCGCGCGCATGAAGGTTTAAATAACAAGGCAACCGAAACCGGACGGGAAAGGGGTATCACGATGACCCCCCGAGGCATGACACATATCAGGGCCGCCGTGGCGGCATTGGGCCTTCTGTCCGGCGTTGCCCCGGCGCATTCCGAAACAGGAGAATCCGCAATGACGAAAATCCATGTGATCGTCGGAAACGAAACTCTGACCGCGACGCTGGACGACACGCAAGTCGCACGCGACTTTGCCTCGCTCCTGCCGCTCAACCTGACGCTGAGCGATTATCACGCCACCGAAAAGGTCGCCGACCTGCCGCGCAAGCTCGATATCAGCGCCGCGCCCGACAGCTACACGCCGAAGGCGGGCGATATCACCCATTACGCCCCCTGGGGCAATCTCGCGATCTTCTACAAGCCGTTCCAGTCCTCGCGCGGCCTTGTCCGGCTCGGGGAATTCGACGGGCAGATGGATGCACTGATGCAGGATGGTGCTTTTCCGGTCCGCATCGAACTGGCCGACTAGACTCAAAGCAAGCAGGTGCGCCTGCACCAAACTCCAAGGAAAATATCATGACAAACAATATCACCGGCAAGACCGTCATCATCACCGGCGCCTCCTCCGGCATCGGCGAAGCGAGTGCCAGGCTGCTTGCCGCGAAGGGTGCCAATGTCGTTCTCGGCGCGCGCCGCGCGGACAAGCTCAGGCAGATCGCTGACGAGATCGAAGCCTCCGGCGGCAAGGCGGCCTGGCAGGAACTGGACGTAACCGACCCCTCGGAAAACGAGGCCATCGTCAAACTTGCCAAGGACAGGTTCGGCGGCGTCGACGCCATCTTCCTCAATGCCGGGCTGATGCCCAGCAGCCCGGTTTCGGCGCTCAAGACCGACGAATGGAACCGGATGGTCGATGTGAACATCAAGGGCGTGCTGAACGGGGTCGCGGCTGTCATGCCGACATTCACCGCGCAGAAATCCGGCCATGTCCTCGCCGTGTCCTCGGTCGCGGGGCTCAAGAACTATCCCGGCGCGGCGGTCTATGGCGGCACCAAATGGTTTGTGCGCAACTTCATGGAAGTGCTGCGCATGGAATCCGCCACCGAAGGCACGAACATCCGCACCGCAACGCTCTATCCGGCGGCGATCAACACCGAACTTCTGGGCACGATCACCGATCAGCAGACCGCCGAGGGCATGCAGGGCCTTTACGATACGTTCGGCATCTCGCCCGACCGGATCGCCGACGTGGTCGCCTTCGCGCTCGACCTGCCCGCAGACACCACGGTTAACGAATTCACCGTCGGCCCGGCCAATCAGCCCTGGTAACGACACGGGCGGTCAATCCGCTTGCGGACCCGTCATGAGAAAAGAACCAGCCGGGGGTGAGTATTCGCGCCCGGCTGGTTCGTCATGAAACACCCCACGCGTGTCATCGTCCGATCAATACGCAGGTCGGCAATTGCCCGGATTTGGCATCACTGGATGCCATGACGGCTTTCGTACAAAACTCGGGTCGATTTCGTACGTTTTGTACGAAACGCGCCGCCCGATTGGGGCGGCGCGGTTTGGAGTCAGCCGGGGCTCATGCCGCGCAATCGCTCGGACCGGCGGCGCAGCAGTTCGACCGTCGTCAGCAGGGCAATCGAGATCACCACGAGGATCGTCGCAACCGCCAGAATGGTCGGCGAGATTTGCTCGCGCAGGCCGATAAACATCTGCCAAGGCAGGGTTTTCTGCCCTGCCGAACCGACGAACAGAACCACCACCACCTCGTCGAAGGACGTGATGAAGGCGAACAACCCGCCCGAAATCACCCCCGGCAGGATCAGCGGCATCTGCACCCGGAAGAACGTGGTTACCGGGTTCGCCCCCATATTCGCCGCCGCACGGGTCAAAGAGCGGTCAAAGCCGACCAGGGTGGCCGTTACCGTAATGATAACAAAGGGAATTCCCAGTGCCGCATGGGCCAGAACGACCCCCCAATACGTCCCCTGAAGTCCCAGCCGCGAATAGAAGAAATACATCCCCGCCGCCGAAATGATCAGCGGCACGATCATCGGCGAGATCAGAACCGCCATGATCGCCCGCCGGAACGGCACGTGTTCGGAACTCAGGCCAATCGCCGCTAACGTCCCGAAACCAACCGATAAAATCGTCGCCATCGGCGCAATCGCCAACGAATTCCACATCGCCTGCTGCCAGTCGCTGTTGGTAAAGAAATCGCGGTAATGCTTGAGCGAATACCCCTCGGGATCAAAACGCAGCATCTCGGGCGTGAAGGTAAAGAAATCCTCGGCGTTGAAACTCAGCGGCATCACCACAAGGATCGGCGTGATCAGGAAGATAAAGATCGCCCCGCAAAGCACCCGGAACAGGAAATGCAGAAACACCTGCATTCCCGTGCTGTAGGGCGGCAGTTTGGCGCGGTAGCGACCCTCACCCAGCCAGAAGATGAACCAGCCAAAGAACGCCCCGAAGGCAAGGCCGATCACAACGCCGGGCACACCGGCATAGGCAAACCCCGCCACGCCAAAGCCTAGGAACGTGAGCCAGCGCGCAGAGCGTTCGTTACGAAATACCGTCAGCCACACAAAGGCCAGCACCGCAGTCAGTACCGCGCCAATGGCCACACCCAGCAAGGGGTTGTCATGGGCCGTTCCCACCAGCAGCCCGCAGAAGGCTCCGGCAAGCGCCACGACAGGCGCGACAAAGGAAACAGGTTTCGGTTCGATGATAGTGAGTGTCATCCGTCTTACCCCAGCTTCACGTTGTCGATGCCGACAATCTTGTCATAGGCCCAATAGAGGATCAGCACCGCCGCCAGCAGGATCGAGCCAAGCGCCGCCGCCAGCCCCCAGTTGAGCGAGGTCGAAATATGATAGGCGATCCGGTTCGAGATGAAGGTACCGGTGGTGCCGCCCACGATTTCGGGCGTAATGTAGTACCCGATGGCAAGGATGAACACGAGGATCGACCCCGCCCCGATGCCGGGCACAGACTGCGGGAAATAGACCCGCCAGAACGCCGTCCAGTTCGTCGCGCCAAGCGATTTCGCCGCGCGCACATAGTAGGGCGGAATGGTCGACATCACCGAATACATCGGCAGGATCATGAACGGCAGCAGGATATGCGTCATCGCCACGATCGTGCCGAACTGGTTGTTGATCATCACCAATCGGCTGGCGTCGTCCACCAGCCCCAGCCAGACCAGCGTATCGTTGATCACACCTTGTTGCTGCAACATCACCTTCCAGGCGGATGTGCGCACCAGAAGCGACGTCCAGAACGGCAACAGCACCAGAATCATCAACAGGCTCGACGTGCGCATCGGCAGGTTCGCCAGCAGGAATGCCACCGGATATGCCAGCAGGATACAAGACCCGGTGATCATGAGCGACATGAACAAAGTCCGCTTGAACAGCTTGATGTAGATCTGTTCGGATTCGGGACGCGCCTGAAAGCCTTCGGGCGTCTTCTGCATGTCTACGGCATTCAGGAAATAGCCCTCGGTAAAGGGCGGGGCATACATCTTGATGGTTTTCCAGTTGTCCAGATCGCCCCAATCCTCGTTCATGTCGAGGAAGGCCTGTTTGTAATCAATGGCGGGTTGATCGGCCATGCCGTCCTGCGCTGCGCGCAGTTCCTCGGCACCGGGGCCGTCATAGCCGGACAGATCCGCGCCACTGCGCAAATCCTCGATCAGCGCAACCTTGACGGCCTCCCACGGCTCTTCTTCTGCAACCACGTCTCCGTCGGCAATGGCGGTGAAAACCGCAAAGGCGCTATAGGCCCGCACCGTGCGCGGCAGCAGGTCGGCGATCTCTTGCGACGGCGCAAAGCCCACCTCGCCGGAAAACCCGGTTTCGTTCAGCCTGGACAGGCGCGTGCGTTGCGCCTCGATGATACCGTCGGCCTTGGCCGCACCATCAGCGCCGCTCATCAATGCGAACCAGAAAGCCTCGTCGCTCCAGGATTTGTCGAGATCCTCCAGGGCGTCGATCTGATCCTTGCCGACATCGTCTACCTTACGTCCCGATGTCCGGAACATCGAGGAAATCCCGGCCTCTTCATAGTTCAGCCGCGACCCCAGGCGTGTATGGCGCTTGGACTCGGCAGCCAGGAACATATCGTAATAAAGCGCCTCGAACGTCTCTTCTCCGGGCACCGTATCGCCGGTGCCGTCCCAATCGTTCAGCGTTGCAACCGCGTTGGGCAGGGTGTTCGAAACGATCTGGTTCTCGACCGAGCGGAACAGCATGTCCGCGATCGGCGCGATGAACGTCACGAGAACGAAGATCAGCAAGGGCGCGATCAGGGCCAGCGCCCTCATTTTCTGGGCTCGCAACGCGCGGTTCAGGCTGCGCTTGAGTGGCGTCCCGTCAGCGGCCAGCACCGGGCCGGAATCGGTGGTATCGCTCATCTTGTCCCCGTTGGAATTCTTTATGTTTTGGTCGAGAGGGCCGCGCACGGCCCTCTCGGGGTATTTTCAGTCAGACAGACCGATTACTGGGCCAGCCACGCCTGGAATTTCGCATCCAGATCGTCACGGTTGTCCGCCCACCATTCGTAGTCATACAGGTGAGTGTTCTTGGCGTTTTCCGGATCGGTCGGCATGTGTGGCCCCATGTCGATGCCCAGTTCGGCGTGCTTGCCGACCAGCGGTGCCGAGGACTGACGCGCCGGACCGTACGAGATGTATGCGGCCTGATCCGCCAGACGCTGCGTGTCGGTCGCGAACTTCAGGAAATCGAGCACACGGGCCAGACGATCTTCGGGCAGACCGGCGGGAACGACCCAACCGTCCAGGTCGAACGACTGCATGTCCCACATCATCGCGATCGGCTGATCCTGCTCGGCGATGGCCGAGAACAGACGACCGTTGTAGGTCGAACCCATGAAGACTTCGCCATCGGCCAGCAACTGCGGCGTTTCCGCACCGGCAGTCCACCAGACGACCTGATCCTTGATACCTTCCAGCTTGGCCAGCGCGCGGTTCACGCCTTCGTCGGTGCCCAGAACGTCATAGATTTCGTCCTTGGCCACACCGTCGCAGTACAGAGCCCATTCCATGTTGTCGATCGGGCGCTTCTGCAACGAACGCTTGCCCGGATATTTCTCCAGATCGAACACGTCGCAAACGCTGCTCGGCGGTTCGACGCCATCGGGCACCATGTCGGTGCGATAGCCGAAGGTGGTCGAATAGACGATCTGCGGAACGAAGCAGTCGCTGACGATCAGGTCGCCAAAGTCGTCGCTGGCATCGGTGCCATCGGGGGCAGGCGCCAGCATTTCGTCATGGTCCAGCTCCATTGCCAGGCCTTCGTCGCACAGGCGCATCGCGTCCGAGGCCACGACATCGACCAGATCCCAGGTCACGTTGCCGGCTTCGTTCATGGCACGCATCTTGGCGACGGCCTCGGCCGAGCTTTCGTCCCATGTGGCGGTCACGCCGGGATTCGCGGCCAGGTACGGCTCGACATAGGCTTTTTGCTGGCTGTTCTGATACGCGCCGCCCCAAGAGACGAGCGTCATCGAATCGGCCATGTCCTGCGCCTGAGCCGACACGGCGGCTACGGTCAGCGCGGTCGAGGCCAGAAGAGTTGTCTTGAAGGTCATTTCATACTCCCAACTAACGTCCCGTTTTGGTTTCAGGGCTTCGGGTTACGGGCAAGAACGTCGAAGCCTCAAGGTGACCGCACCCCGTTATCGAGGGTGCGAATACACATGACTTAGACCGCGTCCAGTGCGCGGCAATCGCGCGGCAGCCATCCGATCTGAATCTGCTCGCCCGGTTGCAGGCGCCGCTGATCCGCCGAATTGCGGGTCTTGATGATGAAATCGTCCCGGCCAGCCACGCGCAGGCGGGTGCGGAACACATCGCCCATATAGATGAATTCCATCACCTCGGCCTTCAGGGTGTGGGCATTTTCGCCCAGTTTGGCAGTGTCCACCTCGACACGCTCGGGGCGGATCGAGATGGTCGTGCGATCCCCGACCTTGCTCACATTGACCGGCTTGGCGTCAATCAACTCGCCATCATCCAACTGGACAAGGCAGATATCGTCGCTGATTTCCTTGATTGTCCCCTCAAGCGTGTTGTTCTCGCCGATGAACTGGGCAACGAAGCTGTTTTCAGGGCTTTCATACAACTCGTCGGGCGGCGCAAGCTGCTGAATGCGGCCATCGTCGAACACGGCCACGCGATCCGACATGGTCAGCGCCTCGGTCTGGTCGTGCGTCACGTAGACGGTGGTGATGCCCAGCTCATGCGCCAGATTGGTGATCTCGAACTGCATGTGCTCGCGCAACTGCTTGTCGAGCGCGCCCAGGGGTTCGTCCATCAGGACCAGCTCGGGCTCGAACACCAGTGCGCGCGCCAGGGCGATCCGCTGCTGCTGACCGCCTGAAAGCTGCGCCGGACGCCGCCCGCCGAAATCGCCCATCTGAACCATGTCCAGCGCGCGTTTCACCTTGGCCTCGCGGTCGGCCTTGCCGATCTTGCGCACTTCCAGAGGGAAGGACAGGTTTTCAGCCACGGTCATGTGCGGGAACAAGGCGTAGTTCTGGAACACCATGCCGATCCCACGCTTGTGCGGCGGAATGTTGTTGATCGGGCGTCCGTCCAGCTTGATCTCGCCATGCGTGGCGGTTTCGAACCCCGCCAGCATCATCAGGCAAGTTGTCTTGCCGGAACCCGACGGCCCGAGCATCGTGAGAAACTCGCCCTTGGGCATGGAAAGGTTGAGGTCTTTGACGACAAGATTTTCGCCGTCATAGCTTTTCTGTACGCGTTCGAATTCAACGAACGCATCGCCGGTCGTGGTGTCGGCCAAGTTAGGCTCCCTGTTATCGTTACTCGCGGATTTTCCCGCGTTTCATTGAACTAAAACGCCATTGAATTTCTGTTGCAACCCGATTCCGCGACATTTTGCATCGAATAGCGGCATCGCGGGAAGATTGGGCAATTTATATGGGCAATTCAGGCGTTTCGCCTGCGTCTGAATGCCGCGACCGTGCCGGGCCGCTATCCATTCGAATAGCGGCCCGGCATGTGATCAACTTACCCAAGAACCTGTTGAACGGCCTTGACGGTCTTGCCGACCACCTCGTCGGCCTCGTCCCGAGTCAGGCAGAACGGCGGTGCAAAACCCAGGATATCGCCCTGCGGCATGGCGCGACCGATCACGCCCTGTGCGGCCAGTGCACCGGCAATCTGCGGCCCGACCTTGTCGGTGCCGTCAAAGAATGTGCGGCTGTCCTTGTCCTTGACGAATTCGACAGCGCACATCATCCCTTCACCGCGCACATCACCGACATTGCCATGCCCGGCCAGCGCATCGGACATGGTCTTGTTCAGATAGCCACCCACCTCACGGTTGTTGGCGATCAGGTCCAGTTCGTCCAGCAGCTTGAGGTTAGCCACACCGGCCGCCGCCCCGATGGGATGGGCCGAGTAGGTCCAGCCGTGGCCGATGGGGCCGTTTTCATCGGTGCCCTGTTCCAGAATCTTCCACATCTTGTCGCCCACGATGGACCCCGACAGCGGCGCATAGGCACTGGTCAGACCCTTGGCGATGGTGATCAGGTCGGGTTCCAGCCCGTAATGATCCGAGCCGAACATCGTTCCCAGACGACCAAAGCCGGTAACAACCTCGTCGGCCACCAGCAGAATGTCATGCTTTTTCAGAACCGCCTGAATGGCCTGCCAGTACCCGGCGGGCGGGGGGACGATACCGCCGGTGCCCAGAACGGGCTCACCGATGAAAGCGGCGATGGTGTCCGCGCCTTCGCGCTCGATCAGCGCCTCCAGCTCGTCCACGCAATGCTGCACGAATTGCTCTTCGCTCTGGTCCAGATCGTCGCGACGGAAATAATACGGCGCTTCGGTATGGATCACCTGCGCCAGCGGCAGGTCGAATTTCTTGTGGAACAGTTCCAGCCCGGTCAGCGAGCCGGTCATCAACCCCGACCCATGATATCCGCGCCAGCGCGAGATGATCTTCTTCTTCTCGGGGCGGCCAAGGATGTTGTTGTAGTACCAGATCAGCTTGACGTTGGTCTCGTTCGCATCAGACCCCGACAGGCCGAAATAGACCTTGCTCATGTTTTTGGGCGCACGATCCATGATCATCTTGGATAGCGTGATGCTCGCCTCGGTGCCGTGACCCACATAGGCGTGGTAATAGGCCAATTCCTTGGCCTGTTCGGCGATGGCGTCGGCGATGTCCTGACGGCCATAGCCCACGTTCACGCAGTAAAGCCCGGCAAAGGCATCCAGCAGCTTGTTGCCGTCGCGGTCTTCGATATGGCAGTTGGTGCCGCCGGTGATCACGCGGTTCGGGGCCTCGCCACGGGCGAACTGCGCCAGATGCGTCGAGGGGTGGAAAAAATTGTCACGATCCCATTGATCGAGTTGATCGTTCTTCAGCATGTTTTGTCCTTTCGTTTGTTCGCTGGCCCGGAATTTTCAGAAATTCCGGGCCGAAATCTTTTTCAGGATTTCGCCCGCTCACGCCCAATCGCGGCAGACGTATTTGATCTCCATGAACTCTTCCATGCCCTTGCGGGCCCCTTCGCGGCCAAGGCCCGATTGCTTGACCCCGCCAAACGGGATCGGCGCGCCGGTGACCTTGGTGCGGTTCACCGCCACCATGCCGAATTGCAGCGCACGGGTCACGCGGTAGATGCGCCGCGGATCGTGGCTGTGCAGATAGGCGACAAGGCCATATTCGGTATCGTTGGCGCGTGCGATGACCTCTTCCTCGGTGTCGAACGGCGTGATCGGCGCGACGGGGCCAAAGGTCTCGTCCTTCATGATCGCCGCCTCGTCGGGCACGTCGGTCAGTACCGTGGGCTGATAAAACAGCGGCCCCAGATCGTCACGCTTGCCGCCACAGGCCAGCTTGGCGCCTTTTTCCAACGCGTCGGCAACGTGTTCCTCCTGCTTCTGCACCGCTTTTTCGTTCATCAGCGGCCCGATCTCGGGGTCATCCATGCCCACGCCAAGGCTCAGCGCCTGCGTGGCCTCGGTAAAGCGGCGGCAGAACTCGTCGTAGACCGGACGTTCCACATAGATACGGTTCGCACCCAGACAATCCTGCCCGGATGTGGCGAACTTGGCCTTGATGGTTTCCTTGATCGCGGTGTCCAGATCGGCGTTCTTGAACACGATCACCGGTGCGTGACCACCCAGTTCCATCACCAGCCGTTTGACCGTGTCAGCGGATTGGCGATACAGAAGCCGCCCGATTTCCGTGGACCCGGTGAACGACAGGGCGCGAACGCGATTGTCCTGTGTCCAGGGCTCCACCAGCGTGCGGGCCTGCCCCGTCAGCACGTTGAACACGCCCGCCGGAATACCGGCGCGTTCGGCCAGTTCGGCCAGCGCAAGGGCGGAATAGGGCGTTTCGCTCGACGGATGCGCCACGACGGTACAACCCGCCGCCATCGCCGCAGCGGCCTTGCGCGTCAGCATCGCCGCCGGGAAGTTCCACGGCGTGATCAGGGCCGCGACGCCCACGGGTTCCAGCCACAATTCCACCTCGGCATCGGGCAGGTGGCTGGTGACGCCCTCGATATTCGGGCGCTTGGCCTCTTCGGCATAATACTCGACAAAGCTGGCGGCATAGTCGATTTCGCCGCGCGCCTCGGATAGGGGCTTGCCCTGTTCCAGCACCATGATGCGAGCCAAGTCCTCCTTGTGCTCCAGCATCAGATCGAACCAGCGGCGCAGGATGGCCGAGCGATCCTGCGGCAGAGTCATCGACCAATCGGCAAACGCCGCCTGGGCAGCATCCACCGCCCCGCGTGCCTGATTGACAGACAGGCTGGCCACATCGCCCAGCAAACGCCCATCGGCAGGGTTGGTGACAGCAATCGTGGCGCTGTCATCGCCAGCCGTCCACTTGCCGTTCACATAAGAAAAACTGCGCACAAGGCGCGTATCGGTGACACCATTGCGGGTCCAGATCGCAGTATCGGACATAAAAGGCCCTCCTTTCTCCCGAAGATTTAGAGGGTCAGGGCCATGAGTTGGGGCTGAACAATCCGCAGTAACCAGAAGATTCTTCTGCCTCAAACCAACCAAGCAGACGATTCACCCTATCAAGGCGTCCAACGGCGGCAAGGCCGGGGATTTGACGGGTTTCGTGACGATATACGTGAAATACCGCGCCAGCCCGATCCGCGCCTCGAGCATCTCATCAATCAGACGTTGATAGGTGTCGATATCGGTGGTCACGATCTGCATCAGGTAATCGAACCCACCCCCTAGGGCCCAACAGGCGGTGATTTCGTCATAGTGCTGCACACTGTCTTCGAAGGCGCGGAAACTGGCCGGAGTATGATCGGCCAGCTCGGCGGCGACGAACACCGTCACATGCGGCCCAAGTTTTCGCAGGTTGATACGCGCATTGTAGCCTTCGATGATCCCGGCCTGTTCCAGCTTTTTCAGGCGCTCCCAGCACGGGCTGGCCGACAGGCCGACCTTGGTTGCCAGTTCGGCCTTGGTAATGCGTCCTTCGGTGGACAGCACACGTAAAATGGCCATGTCCCGGGCATCGAGTTTCAGCATCCTGGCTCCGTTCTACAGTTTCACGCAGTCGCGCAGATAAGGCAGGCGGCTTTGCGCCGTGACGACCCGGGCCGGATCAAGCGACGCCGCTATCAGCCCCACCTTGCCCGTTTCCGCCAGGGCCACGTCCTGCCCATCAGGGGCCACGATCCGGCTTCCGCCGTAAAACGACAACGCTCCACAGTCCCCTGCATGATCCGCATACGCGATCCAGACCCCGTTTTCAAAGGCGCGGGTCGGCACCAGTTTCTCGGCCACGACCCCCCACTCGGCCCCCAATGCCGTTGGCACCAGAACCACATGCGCACCGCCTTGCGCCGCCTGTCGCAGGCTTTCGGGGAATTCCACCTCGTAACAAATGATCATCGCCAGCCGCAGATCGCCCAGATCGGCAAAAGTCACGGCCCCGCCCCGGCCAAAGACCCGCTCTTCGAAACTGTATGGCGAGGGCAGGCGCTTGCGATGATTGGCCAGAAGACGGCCCGACGCGTCGATCAAAGCCGCGGAATTGTAAATCGTATCCCCCGCCCGTTCCGCATACCCATAGGCAATCGCGATGCCATGCTTGCGCGCAAGCGCGACAATCCCTTGCGCAAACGGGCCGTCCGGCGCTTCGGCCACGTCGCCGTAATCGGCCCGCTGATCGTACCCTGTCGAGAACAGCTCGGGGCACAACAGCAAATCCAGCCCCTGCCCCGCGATATGGCGCTCAAGCCGCGCCAGGCGTTCATCCTGCGCCCCGCCCGAGGCCGGGCACTGATACACGCCCAGCTTCATGCAGAAATCACCGTACCGGCCTTGCTGTCCCTGATCATCGCGAAAACGTGGCTGGCGATGGCCGTATCCTGCGCGCCGGTACCCGTCAGGTCGGCAATGGTGATGTCCTCTTCGCTGCGCCGCCCCGGCGCATCCCCGGTGATGACATTGCCCAGTTCCGCCGGAATGCCATGCGCCCAGACCCCAGCCTGTTTGGCGCTTCGCAATTCGCCCAGAATTTCCGTCTGGCTGACACGATCCGCCACATAGAGATCGGCCAGTGCCAGGGCACGCGGGTCGATCTCGTTCTTGCCTTCCTGATCCGATCCCATCGCAGTGATATGCAACCCTTTGTGCAGCCACTCGGCCTTGACCACGGGCTCACGCGCCGGGGTCGTCGTGACCACCAACTGACTGAGCGACACCAGCTCGGAGGCATCCGCCACCGGCTGCACCTCGATCCCCAGATCCGTCGCCAGATCCTCGGCGCAGGTTTGCGCCTTGGCCGCGTCCCGGCCCCAGACCAGCAGCTTGCTGAAGGGCCGCACCAGATGGGCAGCCTTCATCTGCAACCGCGCCTGCACGCCGGTGCCGATCACGCCCGCCGTTTCCACCACCTCGGGCGCCATATGCCGCGCGGCCACGGCGCCCGCAGCCGCCGTGCGAATGTCGGTCAGATACCCGTTGTCCAGAAACAGAGCCTGAACCAGCCCGGTCTTGGCCGAAAACAGGATCATCAGCCCGTTCAGCGACGGCAGGCCCAGCTTGGGATTGTCGAAGAATCCGGGGCTGACCTTGATCGCGAAGCCATCGAACCCCGGAATATAGGCGGTTTTCACATCGACCTCGCCATTGGCCGCGGGCAAGTCCATCGACAGGATGGGCGGCATCACCACCTCGCCGCTCGCAAGCGCGGTAAAGGCCTGCTCGATCACATCCACGGTTTCGATATCAAGGCCGACCACCTGACGCAGTTCCGCCTCGGTTAGAATCTTGATGTCATGAGACATAGGGTTTTCCTTTCACCGTCACATCGCCCAAATCCACATCCTGCCCGGTCACGATGCGGGTGAATGTAGGCATGTCCAGATTGCGGCCCGTCACGATGGTGGCGCTCGGACCGTCCAGTGTGACCTTGCCGTTCAGCACGGCGGCCAGCCCCACCACGCAGGCCCCTTCGGCCACGATCCTGTCCTCGTAATAGAGCACCTGCATGGCGTGATAGATTTCATCCTCGCTGACCAGAACGATCTCGTCCAGCAGATCACGGCACATTGGAAAGCTCAGCCTGTTCTTCAGCCCGATCCCGCCACCAAGGGAATCGGCAAGGCTGGCGACCTCTTCGACTTCGACGGGTTTGCCTGCCCTGATGCTTTCATACATCGCCGCCCCGCGATCCATGGTGATTCCCACCACGCGAATGCCCGGATTGATCGCCTTCGCCGCCAGCGCCACGCCCGCCGCCAGTCCGCCGCCCGACAAGGGCACAAGCAAGGTGGTCACATCGGGACGTGCCGACAGGATCTCCAGCCCGATCGTGCCCTGCCCCGCAATCACCAGCGGGTCGTCGAAGGGCGAGATTTCAACCAACCCTTCCTCGCGCACCAGACGCAGGGAGTGTGCCAGCGCATCGTCCTGACTGCGGCCCTCGATATGCACTTCGGCCCCAAGGGCGCGAATACCGTCCACCTTGGCCTGCGGCACCAGTTCGGACATGCAGACAACCGCCCGCATCCCCCGTGCCCTTGCCGCATAAGCCACGCCGCGCCCGTGATTGCCGGTGGAACAGCACGTCACACCCGCCGCATCGCCCACCCCCGCCACGGCGTTCAGCGCACCCCGCAGCTTGAACGCGCCTATGGGCTGCATGTTCTCGAGCTTCAGCAGAAACTCGGCCCCGGCGCGTTCGCTCATATAGGGCGACGGCACCAGGGGCGTGGCATCGGCGATCCCGCGGATCGTGTTCGCGGCGGCATGAATATCGGCCAGCGTCGGTTGCATTACGGCTCCTTGATGTATTGTGGCAGCTTTGCCTTGCTGCAGGCTATCGTCAATTGTGCGACATGGAATTTCCCAAAAACGACATTTCTTGCCGTTTTCCTTGGGGCACCCTCCGTTTCAAAACCGTAAGGCGGAAAGGTCCGATTACAGCAGGAAACACCATGATCGAAAAGAACCTTCCCTTTTCCGATGCCGAATTCCAGCGCCGCCTGACCAAGACACGCAGCGCGATGGAGTCCGCAGGCATCGACGTTTTGTTCGTGACCGACCCGTCAAACCAGAACTGGCTGACAGGTTATGACGGTTGGTCGTTCTATGTGCATCAGGGGGTTGTCGTTCTGCCCGATGCCGATCCGGTCTGGTGGGGCCGCAATCAGGACGCCAATGGCGGGCGGCGGACCGTTTGGATGACCGATGATCGGGTCATGGGATACGCCGACAACTACGTTCAGTCCACCGAGCGCCACCCCATGCAGGATCTGGCAGAGCGCCTGCGCGGCATGGGGGTGCAGGACAAACGCATCGGCGTCGAGATGGACAATTACTATTTCTCGGCCAAGGCCTATGCGGTGCTTCAGGCCGAACTGCCTGACGCCACCTTCGTCGATGCCACGGCGCTGGTGAACTGGCAGCGGGCGGTCAAATCCGACGAGGAACTGGTCTTCATCCGCAAGGCCGCCGCAATCTCGGAAAAGATCATGGACGGCCTTCTGGAGCGCGTCGAACCGGGCGTTCCCAAGAACGAGGTCGTGGCCGAGATTCTCCGCGACGGCATTCGCGGCGTAGACGGGGCCTGGGGCGATTACCCGGCCATCGTGCCGCTGTTGCCCTCGGGCTCGGACGCCGCCGCGCCGCACCTCACATGGGACGGGCGCGACTTTGCCAGCGGCGAGGCGACTTTCTTTGAGATTTCAGGCTGTTACCGCCGCTATCACGCGCCGTTCTGCCGCACGCTGTTTCTGGGCAAACCGCCGCAGTTCATCCTTGATGCGGAAAACGCGCTGGTCGAGGGGCTGGAGGCCGGGCTGGAGGCCGCCCGCGCCGGCAACCGCGCCTGCGACATCGCCAATGCACTGGCCGCACCGCTGGAGCGGGCGGGTATCGAACGCGGCGCGCGCTGCGGCTATCCCATCGGCCTCAGCTATCCGCCCGACTGGGGCGAACGCACCATCAGCCTGCGCGCCGAGGACGAAACCGTTCTGGAGCCGGGCATGACCTTCCACTTCATGCCGGGGCTGTGGATGTCCGACTGGGGCCTCGAGATTACCGAATCGGTGCTGATCACCGAGGACGGTCCGGCGGAAACCTTCTGCGACCGGCCCAGAAAGATGTTCGTCAAGGACTAGGCCGCGAATCGCCACCAAAGCCCGGTTAACAAGGGAAAACCGGCTTCGGCACCGCGTCGGTATCATGTCGGTATCGCGTCGGTGCCGGGGTCGGCGGCATCCGTGGTAAACGGTGCGCACGCAAACAACACCACAATCCCCCGGTTCTGCCGGTGACATTCGCCTCACCGCTTGCTAAAGCCTTGACGCGTTGACCAATGCGAGGGAGTGCGTGTTTTGAACGTCACGGAAACGAAACTGCCCGGTGTCCTGCTGCTGGAACCGCGCCGCTTTGGCGACGAACGCGGCTTCTTCTCGGAAAGCTGGAACCGCAAGACCTTTCTGGACCACGGGATCGACATGGATTTCGTGCAGGACAATCATTCGCTGTCCGCCACCGTGGGCACCGTGCGCGGCCTGCATTTCCAATCCCCGCCCCACGCACAGGCCAAACTGGTGCGCTGCGGGCGCGGGCGGCTGTTTGACGTGGCGGTGGACATCCGCAAGGGCAGCCCCACCTTCGGGCAATGGGTGGGCTATGAACTCAGCTTCGAGAACGGTCTGCAACTGCTGATCCCCGCCGGATTCCTGCACGGGTTCATCACCCGCGAACCCGATACCGAAATCATCTACAAATGCTCGGATTACTACGCGCCCGACTACGACGGCGCGGTGCGCTTCGACGATCCCGACCTGGGCATTGATTGGGGCCTCGGCGGCGATCCCGTCCTGTCCGAAAAAGACGCCAACGCGCCGCTGATGGCCGATTTCGACAGCCCCTTCACCTACGGAGACACGGCATGAAGATTCTTGTGACGGGTGGTGCGGGCTTCATCGGCTCGGCGGTGGTGCGACTGGCCGTGGCGCGCGGGCATCAGGTGATCAACCTCGATGCGCTGACCTACGCGGGGCGGCTGGAAAACGTGGCCGAAGTGGCCGACAGCCCGAATTACACCTTCGAGCAGGCCGATATCCGCGACCGCGCGGGCCTGACCCGTATTTTCGAATCCCATGACCCCGACGCGGTGATGCATCTGGCGGCGGAATCCCACGTGGACCGCTCGATCGACGGGCCCGGCGATTTCATCGAGACCAATATCACCGGCACCTATAACATGCTGGAAGCGGCCCGCGCCCAATGGGTTGCCAATGGCCGCCCCGAGGCGTTCCGGTTTCACCACATCTCGACCGATGAAGTATACGGATCACTGGGCGACGAAGGGCTGTTCACCGAAGACACGCCCTATGACCCGCGCAGTCCCTATTCCGCCTCGAAGGCGTCCTCGGATCATCTGGTGCGGGCGTGGTTCCACACCTACGGTTTGCCCGTGGTGCTGACCAATTGCTCGAACAATTACGGCCCTTACCATTTCCCCGAAAAACTGATCCCCAAGGTCATCCTGAACGCGCTGCACGGCAAGGAGCTGCCGATTTACGGGCAGGGCCTGAACGTGCGCGACTGGCTTTTTGTCGAAGATCACGCCGACGCGCTGCTGCTGGCGGTGGAAAAGGGCACACCGGGGCGCAGCTATAACGTGGGCGGCCATAACGAACGGCGCAACATCGACCTCGTGCATGCGATCTGCGATATCCTCGACGCCAAGCGCCCGCGCGACAGCGGCAGCTATCGGGACCAGATCGCCTTTGTCACCGACCGGCCCGGCCACGATGCGCGCTATGCCATCGACCCCGAGCGGATCATGAACGAACTGGGCTGGAAACCGTCTGTTACGGTGGAACAGGGTCTGGAAAAGACGGTGCAATGGTATCTGGACAACCCCGAATGGTGGCAGCCGCTACTGGAGATTGACGGCGTCGGCACACGGGTGGGCAAGGCATGAGCCTGCTGATCTTCGGCAAAACCGGCCAGGTGGCCACCGAACTGGCGCGTCTTGCGCCCGAGGCCCTCTTTCTGGGCCGCGATCAGGCCGACCTGAGCGATCCCGCCGCCTGTGCCGCCGCGATCAAGGCCCATGCACCCGAAGCCGTGATCAACGCCGCCGCCTATACGGCAGTGGACCGCGCCGAAGAGGAAGAGCCCCTCGCCACCGTGGTAAACGGCGAAACCCCCGGCGCGCTGGCCCGTGCCTGCACCGATCTGGGCATCCCGCTTGTGCATATCTCGACCGACTACGTGTTCGACGGAACGGGTAGCGATCCGCGCGCAATATCAGACCCTGTTGCACCGCAAAACGCCTATGGCCGCAGCAAACTGGCGGGCGAGCAGGCCGTGCAAAAGGCCGGTGGCACCTATGGCATCCTGCGCACAAGCTGGGTGTTCTCGGCACATGGCGGGAACTTCGTCAAAACCATGCTGCGCCTGTCGGACACCCGCGATGCGCTGAGCATCGTGAATGACCAGATCGGCGGGCCGACGCCCGCCGCAGACATCGCGCGCGCCTGCCTTGCCATGATCGAACAGCTACAGGCCGATCCCGGCAAGTCCGGCATCTATCACTTTTCCGGCGCACCCGATGTCAGTTGGAAAGACTTCGCCGAGGCGATATTCGAGCTTGCCGGACGGTCCGTGACGGTCAGCGGGATACCCACCGCCGACTATCCCACCCCGGCCAGCCGTCCATTGAATTCGCGGCTGGATTGCGCCGCAACAGAGACCGTTTTCGGCATAGCCCGCCCCGATTGGCGCGCGGGCCTGAAGGCGGTTTTGACAGACCTGGGAGTAACCAAAGCATGACCCAACGCAAAGGCATCATTCTGGCTGGCGGGTCCGGCACGCGGCTGTACCCGATCACCATGGGGATCTCGAAACAGTTGCTGCCGATCTACGACAAACCGATGATCTACTATCCGATCTCGGTATTGATGCTGGCCGGTATCCGCGACATCGCCATGATCACCACGCCGCAGGATCAGGCCCAGTTTCAGCGGATGCTGGGCGATGGCAGCCAGTGGGGCATTTCCCTGACCTATATCGTGCAGGAATCGCCCGACGGGCTGGCGCAGGCCTATTTGCTGGCCGAGGATTTCCTGAACGGCGCACCGTCGGCGATGGTCCTGGGCGACAACATCTTTTTCGGGCATGGCCTGTCCGAACTTCTGGCCGATGCCGACCGTCAAACCACCGGCGGCACGGTGTTCGGCTATCACGTCGCCGACCCCGAGCGCTATGGCGTGGTCAGCTTCGATTCCGAAGGCCGCGCCAGGGAAATCATCGAAAAACCCGAGGTTCCGCCGTCGAACTATGCGGTCACGGGCCTTTATTTCCTCGATGGCGACGCGCCGAAACTGGCGCGCGAGGTCAAACCCTCGGACCGGGGCGAACTGGAGATCACCACCTTGCTGGAGATGTATCTCCATGCCGGCAAGCTTGAGGTCAAACGCATGGGCCGGGGTTATGCCTGGCTGGACACGGGCACCCATGCCAGCCTGCTCGACGCTGGAAATTTCGTGCGCACGCTGGAAAAACGGCAAGGGTTGCAAACCGGCTGTCTGGACGAGATCGCCTATGACAAAGGCTGGATCAGTGCCGAGGCTCTCGCCGAACGGGCCGAAATGTTCAGCAAGAACGACTATGGCCGCTATCTGAACAGCCGCCTCAAATAAGAGGCGGCTTTCGCAGTGTCATGGATGTCGGGCGGCCTTAACTGACCGCCTTCATCAGCCCTTCGTCTTTCAGGCGGGCATGGGCCTGATCCAGCGACCTCCAGGCGCGCTCGATCATCGTGTCGATCTCGGGCTTGGAAATCACCAGCGGCGGCGAGATCACCATGCGATCCCCGACATGGCGCATCACCAGGTTGTTGCCGAAACATGCCTCGCGGCAGATCAGCCCCGCCGTTCCGGCATCGGCAGCGAATGCCGCGCGGCTGGATTTGTCGGGCGTCAGCGCGATCGAGCCCATCAGCCCGGCAATCTTGGCCTCGCCCACCAAGGGGTGATCTGTCAGCGAGTCCCATTTCTCTTTCAGGTAGGGCGCTGTTTCGGCCCCGGCACGGTCGACGATGCCCTCTTCTTCGAGGATGCGCAGGTTTTCCAGCGCCACGGCGCACGACACCGGATGCCCCGAATAGGTATAGCCATGCGCGAACTCGCAATTGTTCATCACCTCGGCCACCTCGTCACACACCAGTGACCCGCCAATCGGCGCATAGCCCGAGCTGAGCCCCTTGGCGATGGTCATGATATGCGGGCGGATATTGTAGGTTTGCGAGCCGAACCAGTTGCCCGTCCGGCCAAACCCGCAGATCACCTCGTCGGCGATCAGCAGGATCTCGTACTTGTCGCAGATCCGCTGAATTTCCGGCCAATAGGTTTCCGGCGGCACGATCACGCCGCCTGCGCCCTGCACCGGCTCGGCGATGAAGGCCGCGACCTTGTCTTCGCCCAGCTCGTGAATCGCCTCTTCCAGTTCCCGCGCGCGGGCAAGGCCGAACTCTTCGGGCGACATATCACCACCCTCGGCCCACCAGTGGGGCTGATTGATGTGGTGAATATCCGGGATCGGCAGGCCGCCCTGCGCATGCATCCCCGACATCCCGCCAAGGCTGGCGCTGCCCACGCTGGAGCCGTGATAGGCGTTCTTGCGGCTGATGACGATTTTCTTGTCGGGCTTGCCCTTCTGTGCCCAATAGGTGCGCACCATACGCAGGTTCGTATCGTTCGCTTCAGACCCTGATCCGGCGTAAAACACATGATTCAGGTCATGCGGCGCCAGTTTGGCCAGCTTGTCGGCCAGTGCGATTGCCGGCACATGAGTCGTCATGAAGAAGGTGTTGTAATAGGGCAATTCCTTCATCTGGCGGGCGGCGGCCTCGGCCAGTTCATCCCGGCCATAGCCGATATTCACGCACCACAGCCCGGCCATCGCATCGAGGATGTCGTTGCCCTCGCTGTCGGTCAGGGTCACACCTTTGGCGCGGGTGATCACCCGCGCACCACGCCCGGCCAGTTCATTGCCGTTGGTAAAGGGGTGCATATGGTGCGCGGCATCCAGCGCCTGCAATTCCGCCGTGGGCATGTGATTTGAAATCAGCGTCATGACTTAACCTTTCAAGAGCAAGAGGACACGGCGCCGCCCGGCGGCCCGTCTGTTCTTTGCTAGAATATGATCAAATTATTCGCTGTCAATCGAATCAGTTCGACACCGCCGGAGCGTCGAAAGATTGCCGCACCTGCTCCATTCCCTGGATCACATCCTCGCGGATCGCCCGCGCCGCGCCTTCCGCATCCTTCGCGCGCATCGCCTCCAGCAGGTCCTTGTGCTTGTCCGGCAGGTTCTGCGTCCCGAGCCGCCCACAGACCACCCGCAGCGACGGGCCGAACCGCAACCACAGGCCATCGGCCAGATCGGCCAGGATCGGGGCCTCGGCCAGCTCGTACAGGCGCTTGTGAAACCGGTAGTTCAGCTCCAGATATCCGCGCAAATCACCCGCCGAAATCGACCGGTCGAGCGCCTCGTCCAGGGCGGTCAGTTCCTCTAGGTCATCGGGGGTCGCACGCTCGGTTGCGCGCAGGCTCAGATGGGGGTCAAGCCATTGACGTGCAAGAATTAATTCGCTCATATTATCGACACTCAGAAGCGGCACAGAGACCCGGCGATTGCCCTGAAACTCCAGCGCCCCCTCGGCAATCAGGCGACGGATCGCCTCGCGCACCGGGGTCATGCCCGCGCCCAGCCGTTCGGTCAGGCCCTGAATGGTCACCGCCTGCCCCGGCGCCAGATCGCCGTACAGCACCAGATCGCGCAGCTGTCTATAGATCACCTCATGCGCCGGCAGACGCCCTTTGGCAGTGGCGGATTCGGTTAATTTTCCGGCAACCTTGTTCATCTCCGGGGCCTCCAATCGCCCTGCCCTCATAACTGATCTTGCGAGTTTAACGGCTGCGTGAAAACATTGCCATATTGCCATGAGCGGAATTTTTTGATCAAATCCGCAGACAAGGCAAAACAACTTGCCGAACCAACGGGAGACCACAATGCGCAAGCTGATTCTGACAACCACCGCAACGATTGCCCTCGGCGCCATATCCGCCAGCGCAGAAGAAGTGCGGGTCTACAACTGGTCCGACTATATCGACGAGGAACTGTTGACCAAGTTCGAGGAAGAAACCGGACTGGACCTGATCTATGACGTGTTCGACAGTAACGAGGTTCTGGAAACCAAGATGCTGGCCGGTGGCTCGGGCTATGACGTGGTTGTTCCGACCGGCACCTTCCTGCAACGCCAGATCAGCGCCGGGGCGTTCCAGAAACTGGACCCCTCCAAGCTGCCCAACCTCGAAAACATGTGGGACGTGGTCGAACAGCGCACCGCGCAATACGACCCCGACAACGCCTATTCCATCAACTACATGTGGGGCACCACGGGGATCGGCGTGAATGTCGGCAAGGTGACCGAACTGCTGGGCGAAGACGCGCCCATCGACAGCCTGGACCTGATCTTCAATCCCGAGAACATGGAAAAACTGGCCGAATGCGGTGTGCATTTCCTTGATGCCCCGGCCGAGATGATCCCCGCGGCGCTGAAATATATCGGCGAAAACCCCGACAGCCACGATCCCGACGTGATCGCCAAGGCCGAAGAGGTCTATGCACCGATCCGCCCCTATATCCAGAAATTCCACAGCAGCGAATACATCAACGCGCTGGCCAATGGCGACATCTGCGTTGCCGTCGGCTGGTCAGGCGATGTGTTGCAGGCGCGGGACCGTGCCGCCGAAGCCGACAATGGTGTCGAAATCGCCTATAATGCGCCCAGTGAAGGCGCGCAGATGTGGTTTGACCAGATGGCGATCCCGGTTGATGCACCCAACCCCGATGGCGCGCACACGTTCCTGAACTTCATCATGGACGCGCAAAACATGGCCGCCGCGTCGAACTATGTGTATTACGCCAACGGCAACAAGGCCTCGCAGGAATACCTGGTCGAGGACGTGATCGGTGATCCGGCGATCTATCCGTCGCAGGCCGCGATGGACAACCTTTATACCACCACGCCCTACCCGGCGAAGGTTCAGCGCGTCGTGACGCGCCTGTGGACCAAGATCAAATCGGGCACCTGACGCCCTTTTACGGCCCGCGCAACGCATTTGCGCGGGCCATTTTCTGACAGGTGGGACAGGTATGACTCAAACCGTATTCGAGCCGTGGAACGACCCGAACGAAAAACCGCTGATCCAGTTCAAGGGTGTTACCAAGCGGTTCGGCGATTTCACCGCCATCGACAATCAGACCTTCGACATTTTCGAACGTGAGTTCTTTGCCCTTCTCGGCCCCTCGGGCTGTGGCAAGACCACGATGATGCGGATGCTTGCGGGGTTCGAAACGCCCACCGAAGGCACGATCCTGCTGGCCGGGCAGGACATCGCGCCAATTCCCCCCAACAAACGCGCCGTCAACATGATGTTCCAGTCTTATGCTCTGTTCCCGCACCTGTCGGTCTGGGACAACATCGCCTTCGGCCTGAAACGCGACGGCATGGCCCGCGACGCCATCGGCGATCGCGTCGCCGAGATGCTGAAACTCACCCGACTCGAAAAATTCGCCAAGCGCAAACCACACCAGATTTCCGGCGGTCAGCGGCAGCGCGTGGCGCTCGCCCGCAGCCTTGCCAAGGCGCCCAAGCTGCTGTTGCTCGACGAACCCCTGGGCGCGCTCGATGCCAAGCTGCGCCAGGACACCCAGTTCGAACTGATGGACATTCAGGAAAAGACCGGCACCACCTTCGTGATCGTCACCCACGATCAGGAAGAGGCAATGACAGTGGCCAGCCGCGTCGCGGTGATGGATCACGGGCAGATCATTCAGGCCGACACCCCCGCGCGCATCTACGAGAACCCCAATTCCGTCTATGTGGCCGATTTCATCGGCGATGTGACCATCATCGAAGGCACCGCCACCCGGAACGGCGCGGGATACCGGATCGACTTTGCCGAAGGGCAACCCGCCCTCTATGCCGAAACCGATGTCACGCTGACCGACGGACAGCGCGCCTACCTAGCGATCCGGCCCGAAAAAGTCTCTATCACGGCGGAAAAGCCCGAAGACAAACGCAACGCGCTGCACGGCAAGATCCTCGATATCGCTTATCTGGGCAATCTGTCGACCTATCACGTCGAGCTGCCGAACGGTCAGATCGTGCGCGCCCAGACGGCCAACACACGTCGCCTGTCGCGCCGTTCTTTCACATGGGAGGACGAGGTCTGGCTCAGCTGGACCGATACCGCCGCCGTCCTGCTGGAGCGCTGAACGATGCGGCGCGCAACTCTCATCCTGGTCCCCTACCTGTGGCTTCTGGCGCTGTTCCTGGTGCCCTTCATCATCGTCCTGAAAATCAGCCTCAGCGACACGGCGCTGGCCATCCCGCCCTACACCCCAACGCTGGATTTCGGCGCAGGCTGGCAGGGCATCAGGGATTTCTTCTCACAGCTCGATCTTGAAAACTTCGAGTTCCTGACCACCGACGACCTTTACTGGAAAGCCTACCTGTCCTCGGTCAAGATCGCGATCATCGCCACCTTCCTGACCCTGCTGGCGGGCTACCCCATCGCCTACGGCATGGCCAACGCCCCCGATCACTGGCGGCCCACGCTGATGCTGCTGGTGATCCTGCCCTTCTGGACCAGCTTCCTGATCCGCGTCTATTCGTGGATGGGGATTCTCTCGGGCGAGGGATACCTGAACCAGCTCCTGATGTGGCTCGGCCTGATTTCCGAACCGCTGACCATCCTCAACACGCCCATCGCGGTCTATATCGGCATCGTCTACACCTACCTGCCCTTCATGATCCTGCCCATCTATGCCGCACTCGAACGCATGGATGCCTCGCTTCTGGAGGCGGCCGAGGATCTGGGCTGTTCCCGGTTCAAGGCCTTCTGGCTGATCACCATTCCGCTGTCCAAGAACGGCATCATCGCGGGTTGTTTCCTCGTGTTCATCCCGACCATCGGCGAATTCGTGATTCCCTCGCTTCTGGGCGGATCTCGCACCCTGATGATCGGCAAGGTGCTGTGGGAGGAATTCTTCAACAACCGCGACTGGCCGGTGGCCAGTGCCGTGGCGGTGATCCTGCTGCTGATCCTGATCATCCCGATCATCCTGTTCCAGCGCAACGAGCAGAAACAGCGGGAGGCCGAAGGATGAGAACCGTCATGCACCTGAAATCTTCAAAAGATTTCAGCCCGATGTCTTTTCAAGACATCGCCACCCGGAGGGCGCGCGCATGAGACGCTTTACCTGGTTCAACGCCACATCGCTGACCCTCGGCTTTGCCTTTCTCTACCTGCCGATGGTCCTGCTGATCATCTACAGCTTCAATGAATCCAAGCTGGTCACGGTCTGGGCGGGATTTTCCACCAAATGGTATGGCGAACTCCTGCGGAACGAGGCGTTTCTGGACGCCGCATGGGTCACGCTTCAGGTGGCCTTTGTCAGTTCCACCATCGCCACGGTCCTTGGCACCATGGCGGCCTATGTCATGGTCCGCGCGGGCCGTTTCGCGGGGCGCACCCTGTTTTCCGGCATGATCTACGCACCGCTTGTCATGCCCGAGGTGATCACCGGCCTGTCCTTGCTGCTACTGTTCATCGGCATCGGGCTGGACCGTGGCGTGTTCACCATCATCCTCGCCCATACGACCTTTTCGATGTGTTACGTGTCGGTCGTGGTGTCGTCGCGGCTGGTCAGCTTTGATCGCTCGCTGGAAGAGGCCGCTCTCGATCTGGGCTGTTCGCCAATGCAGGCGTTTCGCCTTGTCACCCTGCCCATCATCGCGCCTGCGGTGATTTCCGGCTGGCTGCTGGCCTTTACCCTGTCGCTGGACGATCTGGTGATCGCGTCCTTTACCGCCGGTCCGTCGGCCACCACCCTGCCGATCAAGATCTGGTCGTCGATCCGCCTGGGCGTCAGCCCCGAGATCAACGCATTGTCCACGCTGATGATCGCCGTGGTCGCCGTTGGGGTCATCACCGCCTCGATCGTGACGAAACGTGCGGCCCTGCGACAAGAGGCCGATCAACGCGCCGCCGAACGCGCATGAAACACATCTTTCCCGAGCACACCTATGGCGATGCGCCCCGCGCGCAGTGCTATTGGGGCGATACGGTATCCGATCCCGGCTATCCTGCCGCCTCGGGGCAGATCACCTGCGACGTGGCGGTGATCGGCGCGGGCTTTACCGGCCTTTCCGCCGCCTTGCACCTGGCCGAATCCGGGGCAGATGTGGCCGTGTTAGAGACGAATACGCCCGGCTGGGGCGCCTCGGGGCGCAATGGCGGATTCTGCTGTCTCGGCGGGTTCGGGGCCCCCGACCCGGTGATCGCCAAACTGCACGGCGAAAACGCCCGCGCCGAGGCCCGCCGCGCCGAAATGGCCGCCGTTGAAACCGCCGCGGATCTGATCGAGCGCCACGATTTGCAGGTCGACCGCCACTCGGACGGCGAAACCGTCATGGGCTTCACTCCCAGGTCGCTGGCCGGGTTCGAGGCCGAGTCGAAACGGATCGAGGTCGATCTCGGCATCACGCCGCAAATCATCCCGAACGAAGATCTGGCACAGCACGGCATGTCCGGCCCGTTCCACTGCGGCTTGAGCATTCCGGTAGGATTCGCGCTGAACCCGGCCAAATACGCGCTTGGCCTCGCGCAGGCGGCCAGCGCGCAGGGCGCGCGTATCTTTTCGCGCTCCCCCGTGCAGCGGATCGACCACGGCAATCGCTTTACCCTGCAGACCGACAACGCCCGGATCACCGCCAAACGCCTGATCGTGGCGACCAACGGCTATTCCTCGGACGACCTGCCGCGCTGGATGCGGGCGCGATACCTGCCTGCGCAATCCAATGTGCTGGTCACCCGCACCCTGTCGGACGAAGAGATCGCCGAACAGGGCTGGTCCAGCACCCAGATGGCCTATGACGAACGGTTCTTCCTGCACTATTTCCGCCTGATGCCGAACCGGCGCTTCCTGTTCGGGATGCGCGGCGGGTTGTTCAGCTCTCCAGCGCAGGATGCCCGCATGCACCGCACGATCCGCAGCCATTTCGAGCGGATGTTCCCCGCCTGGGCGCATGTCGATACCCCCTATAGCTGGAACGGGTTGCTCAGCCTCTCGCGCGACATGACGCCCTATGCCGGCCCGATCCCGGAAATACCGGGGGCCTTCACCGCGCTCAGCTATCAGGGCAACGGTGTGGCGATGGCCAGCCACGCGGGGGCGATCCTTGCCGATCTGGCACAGGACAAGACACCGGGCCGCGCCTATCCGGCCATCCTGCGCAAACCGCCCCGGCGCTTTCCCCTGGGCCGTTTGCGGCGCGCATGGCTCTGGCCGCCCTACGCGGTGGCCGCATTGACCGGCGGGTAACAGGCCCTAACCCTGCGGGGTGCGCAACGCACGAGCCTGCCCGCGCTTCAGGCCCAGATGACGCTCGCGCAGGATGATGATGATCCCCGCCGCAATCACCAGCACCGCGCCCAGCAACATCGGTCTGGTCGGCACCTCGTCGAAAATCACGTACCCGATCGCCAGCGCGAACAACATCGAGGCATAATCGAACGGCGCCACCACGCTGGCATCGGCAAAGCGATAGGCAGAGGTCAGGAAAATCTGCGCGATGCCGCCGATCAGCCCCGCGAGGATCAGGTAAACAGTCTCTGTTCCGCCCGGAATCGTCCAGCCAAAGGGAATCGTCAGCAAGGACAACAAGGTCGAGGTGGCCGAGAAATAGAACACGATGGCACTGGTTTGCTCGCTCGCCACCAGCTTGCGGATATAGATCTGCGCCAGCGCCGCACAGGTGGCCCCCATCAGGACCATCACCGCGCCCACGGCCTGCGTGGTCTGCACCGTTTCGCCCGTCAGCGTGCTCAGGCGCGGGGCCAGCACGATCAGAACCCCCACCAGCCCCAGCGCGACCGCCCCGATCCGGAACAGGCCCACCCGCTCGTCCAGGAACATTGCCGCGAACACCACCGTCAGCAGCGGCGCGGTATAGCCCAGCGCCGTGACCTCAGGCAGCGGCAGCAGGCCAAGACCCGCAAACATCAGCCCCATCGCCGCCGTGCCCACGAACCCGCGCCAGAAATGCCCCATAGGCGATGTCACCCGCAGCCCCGTCGCCAGATCCCCGCGCACCGCCAGCCATGTCAGAATCACCGGAATCGCGAACAACGAGCGGAAAAACACCGCCTGCCCCGGCGGGACGGCACCCGACGCCGCCTTGATCAGCGAGGACATGACCACGAACAGGATCACGGAACAAAGTTTGAGGGTAATCCCCTTGAATGGGCTCATCTGCGCGTTTCCTTCCACGCGCATGATTGCGGCGACCCGGCGGGGAAATCAATCCGCTTGCACCACAATCCACCCTTCAACAAGGCGCATAGCTGATTCCGCTCAGGCTGAAACAGTCACTATTCCAGCCTGAACAGACAATCTCAGCTTCCCGGCAACACCCAGTCCGGGCGCGGAAAATGGCAGGTATAGCCCTGCGGAAAGCGCTCCAGGTAATCCTGATGCTCGGGCTCGGCCTCCCAGAAGTCGCCAACGGGCTCGACCTCGGTCACCACTTTTCCGGGCCAGAGCCCCGAGGCTTCGACATCGGCGATGGTCTTCAGCGCCATCTCCTTCTGCGCCTCGTCCACATAATAAATCGCCGAACGATAGGACATCCCCATATCGTTCCCCTGCCGGTTCAGCGTCGTCGGGTCGTGGATCTGGAAAAACACCTCCAGCAACTTGCGGTAACTGATCCTGCCGGGATCGAAGATGATCTCGATCCCCTCGGCATGGGTGCCATGATTGCGATAGGTGGCGTTGGGCACATCCCCGCCGGTGTAACCGACACGGGTGGAAATCACCCCGTCCAGCTTGCGGATCAGGTCCTGCATGCCCCAGAAACAGCCCCCCGCCAGCACGGCACGTTCGCTCATGTCACGTCCTCCACCTGATCCAGATAATCGCCATAGCCCTCGGCCTCCATGTCGTCGCGATGGATAAACCGCAGGCTGGCCGAGTTGATGCAATAGCGCAAACCGCCCCTGTCCTGCGGCCCGTCGGGAAACACATGCCCCAGATGGCTGTCGCCATGGGTGCTGCGCACCTCGGTGCGGACCATGCCGTGACTGTCATCGCGCAGCTCGTTGATATGCGCAGGCTCGATCGGCTTGGTGAAACTGGGCCAGCCACAGCCAGATTCATACTTGTCCGAGGACGCAAACAGCGGCTCCCCCGAGACGATATCCACGTATATCCCCGGCTCCTTGTTCTCAAGATACCGGCCCGTGCCTGGCCGTTCGGTCCCGCTTTCCTGCGTGACCCAGTATTGCTCCGGGTCCAGGGCGGCGACTGCGTCGGGGTCTTTGGTATACCTGGTCATTCTCACGCTCCTGTTCCTGTCCCTTCAAAAGATGGGGCAAAGAGCGGTTGATGAAAGGGGCTCATCCCTCCCAGTCCATCACAACCTTGCCAGAATTGCCCGAAATCATCGCCGCGAACCCCTGCTCGAACGCGTCGATATGAATGCGATGCGTGATCAGGCCAGACACGTCCAGCCCCGACTGCACCAGCGCGATCATCTTGTACCATGTCTCGTACATCTCGCGGCCATAGATGCCCTTGATCTGGAGCATCTTGAAAATCACCGTGTTCCAGTCCACCGGGAATTCCGTCGGCGCGATCCCGAGCAGGGCCAGCTTGCCGCCATTGTTCATCCGCGCGATCATCTGCTGCATCGCCGGGGCCGCGCCCGACATTTCCAGCCCCACGTCGAATCCTTCGGTCATGCCGATCTCGTCCATCACGTCGCGCAGGGTCTCGTTGCCCACATCCACCACATGCTGCACCCCCATCCGGCGCGCCAGATCCAGCCGATAAGGGTTGATGTCGGTGATCACCACCTTGCGCGCGCCCACCTTCTGGGCCACCAGCGCGCCCATGATCCCGATCGGCCCGGCACCCGTCACCAGCACATCCTCACCCACCAGATCAAAGCTCAGCGCCGTATGCACCGCATTGCCCAGCGGATCGAAAATCGCGGCGATTTCGTCGGGGATGTCCTCGGGGATCGGCACCACGTTACTTTCCGGGATGCACAGGTACTCGGCAAAGGCTCCGGGGCGATTCACGCCCACGCCTTTAGTATTGCGGCACAGATGCCCCCGGCCGGCGCGGCAATTCCGGCAGGTGCCACACACGATATGCCCCTCGCCCGATACACGCTGCCCGATACGATAGGTCCGGGCCGCCGCACCCATATCCACGATCTCACCGACGAATTCGTGGCCCACGACCATCGGCACAGGCACCGTTTTCGCGCTGAATTCGTCCCACTTCCAGATATGCACGTCAGTGCCGCAAATCGCGGTTTTCTTTATCTTGATCAGCACATCGTTCGGCCCCGGTTCGGGCACCGGCACGTTCTGCATCCACAGCCCCTCTTCGGGCCGCGCCTTGACCAGCGCCTTCATCTCGTTCGTCATCGGATCACCCCTAGGTCTCGACCGACCGTTTCAAAGGCATCAATCGCCCGGTCCAGCATCGCGCGATCATGCGCCGCGCTCATCTGCGTGCGGATGCGGTCCTGATCCTTCGGCACCACCGGAAAGCTGAAAGCAGAGACAAACACACCGTGATTGTCCAGATTCGCCGCCATGGCCTGCGCCAGCTTGGGGTCCCGCAACATCACCGGAATGATCGCATGATCGCCGGGCAACAGCTCGAACCCCAGCGCGCCCATGCGTTCACGAAAATAACCCGCGTTGTCCCAGATACGGGCGCGGCGTTCGGCCCCGTCCTCCATCATTTCGAACACCTTCAGCGACGCCGCCGCGATCACCGGCGCCAGCGTGTTGGAAAACAGATAGGGGCGCGAGCGTTGCCGCAACCAGTCCACCACCGGCCCACTGGCCACCGTATACCCGCCCGAAGCCCCGCCCAGCGCCTTGCCCAGCGTCCCGGTCAGAATATCCACCCGGTCCATGACCCCGAATTTCTCCGGCGTGCCCCGGCCCGTATCGCCCACGAACCCCGTGGCATGGCAATCATCCACCATCACCATCGCATCGTAACGGTCCGCCAGATCGCAAATCTCGTCCAGCCTGGCGTAATAGCCATCCATCGAAAACACGCCATCCGTGGCGATCAGGCGATGCCGCGCCCCCTGCGCGGCCTGCAAACACTGCTCCAGATCGGCCATGTCGGAATTGGCGTAGCGATGCCGCTGCGCCTTGCACAGGCGCACCCCGTCGATGATGCTGGCATGGTTCAGCGCATCGGAAATGATCGCGTCCTCGGGGCCGAGAATCGTCTCGAACAAACCGGCATTCGCATCGAAACAGCTTGGATACAGGATGCAATCCTCTTTTCCCAGAAACCGCGCGATCACGCCTTCCAGAGCCTTGTGCTCTTCCTGCGTCCCACAAATGAAGCGCACGCTCGCCATGCCGAACCCGTAGCGGTCCAGCGCCTCGTGCGCGGCGGCGGTGATCTCGGGGTTGTCGGCCAGCCCAAGGTAATTGTTGGCGCACAGGTTGATCACCTCGCGCCCGTCCTCCAGCGCGACCTTCCCCGCCTGTTTGCTGGTGATCACCCGTTCGGATTTATACAACCCCTCGTCGCGCAGCCCTTCAAGGCGTCCGGCAATATCCTCGTCAAAACGGTCTCTTGCACTCATCTGCCTTGTCCTTTCCCTGTTGTCGGTCAGACAGCGACGCGCGGCCTCCCTGTCGCCTCGACCGTGATTTCGGCCTCCAGAAACACCTCGCGCCCTTCGGCCTGTGCGCTGCGCAGGTCTCGGGCGGCGTGGGTGTGTATATCCTCGGCCCCCGCCGCCTCGGCCTCGGCCCGTGCCTCGGCTGTCAGCGCGTTTTGCAAGGCCACCATCGCCGCCTCGGCGTCTGAATGATCCTCCGGCCCGGTTTCCAGATGCACCCGGTATTTCCCTTCCGCCGGGCAGGTCACCGTACCGCTGCGCCGGATCGTAACACGACCCACCACCGCACCGATAGCATTGGCCACACCCGCATGTTCGGGCAAAACCATCCGGCAGCTCAGGCGCTGCCCCACCGCCGGGTAATAGGACGGGGCCGAGGCCCCAAGCCCCACCACCGGCACGTTCAGCCCGCTTTCGATACGCACCAGCCCCTTGTGATGGGCCAGTCCGCGCTGCATCAGAACATGACGCGCCAGGTCTTCGAGGGAGTGCCCGAACTCATAGGCATCTTCGGCAAAAGCAGTCTCTAACAAGGCCAGGGACGTTTGGTGCGTCAACTGATCGACGATCATCTGCGCCAGTGCTTTCGGGGCGGGACACAGCATGTTGCCGCTGCCCGTGCGCCGCCGCCCCACCAGTTCCAGCGCCTTGCGCGCCGCCGGGGCATCCCAATCCTTCAGGCGGCCCAAAACATGGCTGGCATCCGAAGGCGTGACCCCGGCCAACTGCACCAGCCCCCGCGCGATCAACCGTTTCAGCGCCTGCCCCTCCAGCCGGGTTTTCAGTATCTTCCCGGTCGGATGCACCTGATCGCCGATCCGCTGCAACAAGCTCTGTTCCCGCTCGGGCAGGCCATCGGCCTCCAGCCCCGGCACGGCCCGCACGAAACGCGCGTCATGCTCATTCGGCACGGTGCGGCGCAACTGATCGTCCAGCGCGGCATGAACCACCTCGGGCGCTTCCGACGCGATCAGGCTGACCGGAATCAACCGCCGCGGCCCCAGCGACACACCCCCATGCAGGCCCTCTTCCAGAACATGCACTTCGCTGTCACCACCCAGCCCCGTGGTGCGCATCGCCACCGCCTCGACCATCGTGCGCCACGGCCCCACCTTGGCGCCCGCCGGGTCGATCATCGGGCGCCCATCGCGCAAAACGGCCACGTCCGTCGTCGTGCCACCGATATCCGAAACCAATGCCTCATCCGCCCCGGTCAGCCACCGCGCGCCCACGATACTGGCTGCCGGACCGCTCAGGATGGTCTCGATGGGCCGCTCGCGCGCCTGGTCGGCAGACACCAGCGCACCGTCGCCGCGCACCACCATCAGCGGCGCATGAATCCCGAGGCGTTCCAGCGTGTCCTCGGCCCGGTCGATCAACCGGGCGATCATCCCGATCAGCCGCGCGTTCAACAGCGCCGTCAGCGCTCGCTTCGGGCCGTTCAGCCTGGCCGACAGGTGATGCGAACAGGATACGGGCCGCCCGGTAACCTCCTGCACGATCCCGGCCGCACGCAGTTCATGCGCCGGGTTGCGCGTGGCGAACTGCGCCGCCACGGCATAGGCGGAAACGCCTGAATTCGTCTCTAACCATGCCCGAAGCGCGGTTTCATCCAGCGCCACACGCTCGGCACCGGCATGGCTGTGCCCGCCCGCGATCGCCACCGCCGGATCGCCCGCCAGCACCTCGCCCAGCCCTTGACCGTCGATATCCTGCTCGCGAAACCCGATATAGATCAGCCCCGCGCGTCCGCCCTGCCCCTCGACCAGCGCATTGGTCGCCAGCGTCGTCGAAAGCGAGGCCAGTCCGATCTGCCCGCGATCCGCGCCGCTTTGCTCCAGCACGGCGGAAATCGCCCGCTCGATCCCGATGGCCAGATCGTGCCGCGTGGTCAAAGCCTTGGCCTTGGCCACGACCTCGGTTTCGTTGCGGATCAGAACCGCATCCGTATAGGTGCCACCCGTATCGACCCCCAAAAGCAACGCCATCTCGCCCGCTCCTTAACCCGTTCGCAAGCGGTGTAGCGGGTTTTGCGGATCAATCCATCCCGTTTGCGGCATGGCGCAGTCGCAACACAGCCCAGCGCGCCGCATCCGCCACCGTTTCATCCGCGTCCTCGCACAGCCCCAGCGCCACGTCGCTCAGCATCGGATCGCCGGAATTCCCGATGGCATACAGCACGTTGCGCACGAACCGATCCCGCCCGATCCGCTTGATCGGGCTGCCGGAAAACCGCGCCCGGAACCCGGCATCGTCCAGCACCGCCAACTCGGCAAGCTTCGGCGCGATCAGATCCTCGCGCGCATGATATTTCACCTCACGCGCCGCCACGGCAAACTTGTTCCACGGACAGGCCGCCAGACAATCGTCGCAGCCATAAATCCGGTTGCCCATCCGCGCGCGCAGATCTTCGTCCACCGGGCCTTTGTGTTCGATCGTCAGATAGGAAATGCACCGCCGCGCATCCAACTGATAGGGCGCGGGAAAGGCATCGGTCGGGCAAGCGTCCAGACAGGCCCGGCACGACCCGCAATGGTCGATTTCCGCCGGATCGGTCTCTAAATCCAGCGTGGTGAAAATCGACCCGATGAAAAACCAGCTGCCCAGGTCGCGGCTGACCAGATTGGTGTGCTTGCCCTGCCAGCCCAGCCCGGCGGCCTGCCCCAGCGGCTTTTCCGGCACCGGCGCGGTATCCACAAAGACCTTCACCTCGCCTCCGGCTTCGGCGATCAGCCACCGCGCCAACCGCTTCAGCCGCTTTTTCAAAACATCATGATAATCGCGGTTTCGCGCATAAACAGAGACTGTTCCGACATCCCCGTGCGCCAATGTCGCCGTCGGATCGTCCTCGGGCGTATAGCTTTCGCCAAGCATCAGGATGCTGCGCGCCTCGGGCCACAGGGCATGCGGATCGCCCCGCCAATGGCTCCGCTCGGCCAGCCACCCCATCTGCCCGTGATACGCCTTGCCCAGAAACGCCGCCAGCCGGTCGGGCACATGCCCCACATCCCAGGGCCGGCACACCCGCGCCAGATCGAACCCTTCCTCCAGGGCCTGTGCCACCAACTTGTCTTTCAAGCTGCCCATGGCTTCTTCTTGCTCAAAATATCCTGGGGGGAGGCCGCAGGCCGGGGGGCAAAGCCCCCAACTCAGAAATCCAGATCGGCATAATGCGCCGGCGGCGGGAATCCGGGCACCTGATCGGCCAGAATGCCCCGGAATGCGGGCCGCGACTTGATCTTGGCATACCAGTCCTTGACCGCCTCGCTGCGGTTCCAGTCCACGTCGCTGATATAATCCAGCGCGCTCAGATGCGCGGCGGCGGCGAAATCGGCCAGGGTCATGACATCCCCCGCCAGCCAGCGCCGCCGGTCCAGCAACCACGCCATGTAATCCAGATGATATTTGATCGCCCGCGCCCCGGCCTTGACGTTTGTACTGTCGGGAAAGCCCTGTTTCATCACCTTCTTGTTCACCCGCTCATACAGCAGCTTCGAGGTGACTTCGGAATGGAACTTGTCGTCGAACCACGCCACAAGACGGCGCACCTCGTATCGCGCCTCGGCGCTTTTGGGCATCAGCGACGGTTCGGGATATTTCTCTTCCAGATACTCGCAGATCGCGGTGCTTTCGGCCATGGTCTGCCCGTCGATCTTCAGCACCGGCACCTTGCCCGCCGGGTTGCGCCGCAGGAAATCCGGGTCTTTTTCCCAGTACCGTTCCTCGGTCAGTTCGCATTCGATCTTCTTTTCCGCAAGGCTCAGCCGCACCTTGCGGCAGAACGGTGACAACGGAACGTGATAGAGCTTGGCCATGATCAAATCAAACCTTGGTCGAATGGTCGGGATGCCCCCTCCATGCCGTGAATGGGCACGGTTTTCAATCCTCGAAACAGCCTGAACGCCCGTCCCGGCGGATGGTGGCCGCACCGTCCATGATCGACGCCGCCCGTTTACGCAGCCATCCTCCGGGTTTCGCGGCCGAGCGATCCTTGGGGTCCGGCAACACCGCGGCCAGCCGCGCGGCCTGCATCGCGCTCAAGTCCTCGGGGCCAACACCGAAGTAATGGCGCGCGGCGGCCTCGACGCCGAAAATGCCCTCGTCGAACTCGGCCACGTTCAGGTAAACCTCGATGATCCGGCGCTTGGTCCACAGCCCCTCGACAACCGGGGTGATCGCGGCCTCCAGCGCCTTGCGCAGCCAGCTGCGCCCGTGCCACAGATAGACGTTCTTGACCGTTTGCTGACTCAGGGTCGAGGCCCCCCGCCCGCCGCCGTCCTCGATGGCGGTGCGGATCGCGGCCATGTCGAACCCCCAGTGCAGGCAGAAATTCGCATCCTCCGCCGCCACGACAGACCGCGCCATCACCGGCGCAACCTCGTCCAGCGGCACCCATTGATAGTCTATTCCGCCCAAACGGCGCGCTTCCTGCCCCATGTAAAAGGTTTGAGGCGGGGTCAGCACACGATGCGCCGCCACCGTACCCACGACCACCACGATCACGATCAGGCAAAACCGGATCGTCCAGCGACGCACCCAGCGTACCGGCTGAAATCGGCGCGGCTCGGGCGCGGTTTTCTTGGTCTTGCGTTTGGCCATTGCCGCCCAGCTATAGCGCCCGGTCAGGACGTTGCAAATCCCGCGTTTGCATCATTCTTCTGCCACCTTACGGACAGGCCTGTCCGCCATCTGTTTTTCATAGGCATTGCGAAACATACCCCCGAGATCCTCGACCGTGCGGCGCACCCGCGCGCCGCGCCCGGCTATGGCATCCTGCGCCAACCGCACAAGATATCCCCGCTCTTTCAGGGTTTCGCTGACCCGGTGCCCGAAGCCCGGCAAAATGAAATGCGCCACCCCACGTGTTTTGGGAAAACGTAGCGCATGTTCCAGTTCACCGGGGCCATCGCCATGCAAAATGAAATACTTCGTCTGCGCCGAATCCAGGTTTTCGACCCTGTCAAAGCGGAATTCTCGAATTCTCGACCGGAAGAACCTCCATCGGTCCTCCTCTGGGACAACCTTTGGATTGGCCGAATATTGCGGGGTCATCGCAAGAACCGAGTCAAATCGCGTCAACCGCGACAAATGTAACAGCATGGTCGCCCCCATCGAATCGCCAATTCCGGCGATCCGGGTCACACCCGCCTTCTTGGCAGCATCTTCGACGGTACGGACGATGGTTTCCGCCATCCCCGGCGCATTCAGCCAGCTCCGGCTTTGGTCTGTGATGAATAATGCCGGATTCTTGCCTCCGGCTGTAGCGATTTTCACGAATTCCGGGGGTGGCGGCGAATGTCGTTTTTTGCCCACGCTGGAACAACTGACAACAAGTGTTCCGGTCTCACCCGCTGTCCGGAATATACGCAACGGCGGTTCAATCACCAAATCCTGTAACTCTAACTGCATCGGGCCCTCTTTCGCACCTTGACTGAAGTCTTAGCGCAAAAAAGGGCCCGATGGGAAAGGCAAGGATGCCCGCCCCGCGATTATTCCGCGGGAATGGCGCTGTCTTCGATGCCCAGCGGATGGCGCAGCTTGTTCAGCATCTCCGTGGGGCAGACCTGAACGAAATTGGCCTTTTCCAGATCCCAGTATTGCAGCAGGTCCTGCGCCTTGCGGCTGCCGGTTTCGTCGGCATGACGGCGCACCAGCGATTCCAGTTCGGCCAGCCAATAGTCTTGCGTGACAGGGCAGGTGACCAGCGATTCCATGTTGATCAGCTTTTCTGTCGCGCCGTCGGGATCGTACAGATAAGCCATGCCGCCCGTCATGCCTGCCCCGAAATTGGCCCCGATGCTGCCAAGGATCACGGCAACACCGCCGGTCATGTATTCGCACCCGTTGCTGCCGCACCCTTCGACCACCACCTTGGCGCCCGAGTTGCGCACCGCAAACCGCTCACCGGCGCGTCCGGCGGCAAACAGGTAGCCATCGGTCGCACCATAAAGAACGGTATTGCCGATGATCGTGTTCTCGGCGGCCACCAGCGGGCTTTGCTGCTGCGGGCGCACCACGATGGTGCCCCCCGACAGGCCCTTGCCGACATAGTCATTGGCATCGCCCGACACTTCCAGCTTCAGCCCCGGCGCGGCGAACGCCCCAAGGCTCTGCCCCGCGCTGCCCGTCAGCTTGACGGTCAGGTGATCGGGCTGCAGGCTGTTGCGCATCCCGAAATTGCGCACGATGTGGCTCGAAACCCGCGTTCCGACCGTCCGATGCGTGTTCTGCACCGCGTAATGCAGTTGCATCTTTTCGCCTTCGTTCAGGAACCGCTGCGCATCGCGCACGATCTCCGCATCCAGCGTATCGGGCACCGGGTTGCGCGGGCGCTCGCGGTCATAGCGCGCATTCTTCGCGCCATCCACCGTGATCAGCATCGGGTTCAGGTCCAGATCGTCCAGATGCGCACTGCCCCGGCTGACCTGCGTCAGCAGATCGGCCCGCCCGATCACTTCGTCCAGCGACCGCGCACCGATGCTGGCCAGCAGCTCGCGCACTTCCTGCGCGTAGAAGGTGATCAGGTTCACCACCTTGTCGGCATTGCCCGTGAACTTGGCACGCAGCGCCTCGTCCTGCGTGCAGACACCGACGGGGCAGGTGTTGCTCTGACACTGGCGCACCATGATGCAGCCCATGGCGATCAGCGCGGCGGTGCCGATGCCGTATTCCTCGGCCCCCATCATCGCCGCCATGACGATATCGCGCCCGGTGCGCAGCCCGCCATCGGTGCGCAATGTCACCCGGTCGCGCAGCTTGTTCATGCTCAGCACCTGATGCGCCTCGGTCAGGCCCATTTCCCACGGCAGGCCGGCATACTTGATGCTGGTCGCCGGGCTGGCCCCGGTGCCGCCATTATGCCCCGAGATCAGGATCACGTCCGCCTTGGCCTTGGCCACCCCGGCGGCAATCGTGCCCACGCCCGACTGCGCCACCAGCTTGACCGTGACCTTCACGATCGGGTTGATCTGCTTGAGGTCATAGATCAGCTGCGCCAGATCCTCGATCGAGTAGATATCGTGGTGCGGCGGCGGCGAGATCAGCGTCACACCCGGCGTCGAATGGCGCAGCCGCGCGATCAGGTCGGTCACCTTCATCCCCGGCAACTGCCCGCCCTCACCGGGCTTGGCGCCCTGCGCCACCTTGATCTCAAGCTCTTCGCACTGGTTCAGGTATTCAGCCGTCACGCCAAACCGCCCCGAGGCCACCTGCTTGATCTTGGCCGACGGGTTATCGCCATTCGGCTCGGGCACGAAATGCGCCGGGTCTTCGCCGCCCTCGCCCGAATCCGAGCGCGCCCCGATCCGGTTCATCGCCACGTTCAACGTCTTGTGCGCCTCGGGGCTGAGCGCGCCAAGCGACATCCCCGGCGTCACGAACCGCTTGCGGATCGCGGTCACGCTTTCCACCTCTTCCAGAGGAATCGCCTCGCCCAGCGGCTTGATCGCCATCAGGTCGCGCAGATGGATCGGCGGATTGGCCTGCATCGCCTTGGAATACTGCTGCCACAGCGCATAAGACGCCCGGTTGCACGCCATCTGCATCAGGTGCATCGTCTGCGCGCCCCAGGCGTGGCTCTCGCCCGATTTGCGCATCTTGTAGAAACCACCGATCGGCAGCACATCCTTGCCCCCGGCAAAGGCATCGCCGTGAATCTCTTCCAGCTTGGCCTGAATACCGCTCACACCGATGCCGCTGATCCGGCTGGTCAGACCGGGGAAATACTCGTTGCACATCGCCCGACTCAGGCCCACGGCCTCGAAATTCACACCGCCGCGATAGGACGAGATCACGCTGATCCCCATCTTCGACATGATCTTCAGCAGACCCTGATCAATCGCCTCGCGATAGCGCGCGATATTCTCGGTCAGGCTGCCATCCAGCAGGCCGCGCTCGATCCGGTCGGCAATCGTGTCCTCGGCCAGATAGGCATTGACCACGGTCGCCCCGGCCCCGATCAGAACGGCGAAATAATGCGGGTCGATACATTCGGCCGCGCGCACGTTCAGCGAACAGAAGGTGCGCAGGCCCTTGCGCGTCAGATGCGAATGCACCGCACTGGTGGCCAGGATCATCGGCATGCCGATGCACCCCTCGCCCAGCTTGTGATCGCTCAGCACCAGATGTCCGGCGCCGCTGCGCACGGCATCTTCGGCCTCGGCGCGGATACGCTCCAGCCCGGCCTGCAACGCGCCCGCCCCGGCCTCGAAGGTACAGTCGATCTCGGTCACGTCGCCATCGAACTGGCGCATCAGCTCGTCCCACTGGGCATTGCCCAGGAACGGGCTTTCCAGCACCACGATTTCCGTCTGCTGGCTGGATTCGTCCAGCACGTTCTTCAGGTTCCCGAACCGCGTTTTCAGGCTCATCACCCGGTATTCGCGCAGGCTGTCGATCGGCGGGTTCGTCACCTGGCTAAAGTTCTGGCGGAAGAAATGGCTCAGCGGGCGGTATTTCTTGGACAGAACGGCACTGGGCGTATCGTCACCCATGCTGGCAATCGCCTCTTTGCCGTCTTCGGCCATCGGGGCCAGAATCGTCTCGATTTCCTCCACCGAATAGCCGGCGGCAATCTGACGGCGGCGCAGGTCATCCCCCGTGAACAGGGGCGTTTCCGAGACACCGGCCAGCACCTCGTCGAGATCGTTGATCTTGCCGACCCATTCGCCGAACGGCTGGGCATGGGCCATTTTGTCCTTGATCTCGGTGTCGTGATACAGCTTGCCCTCGGCCATATCCACGGCCAGCAACTGCCCCGGACCCAGCGCGCCCTTTTCCTTGACCGTCGCTTCGTCCACCGGCACCATCCCGGCCTCGGACCCGGCAATCACCAGCCCGTCGCCGGTCACCACATAACGCATCGGGCGCAGCCCGTTCCGGTCCAGTCCGGCACAGACCCAACGGCCATCGGTCATCGCCAGAGCGGCAGGGCCGTCCCACGGCTCCATCACCGAGTTGCAGTAGGAATACATGTCGCGCCACGCGACCGGCAGTTCCTCGGCCTGCTTCGACCAGCTTTCAGGCACCAGCATCGTCTTGGCCATCGGCGCATTGCGCCCCGCGCGCACCAGCACCTCAAACACCGAGTCCAGCGCCGCCGAATCCGACGATCCGCCGGGGATGATCGGCTTGATATCCTCGGCCAGGTCGCCAAAGGCGCTGCTGGCCATGCGGATTTCATGGCTTTTCATCCAGTTGACGTTGCCCTTCAGCGTGTTGATCTCGCCGTTATGCGCCAACATGCGGAACGGCTGCGCCAGCCACCACTGCGGAAAGGTGTTGGTCGAATAGCGCTGGTGATAGATCGCAAAGGCCGATTTGAAGCGCTCGTCCTCGAGATCGGGATAGAACACCGCCACCTGTTCGGCCAGCATCATGCCCTTGTAGATGATCGACCGGCAGGACAGCGATGCGATATACATCTCGTTGATATTCTGCGCCGCGGCCGCCTTTTCGATCCGGCGGCGGATCACGTAAAGTTCCCGCTCAAAGGTCTCTTCGTCGATCCCCTTTGCGTTAGAAATCAGGATCTGCTCGATCTCCGGGCGCGTGGCGTTGGCCTTTTCACCAAGGCAACTGATATCGACCGGCACATGTCGCCAGCCATAGATCGAATGCCCCATGCGCAGCACTTCGGTTTCCACGATGGTCCGGCAGGCCTCTTGCGCGCCAAAATTGGTGCGCGGCAGGAACACCTGCCCGACGGCCATCAACTGATCTTCGCGCGGCTCGTGGCCGGTGCGGCGAATCTGATCGTAGAAGAACGGCACCGGAATCTGCACGTGAATGCCCGCACCATCGCCCGTCTTGCCATCGGCATCCACCGCCCCGCGGTGCCAGATCGCTTTCAACGCGTCGATCCCCGCTTCGACCACCTTGCGGCTCGGCTTGCCGTCAATCGAAACGACCAGACCCACCCCGCACGAGGAATGCTCTTCCTCTTCGCTGTACATGCCGTTTTCGGCCAGCCACTTGCGCTTGGCCTCTTGGTCGGCCTTCCAGTTAAGATCCAGTTTCGTCATCGTTCTTAACCCTTCCTTTATCCGGTGGGTCAGGGCTGTTGCCCTGTCTGCTGTCTTGATCCGCGCATTTGGCGCGATTGTGTCCATTGCGTACGCAAGCCCCGTGGAACCATCGGAATTTCGTACAAAACCCGCGTCCACTTCGTACGTTTTGTACGAAAGTTACTCCGCCGCGACCGATTGCGCGGCGTTCAGGTAATCCAGGATCGCCTCGGCTGAATCGCGCCCATCACGGATCGCCCAAACCACCAAAGACGCCCCACGCACAATATCACCCACGGCAAAAACACCGTCCATCGCGGTCTTGCCCGTGGTGAATTCAGCCTTCACCGTTCCCCAGCGCGTGACCTCCAATTCCTTTTGATTCCAAAGGGTTGGCAGGTCTTCGGGCTCAAAGCCCAGCGCCTTGATCACCAGATCGGCGGGCTCATCCACTTCGGCACCTTCGATAGGTTCTGGGCTTTGGCGGCCCGTCGCATCGGGCTGGCCAAGGCGCATCTTTTGCACCTTCACCGCGCTGACCGGATCGCCGGCAAAGCCCTTGGGCGCGCTAAGCCATTCAAAAATAACGCCTTCTTCCTCGGCATTCTGCACTTCACGCTGACTGCCCGGCATGTTGTCCCGGTCCCGGCGATACAGACACTTGACCGATTTCGCCCCCTGCCGGATCGCCGTTCGGACACAATCCATAGCGGTATCGCCACCACCGATCACAACAACTTGTTTGCCTTCGGCATTCAACTCACCGCTGTCATACTCCGGCACCGTATCACCAAAGGACAGCCGGTTGCTGGCCGTCAGATAATCAATCGCCCGCACGATCCCCTTGGCACCGGCCCCCGGCCCTTGCAGATCGCGGCTTTTGTAAACACCCGTCGCGATCAGTATCACATTGTGTTTATTACGAATTTCCTCGAATTCGATGTCCTTGCCCACGTCGCAATTCAGCACGAATTCCACGCCGCCCTGCTCCAGTTGCTGGACCCGGCGCAACACCACATCCTTCTCCAGCTTGAAGCCCGGAATACCATAGGTCAGCAACCCGCCACCGCGGTCATAACGATCATAAACCGTCACCTGCACACCCTCGCGCCGCAGCACATCCGCAGCCGCCAGACCACCCGGACCCGCGCCGATTATCCCAACGGATTCAACACGTTCCCGCTTGGGCGTCACCGGCTTGACCCAGCCTTCCTCCCACGCAGTATCGGTGATGTATTTCTCGACCGCGCCAATGGTCACGGTGCCATGGCCCGATTGCTCGATCACGCAGTTGCCTTCGCACAAACGGTCCTGCGGGCAAATCCGGCCACAGATTTCCGGGAAGGTATTGGTCGCCTGACTGACCTCATACGCCTCTTGCAAACGCCCCTGAGCCGTCAGACGCAGCCAATCGGGAATGTTGTTGTGCAGCGGGCAATGCGACTGACAATAAGGCACACCGCACTGACTGCACCGGCTGGCCTGCTCCTTGGCCTTCTCGTCGGCGAACTCGGCGTAGATTTCGTGAAAATCCTCACGACGGTCATCTGCCGCCCGCTTTTCGGGCATGTCCCGCTGGACGGTCACGAATTTCAGCATCGGTTGCTTTGCCACGGCATGGCCTCCGGAATTGTCTTGCACCGCGCTTGTCTACTGGATTGTATGCGCAAAGAAAAGTCACAACGGTTGACCTAATATAAAAATTTTCCTCGCATCCCGATCTGTGCGTTCAGTAATTCTTCATAATTTCGATCCGATCCGGACCTAAATGCGGACTTCCCTCTGAATCTCAATGATTTATAGCTGAAGCACCGTTATTCGCAGGACTTGGCCGATGCCCCTCCTTCATTTGTTTCTTGTTGCCATTGTCCAGGGTCTGACCGAGTTTTTGCCGGTTTCTTCATCCGGTCACCTGATTCTACTACCCAACCTCACCGGCCTGAACGATCAGGGGCAGGTCATCGACGTTGCCGTTCACGTCGGCACCCTTTTCGCTGTCGTTCTGTATTTCTGGCAGGATGTCGGACAGGCCCTGAAGGGGTTGCCGCGTCTTCTGATCGGCCGCACCGATACCCAGGGCGCATGTCTGGCCCTGCTCCTTCTGATCGCTTCGGTTCCGGTGATCGGCTTCGGGCTGATCCTGCATCTGACGGAACTTGATTCCGAGATGCGTTCGATCAAGGTAATCGGCTGGGCCATGCTTATATTCGGGGTCGTTCTGTATTGGGCGGATCAGGTCGGCCCCCGCAAAAAGCAGGACAGCGACTGGAACCTTCAGGACGCCATGGTCATCGGTGTCTGGCAGGCCGTTGCGCTGATCCCCGGCACGTCACGCTCGGGCATCACCATCACCGGCGCGCGCTTCCTTGGCTATACACGGAAGGACGCGGCCAAGGTCTCGATGCTGATGTCGATCCCGACGATCTTTGCCAGCGGCGTCTTCCTGGGAACCGAAGCCGCCATGACGGCAAACATGGCGGCATTGCGCGATGGCCTGATTGCCGCGTTGCTGGCTTTTGTCGCGGCTCTTTTGGCCCTGTGCCTGATGATGCGCCTGCTGCGCAGTGTCAGCTTTACGCCCTATGTGATCTACCGGATCGTCCTCGGTGTGGTTCTGCTGGTGATCGCCTACAGTTAATTGACCCGCAGGTTAGAGGCCGATTCCTTGATCGCCTCGTACTGGCCCGCCGGTCGGAAACGCCACAGGTAATCGGGCATAATCGCCTCCATCGCGACGGGCTTGATACCCAGATCGGCGAACCCCCTGGCGCCTTCGGACGCAACATTGTCCACCCGCAGGCTGCGCACCTGATCGCGCGTGATCTGCGGCGGGATCAACCCCAGGGAAACCGTCTGAACAAGCTCCATCACACCAGCCATGAGGCTGGCAATGCCGAAGGGAATATTCATGATCAGGCGTCGACGACGAATAACGCTCAGCATTTGCTGCATCAGTTCGCGGAAGGTGTTCACATCCGGGCCGCCAAGCTCGTAAATACCCGGCGCGGCCTCACCGGTCACGCCCATTGCCGCAGCATTGGCCACGTCATCCACATAAACCGGCTGAAACTTCGTGTCAGCCCCGACGACAGGCAATACCGGGCTGAATCGGGTCATGCCTGCAAAGCGATTGAAGAACTCGTCCTCGGACCCGAAAATCACGGACGGACGCAGAATCACGGCTGTCGGGAAATGTTCGAGCACCGCAGCTTCGCCCCTGGCCTTGGTTTGCGCATAAATGCTGTCGGAATCGACATTCGCACCGATGGCCGAAATCTGCACCATGCGCTGCACACCCTCTTCGGCAGCGAGTCGCGCAATCCGTTCTGCGCCTTCATTCTGAACGGCGTCGAAGTTGTTCTTGCCCTTACGGTCGAACGTGCCCACACAGTTCACCACCGCATCGGCCCCCTGCATCACGGCACGAACACTGTTGTCGTCACGGATGTTGCAAAAGACCGGCTCGACCTGCCCGACAGCACCATAGGGTTTGACATGCATCGCTTCGTTCGTGCGGCGTACGGCGACACGGATGCGCCAGCCCTCCTTGGCCAGACGTCGCGCGATATAGCGACCGACGAATCCCGATCCGCCGTAGATGGTGACGAGTTTCGACATCTGAGGGTCTCCCGGCTTGAAAATACTGTCTCTTCCTAATCCCCTATGGCGTTTTGAACAAGGTGCTATGAGCAATGCGGCGATTTGACGAAAATCTCCGTTGACACCGCTAGCCGGCAGGTCTAAACGCCCCTCCACGACACCTGCCCAGGTGGCGGAATTGGTAGACGCGCTAGCTTCAGGTGCTAGTGTCCGTATGGACGTGGAGGTTCGAGTCCTCTCCTGGGCACCATTTCTTTTTTGCAGGAAATAAAGTGTCGGGCTTCATCTTGGATCGGGAACGGAATTCCAAACACCGCTTGAGCACATACGTGTTCTGAACGCGCGAGCTCGTGGCACACGCGCATCGATTCTCAGGCAATCTATTGCTCAGGCCGCCACAGCCTTGCGGTTGATATGACGATACCCGGCAACACCGTGCCAGAATCCATTACTGAACGCGGTGCCTGCGCACACTTCCGAAAGGCGAGCTCGGCCGTCATCCGCGTCCAGCCCTGCGTTCAGCACATCGTCGAACACCCGCGCGACGGCAACCATATCCACATCCTGCGGCAGCAGACGGGCATGGGTTATCCCAAGCGCCCTCATCTCGGGCAGTTCTGCCAGCAATTCGATATAACTTTCCGATTGGGTCTGGATTCCATTCACGCGCAGAATCGGCTGATCGTCACGGGTTGCCAATGGCATGCCATCGGGGTCGTCCTCGCAGATGAACTGGCAATTGTCCTTGGTCCTTCCATGTGCCCGCGCGTGATAGCAACGCGCCGATACTGCCAGCGGCGCGCGCCCGAAAACCTGCACTTCCACCCCGAGATCCAAATCGCGTGCCGCCATGGCGGCTATACCGACCGCCTCACCCGGCATTTCGGTGGGCAGGCAAACATGGGTCGCTCCCTGGTCTGCCATCCATGCGATCGTGGCTTCGTTATAGGCGTTCAGGAACGGCCCTACGCGATGCGCCCGGCCATCCCGTGCCAGAAGGCCCGCAGCATTGTTGATCTCAATTTCATGGTCTTCGCTTTCCATCAGATCAGCGGTTGCCTGACGCTCCCGTTTGAGCATCACCTCGGCCAGCGAGCACAACACCACGCGCTTCCCGCCGCGCTGCAACCGGTCGATGACCTGCGGAATCTCGCGCTCGAAGAACGGTGCGCGCTTTGAGCAAATCACCTCGCCCAGGTAGACCGTACCGACCGGCGCCTCATCTGCGATACGCGCATAGAAATCCCGCTTGCGCTCGACGGTCCAGTGATATGCCAGTGGCCCCAGTGTCAGTTCCATTGCCCTATCTCCATTTCTTGGTCTTGAACGCACCCTGCGTTTCCTTCTGCCCCTCGGTCAGCGCCACCAGGTCGGCCAGATCGGGCGTCGCGCCCGCGCGGATTGCATCCACCGCCTCACGGAAACTGCCCACCACCTTGCGGACATAGGATTTCGAGCGCTGCCGCCCTTCGATCTTGAAGGCGTGCACCCCCGCCTCCATCAGATCGGGCAGAAGGCGCGACAGGTTCAGGCTGACGGGCTCTTCAAAGGCATAATATCCTTCAGGCCGATGCGGCGCCGTGTAACGGCCCTTGCATATGGTAGGATAACCCGCCGTTTCACCCGGCGCGAAACTGTCGATAGTGACCCCGCCAAGACACGAGCGCAGCGCACCATCGGAATCTTCTTCATACGTCACCTTGGCCGCCGGAGAGCAGACACCATCCATGTTCGTCGATTCTCCGGTCATCCAGTTGGTCAGGCTGCACCGGCCCTCGACCATCAGGCCATGATTGCCGAAAATGAAGGTTTCGATCTCGCAGGGGATCTCCTGCTTGATCGCGCGAATTTCAGGAATGGTCAGGATGCGCGGTAGCACCACACGTTTGACCCCGAAATTGTGACAGTAGTATCGGATCGCTTCGGGGCTGGAGGCAGCGGCCTGCACCGACAGATGCAACCGCAGGCTTGGATGATTTGTAGCGATATGCTGCGCCACGCCCATATCAGCCACGATACAGGCATCCACTCCGACACGAGCCGCAATCGCCGCCGCATCTCGCCACAGATCGACCTTCCCGGCAGGGGGGTATGTATTGAGCGCCAACAGGACCTTGGCGCCCCGCTGATGTGCATAGGCGACCGAGGCCTCCAACTCTTCCGGGCTGAAATTCAGCCCCGGAAAGTTACGGGCATTCGTGGCATTGCGAAACCCGCAATAGACCGAATCCGCCCCGGCATCGACGGCAGTACGCAAAGCCGCGGGCGTGCCTGCCGGACACACCAACTCACCCGCTTCGGAAAACCGGCCTTCCGTTCTCATGTTCCGCTCCTCCGCCGCAATGCACCCAGAACCGCGCGTCCGGGCGGGCCGAACAGATCGGCTGTTTCCTGTGCAATCGAGCCGTCCACATCGTCCAGCGCATTGCGCAACGACACCACGGCCTCGGTATTGCCCGAGATTACGAGGTCACGCGAAAAGAAGGCTGCGTCGCCATCGTCCTCACCGTCGACAAGATTCAGGAGCAGCATGAACGGCCCCTCGATCTTGGCATCGTGATCAGGCAGCGGGTCACGCGGAACAGCACGGAAAACCGGTTGCTCCGGGTCTGGACGCAGATGCAGCGCAAAGGGGAGTTCACGCGCAACGATCAGGAAATCGGCCTGCTGATAAGGCGCGATGCGCGCGAACATCTCGGGGTGTCGACGGGCGATACGCCTTACGACACGCGCCAGAACCGGCTGTAACAATGCGCGCACCGGCGCAGTTGGAAGTGCCGGCCATCGGCGGGCCGGACGATGAGTCGTCGCATCTGTCATGATGGGGGTTCCGATCCGATTGAAGCAAGGCTGACCTGTCTCGGCACACAAGCGCATCGTATCGCTGTCCGTCCTGACATTGTCCGTCCTTTTATCCGCGCATCAACAGAGCGCATCAGGGCGGTGGAGAACTGCCCCACCGGGATATCCTCTGGCCTATTGCTCTGAATAAGTATTGTAAATACCAATTGAACCGACTAACCAGCGACCATGCGTCTCACCTCTTTTACGGATTTTGGCCTGCGTATGCTTATGCGCATGGCGGCAACCCCGCAGGTGGCCCTGTCCACTGCGGATTTCGCCAATGAATTTGGCCTGTCACGCAATCATCTGGCCAAGATTGTGCAGCACCTTTCCCGCGCAGGGCTGATTGAAACCCGACGGGGAGGCGGCGGCGGAGCCACCCTTGCGCACCCGCCGCAAGAGATATTCCTGGGCGATCTGATCAGGCTTCTGGAAAGAAATCATCCGCTGGTTGAATGCTTTGGGGCCGATGGCGGTGACTGTTCACTTGACGGACGCTGCCGCCTCAAGGCCCGATTTTGCGCAGCCGAAGCGGCGTTCCTGGATGAGCTGAACACCACGACACTGGCGGATATCGCACTCCCCTTTCTGCAAAAGAGAACCTGACCGGCAATTACCGTGCCGCAAGGCATTGCCTGTCTCCCCCAATATGTTAGTAATTAATCACTTACTTATGGTGAAGCAATGTCTAGAATGCGAAAACCCGCTGAGGAACGGCAAGCCGAGATCGTTGAAACTGCACTCCGATTGCTGACACACATACCTGTCGAAAAACTTTCGACAGGTGTGGTCGCACAAGAAGTCGGCATAACACAGGCCGCAATCTTTCGGCATTTCCCGACCAAGGATGCGCTCTGGCAAGCCGTACTTGAGGATATCGAGCGCCGCGCAGTCAATCTATGGAATGATGCCATTGCAAAGGGAACGTCCCCGCTGGAGCGATTGGCAGAACTGATTGCAGCTCAACTTGGCCTTATTGCGGCCTATCCCGCTATCCCCACGCTGATTTTCAACGCCGGCCAGATATCGGCCGAGGATACGCTGCGCCCCATTCACCGGCGTGTCATGTCGGGGTTGCGGCACCGCCTGCTGGTCGAAATCCGAAAGGCCGCACAGACAGGTCATATCCCTCCTGCGCCATCCGCCGAAGACTGCGCCGATCTGTTCCTGGGCCTTGTGCAGGGTACGGTGTTACGCTGGAAATTATCGGATCGCTCATTCGATTTAATTCAAGAGGGTCGACGCATCGCCACAATCCAGATCGGCCTGCTGACAGCCCACAAAGCCGGGGATGACAAATGAAGTTCTGGCGCCCACTCAAGATCCTTCCGCCGCTTGCCATCGGCATCGGCGTTGCCGTCTGGCTGATGTCCGGGGCCGAGCCCCCTCAGCGTAGCGCACAACAGGAACATTCGGTCACCGCCCGTACAATGACCGTAAAATCAACGCCCCTGGCGCCGGTGGTCCGTGGCTTTGGCACGGTGCGCGCCGCGCAAAGCTGGCAAGCGGTCGCCGAGGTATCGGGTGCCATCACGTTTCGGCATCCCGACCTTGAAACCGGAAATGTGATCCCCGCAGGCACCCGTGTTCTGGAGATCGACCCAAGCCGCTATGAAACGGCGCTACAACAGGCAAAGGCCGACCTGAACGCGTTGAAGGCCGAAAACGAACAGATCGACATTGAAGCGGCGAACACCAACAACATTCTCACCATCGAAACCGAACGGCTGGCCTTGGCGACCGCCGACCTGAACCGTGTACGCACCCTGACGGAACAGGGCACCACATCGCAGGCCCGGCTGGATGAGCAGGAGCGCACGACGCTTCAATTGCGCCGCACCGTGCAGGAGTTGGAAAACAATCTGGCCCTCGTCCCGGTTCAGAAGGCGCGGCTGGATGCGCGGATCGCCCGCGCCGAAGCCACGCTCGACCGAGCCGAACGCGATCTGAACATGACAAGTATCGCAACACCGTTCAACCTGCGCGTGGGCGCCGTGCATGTCGAACGATACCAGTTCGTGACAAGTGGCCAGCCCCTGGTTGCCGCCGATGGAATCGCACGGGCAGAGATCACGGCACACTTGCCGATCGAAAGTTTCCCAAGGCTTATGGGCGCAGCAGCAAATGCCGGGGTGCAGTTCGATGCCGACCATCTGCCGCAAGTATTGGAACGGATATCGGCCGAATTGAAACTGGTCTCCAACCCCGGCCAGGTCTGGAACGGCAGGGTTCTTCGAATTGAGAACGCTCTGGACCCACAGGCACGCTCGGTACCGGTGGTGATCGCGGTTGACGACCCCTACAAGGGCGCTCGCCCTCCGGCACACCTGCCGCTTGTCCCGAATATGTATGTCGAAGTGATCCTGACCGCCCCACCGGGAAACCCGAAAATCACCCTGCCCGCGCAGGCGGTTCACCAGGGCGATACCGTGTATATGCGCAATACGGATGGGCGGCTTGAACTACGGAACGTGACACTCGGTTGGCGACAGGCCGACCTGGCCGTAATCGAAGACGGCCTGACCGCCGGCGAGGAAGTGATCATTGACGATATCGTACCGGCTTTACCCGGCCTGCGTATCATTCCCGCGGAGACCAGGGAATGATCGCCTGGTTCGTTCGTCACCCGACTGCAGCCAATCTGCTGCTCATCCTGATCGCGACCGCCGGGATCATGGCGGCTCCAACGCTGAAACGTGAAACCTTCCCGGACTTTCGCAAGACCGAGGCGGAAATTTCAGTCGTGTATCGGGGCGCTACGGCTGGCGATGTCGAAGACGCGATTTGCAGGCGCGTTTGGGACGCGGTCGAAAGCGTGGAATATCTGGATGAGCTGACCTGCACGGCACAGGAAAACGCAGCGCGGGCTGTCGCCACGATGCAAACCGGTGGAAACGTGGGGCAATTTGTCAACGATCTGCGCACCGAGGTGTCCGCCGTTGATGATTTCCCGGTCGAGGCCGATCCACCCGTCGTGCGACAACTCAACCGTTCGGACGCCGTGGTTTCCGTGGCGGTCGCGGGAGATATGCCCCCGGCCTCACTGGAGCATTACGCTTCTGACTTGCAGAACCGTCTCGCCGCCCTTCCCGATGTGGCCAGCGTGACGATAACGGGCTTTGGTGAGCGGCAATACCGCATCACCGTACCCCGTGCAGTTCTGGAACAACACGGGCTGACCGCCGCAGGGCTTGCGGACCGCATCGGCGCCCAAAGCCTCGACCGGCCCCTTGGCAGCCTTGAAACGGATCGGCTCGATATCGCCCTGCGCTTTGCCGACGAACGCCGCACACCCCAAGCCCTTGCGCAGATCGTCATCTTGTCGAAAGCCAACGGTGCCGAACTGACCCTGGGCCAGATCGCGCAGATCGAGGAAACATTCAGCCCGGATGAGAAACTGGCAATCCTCGATGGGCAGCGCGCAGCCTTTTTGCAGGTCAATAAATCTCTCGGGGCCGACGCCCTGCGCGTATTCGACGATGTTCAGACCCTGATTGACACCGAACGCCGCGCCTTGCCCCCGACAATGCGCATCGAACTGGTGCAGGACATGACCAGCATCGTGCGCGATCGTCTTGCCATGCTGGTGCAGAACGGCGTGATCGGCCTGATTCTCGTGATCGCCGTCATGAGCCTGTTCTTCCGGCCCGGCTTTGCCATATGGGCCGCATTGGGGTTGCCCGTGGCCTTTCTGGGGGCGTTCATCGCGATGGCATTGACCGGCCTTTCGCTCAACATGATTACCTTGGTCGCACTTTTGATGGCAATCGGGATCGTGATGGACGATTCCATCGTGATTTCGGACTCGATCGCCGAAGAAGCCGCCCAAGGCGCACCCCGAAGCGATGCCGCCATTGCAGGCACCAAACGGGTGTTGCCCGGCGTCCTGTCGTCCTTTGCGACAACGGTTGCAATCTTCGCTCCCCTGTCATTCCTCGCCGGCGATCTGGGGGCAGTGCTGGAGGTCTTGCCTGTGGTATTGATCGCCGCCCTTGCCGCAAGCCTGCTCGAAGCGTTCTGGATTCTGCCCCATCACCTGTCGCACGGGTTGCATATCTCACGGCGGCCCCCGTCACGGTTCCGCCAAGGATTTGAAAAAGGCTTCGGAAACCTCCGCGACAACGGGCTTGGACGGCTGGTCGATAAAGCCGTCCAATGGCGGTATGCGACCACCGGCCTGACCCTTGCCGCACTGATCATAACTGTGGCGCTGCTGCGCGCGGGATACGTTCAGCGCGAAGCCCTGCCCGAGATTGACGGCGATGTGCTCGAGGCGCGCATCCTGATGCCCCAAGGCACTCCGCTGCATCAGACGACACTGGTCACAAATCGGGTGATCGCGGCGCTTGATGTCGTCAACCAACACCTCTCGCCCAGGCAACCCGATGGTGAAGAGTTGGTGCAAACCGTGCAGACGATCTTTGACCGAAACCTGAGCGCGGGCGAAAATGGCACACATGTCGCGACAGTGTCGGCCGATTTGTTGGGCGCGGAACAACGCACAACAAAACTGGATGAACTGATTGCCGCGTGGCGGGCAGAGATCGGCGAACTACCTGGCGTACTGGCCATAACCCTGACCGAACCGGGGCTAGGCCCTCAAGGTCAGGCCGTCGAAATCCGCTTGTCCGGTCCTGACCTCGACGACCTGCATATGGCGGCCACACGTCTTGTAGCTGAGTTAGAGACATATACAGGCGTCTATAACACCATGCACGATCTTCGGCCCGGTCGGCCCGAATTGCGCCTGACATTGGCAGAGGGTGCGACCGGCCTGGGTCTTACCGGCCGCGATGTGGCCGGGCAGATCGGTGCAGCATTTCTCGGCCGGATCATCACAACCGTGCAGGATGGAGATGTCTCCCATGAAATCGAACTCGAACAAAACCCGGTCGACAGAAACGCATTCGACGACCTGACAACCTTTGAATTGTCGCTACCCGACGGCACCCGCATTCCGCTGACGACGGCAACCACCATCGAGGAAACCCGTGGGTGGGGCCGCATCACTCATGTAGACGGGCAACGTACCGTCACCGTCGCCGCAGATGTCGATGGACGCGTCGGCAACGCCGATGAGATAGTCACCGAACTGAACACCGGATTTTTGTTGGATCTCGTAGAATCCGTTCCCGGCCTTCAAGTCCGTATCGAAGGGCAAAACGCCAACTCGGCCCAAACCATGGGGTCGATCCTGCGTGGCTTCCTGATCGGATTGGTGGGGATTTACGTGATCCTGTCTTTTCAGTTTCGCAGCTATCTGGAACCAATCATCGTGATGATGACAATTCCGCTGGCGCTGGTCGGTGTCGTGCTGGGGCATCTGGCTATGGGGTACAATATTTCGATGCCGTCAATAATGGGGGCGGCTTCACTGGCCGGAATCGTGGTGAACAACGCGATTCTGCTCGTGCAGGCCATTGACGATCACAAATCCAAAGGCGTGGCACCGGCTCAGGCGGTCGGGTCGGCCAGCCGCAACCGGTTCCGTCCCATTGTCGTATCGGTCACAACAACGATCATGGGGATGGCCCCGCTCTTGCTGGAAACCAGCACTCAGGCGCAGACGGTCAAGCCACTGGTGATCTCGGTGGTTTTCGGGCTGCTCTCCGCAACGCTTCTGGTGCTTCTGGTCCTGCCGGCGTTCTATGCCATTCTCGACGACTTTCGCGTTTCCAAAGACCAAGAATGACAGAGTCAGATCACGTCGTACGCGACAAGCATCCGATGCCAGACAGGGCGCGGAATCGCCACTCTTTTCCCTCGGCTATCTCACCAGATTGATCGGGGTTGAACTGGATTCCGTCCCGTCCGATAAGAACCGCTGGATCATATTACGCGTTTGGGGGTTTTGCTTTTGCTGTCCAGACCCCAAATTCAGGGGGAATATTGCCTGTCCGGGGCATCGTTCCTTCAGCAAAAGGAATCGAAATGGCGAACTATCTCTACAAGAACGATCTGCCCGCAGATCTGGATCTGGGCCCGGTTGTTGCAATCGACTGTGAAACCATGGGCCTGAATCCGCACCGCGACCGCCTGTGCGTGATCCAGATGTCGGGCGGAGACGGAAACGCGCATCTCGTTCAAATCGAGAAAGGTCAGCATGAAGCGCCCAATCTGGCAGCCATGCTGGAAAACCCCGATGTGCTCAAGTTGTTCCATTTCGGCCGCTTCGACATTGCCGCAATGTACAATGCCTTTGGTGCGCTTGCCGCTCCGGTTTATTGCACCAAGATCGCCAGCAAACTCGTGCGAACCTATACCGACCGGCACGGTCTCAAGAATTTGCTGCAGGAACTGATCGGCGTCGATATCTCGAAACAGCAACAATCCTCGGATTGGGGGGCGCCGGACCTGACCGACGCGCAACTGGATTATGCCGCTTCGGATGTATTGTACCTGCATCGCCTGCGCGACGAGTTGAACCGCATGCTGGCACGCGAAGGCCGTGTCGAGGTGGCGCAGGCCTGTTTCGATTTTCTACCCACCCGCGCGCGTCTGGATCTGGCCGGCTGGCCCGAGATCGACATCTTCGCGCACTGACCCATGGCCCGGCGCACCAATCTCCGCTCCAAACTGGTAGCATGGATGAAAATCCTTCTGCCACTGGCGGCGTTGGGCCTGTTGTCCACCTTGTTCCTGCTGTCTCGCACCATCGACCCGACCAAATCAATTGCAGTTTCACAAATAGACATTGAAAAACGCGCGCAGGAACAAGGAGCCTCGAACCCGACATTCGCCGGCGTCACCGACAGTGGCGACCAGGTTGTCGTCAGAGCTCAAAGTGCCGTTCCGAACAAGGAGGACATGAGCCTCATGCACGCAAGCGACGTCGACGCCACACTGGCGCTGAAATCAGGTGCCGTGATAGATATCACCGCGCAAGGCGCCGATGTCGACAGCGAGGCATTCAAGGCGCAACTCAACGGGAACGTGCGTGTTGTCACCAGCAACGGTTATGATTTCGGCACCGATATTCTGAATTCGCGCTTTGACATCCTTTATGCCGACACGCCCGGCCCGGTCAGTGGAACCGGCCCCCCCGGAGATCTGGACGCCGGGCGTATGGTCCTGACCAGCGACGAACAGACCGGCGATGCACATTTGCTTTTCACGGATGGCGTCAAGCTGATATACCATCCCCAGAACTCAGAGGATTGACCTGACGTGACCCGTATTGCCCGGCTGACCGCTTTCTTTTTGTTGTTTTGTTCGCCTGTTGCCAGCCTTGCACAAGGTTCACAGGTGGCCTTTGGCAACACCCAGCAGGACAGCAGTTTGCCGGTCGAGGTCACGGCCGAAACACTGGACGTCAATCAAAACGACAACACCGCCATTTTCACCGGAAACGTGATCATCGGTCAGGGGGAAATGCGCCTATCCGCACCGCGCGTTCTGGTGGTCTACAAGGACGATCAAAGCGGCATCAAACGGCTTGAAGCACGAGGCGGCGTCACCATCGTCAGCGGTCAGGACGCGGCGGAAGGCCGCGAAGCGGATTACGACGTCGACAATGGCATGATCGAATTGCGTGGCGACGTTCTGCTTGTGCAGGGTCCGCAAGCGCTGACCTCGGACAAAATGGTTGTCGATACCCGCGCCGGGACCGCGCGCATGACCGGTCAGGTCAAAACCGTATTGCAGCCCGAGGGCGAATAATGGCTGCTCCGAACCTGAAGGTCGCACACGAAAATAACGGGCTCGAAATTCAAAGCCTGCGCAAGAGCTACAAGAAACGCGTGGTGATCCGCGACGTTTCGCTGTCACTGAACCAGGGCGAGGTCGTCGCCCTTCTCGGCCCCAACGGGTCGGGGAAAACCACGACATTCTACGCGATTGCCGGGCTGGTGAACCCCGAAGGCGGTCATGTGCTGATCGACGGGCAGGAAGTAACGAATTTGCCCATGTATCGCCGTGCCAAGATGGGAATCGGTTACCTCCCGCAGGAAATGTCGATTTTTCGTGGCCTCTCGGTCGAAGACAACATCCTCGCCATTCTCGATATCTCTGAACCCGACCGTCACAAACGCCGCGAACGTCTGGAAGAACTGTTGTCGGAATTCTCGATCGAACATTTGCGCCGCGCGCCGGCACTGGCCTTGTCGGGTGGGGAACGTCGCCGGGTCGAAATCGCCCGCTGCCTCGCAGCCCACCCCAAGTACCTGTTGCTGGACGAACCTTTTGCCGGGGTCGATCCGATTTCGGTCGGCGATATCCGTCACTTGGTGGCAGACCTCAAGAAACGCGGCATTGGCGTTCTGATCACCGATCACAACGTGCGCGAAACATTGGAAATCGTTGATCGCGCTTATATTTTGCATGATGGCAAGGTTCTCATGTCGGGTACACCGGGTGAAGTTGTCGAAAACGAAAATGTCCGCCGTGTCTATCTGGGCGACAATTTCAGAATCTCGTGATCTTTCGCCGAAAGCACATCTGCAAATGCGATCTCAGTTGACAACCACCCCTGAAAACGCCTCAAATAAGGTTATGACATTTCAGGCTTCTGTTCGCGCATGCCCTATCGACCCGCTCTGCGGGCAGGGTCTTGGACAAGCCGCTGGAATGTCGATTTCCCGTATCCGGACCTAAGCAACGACACCGCATTCCACGCGTGCCGCACGCCCCCGGATCGTTAAATGAAGGAGTTAAGATGCGCTATCAAATCAGTGGCAAGCAGATCGACATCGGTGACGCACTGCAAACGCATGTCAAAGAAGAACTGGGCACAGCTGTGGCTAAATACGCCGAGCGTCCGACAGACGCTCACGTTGTTTTTTCCAAGAGCGCCAGTGAATTTGTCTGCGAAACCATTGTGCATCTTTCAACCGGCCTAACGGCTCAGGCCAAGGCGCATTCCCACGAGATTTACTCGGCCTTTGACAAGTGCTGCGACAAGATGGAGAAACAGCTCAGACGGTATAAACGCCGCCTGAAAGACCACCACCGCGATCGTTCCGAGCCGGTTGAACTCTCTGGTGCTTCCTCATATATCCTCGCATCTGACAAAGGAGATGAGGATTCGGAGCCGGAAAGCCTTCAGCCGATCATCGTCGCCGAGATGGAAACCAGTATTCCATCGCTCTCGGTTGGCGAAGCGGTCATGCAGATGGAACTTGCGGGGTCTCCGGTGCTTGTCTTCCGAAACGAGGGAAACAAGGGTCTGAATGTCGTGTATCGCCGTGAAGACGGCAACATCGGCTGGATTGATCCGTAAACAGGCACGAGGGCCGGGCGCGCACAGCGTCGCGCCCGGTGGAGCGTCGAAAGCAATGGAAATGTCTATGATCCTCAAGCCAGAGGCCGTGCGCGTGCTATCTGCTGTTTCTAGCAAGAAGCGCCTGATGCATGAGTTGGGCAGCGTTGCTGAATCGGTCTATGGCGTCAATCAGGCGGATACGGTCGAAGCCCTGCAAGAACGCGAAAGCCTCGGACCCACCGGTGTGGGTCACGGCGTTGCCTTGCCCCATGCCCGTCTCGACGGTCTGGATGAGGTTGTCGGTGCGCTTGTGCTTCTGGAAAAGCCGATCGATTTCGATGCGGTTGACCGGCAGCCCGTCGATCTGGCGTTTGCCCTTTTCGCCCCACGCGAAGCCGGGGTCGAGCATCTCAAGGCATTGGCGCTCGTGTCGCGCACCCTGCGTGATCCGGCGGTCTGCGCCAAGCTGCGCGCCAATACCGATCCGGCGACCCTTTACACCATCGTAACCGAAGCTCAGGCCGCGCAAGCGGCCTGATACCCACACGTCAATTCCAGGGCCCGAACCCGAACATCATATAGTCACGCTGGTAGACATCCTTTACCAGCGCTTCGATTTCATCATCGTAGATATCGGACAAATCAAAGGGTTGGTCTGTTGCGGCGGCTTGAGGACGGGGCGGTTTCGTATATCCCACCTGACCCGCCAGTACGGGCAAATACGTGGCCATCTCATCCTCGCGGATCACCATGTCGGGCACGGAAAACTGCGCCATACCCTGAATAACCGCAGCTTGCGTCGCCCAATGGGCATCAATCCTGATATTCGTCTGTCCTGCCAGATTGGCGCGCAGGAATTCTACAAAACTCATGAACGCGGTACGATGAGCCCGGCGGTCATACTCGTTCCCCGGATCGCCTCCGGGAATGGGTAGTTTATGGAAATTCCGAAGCACCTTGCGAATATCGTGATACGTGCCGGGCCCCTGCATCAGGATTTTCGAGCAAAACGCATCGTGAACGCGCGCCACGGGATGGCGCAACACGGTAAAGCTGCGATGACCCTTGTTCCGCCGTTTCCACTGTCGCAAGCTCTTCTGGTTCAAGTGCGTCGGCAGCGTGTCCTCGGGAACCTCGTCCAGTGCCGCCATCCAGGCACGCACCTCATTTTCGGGACCGGACCGAATGGGCATATAAAGTAACGGTGCATGTGCACCGGTTACATATCCCGGCACCGCCGGACCCCGGCGTGGCTCAAAATTCGGGGTGCGCGATAAATTGAACGGGTCCAGCCCCGACAGGCTACGTTCCATTTCGTCATAGTTCGACACCTTGGATTGCAGCGAACTGGGGTTTTGCTTTTTCAGCGAGGTGTCCAACTCGTCCAAGCGTTCATCGCTACCCAGGAATTTGGCAAGTCCGTTGATCACATCGACAGACTGGATGTCCTCGTAATCGACGTAAAATGCCGTTTGACCAGTGGTTTGCAGATGATTCAGCAAAAACACCTGAAATTTCTGAAGTTGCGCCACATGAGTTTCAAATTCGGCAGCGTCGAACCGTATCTTGCTATCCTTGCGACGTTTCACGTTGGTCAGTTTCCACTGCCCGGTCGCCTGTGCGATCTTCCATGAAACGAAACTATCTACCGGGTTTCGTGTCAGGATGACCTTGGCACAACGCGGATCGTCCAGACAAATATCCAGAACCCTCCGGTCGTGATCATGAAAGAACCGGAACCCGCCAAGGCCCTTCGACTGCGTCTTGATCGCTTCGATCAGCCGCGCAGGGTCGGCATCACGCATCGCCTGCGTAACACCCAGAACCTCGGTCCGGTTCGGGTACCCTATGAAATATGGATTGAACACCTCGCCATGACACTCGAAACCGTCAAAGGCATTCAGGTTGTTTTCCAGAAAATTCGATCCGGTGCGCATTTCGGCGAACACCACGAAATAGTCGAATGCATCGGACATACAGCTTACTGCACCAGATAAGGTTTGGGTTTGTCGTGCTGTGGCTCATGCGGGCCATGTGCCACCGGGAAATCACCCATCAGATATGGGTGCATGCCCTGATTTTTCAGATTCTGCAAAAACTGGCCAAATCCGGTCAGATCGGCCATCTTCGGAACCTCGGCCAGGCCGCGTAGATTTTGCTGGCCGATCTCGTCAATGATGGTCTGCAGAGGTTCCATCGGGGCCTCGATGAACTCTGCCATGGTCCAGATGCGGATGCGCGCCTTGGCCCATTGCGAACGCAACACCTCGAGATGTTTGCTTTCGGCCCGTTGCAGACGGGCAGCCTCCTGCCGGATCTCCGAGAAGTTCCTGTTCGATTTGAACAATGGCACGGCCCATGCCCCGGTGATAACCGAAATCTGCGCGTTCGGGTCCTTGGCGATATCCCATTCGATCTTGTTGATGCGGTCACGCGGCCCCATCTGGAAACACTGACGTTCCCCTCGTGTGTTCCAGATCAGGCTGGTCAGAAAGGCGCGCGGATTATAATCGCGCAGCGCTGCACTGTCGCTGAGCGCGCCATTTACCACGCTCTGCCCATCCGAAAATTCGGCGCGTTCCGGCGCAAAAAGATGCCCGTGCACCCGCGTGCCGGTGGCGCGCGCCAGCCATGCCTCGAAATTCTCGAAAAGATCGCCGAAGCCCTCGAACACCGAGTATTGCGCACAGGTCAGGCCATTTTCACGCCCTTCCACCGGAAAACGGCTTTGCATGTAAAGGCCGGGGCGTCCGCGTGTGCGCCGCTCCACCGCTTTCGAAAAAATCCTGTCGATCTTGCCGGGGTTCGGTTCGGTCCGTTTCATGACCCCGGCCTTATCCGACAAAAAGGCATCGTACAGACGATTGGCAAACGGCCAGATCTTGCGCGCGACGAAACAATCCGACCGGCGCAGCAACTGCAGATGATCGTCGTAGAAAATATGCGGCTTACCTTGGTAGTCGAACTTGGACAATGTCAGCGAACGGCTTTCGATCTGGCGCGAATACTGTCGCGACAAGGTCTGGAAATAACTTTCATCGGGAATCCAGACACGCTTGAAATACCGGTCATAAACCTCCCTGTCCGGATCAGACAGAATGGCCGACAAGGTCTGCCGGGTCAGACACCACCACTGGCTGCCCATATGCGGTACGAGACCGTTGGGAATGCAGCGCTTGTAGCCGATCTTGCGCTGCAGGGCGACGTAGCGATCGAACAGAAAGCGCCGCTTGCGCCAGGAAAACGGAAAGCGCAGCGTAAACCGTTCGTGATCCAGTCCGCCAATCGTCCACGGTACATCGGCAGTGGTCGCAGATTCGATAAAATCGGTATGCGGTCGTTCGGCCAGATAGTCCTTGAGTTCCTGCACCGGCCGTAGCGGCAGACACGATCCCGAAGCCAGATAGACGTGGCGCACATCCGGAAATTCTTCCAGCATCAACTCCGCAGCGCTTTGCGTGGCGGCCACCAGGCCCCAGGTCCCCCACTCACAGCGATGGCGTTTGCTGTACCGCACGTCGGGCAAGTCCGACATCGCCATTTTAAATGCCTTGTAAGCATCGCGGGGCACCGACTTGTCGGCATGAATCACCAAAGGGCAACCGGCAGCGGCCCAATGCCGCGCCACCTGTTCGGCCCGATCAAAGGCCGTGTGCACCAACATGATGATACCGACACTCACCCGCTACTGCCCCTTCTTCATGCCCAGTTCCCCTTGGACATCAGTCCAAGGATCTCCAGCTGGCGCCAGTTTATATATTTCTCGGACCATTTGCACCAAAGGTCTGGATTGTCCTGAAGGTTATCATAATAGGACTGATATTCGACACTGGCGGCATAGTGCTGTTTGCGCTGCAACTCTTCTTCGGCCTTGGCCGCAAAGGTATCGAGGAACTTGGCATGCAGCAAAACGCCGCTTGTTTTCTCGCCGCCAAGCGTGTCGTAAGTCTGGTTCAGCCCGCGCGGCAGCAACATATGAGTCGAACTGACATAGGCATAGCGCCGGTCCCATTTGACCAGCGGCACCTTGTTCAATGCCGGCGCTTTCTTGGGCATATCGGCAAAGAACACACGCGCTCTCGGCCCGCCCTGAATCCAGAGATTTCCGAAAGCGTCATTTTTCTGGATCATGTAATTTCCGGGATCGAACCACGCGGCGATTTCCATGGGGTTCTGACCCAGCCGGTAGGGTACGGCGTCCATCCGGCCCTTTGGATACATATCCAGCAACATCGCCCCGAACGAGCGTAGCTGCGAGCCATCCAGCCAGTCGGTCAGCGCCCGGATCGGGCGGGTATCGCAAAACGGATAGACAAAAAACTCGTCCGGATCGACGACCAGCGACCAGTGCTCATGCCCGTATCGACCCTGCAACCAGTTCAGCCAATCGACCCCGAAGCGTGCTTTCTTGTAGCTCGCCTTGGTGGTCCAAAGCGACACATCGGATTGCTCGGCCAGGTATTCGCGCCCGCCATCCTGACTGTCGTTATCCACCATCAGAAAATGCGATACGCCCAGATCGCGGTAATATTTCAGGAAATAAGGCAGGCGCACATATTCATCGCGAAAGGTCGAAAACAGAAGGATATTGCCGGGGCTGATACGGTCAGTCCGATCCGCAACCGGCCTGAGCGCAAAGTGCTTGCGCCACGCCCGAACCTTGGCGCGCCTGCGTTTCAGCCGCATGCGATATGACTGCACCAAGCTCACGCTCTGCCTTCCTGCGCCTCTTGACTCATACTGAATTGTAACTGGCAGACGCTTAACACATTATTTTTCCGAAAAGAAAACAATACTGCGCACAAACGCAACATCGTTTCATATACCCTTTTCAAACCCACCCCCCTTTTGACATCAGGCCCATCGCCTCCAACTGTCGCCAACTGATCAGTTTGGTCGAACCGTCACACCACAGGTCGGGATTCTCCATCAGCCCATCGTAATAGAAGTCATAGAGCGCGCTGTTCGCGAAATGCTCGCGCCGCCGCTTTTCCTCTGCGGACTTGTCGACAACGACATGCAGGAATTTCGTATGAAGCAATATGCCCGACAGCATCTCGCCGCCGTCCTCGGAATAGACCCTGTTCAGGCTTTTGGGCAGCAATGAGTGCGCCGAACTGACATAAGCATAGCGCCAGTGCCACCGTACGAGTGGCATCTTTCCCATGGTCGGTGCGCGGCGCGGCTGGTCGCCAAAAAACACGCGGGCACGCACACCTCCCTGGATCCACAGATTCTCGAGATCCGGTTTCTTGCGGATCATGTAATTGCCGCCATCGAACCAGTTCAGCGCATGAAACGGATCGTCGCCCGCACGATAAGGATGATCCTGCAGCCGGCCCTTGGGGTACATGTCCAGCATCAACGCCCCCATGGACCGTCGACCACTTTGATCCAGCCACCCGGTCAGGGCCGCCAAGGGGCGCGTATCATGATGTGGATAGATCAGGATTTCATCGGCATCCACCGTCAGGCACCAATGCCCGTTGCCATGACGGATTTGCAGCCAGGTCAACCAATCCACCCCGAAACGCGACAGCTTGTAACTATGCGATGTGTGCCAAAGCGAAACATCGGGCTGCCGCGCCAGATAATCGCGCGTGCCGTCTTCGCTGTCGTTATCGACGATCAGGAAATGCGCCACACCCAGGCGGCGGTAATGCTCAAGAAAATAGGGCAGACGCACGATTTCGTTTCGTACCGTCGAAAAAACAAGGATCGCATCCGGTGAAATCTTCGCGGTGCGGTCCGTGACCGGATGCAATTGCCGGCGTTTTCGAACGGCTCGAAACAGCAGACGACGGCGCTTCCAGCGCAGCCGGTATGCCTTTGCCGCTTCGCTCAGCCAGCCCATGCCTGCATGTCCGCTCAATTCCGCTTTCGCGGCAGAATCGGCATTATTTGTCGTAATGTCCAGTTTGATGCCACCGCCAAGCATCCCCGATCATCTGGTCCAGCGTCGAGCGCGCAGGGCTCCAGCCAAGCTCCGCCTCGGCGCGGCTGGAGCCTGAAACCAGCTTGGTGCAATCTCCGGGCCGCCTTGGCCCTTCGTTACGGGGCACCTCCTTGCCGGTGATGCTCTCGGCGTTCTCGATCACCTCCCGCACGGAAAACCCCGTGCCGGTGCCAAGGTTGAACACCCGGCTGCCCTTGCCCTGTTCCAGCCAGTTCAGCCCCAGAACATGCGCGTCCACCAAATCCATCACATGCACGTAATCCCGAATACAGGTTCCATCCGGCGTATCGTAATCGGTGCCGAAAATGGTCAACGCATCCCGTTTGCCTTGGATGGCCTCCAGTATCAGGGGCACCAGATGCGTTTCGGGTTGGTGGAACTCGCCCACTTCCGCTTCGGGGTCGGCACCCGCAACATTGAAGTACCGAAAAACCACGTGCTTCAGGCCATACGCGCCCTCGAAATCGCGCAACATATCCTCGATCGCACGTTTCGAGGCGCCGTAGGCATTGATCGGATACTGTGCGCTGCTTTCGTCCAGCACCACATTGTCCTGGTCGCCATAGGTCGCGCAGGTCGACGAAAACACCACGTTCATACACCCTGCCTGCACCGCAGCCTGAAACAGCGTCAGCGATCCGGCCACGTTATTGTGCCAGTAAAGGCCCGGCTCCCGCATGCTTTCACCGACTTGGCTCAGCGCCGCGAAATGCAGGATGGCGGCGGGCTGATAGGCTGCAAATATCCGGTCCAGCCGCTCCCGGTCGGTAAGATCGCCCTGCTCGAACGGCCCGAACTTCACGGCGTCTTCCCAGCCGGTACTGAGATTATCGTAGGTTACAGGCGTATATCCGGCTGCCTTCAGCACCTTGCAGGCGTGTGAACCGATATAACCCGCGCCACCGGTAACAAGAATATTCGTCACGTCGGCCCCCTGCCCGATTACTGTGCAGCCTTCCGAGCGTGAACGATATCGCTGATATACCGGTACAGATCGTCCCGCAGCTCTTCGCGTGCCAGGGCAAACGAAACCGTCGCCTGAAGGAAGCCCGCTTTCGATCCGCAATCGAAGCGGTCCCCTTCGAAACGATAGCCGTAAACCTCGTCCCCGTCTTCGCGGGCAGCGGCAATCGCGTCGGTCAGCTGGATTTCCCCACCGGCTCCGGTCTTTTTCTTGTTCAGCTTCTGCAAAACCTTGGGTGTCAGGATATACCGTCCGATCACCGCAAGATTCGAAGGCGCATCGCCCAAGGCTGGTTTTTCGACCATACCCTTGGTGGAAACGATACGCCCCATGTCTTCCTTGATATCCAGAACCCCGTATGCCGAGGCCTTGTCCTCCGGCACTTCCATGGCGGCGACGACATTGCCCTGGGTTTCCTCGAATGCCTCGACCATTTGCGCCAGGCAAGGTTTGTCGGCCGCGATCACGTCATCCGGCAGCAAAACCGCAAAGGGCTCGTTCGCGATCAAATGGCGCGCGCACCAGACGGCATGCCCAAGGCCAAGCGGCTTGTGCTGGCGCAGGTACGCAATCTCGCCGCTATCCATGTTTGTGGACTTCAGGATTTGCAGCAACTCGTCCTTGCCCTTCTTGCGCAGTTCCTGCTCCAACTGCGGGGCGAGGTCGAAATAATCTTCCAGCGCGCCCTTGCCGCGAGAGGTCACGAAAATGAACTCTTTGATGCCTGCGGAGCGTGCCTCGTCGATCGCATATTGCACCAAGGGGCGATCAACCAGCGTCATGATCTCTTTCGGAACCGATTTGGTTGCCGGCAAAAACCGGGTTCCCAAACCTGCCACCGGAAAAATGGCTTTCGTGACCTTTTTACGCATCATCACTCCTGACCGCCTCGCACCGAAGGCTAACTAACAGATTAATTGTCCATTTCTGCGATACTGCAGCAATATGTCATTTTCCAGCAACAAATCCGGGGAAATTACGACCAGAAACATACCCGGCATCGTCACCGGAAAAAGTTTGCCCATCAGGCAAGACGCATTTCGCTCATCATAGCCTCGATCCGGTGAACGTCCTCGGGGTTATTCAGTTCCCAGAACTGTCGCCCACGGGCATCTACCTCGACACAACGAACCGGCTTGCCGTTCTCCAGAAACCGCAATTGCTCCAACCCCTCGAGCCGCTCCAGCGGGCCCTCCGGCCAACCCTGATAGTCTTGCAACGCCTGCGCCCGATATGCGTATACGCCAACATGGTGAAATACCGGTGTCGCTTCGCCATCCTCATAACTACGCGATGTAAACGGTATCACTTCTTTCGAGAAATACAGCGCATGACGTGCCGTATCGAACACTGCGGTCGTCCCGCCGACACGTCCGGCGCGACGATCTTCCAGAAACCCGTTCAAGGCCCGGCCATCGCAGCGCAGCACCGGTGTGGCCATGCCCGCATCGGCATCCTGGACCAACTCGTCGATAAGAGCCTCGACGAACCAATGCGGGGTCAGCGGGGCATCTCCCTGCAGGTTGACCACCACCTCATGCGTTCCGCCCAAGGCCGTGTGCGCCTCGGCGCAGCGTTCTGTTCCGTTGCTACACCCTTCCGAGGTCATGACGACCTCCGCGCCAAAGGCTTCGGCAGCCGTGCGAATACGGTCGTCATCCGTGGCCACCACGACACGCGGATCGCCTCCGACCTGTTTGGCGGCCTCCCAACTGCGCTGAATCAGGCTCTTCTTTTCGCCCGTGGCCCCGGTCAGCTCAACCAGCGGTTTACCCGGATACCGGGTCGAAGCATACCGGGCCGGGATGACAATCAGCGGCTGCATCAGGCTTCCTTCAGGTCGACACCCGGCGCATGGGCGATGAAGAACGGATTGGCAAATCCGTCTTTACCATACTTTAGTGGCGCATGGTCATCGAATCGCACCACATGCCCGCCCGCGCCATGCAATACCGCCTGGCCTGCGGCCGTGTCCCACTCCATCGTGCGGCCAATGCGCGGGTACAAATCCGCTTCGCCGGTCGCTACCAGGCAAAATTTCAAAGATGAGCCGGCACTGGTCATGTCCTTGACGCCGTATTTGCCGATATAATCGTCCGTGGCCTGATCACGGTGCGATTTACTGGCCACAATCATCAACCCGCTGTTGTCGGGGTGCGACACCTTTATCCGCCGTACCGTACCGACCGTTTCCTTGTCGAAAGGTCCGTCCTCTTCCACCGATGTACCATCGGCCTGAGTAAAGAACATACGGCCCTTGGCGGGCGCATAAACCACACCCCGCACGGGCACGCCGTTTTCGACATAGGCGATGTTCACCGTGAAATCGCCACGACGATTTATGAATTCCTTGGTTCCGTCCAGCGGATCGACAATCAGGAAGGTCTCGACACTCTGGCTGTGTGAGCCGGATTGCTCTTCGGTCACCAGTGCAACATCGGGAAATGCATCGCGCAACCCTGCGGAGATCAGCGCGTCAGCGGCTTCGTCGGCCTCGGTCACAGGGCTGTCGTCGGATTTGACCTTCACGTCGAAATCATCGGAATTGTAGATTTCCATGATCCGGTCTCCGCCCTCCAGGGCCAGGTGGCGCATGACCTTCACCAACTTTTCGTAATCCAATTTACCGCTCCTGTTTACTCTGCGCACAAAAGGTACGCCTTGTGTTGATCCGTGGCGTGGTGCCCCTTATGATACGCCGGAAACGGATCAGCAAGAAATCCGTACAAGAAATGCAGTTGCATGCCGACAAGGCGAGGCCATGTTTCAAAAAGTCACTCCGAAGAGCAATCTGCAGTCGGCGATTGCCACTATCGAGTTGATCTATCACGCGACCGTGCGCAGCGTTCGAAAAACGCACGGAAACGCCCTGTTTGCGATCATCAACAACATCCTGACAGCCGTGATTTTCGTTCTGGCATTTTACGTGATGTTCTCGATGCTGGGCCTGAAAGGCGCAAAACTGCGCGGCGATTTCCTGCTTTACATGATGTCGGGAATTTTCCTGTTTCTCACGCATGTCAAGGCGCTTGGGGCGGTGGCCGGGGCCGAAGGGCCGTCCTCACCGATGATGCAACACGCGCCGATGAATACGGTAATCTCGGTTGCGGCTGCCGCACTTGGCGCACTTTATATTCAGGTTCTGTCGGTCGCCGTGATCCTGTTTGCCTATCACGTCGCCGTCACACCTTTTGAAATCGCGTATCCCATACCGGCATTCGGAATGATCCTGCTGTCCTGGTTCACCGGGGTTTCCATCGGGCTGGTGTTGCTGGCGATCAAACCGTGGTTTCCGGGTTTTGTCGGGATTTTCACGACCATCTATCAGCGCGCCAACATGATCGCCTCGGGCAAGATGTTCGTTGCCAACTCCCTGCCGTCTTTCATGGTCGCAATGTTCGACTGGAACCCGTTGTTTCACGCCATCGACCAATGCCGGGGCTTTACCTTCATCAATTACTTCCCACGCAATTCCTCGGTGGAGTATCCCCTGATCGTTGGTGTTGTGCTTCTGGTGATCGGAATGATGGGCGAGTTCTACACACGTCAGTACGCATCGAAAAGCTGGGACGCCCGCCGCTAGATGGCCTAATCGACCACGCGCAGCGTCAGGTTGATCCGCCCGCCGCGCGGCAGCAACGTGGACGAGCCAACCCTGATCCTGTCGATCCCGTGATAGATCAACCGCGCTTCGCCACCCATGACCAGAACGTCCCCCGACTCCAGCCATGTTGATTCGGTCCTGCCCCCGCGCGTCGTGTTACCGATGCGAAACAGCGCCGAATCCCCCAACGAAACCGACAGAACCGGCCAGCTGAAATCGCTCTCGTCACGATCCTGGTGCATCCCCATCTTCGCCGAGTCATCGTAGTAATTCACCAGACAGCAATCCGGGCCACGCCGGTCGCCGACCAGATCGGCCCAGATATCGAGCACCGCCTGCGGTATCGCGGGCCAGGGGCTGTCATCGGCCTGACATGGCTCATACCGATAGCCGCTGCGATCCGTCACCCAGCCATAACGCCCTGCCGAGGTCATCCGCACCGACATCCGCCGCCCGCCCGGCGTGACCGGCCGCGCAAAAGGTGCAGCGCGCACAACCGCGCGCAAATCCTCTACCAACCGGGCTTGCGCATCGGGCGCCAGATACCCCCTGTGGATCTCGACCCCTCGTATGTTCAACACCGTTCCGGCCATCTCACCCCCGGCTTTCGCAATCCGCCCGCCAGAAATTATGCATAAAATACCAGATTACACTCCCCGGCGACGCTTGCAGGGCCACAATCGCCTGCCTATATACGCGCAAAGCACGGAACCCGGCCAGTTCTGTCGGGGTCCGTCCAACCATCGGGGGTCTGATGCCATAACGGGTCGGGCGTCCGGAACATCGCCTTGTAATAGAAGGGATCGAAAAACATGTCTAAAGTGATCGGTATCGACCTCGGAACCACCAACAGCTGCGTCGCCATCATGGACGGCAGCCAGGCCCGTGTGATCGAAAACTCGGAAGGTGCGCGCACCACGCCCTCGATCGTGGCTTTTGCCGAAGGTGAACGCCTCGTCGGGCAGCCGGCCAAGCGCCAGGCCGTCACCAACCCCGAAAACACCATCTTTGGCGTCAAGCGCCTGATCGGTCGCCGCGCGGATGACGCGGATCTGGCCAAAGACAAGAAGAACATGCCGTTCAACGTCATCGACGGCGGCAACGGCGACGCCTGGGTCGAAGCCCGCGGCGAAAAATACAGCCCCTCTCAGATTTCCGCCTTCATCCTCGGCAAGATGAAGGAAACCGCCGAAAGCTACCTCGGCGAAGAAGTGACGCAAGCCGTCATCACCGTGCCTGCCTATTTCAACGACGCTCAGCGTCAGGCCACCAAGGACGCCGGCAAGATCGCCGGTCTCGAAGTGCTGCGCATCATCAACGAGCCGACCGCTGCAGCACTGGCCTACGGTCTGGACAAGGAAAACACGCACACCATCGCCGTCTATGACCTTGGCGGCGGTACCTTCGACGTGACCATCCTTGAAATCGACGACGGCCTGTTCGAAGTGAAAGCCACCAATGGCGACACCTTCCTTGGCGGTGAAGATTTCGACATGCGCATCGTCAACTACCTGGCGGACGAGTTCAAAAAGGAACACGGCGTCGACCTGACCAAGGACAAGATGGCCCTTCAACGCCTGAAAGAGGCCGCTGAAAAAGCCAAGATCGAACTGTCCAGCAGCTCGCAAACCGAAATCAACCAGCCCTTCATCTCGATGGGGTCGGACGGCCAGCCGCTGCACATGGTCATCAAGCTGACCCGCGCCAAGCTGGAAAGCCTCGTGGGTGACCTGATCAAGGCCTCGATGAAGCCCTGCGCAGCCGCGCTCAAGGATGCCGGTCTTTCGGCCAACGAAGTCGACGAAATCGTTCTGGTCGGCGGCATGACCCGTATGCCCAAGGTGGTCGAGGAAGTGACCAAGTTCTTCGGCAAGGAGCCCCACAAGGGCGTGAACCCCGACGAAGTGGTCGCCATGGGCGCCGCCATTCAGGCCGGTGTTCTGCAAGGTGACGTCAAGGATGTCGTCCTGCTTGACGTGACGCCGCTCAGCCTGGGTATCGAAACGCTTGGCGGTGTCTTCACCCGCCTGATTGACCGCAACACCACGATCCCGACCAACAAGTCGCAGATCTTCTCGACCGCCGAGGACAACCAGAGCGCCGTGACGATCCGCGTCTTCCAGGGGGAACGTGAAATGGCGGCCGACAACAAGCTGCTCGGTCAGTTCAACCTGGAAAACATCCCGCCGGCACCGCGCGGTATGCCCCAGATTGAAGTGACCTTCGACATCGACGCCAACGGTATCGTCTCTGTTTCGGCCAAGGACAAAGGCACCAACAAGGAACAGAAGATCACCATTCAGGCGTCCGGTGGCCTCAGCGACGAGGACATCGAGAACATGGTCAAGGAAGCCGAGGAAAACGCCGAGGCAGACAAGGCCCGCCGCGAACTGATCGAAGCCAAGAACCAGGCCGAAAGCCTCATCCATTCGACCGAAAAATCGGTGGAAGAGCACAGCGACAAGGTCGACCCGACCACGGTCGAGGCCATCGAACTGGCCATCGCGGCACTGAAAGACGACCTCGAGAAAGAGGATGCGACCGCCGAGAAAATCAAGGCAGGCATCCAGAACGTGACCGAGGCGGCCATGAAACTGGGCGAGGCCATCTACAAGGCGCAAGCCGAAGAAGGCAGCGATGAGCCCACCGCCGCCGATGAGGCCGCCGGTCCGGGCGACGACGACATCGTCGACGCCGACTTCGAGGACCTCGACGACGACAAGCGCTCGTAAGGCGCCTGACGGGACCAGTGGGGCCGGTCCGACCAACGGGCCGGCCCTGCGTGTTCCAGCAAAAGGAGATCCCCGATGGCCAAACGCGACTATTACGAAGTGCTCGGCATATCCAAGGGCGCGTCGGCGGACGAGATCAAAAAGGCCTATCGCAAGAAAGCCAAGGAACTTCACCCCGACCGCAACAAGGACAACCCGGAATCCGAGGCCCAGTTCAAGGAAGCCGGCGAAGCCTATGACGTTCTGAAAGACGCCGAAAAGAAAGCGGCCTATGACCGCTTCGGCCATGCTGCCTTCGAAGGGGGCATGGGTGGTGGTGGCCCGCGTCCGGGCGGCGGATTTGGCGGCGGTGCCGGTCAGGGCGATTTCGCCTCGGCCTTTTCCGACGTGTTCGACGACCTGTTCGGCGATTTCATGGGCGGGGGCCGCGCAGGCGGCGGGCGTCAGCGCGCCGCGCGTGGCTCGGACCTGCGCTATAACCTTCGTGTCACCCTGGAAGAAGCCTTCAACGGCAGCCAGAAAACCATCAACGTGCCGACTTCGGTGCAATGCGATGCCTGTAACGGCTCGGGTGCCGAAGGCGGCGCCGAACCCACCACCTGCCCCACCTGTTCGGGCATGGGCAAGGTGCGCGCACAGCAGGGCTTTTTCACCGTCGAACGCACCTGCCCCACCTGTTCGGGGCTCGGCCAGATCATCAAGAACCCGTGCAACACCTGCCACGGTCAGGGCCGGGTCGAGAAAGAGCGCGCGCTGAACGTCAACATCCCTGCGGGCGTTGAAACCGGCACCCGTATCCGCCTCGCCGGTGAGGGCGAGGCCGGAATGCGCGGCGGTCCTGCCGGTGACCTCTATATCTTTATCGAGGTCGCCAAGCACGACATCTTCGAACGCGAGGACACCAACCTGTTCTGCCGCGTTCCCGTGTCGATGACCACCGCCGCACTTGGCGGCGATATCGAGGTGCCGACAATCGACGGCGGTCGCAGCCGCGTCAAGATTCCGGCAGGCTCACAATCGGGCCGGCAGATGCGCCTGCGCAACAAGGGCATGCCCGCCCTGCGCGGCGGCAGTTCCGGTGACATGTTCATCGAACTGGCTGTCGAAACCCCGGTGAACCTGACCTCGCGGCAAAAGGAACTGCTGCGTGAGTTCGATTCACTGTCCGAAGACAACAACCCCGAAAGCAAAAGCTTCTTTTCGTCGGTCAAAAGTTTCTGGGACGGCATGAAGGGCTGATATCCGCCTCTTGTCCAGCAAAACAGATCACAAGGGCGCACCTTTCAGGTGCGCCCTCTTCTTTTGTTCTGCGGCATTTGGTTAACGCCCACCGTACCGACGCAATACCGACACGATACCGACGTTATACCGATGCCGGTTTCAGGGTCTTGTTAACCTTTCCCTAACCGCTCACCGGCAAGCTGCGGGCATGAGCAAACCCCGCGCATTTTCCGAGATGCCCCTGCCCCTGTTTCAGGCAGACGAAGCCACAGCGCAGCCCCTCCCCCAAGGCGCGCGCCTGCCCTCCTATATCCGGGATCACCGCAAACGCCTGCGGGATCGCTTCCTGTCCGGCGGCCCGGAGGCCCTGCCGGATTACGAGATGCTGGAACTGATCCTGTTTCGTGCCATTCCCCGTCGCGATGTCAAGCCTCTGGCCCGGCAACTTCTTGAAAAATTTGGAGATTTCAACGGCGTTCTATCCGCATCGGCGCAACATCTGGCCGAAGTTTCCGGCGTTGGCGCCGCGGTCATCTGCGAGTTCAAGATCATCGAGGCCGCCGCCCACCGCCTGTCCCGCGCCCGCGTGATGCAGCAGCATGTGATCTCATCCTGGGATGCACTTCTGGACTACTGCCACACCACCATGGCGCATCAGCAGATCGAACAATTTCGCGTGTTTTACCTGAATCGGAAAAACATCCTGATTGCCGATGAGAAACAGGCCAGCGGCACCATTGATCATGTCCCCGTCTACCCGCGCGAAGTGGTCAAACGCGCCCTGCATCTGAACGCCAGCGCCTTGATTTTAGTGCATAATCACCCATCCGGGGATCCCACACCGTCTGAATCCGATATCGCCATGACCCACCAGATTCGCACTGCCGCCGATGCACTTGGAATCGCCCTGCACGACCACATCATCATCGGAAAGTCCTGCGAACTCAGCTTTCGCTCCGAAGGGTATCTTTAACGCACCCAGACCTCGACGCGCCGATTCACCTGCCGCCCCCATTCGCTGTCATCGCACGCCATGGGCATCGCTTCGCCAAAGGCCTCGACCTCCAACGTGATACGGTCCAGATTGGCCGTCTCCGCCGCCACCGACACTGCCTGACGCACGGCTTCGGCACGACGCTTGGCGATGATCTTGTTCGGTCCTGCGGGCCCGTCCCCATCACTGAACCCCACAAACACCAACCGCCGCGCATCGTACAGACCCACCTCCAACGCCCGCGCCAGTTGCTGCACGTTCGAGCGCGATTGAGCATCCAACCGCGCCGATCCGGCCTCGAAACGGAAAGTCGTCGTCAGGCGTCGCAACGGCGACAGCACCGAAACCATTCGCTGCAGTTCTGCCAACGGCACCTCGTCCCCGGCACGCGCGATCGCATTGGCAAACCTGTCCCCCTGCGCGTTGATCGTGATCTCTTCTGGCGCACGGTCGACAAATCCCGCACGCCGGATCACCAACTGCGCCGAGGGATCGCGCAGATAGACGAGGAATTCACGCACCAACTTGGGGAAACGCCGCGCAGGCATGTACAGGAAGAGGGGCGCAGTCAGCGGGTAGTCCTCGGTCTTCACGGCCCGGCGTGTCGCACTGAGCGCAAAGCCACACTGCCCTTTCAACGCCAACGCCCATGTATTTCCCGGCTCTGACCGGCTACTCACACCCAACCCAAACGGATCATCGGCGACCGCAGCTGTCAGGGCCGGTCCGTCCTCATACTGTTTAGCCGTCTCTGTCAACGTCGCGCGCACAGGCCTTAGCAACCTGTCGATTGTCGCCTGCCCCAACCCCGAGGAGCCATCCAGCACATGAACCGTGATCGGTGCATCCGGCCCCCCCAGATCGGACCAATTCTCGATTTCACCGGATAGAACCTGCGCAAGCTGCGGCGTCGTGATCGCCTGCACCGGATTGCTTGGCGCGACCACCGGCACCAGGCCATCAAGCGCTACGATCCTGCTGCGCCCGCGGGCCGACAAATCGCCCATCCCGGCGTCGCGCGCGCGCGACAGCTCGTCTTGCCGGGCTTCCCGCATGGACATCACGATATCCGCCTCGTTGGCCAAAAGGTCGGCAAAACCCTCGTCCGTGTTGGACAGGCGAAAGGTAAATTCACCCAGCAACGAACCATTCTTCGAATCACTGAGCGAGTAAAGAAACCGCTCATGGTCCAGAGCTTTCCGGGTAAGATCATATTGATGACGAATGGCAAAAGCCTCTAGCAGCGCAGGCATCAACACCCGGCCGATGGTCGGCGCTCCGGAAAATCTGACCCGCGCGACATAGTTTTCGAGACTGGGACATCCCGGCCCTTCACATCGCACACCCGAACCATCAACCGTCAATTCGCCATAAACGGTCTGAACACGATAGAATTCCCCGTCAAAACCCAACAGGTTGCCGGAAATCTCGACATCGCCATCGCGCGATGTCAGCGTCACGTCCTGCGCTGCACCCGCATAGGCCTGAGTAAACAAAAAAAGTGCGGCGACCGACGCCGCACGCACGAATGTCATTCCATGACCCCCGGATACTGCGGATTACTTCCGCGCGATCTTCAGGTCATTGAGCATGTTTTTCAACACCAGAAAATCACCCGTCGCATCGCAGGCTGGCATGGCCAATTCAAGGTCCCGCGCTCTAAGGGTTCCGCCGTTACGAACCTCAAGCGACTGCGCGGTGATGTCACGGCCACAATTCGCTGATGTGATCTCGGCCTCGACGCTCAGGTGAATATCTCCCGGCTCTTGCGCCGCTCCGGACGGGAAAGTGTAAACCTCGGCGAGCCGCCCATTTGGAACGTCCCTTGCTCCAAGGCGCGTCAGAACCCCTCTGTCTCCCCTGGCCATCTGCTCAAAATCACCCGCTGCCTCTGCCCACACATGGCCGGGATCGTCATATCCGGCCCCATACTCCAACGCATGAAGCTGCAATCCGCTATCACCCTGCCACTGGATGACGGCACGCTCATAGAACTCCAGCGCATCGAGGCTGACACTGGCCATTGCCGCCTCGCCATTGGGAAACGACGCCATGAAAACCGCATTTGGCGAAAGCCCCGGTACGGTCATGCGGCTATTGCCCTTGCTGTCGGTGACCTCGGTGAACATCATTCCGCTGTGGTGCAGGGTAAATCTCTCGTTTACCAGGCAAGGCGCATTCACGGTGATTTCCGCCATGGCTGCGGCAAGGGGCGTGGCGTTCATGGTGATGTCGCACGAGAATGCCGGAGCCGGCTCCTCGAGCGGCAGCTTCAAGATCGTTTGGTCGGTCAATGCCGCCTTTGCGATCTGCGCACCATCGACCGGGTTTGCCGGCAACCGCTTGGGTTGCGGCCCCATCTTCGGAGGGGTCGGAATGCTGGCCGACGTCAACGTGATACCGGTCAATTTACCCGTGAACTCTTGTTCAGGGGTTTGCCCGGAGCCCTCGGACATTTGTGTGAAATTGTCTTCCACCACCTGAACCGGCGTGGCGGCAATTATCCCGCCCATGCTCACTTCGGTTGCAACCGGTTCGGAGGAAGCCGCATTTTGCATGATGAAACCGACGCCGAGCGCACAGGCAAAGGTGCCGCCAGCGGTCAGGATGCGCCTTGGATTGATCATGGCCGATTCTCCCACTCCAATCTCGGGGTGGCTTAACCATGATCAACGAAATAGGCGTCCGTGTGGCATCCCCAAGGAGGAAGTACGGCCAACGCCGAGCGTCACCTAACTCAGGCCAGACGCCCGTGGCAGTGCTTGAACTTCTGACCGGAACCGCACGGGCATGGCTGGTTTCGGCCAGGATTGCCCCAGGTCGACGGATCGTTTTCGTCGAATCCTTCCACCGCCCCAGCAGAGGCAGCGGCCCCGGCGGCCGCCGCACCGGCGTGTTTCGCTTTGGCCGCGTCTTCCATCGCAGACCGTTGATCGGCGATTTCCTGCATCATCGCCTTTTGTTCTTCCTCGGTCATCGGCCGAATCTGCGCCAGCTTCTGCGTCACATCCTGACGCAAGCTGTCCAGCATCGTCTCGAACAGCTGGAAGGCTTCGTTCTTGTATTCATTGAGCGGATCACGTTGCGCATACCCACGGAAACCGACGACACTGCGCAGGTGTTCCAGCGTCAACAGATGCTCTCGCCACTTGGCGTCAATGGTTTGCAGCAAAATCTGCTTTTCGATGGCGCGCATGTTTTCAGGGCCGAAGGCCTCGGTTTTTTGCTCCATCATCTCATCGGCAGCCTTGTCCAGGCGGTCCACGATTTCATCGTCGTCGACGCCCTCTTCCTCAGCCCAAGCCATGACAGGAAGGTCCATATTCAACTGCTCGATCACCGCCGCATACAACCCTTCGGTATCCCATTGATCGGCATAGGTCTTGGGCGGCATGTAGGTGTCGATCAGATCGTCGATCACCTCACCGCGCATATCCCGCACGATCTCGGAAAGGTCATCGGCCTTCATGATGTCGAGACGTTGCTTGAAGATGACCTTGCGCTGCTCGTTCATCACGTCGTCGAATTTCAGCAACTGCTTGCGGATATCGAAGTTACGGCCTTCGACCTTGGCCTGCGCCCGCTCAAGCGACTTGTTCACCCACGGGTGAATGATCGCCTCGCCTTCTTTCATGCCAAGCGTCGACAGGACCTTTTCCAACCGTTCCGAACCGAAAATACGCATCAGGTCATCTTCGAGGCTCAGGAAAAACGAGGATCGTCCCGGATCGCCCTGACGGCCCGACCGGCCCCGCAACTGATTGTCGATCCGTCGGCTTTCATGCCGTTCGGTCGCCAGAACGAACAGACCACCGGCCTGTTTCACGGCCTCTTCATCGGCGGCGTGTTCCGCTTCGATCTTCTCGCGGATTTCTTCCGGATCGGCGTCGGGACTGGCTTCCAGCGCTTCCATGATCTTGAAATCGACATTGCCGCCCAGCTTGATGTCGGTGCCGCGCCCGGCCATGTTGGTCGCGATGGTCACGGCATTCAGCTTACCGGCGTCGGCCACGATCTGGGCTTCCTGCTCGTGCTGGCGGGCGTTCAGGACGTTGTGCTTGATCCCCGCTTGGGTCAGCAACTGGCTGAGAAGTTCGGATTTTTCAATCGAAGTGGTGCCCACAAGGATCGGTTGGCCCTTTTCGTGGGCTTCGTTGATCGTTTCGACAATGGCGTCGAATTTTTCCTTCGTGGTGCGGTAAACAGCGTCATCTTCATCCAGACGCGCAATCGGCTTGTTGGTGGGAACTTCAACAACGCCAAGACCATAGATTTCGGCAAATTCCTCGGCTTCGGTCGCGGCTGTCCCGGTCATGCCGGACAGCTTGTCATAGAGCCGGAAATAGTTCTGGAAGGTCACGCTGGCCAGGGTGACGTTCTCGGGCTGAATGTTGCAGCCTTCCTTGGCCTCGATCGCCTGATGCAGGCCATCCGACAGACGACGGCCCGGCATCATCCGCCCGGTGAATTCGTCAATCAGGACAACTTCAGCATCGCGGACGATGTAATCCTTGTCCTTCTGAAACAGCTTGTGTGCACGCAGACCCTGATTGACGTGGTGCACGATGGTGGTGCTTTCAGGGTCATAGAGCGATTGCCCCTCTTCCAGCAGGCCCCGCGAATGCAGCAGTTCCTCGAGAAACTCGTTCCCGTCGTCGGTAAAGGTCACGTTGCGGGTTTTCTCATCCAGCGAATAGTGATCTTCGTTCAATTCCGGGATCAGCTTGTCGATACCAACATAGAGATCGCTGCGATCCTGCGCCGGCCCCGAGATGATCAACGGCGTACGTGCCTCGTCGATCAGGATGCTGTCCACCTCGTCGACAATGGCAAAGTAATGCTCGCGCTGGCTCATCTCCTCCAGCGAAGATTTCATGTTGTCGCGCAGGTAATCGAAACCCAGTTCGTTGTTGGTGGCATAGGTCACGTCAGAGCCATAAGCCGCCTTCTTTTCATCCTCGGGCTGCTGCGGATACACCACGCCGGTGGTCATGCCGAGAGCGCCGTAAACCTTGCTCATCCACTCGGCGTCACGGCGGGCCAGGTAATCGTTCACTGTCACGATATGAACGCCTTTGCCGGTCAACGCGTTCAGATAGGCTGGGAAGGTCGCGACCAGCGTCTTGCCTTCACCCGTCTTCATTTCCGAAATATTGCCCTGATGCAGGAAAATCCCGCCCATCAACTGCACGTCAAAGGCTCGCAATCCAAGCGCGCGGCGCGCGCCCTCGCGACAGTTGGCAAACGCTTCGGGCAGGAGCGAGTCCAGACTCTCGCCCTCTTCGATCCGCTTTTTGAATTCCTGGGTCTTTTCGATCAAGCCCTCATCGCTCAGCGCTTCGAATTCGGGCTCAAGTGTGTTGATCTTTTCGACCAGCGGGCGGGTCGCCTTGATCTTGCGGTCATTGGGAGTGCCGAAGATCTTCTTGGCGACAGTTCCGATACCCAGCATATTCTATCCGTTCCGGTGTTTGTGCTTATCCGTGACAGGCAATTGCTTGCCCCGCCTCCCGCACCACCCTAGAACGGGCACAAGATGGCGGTTTTATTGGTCCAAAGCCGATGTAAGGGGCCGCCGATAGAGTGTCAACGTCGCGCAGCCGCACGACCTCCTGATGCAGTAATGCAAGAAAGGTAAACCATGTCCATTCGCCAACGGTTTCTTCCAGCAATCGCCCTGACTTCGATGCTTGTCCTGCCGCTCTCGGCACAGGCGGAGGATACGGTCGACACCAACACCGTGATGGCCACTGTAAACGGAACCGAAATCACGCTTGGCCACATGATTGCCCTGCGCGCCAGCCTCCCGGCCCAGTACGGCCAGCTGCCCGCCGAACTTCTGTTCAATGGAATTCTGGATCAGTTGGTTCAGCAAACCCTGTTGATGCAGGATCATACCGGTGACCTTTCGCAGCGCAACACCCTGATCCTTGAGAACGAACGTCGCGGCATCGTCGCCAGCGAGGTGATCGACCGGGTCATGAACGCCGATCTCAGCGACGAGAAAATTCAGGCCGCCTATGACAGGGATTATGCAGGTGCCGAGGCGGAAACCGAATACAAGGCGGCCCACATTCTTGTCGAAACCGAGGACGATGCCAAAGCTATCGTTCAGGAACTGGCCGATGGCGCGGATTTCGCGGAAACCGCCGCAGAAAAATCCACAGGCCCCTCTGGCCCCAATGGCGGGGATCTGGGCTGGTTCGGCGCCGGTGTCATGGTGGAACCGTTCTTTCAGGCCGTGACTGCGCTCGAGCCCGGCCAGGTTTCCGACCCGGTACAGACGCAATTCGGCTGGCATGTCATCAAACTGAACGAAACCCGTGTCAAAGATACCCCCAAGCTGGAAGACGTGCGCACGGAAATCGAAGAATCACTGCGTCAGGCAGCCTTCGACGCGCATATTGAAACCCTGACCGGCAAGGCAGATATCGACCGCACCGACAGCTCGGGAATCGATCCCGAAATCGTCAATAACCTTGATCTTCTGGAGAACTGATCATGGGCGCTCCTCTTCCACGTTCCCCGCTTGCACCCGCGTCATTTCCCGACCTGCCCGCCATTCGCGGGGTCCGGTTTGCCACAACGCAGGCGGGCGTTCGTTACGAGGGGCGCGATGACGTGATGCTGGCCGTTCTGTCGCCGGGCGCAACCATTGCCGGTGCCTTCACCCGGTCGGCCACCCGGTCAGCGGCGGTTCTGGATTGTCAGGAAAAGAACGGCCAGATCAGCGATCAGGGCGCAGCGATCCTTGTCAATTCCGGCAACGCCAACGCCTTCACCGGTCGCCACGGCCGGGAGTCCGTCAAGGCGGTAACCGAAGCAGCAGCACAGGCTCTGAACCTGCCGGAATCGCGGATTTTCACCTCATCCACCGGGGTCATCGGCGAACCGCTGCCGCATGACAAGATCACCGCGAAGCTGGACGAGTTGACCGTCAATCTATCCCCTGAGGGGATCGAAGACGCCGCAAACGCCATCATGACGACCGACACCTTCCCAAAAGGGTCCGGCACCATCGTGCATATTGATGGACAGCCCGTGCACATCGCGGGCATCGCCAAAGGCTCGGGCATGATTGCGCCGGACATGGCAACGATGCTGGTCTATATCTTCACCGATGCGGTGGTGGATCAGCCCGTCCTGCAATCCATGGTCTCGGCTTTGAACGAAAAGACCTTCAACTGCATTACCGTCGATAGCGATACCTCGACCTCCGACACCCTGATTGTCGGGGCCACAGGGGCATCGGGCATCCGCGTGACCGAAAATTCTGTCGGGTTCATGGAAGGTCTGCGTCAGGTCATGCTGGATTTGGCGCATCAGGTCGTACGTGACGGCGAAGGCGCGACGAAGTTCGTGGAGATTTCTGTGACCGGGGCTTCCAGCGATGCGGATGCTCGCACTCATGCCATGGCCATCGCAAATTCACCACTGGTCAAAACCGCTATTGCCGGGGAAGACGCCAACTGGGGCCGGGTTGTCATGGCCATCGGCAAGTCCGGTGCCCCGGCAGACCGGGATACGCTTTCAATCTGGTTTGGCGATATTCGGGTCGCACATGAAGGTTGGGTTGACCCCGAATACAGTGAAACCGCCGCGTCTGCTTACATGAAACAGCAGGAACTGGCGATTCACGTCGATCTGGGGTTGGGCGGCGGGACCGCCGTTGTCTGGACCTGTGATCTGACTCATGGCTACATCGACATCAACGCCGATTACCGCTCATGAAAACCGTTCTTGTTTCGGCGGTCGCGCTGATCGACATAGATGGTCGCATCCTGCTGACCCAACGGCCCGAAGGCAAATCCATGGCTGGCCTGTGGGAATTTCCAGGCGGCAAGGTCGAACCGGGGGAAACGCCCGAACACGCATTGATCCGCGAACTGGAAGAAGAACTGGGCATCAATACATGGGCCAGTTGCCTCGCACCGCTGACCTTTGCCAGCCACAGCTATGATGATTTTCATCTGCTCATGCCGCTGTTTGCCTGTCGCAAATGGGAGGGCACTCCGCAGGGCCGTGAAGGTCAGGCGTTGAAATGGGTCCGGTCCAACGCCCTGCGTGACTATCCCATGCCGCTTGCCGACATTCCGCTGATCCCGATCCTGCGTGATTGGCTTTGATAAACAAAAAAAAAGGGGCTGCCGAAGCAGCCCCTTTTGTTTCATGCCGATCAGTCCAGTTTGCGCTCGACTTCTTCGCGCTCGAAAATCTCGATCACATCGTTGGGGCGGATGTCTTCGTAATTTTCAAAGGCCATACCGCATTCCTGACCCGATTGGACCTCGGCCACTTCATCCTTGAAACGCTTGAGCGTCTTCAAGGTGCCTTCGTGGATCACGACATCGTCGCGCAGCAGGCGCACGCCAGCTGAACGGCGCGCAACGCCTTCGGTAACTAGGCAGCCCGCCACTTTGCCGACGCCGGAAACCTTGAAGACCTCTTTGATCTGCGCATAGCCGATGAATTTTTCGCGTACTTCCGCACCCAAAAGACCCTCGGCCGCCGCTTTCACGTCATCGACCAGATCGTAGATCACGCTGTAATAGCGAATCTCGACGCCCTTCTGGTTGGCGCTGTTGCGGGCCGGAGCATTCGCCCGGACGTTAAAGCCCAGAACCGGCGCACCCGATGCTTCGGCAAGACCGATATCGGATTCGGTGATGGCACCAACGCCCGAGTGCAATACGCGCACCCGCACCTCCTCGTTGCCGATTTTTTCCATCGCCTGAATGATCGCTTCGGCGCTGCCCTGCACATCGGCCTTGACCAGAACCGGCAACTCCTTGACGTTCTCGTCTTCCTTGGCTTTGGCCAGCAACTGCTCCAGCGACGTACCGGCACCGGCTGCCGCGCGTTTTTCTTTGGCCGCCTGCTCACGATATTCGGCAATCTCGCGCGCCTGCGCTTCGGTTTCGACCACGTTCAGAACGTCGCCCGCTTCGGGCGTACCGTTCAGGCCCAGAACCTCGACAGGAACCGATGGCCCGGCCTTTTTCACCCGGTCGCCCCGGTCGTTGATCAGCGCACGAACCTTACCCCACTGCTCACCGACGACAAAAATATCGCCCTGCGTCAGGGTCCCTTTCTGCACCAGAACCGTGGCGACAGGACCGCGGCCAACATCAAGCTGCGCTTCGATCACCGCACCTTCGGCAGCTCGATTCGGGTTCGCCGTCAGTTCGAGAATCTCCGACTGCAGCGCAATCGCCTCCAGAAGCTCATCAAGCCCCTGGCCGGTTTGCGCGGAGACTTCGACGTCCTGCACATCACCCGACATCGCCTCGACGATCACCTCGTGCTGCAACAGGTCGGTACGCACCTTGTCGGGGTTCGCCTCGGGCTTGTCGCACTTGTTGATCGCCACGATGATCGGCACCTCGGCCGCCTTGGCGTGGTTGATGGCTTCGACCGTCTGCGGCATCACCGCGTCATCCGCAGCCACCACCAGAACGACGATATCCGTCACCTGCGCACCACGGGCGCGCATGCTGGTGAATGCGGCGTGACCCGGCGTATCGAGGAAGGTCAGAACCTGACCGCCATCGGTCGTTACCTGGTAGGCACCGATATGCTGTGTGATCCCGCCCGCTTCGCCGGACACGACCTTGGCGTTGCGGATCGCATCCAGAAGCGAGGTCTTGCCGTGGTCCACATGGCCCATCACGGTGATAACCGGCGGGCGTGCTTCCATATCTTCGGGCTTGTCTTCGACCTGGTCGATCACGTCCTCGACATCGGCATCACTGACCCGCACCACACGGTGGCCGAATTCCTCGATGATCAACTCGGCGGTATCGGCATCGATCGTCTGGTTCTGCGTAACCATCATGCCGTTGTTCATCAACGCCTTGATAACATCGCCCACTCGCTCGGCCATACGATTGGCAAGCTCGGAAACCACAATGGTCTCGGGCAGTTGCACGTCACGCACGACCTTTTCACGCTCCTGATGACCACCCATGGCCTTCTGGCGCGCCCGTTCCTGCTTGCGCTTCATGGCAGCCAAAGATTTCTGACGGCCACCTTCGCCACCCGAAAGTGCCTGATTCAGCGTCAGCTTGCCCGCACGACGCCCGCCGTCGTCGCGACCTTTGCCACGACCACGAGTCGTCTGATCGCGTTCCTTTTCGACCTTGCGGACGGGTTGCTGCTTGGCGGGGGCACGCGGCTCTTCGGGGGGCGGCGGCGGTGCTGCAGCGGCTTGCTCTGCCTCAAGGCGCTTGCGCTCTTCTTCCTCGGCCTTGGCGCGGGCGCGCTCTTCGGCCTCGCGCTGTTCGCGCTCCTTGGCCTCGGCCTCTTCCCGGCGACGTTGCCGTTCTTCCTCGCGCTCTTTCTCCTCGGCCTCGCGGCGTGCAGCCTCTTCGGCTTCACGCGCCTGCGCAGCCTGAAGCGCCTTCATCCGGCGCTCCATTTCCGAGTCCGAAATACCGGCCGGACGCTTCGAAGAACCGCCTGCGGACCCCTGCGCCTTGCCGCCGCCAGCCGCGCCCGGCGCTCCTGCACCCGGCTTTGGCTTGACGACGCGCTTGCGCTTGGTTTCCACCACGACGTTCTTGGTCCGGCCATGGCTGAAGCTCTGCTTCACGTTCCCCGAACGGGGACCGCCACGAACACCCAAAGTCTTTTTTCCGTCGTTGTCGCTCATATGGTTCAACTTCCTTTCCGGCGGGTCTGCCCGCCGTTCGAAACGCGCAGGCCCTTCAACCTTGCCGCTTCATCTACAACACGTTGGGACAAACCGCCAGCACCCAGTGCCGCATGCACTGTGGTTTGTCGCCCAAAGGCGCGCCCCAGCTCTTCGGCGGTCAGCCAGCCGATGAATGTCCCGCCCTGGGGCGTGCTTAGCTTCGATTTTCCACGCTCCGATCCGTCACTGGCCTGAATCAGAACGGTGGCTTCTTCCCTGGACAGCCAATCCTTGACTTTTTCATACCCGGTAACGGCACCACCGCCCTTTCGGGCAAGGCTGATAAGGTTCACGATACGCGCCACCAACTGACCTTCAACCAAAGACACAAAGTCATCGGGAACGATCACAGCCTGACGCGCGGCACGGGCAAACAGCCCCTTTTTCACCGCCTTTTCAAGCGCCGCCCTATCGGACAACACCCAAATGCCACGGCCCGGCAACTTGCCTGCGATATCCGGCGCAATCTGCCCGTCGGGCGCAACGACGAAACGGATCAACCCATGACGCGGATGCACCTCACCCGTAGCAATACATTTGCGTTCGGGACCGTCCTGGCGATCCTTGGGTTGCCCACCGCGACCCATCAGCAGCCTCCGAGGCCTGACGGATCAGGCCTCGGCCTCCTGTTCTTCGCCCTCGACTTCGGCCTCGGCCTCGTCGTCAGCTTCGGGCTCAAGGTCCGCAGGATCCACCCAGCCCAGCATGACTCGCGCGGTCATGACCATGTTTTGGGCTTCGTCCAGCGACACGTCGAACGGTTCCAGAATCCCGTCATCCTTGACGCGCTCACCATCCACCGTGGTCCAGCCGCCGGCCAATTCCCAATCGGCACAGGTGGCGAAATCTTCCAGGGTCTTCACGCCATCCTGGGCCAGCGCAACGATCATTTGGGGGGTCAGGCCTTCGAATTCAATAAGGCTGTCCTCAGCCCCCAACGCGCGGGCTTTCTCCATCGCCTCCCGCGCCTGTGCTTCCAGAACGTCACGGGCACGCGCCTGCAATTCATTGGCCGTGTCCTCGTCCACCCCGTCGATCACCAGCAACTCGTCCAGTTCGACATAGGCGACCTCTTCGAGATTGGTGAACCCTTCGGACACCAGAAGCTGTGCAAAGAACTCGTCCAGGTCCAGGTTGTCCATGAACAGTTTCGTGCGCTCCTCGAACTCTTTCTGGCGGCGTTCGGAATCCTCGGCCTCCGTCATGATGTCGATGTCCAGATTGGTCAGCTGGCTGGCCAGACGCACGTTCTGACCGCGACGACCGATAGCCAGAGAGAGCTGATCTTCGGGTACGACCACTTCGATCCGCTCGGCCTCTTCGTCCAGAACCACCTTGGAAACCTCGGCAGGCTGCAACGCGTTCACAAGGAAGGTCGGCTGATCTTCGTTCCACGGAATGATGTCGATCTTTTCGCCCTGAAGCTCGTTCACGACCGCCTGAACACGGCTCCCGCGCATACCCACACAGGCACCGACCGGATCAATCGACCCGTCATAGGAAATCACGGCGATCTTGGCCCGGCTGCCCGGATCGCGGGCAACGGCCTTGATCTCGATAATACCGTCATAGATTTCCGGCACTTCCATCTTGAACAGCTCGGCCATGAATTCGGGCGCGGTGCGGCTCAGGAAAATCTGCGGGCCACGGGCCTCGCGGCGCACATCCTTGATATAGGCGCGCACACGATCGCCGTTGCGATAGCTTTCGCGCCCGATCTTGTCGTTGCGGCGCAGGATCGCTTCACCCCGGCCGACATCGACGATGACGTTGCCGTACTCCTCGCGCTTGACCACACCGTTGATGATGGTGCCGGCACGATCCTTGAATTCCTCGTACTGGCGATCACGTTCGGCTTCGCGGACCTTTTGCAGAATCACCTGCTTGGCCGACTGCGCGGCAATCCGGCCCATATCGACCGGCGGAATTTCCTCGATGAACTGGTCGCCCACCTTGGGATCGTCCAGATACTGCTTGGCCTGTTCGACGGTCATCTCGGCCTGGTAGTTTTCCAGTTCTTCATCCTCGACCACGGTGCGCACACGGGTAAAGGTCGCCTTGCCGGTCTTGCGGTCGATGCTGACCCGGATATCCATTTCGGCGCCGTAACGGCTCTTGGCCGCCCGCGCGAGGCTTTCTTCCATCGCCTCGACCACCAGGCCGGGGTCGATCATCTTTTCGCGGGCCACGGCCTCGGCGGTTTGCAACAGCTCAAGCTGGTTGGCAGAGGTAATTGCCATTTTCAGTCCTCCTCAGACCCTTCGGTCTCGATCTCGTCAAAAGCATCTTCATTAAGCGAGCCTGCAGCCTTGCGGGCCTTCAGCATTTCCTTGATCAACTCGTCGGTCAGCACCAGCTTGGCATCGGCCAGCCAATCGAATTTCAAACCCACGGTGCCTTCCTCGATATTGATCAGCACCTCGTCATCCTCGATCCCGGCCAGAACACCCTTGAAGCGTTTGCGCCCGTCGATCAGTTCGGACGTTTCCAGCTTGGCTTCGTAACCCTCGAAGTCCTCGAAATCCTTGAGCCGCGTCAGCGGGCGGTCGATGCCTGGGCTGGACACCTCCAGCGTATAGGCGTCCAAAATAGGATCTTCGACATCCAGAACCGCACTGACGGCATTCGATATCTCGGCACAATCGTCCACTTCGATCCCACCGTCAGGCTTCTCGGCCATGATCTGCAATGTCGACGTCTTGCCACTCATCAAGCGCACGCGCACAAGCTCATACCCCATATCCTCGATGACGGGGGTAATGATCTCGGCCAATCGGCGGTCAATCGCAGCTTTCGCAATCAGATCGTTGCTCATCGGTCTTTCACGCACAAAAAAACGGGCGCGCGGCCCGTTATAATTTCCCGGTGGAGCCATCCGGTGAAACCCGACGACGCCGCTGTTGAGGGGGATATACGCCTCTTATCCCGAGTCTGCAAGGGCAAGCGAAAAATTCATACGTTCGCCCTATTAATAATACTGCTCAATCCGCAAACCATGCATCGTCACCGACGCTTCACCGACAAAATACCGACGTGATACCGACACCGGCGTCGATGCAATCGAGGCACCGTTAACGCGCCTGCGCCAACAGGTTCATCACCTTGACCAACTCCGCGCTGATCCCTGGCTCGGACAGGGCGTGCCCGGCCACCGGAATCATGCGCAGATCGGCTTTTGGCCACGCTTTGGCCAGCTTGTAGGCCGACACCGGCGGGCAGATCATGTCATAGCGCCCCTGCACGATAACGCCGGGAATATGAGATATTTTATCAATCTGATCAATGATTTGCCCGTCATACTCCAGAAATCCGCCATTGATGAAATAGTGGTTTTCCAGACGTGCAAAAGCTCGTGCATATTCCGCGGGGCTGTCCGCCCCGCTACCGCTGGAGTTCACCGTCGCCAACGCGTTTTCCCACGCCGACCACGCCCGCGCATGATGGACTTCCTCAACGCGATCCCCGGAAAACAACCGGCGATGATAGGCCCCGATCATATCGTGCCGCTCGTCTTCGGGTATAAGATCTTGAAATCGCTTCCATGTTTCCGGCCAGAACATACCGGCTCCGCCACCATAGAACCAATCCAGCTCGGCCTTGGTCATGGTAAACACACCACGCAAAATCAGATGGCGCACCCGTGCCGGATGAGTCTGCGCGTAAATCAACGCCAATGTCGCGCCCCAACTCCCCCCGAAAACGATCCAGTCATCTATCGTTAACTCCTGGCGAATACGCTCGATATCCGCCACGAGATGCCAGGTGGTGTTGGCCTCGGTGCTGGCATGTGGGCGTGATCGCCCGCAACCGCGTTGATCGAACAGGATGATCCGATAAATCTTCGGGTCGAAATATCGCCGCATGGCGGGGCTGCTGCCTCCGCCCGGACCGCCGTGAAAGACAACCACGGGCAAGCCCTCGGGATTGCCCGATTGCTCGACATAAATTTCATGCCCATCCCCGACATTCATCATTTTTCGATCAAACGGCTCGATCGGACGATAGAGGTACTGGACTGCGCTCTTTTGGCCTGAGAATTTATCCATGACCGTCCTATATAAGAGGGTTGAACCCAAAAGAGCACATGGAGAGCAGAATGCAAGCCGCTCAGACCACGATCGATCCTGCCGAGGTCGCCAAGTTCGAGGCAATGGCCGCCGAATGGTGGGACCCGAACGGTAAGTTCAAGCCCCTGCATATGCTTAACCCGTGTCGGTTGGATTACGTCACGGCGCAGATCGCCGCCGAGTTTGATCGCGACCTGAACGCAGACGCTCCGTTTTCAGGGCTACGCATTCTGGATATCGGATGTGGCGGCGGCCTGCTGTCGGAACCCATGGCGCGCTTGGGCGCAACCGTGGTGGGCGCCGACGCTGCCGAGCGCAACATCCCCGTCGCGCAAGTTCACGCCGAACAGTCCGGCCTGACCATTGATTATCGAAATACAACAGCCGAAGCCATAGCGGCGGCGGGCGAACAGTTCGATATCGTGCTGAACATGGAGGTGGTCGAACATGTTGCCGATCCGTTGGCTTATTTGACGGCCTGTCAAACGCTGCTGAAACCGGGTGGACTTCATATTTGCTCGACCATCAACCGTAATGCCAAAAGCTTTGCCATGGCCATCGTCGGGGCCGAATACGTCATGCGCTGGCTTCCTAAGGGTACGCATGAGTGGAACAAGTTCATCACCCCAGACGAACTGTTCGACCTGCTTGAAAAGGCCGGTCTGTCGCCGGTGGATCGCAAGGGGTTCGTGTTCAACCCTGTCAGTTGGCAATGGTCCCTATCGGCAAAAGACCTGAGCGTGAATTATGTGACCGCCAGCGTGAAACCGAAATAAGCGTCATTCGCTTTCCAGCTTTGCCCGCAATTCACGCAATACGGGCAGGGTGGCGCGCACGTTTTCATCGCCAAGTTCGCCCACAAGCTCGGAGATCATGGGCGCGATCGCAGCAATCGCCGCATCCCGCGCCTGACGTCCGGCCGGGCTGATCGCCACCATCTTGCGCCGGGCATCGTCCCAATCCGGGCGAATATGCACATACCCGGCCCACTCCAGCTTGCTCAGCGTGTTGGTCATCGCGCCGCGCGTAACATGAAAGCTCTTCGCCAGTTGCGCGGGGCTTCGCTCCCCTCCGGATCGGGCCAGATGATTGAGTACGGAAAAGTGGCTGATTTCCATTCCCTTGGGCAGCACACGGCTCAGCCGGTTCCGAATCAACTGATCATTGGTCAGAATTTCACTGAAAAGAGCGACGGCCAGTGAATTGCTGCTGTTCTCGTTCATTCCGGGTTGCCATATTCGGGCGCCGCATGAAGCGACGGGATGCGATGACGTGCTTTTGCCACCTCGGACATGTTCAAATCAACGTATATGATACCCGGTTCGGCTCCGGCATCCGCCAAAACATCGCCCCACGGGCCGACAGCCATTGAATGCCCATAGGTTTCACGTGGCTTGCCACGGCTTGCACGATGCAGCCCGGTCTGCGCCGGGGCCAGCACGTAACTGCCCGTTTCAATTGCCCGCGCGCGCATCAATACCTCCCAATGCGCCTGACCTGTGACTTTGGAAAATGCCGAGGGTATTGTCAGGATCTCGGCCCCCGCCTGTGCCAACCGTCGAAACAGGTACGGAAAGCGGACGTCGTAGCAGACCGTCATTCCTACCGAACCGAATTCAGGTCGCGCCAGCACGCTGCGAGTTCCAGGGCGATATCCGGCTGATTCGCGATAGGTTTCAACCTCGGACACCTGCACATCGAACATATGGATTTTGTCATACCACGCCGCTATTTCGCCATCCGGATTGATCAGAAAGGACCGGTTCGCGAACCGGCCGCCCGGATCATCGGTTTTCAGCGCGAGAGAGCCGATCAGAAGCCATATATTCAATTGATCGGCCTGCTCACGCAATGCGGCAAGGGTCGGATCGTCGTCTTGGGTCTGCAAAACCTCGATTTGATGGGCGCGGCTGCCTGAAACACAGTTTGTAACCTCGGGCGTCAGGACAAATCCCGCACCATGCCCTGCGGCCTCGCGAATGAATGCCTGCGTTACAGGCAGATTGGCCTCCGGATCGTCGCTGCTATTTAGCTGTATCAGTGCCGCTTTCATCGCACTCAACCAGCCAACAAGGCGTCCAGTTTTCCGGCGCGCTCCAGGGCATACAGCTCATCGCACCCCCCGACATGGGTATCGCCGACAAAAATCTGCGGAACGGTTCGCTTTCCGTTCGCGCGCTGAATCATCTCCGGTTTGCGCGATGGATCGGTAAAGACATCCACTTCGGAGAAATTGACTCCCTTCTGCTTCAACAAGCGCTTGGCCGCATGACAAAACCCGCAAAGGGGCGAGGAATAGATTTCAACAGGCTGCATCTGCATTATTTCCGTAAGTTGGGGTCGATCGCAACTTAGGCATCCTTGGCGGCGCGCGCCAGTGTCACGACACGCACATCAGCGGACCCGCCCCTGAAACAAGCCTGCGCCGCCGCCGAAAGTGTCGCACCCGATGTCATCACATCATCCACCAGAAGAACCGAACGGCCCATCATGTGCTGACGACGACGCCGGTGCGGTTCGATCATACCTTGCAGGGTCTCGAATCGCGCATCGCGGCCTAACCCATCCAACGACCGTGTGCGTTTAGGACGCACAAGAAGATCGGGACACCATGACAAGTCCAGTTTCCGGGCCACGCCCCGAGCCAAAAGAGCAGACTGATTGAACCGCCGCCGGATCATGCGTGTCCAGTGCAGTGGAACAGGCGCCACAATCATCTGGTCGTCGACCAATGGCCGAGCGGCACTGGCCATCCACAACGCAGCGGGTCGCACAATGTCATGCCGGTCCCCGTGTTTCAGCGCCAGAACCAGATTCCGCCCGTTGTCGCGATATATCAGCGCTGCACGCCCCTTGCTCCACGGTCGCGCGATTGTCAGACAGTCGTCGCAGAATTCGGAAGTTCCGGCGTCGTCACCCGGCAACGGCACTCCGCAAGCATCACAACACAGGCCCGAGATAAAAGGCGTGTCGCGCCAGCAGGGACCGCAAAGGCCGAACTCGCTTTCCACCTGCGTTCCGCACAATGTGCAACGTGGAGGATAAACAAGCCGCAAGGCCGTTTGAAAAGCAGTGTACACGCCACTATCCTTTACCCATGACATCGCAACTCACAGACCGCGCGGCACTAATCCGCAATCGCCAACGCGCCTTGCATGATCCGGCTCTTTTTCTGCACGAAATGGCGGCAGACGACATTCAGGATCGGCTATCTCTGGTTAACAAGACGTTTACGGATAAAGCCGTAATCACCGGATTTCCCGATTTCTGGCGCAACCGCTTTCCTGATGCGGCCTGCATTGAAGATACCGAACAATTGCAACTTGCCGAACACAGTCAGGATCTCGTGATCCATGCCATGTGCCTGCACTGGGCCAGTGACCCTGTCGGACAACTGGTTCAATCGCGCCGGGCGCTACGGCCTGACGGCCTGTTTCTCGGTATCTTTTTTGGCGGCGAAACACTGCACGAGCTTCGCCGCAGCTTGGCCCAGGCCGAAGCCGACATCACCGGCGGTCTCTCGCAGCGGGTCGTACCCATGGGCGAAATACGTGATCTCGGCGCTCTGCTTCAGCGCGCAGGCTTTGCCTTGCCTGTCGCGGACAGCCTGCCGTTGAGTGTCACCTATGCCTCTGCACTGGACCTGATGCATGACTTGCGCGCCATGGGGGAAAGCAACGCTCTTGACGGGAGACAGAGAAAGATATCCCGACGCGACGTGCTGATGCGGGCATGCACAATATATGCCGAGAATTTCGCCGATGACGAAGGCCGTATTCCGGCAATGTTCGAGTTGATGGTTCTGACGGGGTGGTCCCCCGACGAAAGCCAACCCAAGCCACTGCGCCCCGGATCGGCCGCAGCGCGACTTGCCGACGCACTTGGCACAAAAGAAACAGCGCTCAAAGATTGACGCGGGTATGTAACCCGTTATCTCCACCTGAAACCCGCGCTGAAAAAGGGACTGGATATGCTTGACGCAAGCAACACCGCTTCACGACCGGATCATGCCCCGGCCGATCACCCGGCCATTCCAAAGTACAAAACGGGCGTCCTGCTGGCCAATTTGGGCACACCCGATCATTACAGCTACTGGCCAATGCGCCGCTATCTGAGCGAATTCCTGTCTGACCGCCGGGTTATCGATTACAGTCCGTGGAAATGGCAGCCCTTGCTGCAACTGATCATCCTGACCAAGCGCCCCTTCTCCAGTGGCGAAGCCTACAAATCCATCTGGAACGAGGAAAAGGGCGAAAGCCCGCTGATGACGATCACCCGTGATCAAACCTCAAAACTGGCCGAATCCCTTCATGAACGCTACGGCGATCAGGTGATGGTGGATTACTGCATGCGTTACGGGAATCCATCGACCAAATCCAAGGTTCGCGAAATGGTCAAGGCGGGCTGCACCCGTATCCTGTTTTTTCCGCTCTATCCGCATTATGCCGGAGCCACCTCGGCCACGGCCAACGATCAGTTCTTTCGCGCGCTGATGGACGAAACCTGGCAACCCACGGCTCGCGTTGTCGAACCATATTTCGAGAACACACAGTATATCGAAGCCTTGGCGCAATCGGTCGAAGCTGCCTATGCAAAAATCGAAGACCGGCCCGATATTTTGGTCGTCTCCTATCACGGTATGCCCAAGCGCTATCTGATGCAGGGCGATCCGTATCACTGCCAATGCCAGAAAACCACGCGCCTCTTGAAAGAGCGTTTAGGGTGGGACGATACCGAAATCACAACGACCTTCCAGTCGGTCTTTGGCCCCGAGGAATGGCTGAAGCCCTATACGGTGGATCACGTCGCCGAACTGGCAAAACAGGGTAAAAAGAAAATTGCCGTTATGGCGCCCGCGTTTTCTGCGGACTGCATCGAGACACTCGAAGAAATCAACGAAGAGATTCGCGAAAGTTTCGAAGAAGCCGGTGGCGAACAGTTTTCCTATATCCCCTGCCTCAATGACGATGACGCCCACATTCAGGCGCTCAGCGGAATTATCCAGGACAACCTGAAAGGTTGGCTGGAGTGAATAAGATCACACCGTCATGGAAAAGAAAAAAGGCAGTGGAAAACCACTGCCTTTTTCCTATTGATATGTCGCCTGACTTAGTCAGCGGCAACAGCGGCTGCGATGATCGCCAGAACAACCAGCGGAATCCAGACGCCAGCGGCCGAAGAGCTTGCGGCAGTTTCTTCGACAACCACGGGAGCTTCCATGACGGGCTCTGCCATGTTACCGGCAAAAGCAGTCGAAGCGGCGGCAGTCAGTGCAGCGGCGAGAACGAGTTTCTTCATAGTATCCTCCAGATATAGGCCCATCGCCAGCATACCGGCGACAAGCACCCAAGACTTACCTCGTAAGAGATTTCTAAGCAGCAAAATTTGCAGATTGCAAATGCAACTTAGAACTTTAGCCGATTAAAGGGCCGGTTTTTCGTCAAATTAGCAACACTTGTGTGCCAATTTTGGTCATTCCGAAAAGCTCGGCAATGTGCTGATTGTAAAGGCCAATACAACCGTTCGATGATCTGCGGCCAATTTTACGTGTGTCGTGGGTCCCGTGGATTCGATAATAAGTCCATCCCAAATACAACGCATGAGTACCAAGCGGATTGTCCGGCCCCGGCCCCACATAAGCCGGCCACTCCGGGTTTCGCTTGAGCATCGACGGGGTCGGGCGCCAGCTTGGGCCCTCGACCTTTTTGATAACGCTGGTACGCCCACGGCGCGTCAAATCCTCGGTCAATGGCACACTGGAGGGATAAAGCCGGTATGTTTGACCATCCGCCGCCCAGAAATGCAGAGCGCGAGACGTTATATCGACAAGAATTGCGCCATTGTTCAAATTCGAGAAATACGGTCGCCAGTCCAATGCGCGAAAACTTGAAATATTGCGCCGCGTTGCTGGCGTGACATCACTTTCCATCTCGGTTGTGGCGCTGCTGTTCAGGTCTTGAGCAAAAGCCGGTGCACCGATGGTAGCCACGGTTCCGGCCAAAAAATTTCTTCGGCTCAATCCATTTACGAATTTCGAGGCCATTTTCCCAACTCCAGTTGATCGGCGGATACAGGCCATTAATATATGGCGGGAAAGCCGCAGTCGCAAATCAAAGAGTCGCCAATCGGCTACACGATGCGCAACCGGGTTTGAAAGACAGCGTCAGCCACGATAGAGCTTGCAAGATGAAATCTAATTGGCGGTGACACACATGGCTCGTTTACTCGGACTGATTTTCTCGGCTCTGCTCGCATTGTCGGCTTGCGCCGCTCCGCCCGAGCCGCAAATAGGTCCAGATGGCAAGCCACTGCCCAAAGTCTATCGTATTCGTGCCGGTCAAACCGCAGAAATCCAGTACCGTATGCTGGATTCGGTTAACGCACTGCGCCAAGCCGCAGGCAAGCCACCGGTTCAGTTGAATTCACGCCTGAATGCGGCTGCAGCCACGCATTCTCGCGATATGTCGATTCAGAATCGCCCATGGCATTTCGGATCAGACGGATCGTCACCGATCGACCGGGTGAACCGCGTGGGCTATGAGCGCTCCCTGATTGGTGAGAATATCTCGGAAACCTATGAAACCGAGCTTGAAACCCTAGCGGCCTGGATGGACAAACCATCGACACGCAATGTCATCCTGTCTTCACAAGCCAAGGATATGGGCTTTTCCTGGCTTCAGGAAAACAACGGCAAAATCTGGTGGACGCTGGTCATGGGTGGCTGATGTCACCCAGAATCACGGGCTGACATAGATAGGCGTACCATCCTTGACCATGGCATAGATCTCTTCGATTTCGCGATTCGTGACCGCGATACATCCCGCCGTCCAATCCCGCCGACTGCCGAGCCTTCGCTTGGATTCACCATGGATGAAAATATCGCCACCCGGCTCGCGCCCGATCATCGCGGCACGGGTCACGTCGTTGGTGTTCGGGTAGGAAATTCCGACCGATAAGTGAAATTCGCTGTTCGGATTACGCCGGTCGATCAGATAGGCGCCTTCCGGCGTTTTGCCGTCACCTTCGAATTGCTTATGCCCATCAGGCGCAAAGCCCAAGTCGATATCGTAGGACTTCAAAACCTGATCGTGATGCAACAAATGCATCCGCCGCTGCCCCTTGTTGACCACAACCTGGGTCACCTCAGGCCCGTTATAGGTACGAAACTTCGACGCGCTGCAGCCCGTCAGGCCAACAAACAACGCGACACTTAGCAAAACTCCGATTGCCCGCATGGTATTTTTACCTGTTTTCTGCTCTCGTCGGGTTTTAACCTGCTCTTCGCAAAATTCAAAAATTTCTTTTGCACGATTAGGCAGGTGCGCGCACAAATTCTGCCACGAGCTCGACATGAGCGGACCAGCGGAACTGATCGACAACCCGCAACCGCACCAATTCAAAACCATTGTCGACCAAATTTCGCGCATCCCGAGCAAAACTGACCGGGTTGCACGACACGTAAGCGATCAGGGGAATGTCCGATTTGGCCAGCTCATTGATCTGCGCCGAAGCCCCTGCACGGGGCGGATCAATCACGGCGGCATCGAAGCGCGTCAGCTCATCCGGCATCAAGGGACGGCGAAACAAATCGCGCGCTTCATGTGTCACTGCCTTGAGGCCCGATGCCTTGCGCCAAGCGGCGTCCAACGCGGCAATCATCGCCGCATCCCCTTCGACAGCATGAACCATGGCATTGCGCGCCAAAGGCAGCGCGAAGGTTCCACATCCGGCAAAAAGATCGACAATCTGCGTAGATGGTCCAACGATTCGCCGAACATCCTCGCGCAGGACATTTTCGCCCTCTTGCGTGGCCTGCAAAAACGCACCTGGCGGCGTGATCACAGAAACTTCTCCGAAAATCTGTTCGGGTGGTAAGCGGGTTGCGATCACCTCGTCATCCCAAGCCAGCCGCGCCAGATCATACCGCTCGGCCAAACGGGCCAATTCCAGCCGCAGCGGACCATTCAGCGGCTTTCCGTTCGTCACACTGATATCCAATCCGCTTCGCGACAGCGTCGCCGCAACGGAAATACTGTGCTTGCGACTGGCCCCAATCAGAGCCAAGGCTTTAGCCACCGGCAGTGCAGACATCAGATCAGGATGTAAAAGCTGGCAATCGGGAATTTCCACCAGAACGTCCGAAGCGCGAGCGTGAAATCCAACCATCGCCCCCTTTTTCGTGCGGCGTGCCGCAAACGTCGCCCGACGGCGGGATCGGGGCGGCGAAACCGCTATCGGCAGAAACTCGGCCTCAAGCCCATTCGCAGCTAGTGCCGCCTTGACCACGTCCTGTTTCCATTCCGCCAGAAACTCATCCGAGGCGTGCTGCAACTGACACCCGCCACAGGACTTGAAATGCCGACAAGGAGGGCTGACCCGGCTGGACGACGGTTCAACAATACGGATATCGCTCAGGTGCTTGCCATCGGATTGCGCATGTACCACCTCGCCCGGCAAGGTCAGCGGCGCGAACAAGGGGCCTTCTGCAATCCCGTCACCATGGTGACCCAGTCGGGTAATCTGAAACGTGTCCATCTCCGCCACTTGCTGTCTCAGTCCAAAAGGTCATCGCGGGTAAGGGTGAAACCCGAAGCGATCCATCGCTGCTCCAACTCATCCAGTCGCGCGCCAAGGGCGGGGCCTGTATAGTTTGGCATCAAATCGCGGGCCACGAGGGGAAAGCTGGCCATTGCGCCCCGTTCCACCAATTGACGCTGCGACGGATCATAAACGCGTTCAATGGCCGCATCCCGAAGCAACAGAATGTCTACCGCCGCCTCGGCACCATACCGGTATCCCAGTTCAGCCGCTGGAGTCATCTCTCTCATCTCGGCACGCAACAGCGCCAAACGTTTGGACTGCGCCTTACTTAATCGCAAGCGTATCGCGACATCCTCACCGCCGAGTGCGGCAAGCCGGCGCATGGGGCAGGGATCAATCCCGGCATCGGACTCGGAATGAACCAAGAGAGCCAGCATACGATCATCGGCTCCGGGCAAAACCGCGTTCAGAACACCTGTCGCTCGCATCGCTGCAACAGAAGGTGCGGGATCGGGCGCCGCAAGAAGTTTGACCATTTCAGCACCGACACGCTCACGGGAAAGCCCCGCCAAACCCTCGACATGGGCAGCAACTGCGGCCAATCCTTCGGCGTCCAGCCCTTGGCCGGGGTCACCATATAACGCGTGAAACCGGAAAAAGCGCAGAATACGCAAATAGTCCTCGCGGATACGCTGATCCGGGTCGTCGATAAACCGCACATGCCTGTTCTCAAGATCAGGCAGCCCATCCAACGGGTCTACAACCACCCCATCCCGCCTTGCATAGAGCGCATTCATGGTGAAATCGCGCCGCCGGGCGTCCTGCGCGACATCGCTGGAATAAGCGACGACAGCATGACGGCCAAAGGTTTCCACATCCTGACGAAACGTCGTTACCTCGTGTGGAATGTGACCCGAGATCACGGTGACGGTCCCGTGTTCGATACCCGTCGGCACGGATTTCAAGCCAGCGGCCTTCGCCATTTCTATGACGTGTTGGGGGAGGGCATCGGTGGCAATATCAATATCGTGCACAGGCACACCCAGTAGGGCGTTCCTCACGCATCCCCCGACGAAATACGCCTGATACCCGCTTGCCTCGATCATACGGCAAACGGTTTGCGTCTCTTCACGGTCGATCCAATTCCCTTCGATTCTCATTCTGTTTCCGCCGCGTCTGCCAACGCCCGCAGGATACGCGCGGTTGCACCCCAGATGTAATAGGGTCCGAACGGTACGGTGTAATAGTGGCGCATGCGCCCTTGCCAACGCCGGGATTGAACGCTGAACCGGGCCGCATCCAGCAGATGATCCAGCGGCACACTGAATACTTCTTCTACTTCACCGGCCTCGGGGCGTGGCCGAAAGGGAGCACGAACGCGGGCGACGACCGGGGTCACCCTGAAAGCTGTAACCGTTTCGTGCGCGGGCATAAGCCCCAGAACTTCGACATTTTCAGGCTTCAGACCGATTTCTTCATGCGCCTCGCGCAATGCTGCCGCAGTGATGTCGGCATCGCTTTCGTCTTGCTTACCACCAGGAAAGGCAATCTGCCCCGGATGATGCTTCAAAGCCGAAGATCGTTTGGTCAGATAAACGCTGGCGGTCGATCCCTGATACAGGATCGGCACCAGCACCCCCGCCGGGCGCAGCTTTCGGTCCGGCGGCAAAACGACGTCGGGATTCAGATCGAAATCCGACGACGCCTGCCCCTGACCGGCCAGCGCGACACGAATCCTGTCCAGCGGATCAGCCATTGTCTCCAGGACTATTTTCAGCCTCGAATCCCAATGTTTTGGGATCCAGGCGGTAGTGCGCGCCACAGAACTGGCAGTCGGCGGTCACGATACCCTCGTCAGTGGTCATCTTCTCGATATCCTTGGCCGAGTAGATCGACAGGCTGTTGCGCACCCGATCTTCCGAACAAGTGCAGCCGAAACGAACCGGTTGTACATCGAAAACCCGCGGCATTTCCTCGTGAAACAGACGAACCAGCAGATCACTGGGCGCCACCGATGGACCGATCATTTCCAGATCTTCCGCCGTATCCAGCAACATATTGGCACGGTTCCAGTTTTCCCTGTCTTCGTCATCGACAATATCCGAGGCAACCAAAAGTCCACCCTCACCAGAGCCACCGCCCTGCGCAAACGGCGAAGCCTTGGGCAAATGTTGCAACATGACGCCGCCAGCGCGCCAATGTTCGACACCACCTTTCTCGGTCGACTTGCCGAAGGACAAGTTGAACCGTGTCGGAAGCTGCTCGGACTGTGCGAAATAGGCTTCGGCACATGCGCTGAGACTGCCTGCGGCAATCGGGGTGATGCCCTGATAGGGTTCCGTTCCTTTGCCCTGATCAATCAGCACGGCGAAATACCCCTCTCCAAGCTGATCAAAAGGCGCGCTGTCGCTGATCCGGTCGGGATCAAAGCTGGCATAGGCACGAATGCGGGCCGGGGCGCCCTCGCTTTCGGGTGCGTAATAGTCGGTGGCGATCATCCTTACCGCGCCTTTGGTCTGGACCTGCAATGACAGCTTCCAGCGCAGCTTGATCGTTTGCCCGACCAATGCCGTCAGCAACGCCATTTCGGCGACCAATGCCTCTACCGGCGCGGGGTACGCATGCTGTTTCAGGATTCCGTCGAGAACCCCGTCAAGACGCGCGACACGTCCACGGATATCTGCGTTGTCCAACTGGAATGGCAGGATCGTGTCGTCCCAGGCGAATTTCTGTCCAAGTGTCATGGGGTTTCCTTGTGTGCCGGAAGTTGGCATATCGCGTCTATATAATCAGGACAACACATGGTCCAAGGGGGCAGAGGGCATGATCCGGCGGTTCGGCGAAAACCCAAGACATGATATACGCTATACCCGTCGCGTAGGTGCCTATGCTATCCTGCCACGCGATGGACAGCTATTGCTGACCCATCAGGCCGAGCCTATTCCCGAACTCCAGCTGCCCGGCGGCGGAATCGACCCTGGCGAATCGCCCTTGCAGGCCTTGCACCGCGAGGTGTTCGAGGAAACGGGGTGGAAAATTGCGCAGGCGCATCGTCTCGGCGCATTTCGCCGATTCACCTACATGCCTGAATATGACCTTTGGGCAGAAAAGATCTGCCACATCTATCGCGCCTTTCCGGTCCGCCCGCTTGGCCCTCCAAGCGAGGCAGGGCACCGCGCCGTATGGACCAGTTGGGAGGCAGCCGCCCAGCAGTTGGGAAATGCTGGTGACAGACATTTTGTCAGCCATCTATTGGCGAAGGCTTGAACTCCAACAGCGCGGCAGAAATATCGTCGGAAAATTCATCGGTGCCCGCAAACTCGGAGAGTTTCCAGATCAACGATTCCAGGCCCGCCATGCCCCGTGTTTGCCGCAGGTCGCGCAATATGCGCACCAGCCCGTCATCGGCCAAAAGGGCGCCGTCAGGATCGGCACATTCAACCACGCCATCGGAGCAGACCAGCAACCTGTCACCGGGACGCATCGTGATAGTGAGCTGATCGTACTTGGCCTCCTCGATCAAACCCACTGGCAATCCGCCTTGCCCGATCATCTCGATGCATCCATCGGCCCGCTGAAGCACAGGGTAGGGGTGGCCGGCCTGGGCCATTGTCACCTGCCCGGTCGACAAGTCCGCGATGGCCAGCAACATCGTGAAATAGTGCTCGGTTTCCATTTCCCCCAGGATCAGACGATTGAGAATTTCCAGCGTTTCTGCAGGCGCGCGCGGCGCATAGCCCTCGCCGCGCAACTGATAGAGTGCAAGGTTCTGCTCGGGAGCGGTGGCCGAAAGATACCCGGCCAGACGCGCCGTCATCAGGGCCGAACTCACACCATGCCCCGACACGTCAATACCGTAAAGACCGACGCAATCGGGCCCGGCCTGAAACATGCCGACCAGATCGCCACCGACATGACCGCTGGACCGGAGCAAAAGCGAAACATCCGCAGATCCGAAATCGCGATATCGCTCGCTCACCAACGATTGTTGCAGCTTTTTCGCCTCGATCAGATCGTTGTCGAGCGAGTCATAGACCGCCTGCAACTCATCCAGCGTGGATTTGACCAGACGATTCTTTTCCGTCAGCTCCCGCTCCATCCGCAGAATTCGATCCCCGGCAGCAATCCGCGCGCGTAGCTCCGCGGCATTGACGGGCTTGGTCAGGAAATCGTCCGCGCCTGCATCAAGGCCATGGGCGATCTCGGCCTTTTCGGATTTGGAGGTCAGCAGTATGAAATAGCCATAGCTATCACGCGGCATCGCACGGAAGGCGCGGCAGAATTCCACCCCGTTCATGCCCGGCATCATCCAATCGCTCAGTACCAGATCCGGCTGCACATCTTTGCAGAGTCGCAGCGCCTCGATACCCGACTCCGCCTCATGCACCTCCAGCCCCCATTTTTTGAGGGAACTTGCCAATATTCGGCGTTGCAGGCGGCTGTCATCAACCACCAGCACCGTGCGAATTGCCTGACCTTCGGTCTGGATTGATCGAAACGATTTCTGATCCCTGAATACCTGTTGCACTTTCCACCCCCTTTGGAGCGGGCATAGAGCCCCCGGCTTAACAGGTGGTGAATGTTAAAATTGCGCCTGTTTTTTCACCAGGGCTTGAGCATTTCTAAATGCATCCCTGCAAGTGTACCCACACAAGCAAAACGGGCAGATCATGATCGACTGGAACAGAGTACATGAACTTCGCGATGAAATCGGCGCAGACGAATTTGCCGATGTCGTCGACCTGTTTCTCGAAGAGGTCGAATCCGAAATCTCAGCATTACGCGAACGGGACAGGCCCGATCGGATTGAGGCGCGGTTGCATTTTCTCAAGGGCAGCGCGCTGAACCTTGGCTTCGAAGACTTTGCAGCACTGTGCCAAACCGGCGAACGGATGGCGAGCCAAGGCCATGCGAATAAGGTCGATATCACAGAAATCATTGAAATTTATGACCAATCCCGCGCCGCTTTCATTGTGGGCCTGCGACAATCAGACGATATCTAAATCAGGAACTCAGCCAGAACTTCGTCATTGGTAATGTCGCGATACTCGAATCCGGCGGCATCCAGCTTGTGCTCGATATGACTGAAATTTTCGGAATGCGTGGTTTCGATCCCGATCAGAACCGAGCCGAAGTTGCGCGCGGATTTCTTCAGGTATTCGAACCGGGCGATATCGTCGTCCGGCCCCAGGATGCTAAGAAAATCCTTCAATGCGCCGGGCCGCTGCGGCATGCGCAGGACGAAATATTTCTTGATCCCGGAATAGCGCTGCGCGCGCTCCTTGACCTCGGGCAGGCGTTCGAAATCGAAATTGCCACCCGATGTCACGCAAACAACGGTTTTACCCCGGATTGCATCGCCCATGTCCTTGAGCGCATCGACGGCCAAAGCTCCGGCAGGCTCAAGGACGATCCCTTCGACGTTCAGCATTTCCAGCATGGTGGTGCACAGCCGGTCCTCGCTGATGGCCAGAACATCGGATGGATCGACCATGCGCAGCCGCTCGAACGTCCTGGCCCCGATCTGGGCCACGGCAGCGCCATCGGCAAAGGTGTTCACATGAGGCAGCCGCGTGGGCTGTCCGGCTTGCAATGCGGCTGCCAGACATGCTCCACCCGAGGGTTCGACCAGAGTGATTGCCGTATGATCCCCGACATAGCTGCGAACACCCGAGGACAGCCCGCCGCCGCCCACGGGCATGATGATCCGGTCGGGCAAGCCGCCGAGTTGCTGTTCGATCTCGACCCCGACTGAGGCCTGACCTTCAATCACATCCTCATCATCGAAGGGTGACAGAAAATGCCCTTTGATTTCAGAGCAATACGCTTGTGCCGCAGCCAGAGTATCGTCGAAGTAATCGCCCGTCAGCCGGATCGAAACGGCATCCCCCCCGAACTTTTCGGTCTTGCCGATTTTCTGCTGCGGGGTCGTCACCGGCATGAAGATCACGCCCTTGACCCCGAAATGCCGGCACATGAATGCCACCCCCTGCGCATGGTTGCCCGCGCTGGCGCAGACGAATTGCGTGATATCGGGATCACGTTCCAGCACCTTGCGCATGGCGTTGAACGCGCCGCGCAGTTTGTAGGAGCGCACGGGTGACAGATCTTCGCGCTTGAGCAGGATATTGGCCCTGTAGCGTTCGGAAAGATGATCGTTGCGCAAGAGCGGCGTGGGATCGAACACGTCGCGCATTGCGGTTTCGGCGGCTTGGGCAAGGGTGCGAAAGTCGGTCATAACGTCTTGATTGAACGAAGTTTCACACGCTGGCAAGGGCAGGGGGCAAAGCATACCGAAGAATACTGCGGAGCCGGGCATCTTGCCCCGCACGTCAAAACCCGGTATCGCCCGGTCGGATATTTGACGGAAGGGAAAAACGATGTCCGCGCCGAAGAAAGTCGTGCTGGCCTATTCCGGGGGGCTTGATACCTCGATCATCCTGAAGTGGCTGCAAACCGAATATGGTTGCGAGGTGGTGACCTTTACCGCCGATCTGGGCCAGGGGGAGGAACTGGACCCCGCGCGCAAGAAGGCGGAACTTCTTGGAATCAAACCGGAAAATATCTTCATCGAAGATATCCGGGAAGAGTTCGTGCGCGATTTCGTATTCCCGATGTTCCGCGCCAATGCGGTGTATGAGGGGCTGTACCTTCTGGGCACCTCGATTGCCAGGCCATTGATTTCAAAGCGTCTTGTCGAGATCGCCGAGGAAACCGGTGCGGACGCGGTGGCGCATGGGGCGACGGGCAAGGGCAACGATCAGGTTCGCTTCGAATTGGCCGCTTATGCGCTGAACCCGGATATCAAGGTGATCGCGCCGTGGCGGGAATGGGATCTGACCAGCCGGACGAAACTGCTTGATTTCGCTGAGAAAAACCAGATTCCGATTGCCAAGGACAAGCGCGGCGAAGCGCCGTTTTCGGTGGATGCGAACCTGTTGCACACCTCGTCCGAGGGCAAGGTTCTGGAAGACCCGGCGGTGGATGCGCCCGACTATGTATATCAACGAACCGTTAACCCGGAGGACGCCCCGAACGAGCCGGAATTCATCGAGATCGGTTTCGAAAAAGGCGATGCCGTCAGCATCAACGGCGAGGCGCTGAGCCCTGCTAACTTGTTGACAAAACTGAATGAATTGGGCGGCAAGCACGGGATCGGGCGGCTGGACCTGGTGGAAGGCCGATTCGTGGGCATGAAATCCCGAGGAATTTATGAAACCCCCGGTGGCACCGTTCTGCTGGAAGCGCATCGCGGAATCGAGCAGATCACGCTGGACCGTGGCGCCGCACACCTGAAAGACGAGCTGATGCCGCGCTATGCCGAGCTGGTCTATAACGGGTTCTGGTTCAGCCCTGAACGCGAGATGTTGCAGGCGGCGATTGACAAATCGCAATATCATGTGACCGGAACCGTGCGCCTGAAACTTTACAAAGGGTCGGCCCGGACGGTTGCGCGCTGGTCGGATCACAGCCTGTATTCCGAAGCGCATGTGACGTTCGAGGACGATGCGGGCGCTTACGATCAGAAGGACGCGGCTGGCTTCATCCAATTGAACGCGCTGCGCCTGAAACTGCTGGCCGCGCGGGACCGTCGCCTGAAGGGCTGAGTTTCGTACGTTTTGTACGAAGTGTACGCGCGTTTCGTACGAAAATCGGCCCTAAAGCCAAAAGTTGCGTCCATTGTGGACGCAACACCTCAGATCGCCAGCGCCCTGAGCACCTCGTAAGACGGCATCGCGGCGCGCGCCAGATCGGCGCGCGGGCCGTCGAGGTCGGGCAACGGACCCTCGGGACCGGCGAACCCGGTGGAGGCATGGACCGAGCCATACCAATGCGCCGCCCAGACCCCGTCGGATTTATGGCCCCCGGCGGGCCAGGACAGCATCGCCGGATCCCACTCCAGCCCGACGACATCGCACAACCGCCGCAACATGGTTTCGGGGTCTTCGCGGATGTCGTGTGAGTCGATCACCACGGGACGAGCGCCCGCTGCGTTAAGCTGATCGTAAAGGTCCACCTGTTGAGTGAAGCCTATCTCGGGCAGGGTCGGGTTTTCGTATTTGGCCGAGAAACTGGCAGCGACACGAGCGGGGTGACGTATGAGAAAGACATTGACGACATCGGTAATCCAGTCACCCGGAATGCCCGGAATCATGTGTTGTGACATATGTTTCTGGTAGAAATGCGGCTTGCCGTCCGGGATGGGACCAAGAAGCCCATCGACCACCTTCGCCGGATCGGTGGGCTGCGAGGCGATGATTGCATCCCCCATCGGGTGATCGAGGCCCGTCAGGGCCAGATAGGCGGCATAAAACGGTTCATCGACAACGGCAAAATCCGGCCGCGCGCCAAAGGAATACATCATGGCGGTCGACAGGTTGCGGGGGCCGGACCACATGGCGATACGCATTTTACGGGGCTCCTTTACGAAAAGCTGACGGCAGACATTCAGGCGGTTTCGCGCTGAATCAGAGCCTTATAGAGGTCCTGAATCCGCTTGGTAACAGGGCCCAGCGCGCCATCGCCAATGGGGCGGCCATCAATTTCGCCCACCGGGGTCTGCGCGCCGAACGTGCCGGTCAGAAACGCCTCGTCCGCGCCGTAGGTATCGACAAGGGAATAATTACGCTCGAACACCGGGATATCGTTATCGCGGCACAGGTCGATCACCTTTTGCCGGGTGATGCCGTTCATGCAGTAATCACCCGTCGAGGTCCAAACCTGCCCCTTGCGGACTATGAAGAAATTGCAGGCGTTGGTGGTGTTCACAAAGCCGTTCACGTCCAGCATCAAACCTTCGTCGGCACCGGCCTTTTCGGCGGCAATACAGGCGAGGATGCAGTTCAGCTTGGAATGGGAATTCAGCTTGGGGTCCTGCGTCATGGGCAGGCCGCGGATATGCGGCACGGTGGCAAGGCGGATGGGCCGCCCGATCTGTGGTTTGGAATGCTCCATGATGATGGTCACGGTCGGCCCCTGTTGCGACAACGACGGATGCTGAAAGGGGCGGGTTTTCACGCCGCGCGTCACCATCAGGCGGGCATGGGCATCGGTTGTCATGCCATTGGCCTTTTGTGTCTCTAACACGGCCTGAAACACCTGTTCGCGGCTCATACCGATATCGAGGTCGATGGCCTTGGCGGCCTCGAACAGGCGATCGAGATGTTCGTCGATAAAGGCCCATGTGCCGTTATAGAGGCGCAGCCCCTCCCACACGCCGTCGCCCAGCATGAAACCGCTGTCGTAAACGCTGACTTTGGCCTGATCCTTGGGAACGATATCGCCGTTCAGCCAGATCTTGATCTGTTCGTTGCGTGCGTCTTCTTCGGCCTGGTGGGTGGTCTGGTGATCAGTCATGGGGGCCCCTTGCATCTGTCGGATGGGGGGGACGCTAGGGCGCGCGGCGGGCAGTGCCAAGCGGTAAATTCGGATCACCAAGCCGTGAAAACACGCGGGCGTGAATTGGCCCGTCTCTGGCGATGCGGCACACTATGCCCAAACGGAGGGCTGATACCATGAGTCATCGGATGGGAAGGATGGGAACGATAAAAGCCGGATTACTGGCGGTGCTGATCGTGATCGGACTGGGAATCCAACATGGCAAGGCACATGCCGCCGGAACCGAGATTCTGACCGTTGCGGGTGGGTGTTTCTGGTGCGTCGAGGCCGATTTCGAGAAGGTCGGCGGTGTGCGGGACGTGGTATCGGGCTATACCGGCGGGACGGTCGACAACCCCACCTACAAGCAGGTCACCGCTGGCGGCACCGGCCATTACGAAGCGGTGCAGATCATGTACGATCCCGCCCGGATTTCTGCACGCGAGCTGTACGACCTGTTTTTCCGCTCGGTCGATCCGACCGATGCGGGCGGGCAGTTCTGCGATCGCGGGAACAGCTATCGCACGGCGATTTTCGTCTCTGATCCGGCCCAGAAGGCAGCGGCAGAGGCCGCCAGGGCCGATGCGGCCAAGGCCTTGGGGCGCAAGATCGTGACGCCTGTTCTGAATGCCGGGCCGTTCTATGAGGCCGAGGCGTATCATCAGGATTACTACAAGGGCAGCAAGCTGGTGCTGACGCGGTTCGGCCCCAAGAAACAATCCTCGGCCTACAAGCGCTATCGCAAGGCCTGTGGCCGCGATCAGCGGATTCGCGAATTGTGGGGCAATGCCGCGCCGTTCGTGAATTAACCGGCGCGGATTTCCCCGAGCTCCGCCCGTTCGGTCCTCAGCCGACCTTGCAGGCCGCCAGAACGGCCATGTTCAGGATGTCGCTGGCCGTCGAGGTGGACGAGCATATCTGAATCGACTTGTCGATGCCCGCGAGGATCGGGCCGATCACCGTGGCACCAGCCATTTCCTGCATCAGCTTGACCGAAATCGAGGCCGAGTGCCGCGCCGGAACCACGAGGATATTCGCCGGGCCGGTCAGGCGCTGGAACGGATAGGCGTCCTGCGCACGGGTGTTGAGGGCCACATCGACGGTCATCTCGCCTTCGTATTCGAAATCGACGCCCCGCCGCTCGAGCACGCTGGGGGCAAGGTGCATCTTTTCGGCGCGTTCGGATTTGGGGTAGCCAAAGGTCGAAAAGCTGACGAAGGCGACACGCGGCTCAAGCCCCAGATGGCGGGCCACACCGGCGGCGCGGGTGGCGATATTGGCGAGGTCTTCCTCGTCGGGCCATTCATGCACCAGCGTATCGGCGATCAGGACGATCCGGCCCTTGTGCAACAGGGCCGTCACACCGGCAACACCGTTTTCGGCATTGGCGTCGAAAACATGGTTGATGCGTTCCATCACATGGGCGGATTTGCGGGTGGCCCCGGTGACAAGCCCGTCGCCATGCCCGTGCGCCAGCATCAGGGCCGCAAAAACGTGCCGGTCACGCGCCGCCATGCGGTGAATGTCGTGCCGGTCGTGGCCCTTGCGTTGCAGGCGCTGGTAGAGGAATTCCTTGTAATCGGCCAGGCGATCGGTTTTCGCGGCGTTCACCACTTCGAGTTCGCGAACGGCATCGCCCAGACCGGCCGCCTCGAGCTTTTGTTTCACGTCGTCGTCACGGCCCACGACGATCGCCTTGCCCAAACCGGCGCGCTGATATTGCACGGCGGCACGCAGAACGCGGGGATCGTCGCCCTCGGCAAAGATCATGCGGGCCTGCGCGTTGCGGGCGCGGGCGTTGATCGAGCGCAGGATGCTGGCCGTCGGGTCCATCCGGGCGGCCAGCGATTGTTGATACCCTTCCATGTCCACGATGGGCCGCCGCGCCGCGCCGGTATCCATGCAGGCGCGCGCCACGGCAGGGGGCACGGTGTGGATCAGGCGCGGATCGAACGGGGTGGGAATGATGTAATCCCGCCCGAAGGCCAGTTTGCGGCCATAGGCCATCGCGACCTCATCGGGCACATCGGCGCGGGCAAGGCTGGCCAGCGCCTCGGCGCAGGCGATCTTCATCTCGTCATTGATTGCACGGGCATGCACATCGAGCGCGCCGCGGAACAGGTAGGGAAAACCCAGCACGTTGTTGACCTGGTTGGGATAGTCGCTGCGCCCGGTGGCGACGATGGCGTCGGGGCGAACCTCGTGCGCCTCTTCGGGGGTGATTTCGGGGTCAGGGTTGGCCATCGCGAAGATCACCGGATTGTCGGCCATCGAGGCGACCATATCCTGCGTCACCGCACCCTTGACCGACACGCCAAGGAACACATCGGCGTCTTTCATCGCCTCGTCCAGCGTGCGCAGGTCGGTCTTGATGGCGTGGGCCGATTTCCACTGATTCATGCCTTCGGTGCGGCCCTGATAGATCACGCCCTTGGTGTCGCAAACGATGCAGTTGTCATGCCGTGCGCCCATCGCCTTGAGCAGTTCGATACAGGCGATGCCCGCGGCCCCCGCGCCGTTGAGCACGATCTTGCAATCCTCGATCTTCTTGCCCGACAGGTGCAGCGCGTTGATCAGGCCGGCGGCACAGATCACGGCGGTGCCGTGCTGATCGTCGTGGAACACCGGGATGTCCATCTGTTCCTTGAGCGTCTGTTCGATGATGAAACACTCGGGCGCCTTGATGTCTTCGAGGTTGATGCCACCAAAGGTGGGGCCCATCAGCCTGACGGCGTTGATAATGGCCTCGGGGTCTTCGGTATCGAGTTCGATGTCGATCGAGTTCACGTCGGCAAAGCGCTTGAAGAGCACCGACTTGCCCTCCATCACCGGCTTGGAGCCCAGCGCGCCCAGGTTGCCGAGGCCCAGAACGGCAGTCCCGTTCGAAATCACCGCAACAAGGTTGCCCTTATTGGTATAGTCATAGGCCAGTTCGGGATTTGCGGCGATTTCCTCGCACGGGACCGCAACGCCGGGGGAATAGGCCAGCGACAGGTCGCGTTGCGTGGTCATCGGCACGGTGGCCGTGATCTCGAACTTGCCGGGGGTGGGCTCGAGATGGAAGGCAAGCGCCTCTTCACGGGTGAACTTGGGTTTGGACATGTCGCGGCCTTGTGTCGTTGCGTCGGTTTTGCCTCTCAATAGCGAGGGTTTGCCGTCGCCTCAACTGCGCATCGGTTTTCGGGTTTTCCGCCGCGTCCTGGCTTTGTAAGGTTCGCGTCAACCAAGCCGGGGGGCCAAAGTGACATCCGCGAAATCCGCCGTTACGCCGATGATGGCGCAATACCTTGAAATCAAGGCCGAGTATCCGGGCGCGATGCTGTTTTACCGAATGGGCGATTTCTATGAGTTGTTTTTCGACGATGCCGTGGCCGCATCCGAGGCCCTGGACATTGCGCTGACGAAGCGCGGCAAGCATCTGGGCGAGGATATTCCCATGTGCGGTGTGCCGGTGCATTCGGCGGAAAACTATCTGCTGACGCTGATCCGCAAGGGATTTCGCGTGGCGGTGTGCGAACAGATGGAAAGCCCGGAAGAGGCGAAAAAGCGCGGCTCGAAATCCGTGGTGAAACGCGGGGTCGTGCGGCTGGTGACGCCCGGCACATTGACCGAAGAAAGCCTGCTGGACGCGCGGCGGCACAATTACCTGGCCAGTTTCGCACGGGTGCGGGGCGACGGCGCGCTGGCCTGGGTGGATATCTCTACCGGCAGTTTCCATGTCATGCCGCTGGCCGAGGTGCGGCTGGGCCCGGAACTGGCGCGGCTGGCGCCGTCCGAGGTGGTGCTGGCCGAGGGGGATGAGGCCCATCTGGGTGGAATCGTAACTGAATCTGGCGCGTCCAGCACAGAACTGGGGCGCGCGGCCTTTGACAGTTCGGGGGGCGAGCAGCGCCTGTGCGATCTGTTCAAGGTGGGCGCGCTGGACGCCTATGGGCAGTTCAGCCGCGCGGAACTGGCGGCGATGGGCGCGATCGTGGAATATCTGGAGATCACGCAAAAGGGCAAACTGCCGCTGCTGCGCCCGCCCCAGCGCGAGGCGCAAGCGCGCGTGATGCAGATCGACGCCGCCACGCGGCGCAATCTGGAAATCACCCAATCGCTGAGCGGCGGCAGGGCCGGATCGTTGCTGTCGGTGGTGGACCGGACGGTGACGGCCGGCGGGGGCCGGTTGCTGGAGCGTCGCCTGTCCAGCCCCAGCCGGGTGGTGGACGTGGTGCAGGATCGGCTGGATGCCGTTGCATTTGCGGTGGAACAGGCTCGATTCAGCGATGCCATGCGCGCTGCGCTGCGCAAGGTGCCCGATCTGGACCGGGCGCTGTCGCGATTGGGCTTGGACCGGGGCGGCCCACGCGATCTGGCCGCGATCCGCAACGGGCTGACGCAGGCCGCCGAGATTTCCACGCTGGTCGGAGGGCAGGACATGCCCCGACTGCTGACCGAAGCGGCGGGCGATCTGACCGGGCATGACGATCTGTTGGACCTGTTGGATCAGGCGCTGGTGGCGGAACCGCCGCTGCTGGCGCGCGATGGCGGGTTCATCGCGCCGGGCTATGACGGTGAACTGGACGAGGCACGGCAGCTGCGCGACGAGGGGCGTGGCGTGATTGCGGGAATGCAGAGCGAATACCAGGAACTGACCGGGATTCAGAGCCTGAAGGTCAAGCATAACAACGTGCTGGGCTATTTCGTCGAGGTGACGGCGACCCATGCCGACAAGATGCTGTCGGCCCCGTTGAACGAAACCTTCAAACACCGTCAGACCACAGCCAATCAGGTGCGCTTTACCACCGTTCCGTTGAGCGAGATGGAAACCAAAATCCTGAATGCGGGCGGTCGGGCGCTGGAGATTGAAAAGCGGCTCTATGACAGCCTGAAAGGCGCAATTCTAGGGGAGTCGGCAGGCGTATCGCAGGCCGCGCGGGCGCTGGCCGAACTGGACCTGACGACAGCGCTGGCAGATCTGGCGCGCGGCGAAAACTGGTGCAGGCCCCGTGTGGACGAAAGCCGCGCTCTGGACATTCAGGGCGGGCGGCATCCGGTGGTGGAACAGGCGCTGCGCAAGGATGGCGAGCCGTTCATCGCCAATGACTGCGAACTGGGGCAGGGGAGCGATATCTGGCTGCTGACAGGGCCGAACATGGCGGGCAAATCGACGTTTCTGCGGCAGAATGCGCTGATCGCGTTGCTGGCGCAGGCGGGCAGCTTCGTGCCTGCGACATCGGCCCATGTGGGGATGGTCAGCCAGTTGTTCAGCCGCGTCGGCGCCAGCGACGATCTGGCGCGCGGGCGGTCGACCTTCATGGTGGAAATGGTGGAAACCGCAGCGATCCTGAATCAGGCGGACGATCATGCGCTGGTGATTCTGGACGAAATCGGGCGCGGCACGGCCACTTATGACGGGCTGTCGATTGCCTGGGCCACGCTGGAACATCTGCATGACGTGAACGGAAGCCGGGCGTTGTTCGCCACGCATTATCACGAGATGACGAACCTCAGCGACAAGCTTGACCGGGTGGAAAACGCCACGGTCAGCGTCAAGGAACATGACGGCGAGGTGATTTTCCTGCACGAGGTGCGGCGCGGTGCGGCGGACCGGAGTTACGGGGTGCAGGTCGCGAAACTGGCCGGGCTTCCCGATGCGGTGGTGGAGCGTGCCCGCGTGGTTCTGGATGCGCTGGAAAAGGGCGAACGCGAGGGCGGAACGGCGCAAAAGGCGCTGATCGACGATTTGCCGCTGTTTGCCGCCACGCCACCGCCCGCCCCGGCGCCGGTGCGCGACTCGGAACTGGACAAGCGCATGGCCGAGGTTCTGCCCGACGAGCTGACGCCGCGGCAGGCGCTGGACCTGATCTATGAACTGAAGGGGCTGGCGGAGGGCCGATAGGCCGGGCCGGGGCCCGGTCCTCGCGTTATCCCTTGTTCGACGAAACGCCGACCTGCGCCGGGCGCAGGATACGATCGTGCAGCATGAAGCCCTCGGCGGAAATCTGGATGATCTCGCCCGCCCTGGTGCCGGGCACCGGGGCCTCGAACATCGCTTCGTGCTGTTGCGGATCGAATTTTTCACCCACTTCGGGCGATATGCGCGTGATGCCGTGCTTGGAGAACACGTTGAGCAGTTCGCGCATGGTCAGCTGAACGCCCTCGATCAGCGCGGCGGAGATTTCCTTTTGCTCGTCCGTTGCCGCCTCGACCGCGCGTTTCATGTTGTCGTAGACCGGCAGCATGTCGCGGGCGAGCTTGGACCCGCCGTAGTTTTCAGCCTCACGGCGGTCTTTCTCGCTGCGCTTGCGGGCGTTTTCAGCATCCGCAAGGGCGCGCATGAATTTGTCCTGCAACGCATCGCGTTCGACGCGAAGCGCTTCGATGTCGGCATCGGAGTCGAGGATTTCCTCCTCGGCAATGGCCTGTTCTTCGGCCTCGGCCTGTTCGATGTCGTCCAGAAACTCTTCGTTCTTCGGCTCTGCCATGTGTCACCTCTAACTTCGGTCGGCGATCAGTTTGCCAACCAGCTGTGCCGTGTAATCCACGATCGGAACAATCCGCCCGTAGTTCAGGCGCGTGGGGCCGATCACCCCGACCGCGCCGATGATCTTTCGGTCAGCGTTCATATAAGGAGACACCACCAGAGAGGAACCCGAAAGTGAGAAAAGTTTGTTCTCGGAGCCAATAAAAATGCGCACGCCTTCGCCTTCATCGGCGAGTTCGAGGAATTCGGCGATGTCGCGCTTGCGTTCGAGGTCGTCAAACAGGCTGCGGATGCGTTCGAGATCCTCTTCCTGGGCCTCGTCGCCCAACAGATTCGCACGGCCCCGGACGATCAGGCGCTCGTAGCTGTCGCCATCGTCATCCCATACGGCAAGGCCGCTCTTGACCAGTTCCTGCGCCAGCCTGTCGATCTCTTGCCGCCGTTCGCTGATCTGGCGGGAGATGACGGTTTGCAGCTCGGACAATGTGCGGCCTTCGGCCAGGGCATTGAGAAAATTCGCCGCTTCGCGCATCGAACTGGGCGTCTGGCCGGGCGGTGGGGTGAATATGCGGTTTTCCACATGCCCGTCACCGAACACCAGCACCACAAGCGCGCGGTCATTGGCGAGGCTGACGAACTCGATATGCTTGATCGGGGCCTCGTGCTTGGGCGCAAGAACCAGCGATGCGCCTTGCGTGGCCCCCGACAAGGCCGATCCGATCCGGTCGAGAATGCCCGACACGTCCTGCGAATTACTGCCCAGGGTGGCGTCGATCTTTTGCCGGTCGTCGCTTTGGAGATCGCCGACTTCGAGCAGGCCATCGACGAACATACGCAGCCCGTCCTGCGTGGGAACGCGGCCCGCGCTGACATGGGGGCTTTGAAGGAGGCCCAGATATTCCAGATCCTGCATCACGTTGCGGATGGTGGCCGGGCTGATCTTTTCGCTGAAGTCGCGGGTCAGGGTGCGCGAGCCGACGGGTGCGCCGGACACAAGATAGGATTCGACCACGCGGCGGAACACCTCGCGCGAGCGGTCGTTCATCTCTTCCAGAATCTTGCCTGTATCGGTCATGTCTTTGGCTTGTTCGCTTTACCGTCATTAAAGACGGGATGTGGAAAAGGTCAATCGGGGTTGCTATCCGAGGCGGGCGGGCTGTATCCCCGACACAGAGTTTGAGAGGGGAAATATCATGCGGCCTTCGGGTAGAGATTTAAGCGAAATGCGCCCGGTTTCAATCGAGACCGATGTCACGAAACACGCCGAAGGGTCCTGCATGATCCGGGTGGGCGATACGCATGTGTTGTGCACGGCCAGTCTTGAGCCGCGTGTGCCCCCGTTTTTGAAGGGTGCCGGGCTGGGCTGGGTCACGGCGGAATACGGGATGTTGCCGCGCTCGACCTCGTCGCGGATGCGGCGCGAGGCGACCGCCGGCAAGCAGGGCGGGCGCACCGTGGAAATCCAGCGGCTGATCGGGCGCAGCCTGCGCGCGGGCGTTGACCGCGTGGCCCTGGGCGAGCGGCAGATCACGGTGGATTGCGACGTGATCCAGGCCGATGGCGGAACCCGCTGCGCGGCGATCACCGGCGGCTGGGTGGCCTTGCGTCTGGCGGTGAACAAGCTGATGAAAGCGGGCGATATCGTCAGCGATCCTCTGGTCGAGCCGGTGGCGGCGGTTTCCTGCGGAATTTATGCCGGTCAGCCAGTGCTGGATCTGGATTATCCCGAAGACAGCGAAGCGGGGGTCGATGGCAATTTCATCATGACCGGCAACATGCAGTTGATCGAAGTTCAGATGAGCGCCGAGGGCGCGACATACAGCCGTGACCAGATGAACCAGCTGATGGATCTGGCCGAAAAGGGCGTATCCGAACTGATGGCAGCGCAGAAGGCGGCGATTGATGCGTAAATTCGACGGCGATACCCTGCTGGTGGCGACGCATAACGCGGGCAAACTGGAAGAAATCGCCAACCTGCTGGAACCTTTCGGTGTGCGCGTCGTGGGCGCGGCGGAAAAGGGCCTGTCGGAACCCGAGGAAACCGAGACCAGTTTTGTCGGCAACGCCCGGATCAAGGCCCATGCCGCCGCCAGGGCCACGGGGCTGCCTGCCTTGTCCGACGATTCGGGGATCGAGATTGACGCGCTTGACGGTGCGCCGGGCGTGTTTACCGCGAATTGGGCCGAAACAGAGAAGGGGCGCGATTTCATCATGGCCATGGGCAAGACCCATGACCGCCTGCGCGAAACCGGCAAACCCAGGCCCTGGACGGCACGGTTTTGCTGCACGCTTGTTCTGGCCTGGCCCGATGGTCATGACGAGGTGTTTCCCGGCACGGTCGAGGGGCAGATCGTCTGGCCGATGCGTGGGGATGAGGGCCACGGGTATGACCCGATTTTCCAGCCCGACGGGTATGACATCACCTTTGGCGAAATGGATCGTTGGGAAAAGAACAAGATCAGCCACCGCGCGGATGCCTTCGCCAAGCTGGTGAAGGGCTGTTTTGGCTGAGGATTGGCAAAACGGGGGCTTTGGCCTGTATCTTCATTGGCCGTTCTGCGAGGCCAAATGCCCCTATTGCGATTTCAACAGCCATGTTGCTCGTGAAATCGACCAATCCCGCTGGCTTGGGGCCTATTTATCCGAGATCGACCGCTATGCAGAAGAGTTGCCGAACCGGGTTTTGAATTCGGTCTTTTTTGGTGGCGGGACGCCCAGCCTGATGGACCCGGACGTGGTGGCGACGATCCTCGAACGGATTCGCCGGACATGGCCCATTGCCAACGATCTGGAGGTCACGCTGGAGGCCAATCCCGGATCGGTCGAGGCGGGCCGCTTTCGTGCCTATGCCCAGGGCGGCGTTTCACGTGTGTCTATGGGCATTCAAGCCTTGAATGACGATGATCTGCGCCGCCTAGGGCGCATTCATACTGTTGCAGAGGCAAGCCAAGCCCTTGATATTGCAAGAAAAAACTTTGATCGGGTAAGCTTTGACCTGATTTATGCGCGCCAACATCAAAACGTCGGTGATTGGCGGGCCGAGTTGCGTGAGGCGCTGAGCATGGCGGTGGATCACCTTTCGCTTTACCAACTGACGATCGAAGCCGGCACCGCCTTTGGCGACCGGTATGCCAAGGGCGGATTGCGCGGATTGCCCGAGGAAGACCTGGCCGCAGATATGTATGAGGCCACGCAGGAGATTTGCGAAGCGGCCGGGATGGCGGCGTATGAAGTTTCGAATCACGCCAAATCCGGCGCGGAATCGCGGCATAACCTGATTTATTGGCGCTATGGCGATTATGCCGGGATCGGACCGGGTGCGCATGGGCGTATCACCCTGAACGGACAGCGTTATGCCACCGAAGCCTGGTCGAACCCGGATCGTTGGCTGGCGGCGGCGGAGTCTGGTTCGGGCGAAAAGCTGCGCGACGCTATCGCGCATGGCGATCAGGCGGATGAATACCTGATGATGGGATTGCGGCTGCGCGACGGAATCGACCGGCGCAGGTATACGGCACTGGCAGGGCATGACCTGCCGCCCGAGGCGTTTATGGAATTGCAGGATCTGGGCATGATCGAGACGGGCCAGACATACCTTCGGGCGACACGGCGAGGGCGCACGATCCTGAATTCGATCCTGCGAGAACTGATCGGGAGCTAGGCAATGCGCGTCATCTGGGCCGGGCTCGGGATAATTTGCGTCATTCTGGGCATGATTGGTGTCGTTTTGCCGCTTTTGCCGACCGTGCCTTTCATGCTGTTGGCGGCGTTCTGTTTTGCCCGATCTTCGGAACGGCTGCATAACTGGCTGCTGACGCATCCCAGATTCGGCCCCGCCGTGGCGGACTGGCAGGACCGCGGCGCGATAAACGCGCGGGTCAAACGCATTTCGACGGTTACGATTGCCGGGGTTTTCCTGCTGTCGCTGATCATGGGGCTGCGCCCGCTGATCCTGATGATTCAGGGCGGCGTTCTGATCTGCGTTCTGGTGTTTATCTGGACTAGGCCGGACTACTAGAGCTGAGAATACGGCACAACGTATCCAGTTCATCCAGCGAATCGTAAGCGATCGTGAGCTGGCCCTTTTCCTGCCCCGGCTTGTGATTGAGCGAAACCTTCATCCCCAGGTTTGCGCTCAGATCCCCTTCGAGCGCCTTGGTGTCGGCGTCTTTTGCAGGTGCCTTGCTGGTTTTCGTCTTGCCGTCATCCGAAAAGATGTTTGTTGCGGCTTTTTTGGCGAGCCTTTCGGTTTCGCGAACGGACAGGTTTTTCTTGATCACCTCGCGGGCCAGGGCAACGGGATCATCCGCCGTGATCAGGGCGCGGGCATGACCGGAGGACAGTTTACCATCGCGCAGGTATTCCTGCACCTCGCCGGGCAGGGTCAGAAGACGCACGGCATTGGCGATGTAGCTGCGGCTTTTCCCCAGAACTTCGGACAGTTTTTCCTGAGTATGGCCGAACTTTTCCATCAACTGGCTGTATCCGGCGGCCTCTTCCACCGGGTTCAGGTCAGCACGCTGGATGTTTTCGATAATCGCGACCTCAAGCACCTCGGTATCGTCGAAATCGCGCACGAGGATCGGAATTTGATGCAGCTTAGCGATCTGTGCCGCGCGCCAGCGGCGTTCACCGGCGACGATTTCAAATTCCCCGTCCTTGCCGGGCCTGGGGCGGACGATAAGCGGCTGGATGATGCCCTTTTCCTTGACCGACGCGGCCAGATCGTCGAGCGCCTCCTTGTCAAAGCTGCGCCGGGGCTGATCCGGGTTGGGGCTGATCTTCTCGATCGGCACAACGCGATCCGCCGATTTGGGGGTGTCGCCCGTTTGCGCGGAATCTTCATTCACATCGGCCATAAGAGCAGACAGACCGCGGCCCAGACCGCGTTGCTTGGTTTTTTTATCGGCCATGATCCGGCTCCTTCGATTATGCGGCGGCGCGCGTCTGGTTTGACATCAATTCGCGTGCAAGATCGCGATAGGCTTGTGCACCTTTGGATGCGGTATCGTATTGCAAAACGGGCTGCGCATAGGAGGGCGCTTCGCTGACGCGAACATTTCGCGGAATCCGCGTTTGGAAGACCAGATCGCCCAGATTGTCGCGCGCATCCTGTTCGACCTGAGACGAGAGGTTGTTGCGCGCATCGAACATGGTCAGGACGATCCCTTCGATCCTGAGATTCGGATTGGCCGATTGCCTGACCTCGCGAATCGTCAACATCAGCTGCGAAAGCCCCTCGAGCGCGAAAAACTCGCTTTGCAGCGGGACCAGAACGGAATGCGCGGCAACCATCGCGTTGACGGTCAGCAAGTTCAAAGACGGCGGACAGTCGATCAGGATGTAATCGAGCCCGTAACTGTCCATCGCCGTCTGACGCAGGGCATCATGCAACAGGAAGCTGCGTTTTTCGTTTGAAATCAACTCGATATCCGCCGAACTCAAGTCAACGGTGGCCGGTACGATCTTGAGATTGTCGATCTCGGTGTCCTGCACGACCTGCGAAAGTTCGATTTCTTCCAGCAAAAGCTCGTAGGTCGTGTATTCCCGTTCGTCCGCTTCGATTCCCAAGCCGGTAGAGGCGTTCCCCTGCGGATCGAGATCGACGATCAAAACACGCTGTCCCGCCTCGGCCAAGGCCGATCCCAGGTTGATTGTCGTCGTTGTCTTGCCAACGCCCCCTTTTTGATTGGCGATTGCGATAATCTTGGGGCCGCGAGGGCGAGTGGGGTCAGGCACGGGCGACTCCTGTAAAGGTCAGAATGACGGGGCCGGTTTCAGTTTTGCTTTTAGCAACTCGATGGCTGAAACTCCACGCTCTTTCGGCATCCGACAGCTCTTTTGCCCAGGATTCGCCCTTTGGGAATATGGCCATGCCGGTTTTGCTCAGATGCCGGTCAGCAAAGCCCAGAAGCGTGGTCAAATCCGCAAGGGCGCGCGCCGAAAGAACGTCGGCTTGCAACGGATCAATGTTTTCGATGCGGTCATTGATAACCTTGGCCTGTGCGCCGGTTTCCCGAATCACGGTGCGCAAAAATGTGCACTTTCTGGTATCGCTTTCAACGAGGGTCACAGCAGCGGGGGAGTCGGCCTCCATGCCCATGATTGCCACCACGAGGCCGGGAAATCCGCCGCCCGACCCTAGGTCAACCCAGTGCGCCACCGGATGTGGGGCCAGATGATATATTTGCGCGGAATCCAGAATATGCCGTTTCCATGCGCTGTCCAAAGTCGAGCGCGCAACAAGATTTATGCGTGGATTCCACTTGTGAAGAAGGGATTCGTAAATCTTCAGTCGCTCAAATGTTTCACGTGAAACATTCAGGCCGTCAAAGGCGCTCATGCGGATTTTTCCCGCTTTTCCATGCGCAGGCGGGCCAGAAGCAAGGTCAACGCCGCAGGCGTCATGCCATCGATACGTCCGGCTTGCGCCAGATTAGCCGGGCGGGCAGCGCTAAGCTTTGATCGCAATTCGTTGGACAGGCCATCAATTGCACCGAAGTCGAAATCGCCGGGGATTTCCTGTGACTCATCGCGCTTCATCATCTCAACGTCACGCTTCTGGCGCTCGATATAGTTGGCGTAAAGCGCATCTTTCTCAAGTTGCCGACGCGACTCATCGTCGATATCCGCCAAAGAACTGTCCAGCGCGATCAGTTGATCAAACCCGATGTCCGGAAACGCCAAAAGCTGAAAGCCGGTGCGGCGCGTGCCATCCTGATTGACCTTGAGGTCGATATCGGCAAGCTGCCGTGGAGTATAGCTCTGCTGTTCAATGCGCCCTTGGGCTGCGGTCAGTCGGGTCATTTTATCCTCGAACACCCTGCGCCGATGATCCCCGACGCATCCGAGCGCGATTCCAAGCGGGGTCAGCCGTTGGTCGGCATTGTCCGCTCGCAGCGAAAGCCGGAATTCGGCGCGTGAGGTGAACATGCGATAGGGTTCGCTGACGCCACGGGTGATAAGATCGTCGATCATCACGCCGATATAACTGTCAGAGCGGCTGAAAATCGCAGGGTCACGGCGCTTGACCGACAGCGCGGCATTCAAGCCGGCGACCAGACCTTGAGCTGCTGCCTCCTCATATCCTGTGGTTCCATTGATCTGTCCCGCAAGATATAGGCCCGGCACGGACTTGACCGCCAGCGTCGCATCCAGCGCGCGCGGATCGACATAATCATATTCAATCGCATAGCCCGGTTGCAAGATTACCGCGTTCTCAAGCCCCTTGATCGAACGGACATAGCTTTCCTGAACATCCTGGGGCAGGGAGGTCGAAATCCCGTTCGGGTAGATCACGCTGTCAGACAGGCTTTCGGGCTCAAGGAAAATCTGGTGGGAATCCTTGTCGGCAAAACGCACGATCTTGTCCTCGATGGACGGACAGTATCGCGGGCCGACGCCATCAATATGCCCCCCATACATCGCCGAGCGATCCAGGTTATCGCGAATGATCTGGTGGGTTTTCTCGTTCGTATGCGTGATCCCACAGGATATCTGACGTGCAGAGGGCGCGTCGGACAGGAAAGAAAACAAAACCGGATCGTCATCGCCGGGCTGTTCACCAAGGCCATCCCAATTGATCGTTGTCCCGTCAAGGCGCGGGGGCGTGCCAGTTTTCAAACGTCCAAGGCTAAGGTCGAAGCTGTCGATTCGCTCAGCCAGACGGATTGACGGTTTGTCGCCCATACGACCACCCGGTCGCGATACATCCCCGATATGGATGACCCCGCGAAGAAAAGTTCCGGTGGTCAACACAACCGCGCCTGCCTGAATTTCACTGCCATCGGCCAGAATGACACCGGTCACGCGATCGCCTTGCATCAGGAAATCAGCAGCTTCGCCTTCGATAATCTCCAGGTTTTCCTGTGCTTCAGTCTCAGCCAGCATGGATTCGCGATAAATCTTGCGGTCTGCCTGTGCGCGAGGCCCTTGCACAGCGGGGCCTTTGCGGCGGTTGAGCAAGCGAAACTGGATGCCCGCCTTGTCCGCGACACGACCCATCACGCCATCCAGCGCGTCGATCTCGCGCACAAGGTGGCCCTTGCCAAGACCACCGATCGCCGGGTTGCAGGACATGACGCCGATGCCGGATTTTTTCAATGTCACAAGGGCCGTCGATGCCCCTGTGCGCGCCGCCGCATGCGCGGCATCCGTGCCCGCGTGCCCTCCGCCGATAACAATGACGTCAAAATGTTTCACGTGAAACACTCCTCATTTCCCAAGGCAGAAGCTTGCGAAAATTTCATCCAGAACGTTTTCGATATCTATGCGTCCTACCAGAGAATCAAGGGCGCGGATAGCAGTGCGCAATTCTTCGGCGGCGATATCGGCCTGATCTTCACCTTGCGGTAAAAGAACAAGCGCAGCCTCCAGCGACGTCAGGCCTCGCTCCATTGCCTGCTTGTGCCGCAGGCGCGTCGCGATACCGACACCCGAGGCCCGGGATTTCAGGGTATCCGTGAGCCGGTCAACCAACTGAGCGATTCCCGCTCCGGTCTTTCCCGAGATCGCTCCTGTGGCTTCCCCAAGAAGATCGGCCTTGGCCCGTAAAACGATGTCATCCTCTTCGGGCGCCAAATCCGGGGCGGCATCGCCTTCTACCAGAAACACCCGCAGATCGGCCATCTGCGCCCTTTGCCGCGCGCGATCTATCCCGATGGATTCCACCGCATCCTCGGTTTCACGAAGTCCGGCAGTGTCCAGAAGGGTTACGGGCAGGCCGGAAAGGTCCATCCGAACCTCGATCACGTCGCGGGTAGTTCCGGCATATTCCGATGTGATCGCCGCGTCGCGCCCCGCCAGGGCATTCAACAGGGTTGATTTACCGACATTTGGCGCGCCAACAATGGCCACCTCGAACCCCGAGCGAATACGTTCCGCGGTGCTGACGCCGGAAATTTCCTTTCGCAGGCTGGCAACGACGGACTCGACAAGATCGGTAACTTCGGGCGACACATCGACGGGAACCTCTTCATCCGCGAAATCAATCGTCGCTTCAAGCAAGGCGGCCGCACGGATCAGGTTTTTTCGCCAGTCTTCGGCGCGCTGGCCCAGATCACCGGACAATACGCGCAGGGCCTGGCGGCGCTGTGCCTCTGTCTCGGCTTCGATCAGATCGGCAAGGCCTTCGACCTGAGCCAGATCGAGCTGGCCATTTTCCATTGCCCGGCGGGTGAACTCACCCGGATCAGCGGGCCGCAATCCGTCGATATCGGATAGTGCTTCAAGAACGGCGGCCACAACGGCGGTGCTACCGTGAACCTGAAACTCAACGGTTTCTTCGCCTGTAAAACTGTGATCTTCGGCAAAGGTCAGAACCAAGGCCTCGTCCAGACGAACCCCGTCACGGTCTTTCAATACGCGCAACGATGCCTTGCGCGGCTGCGGTACATCTCCAGCCAGAGCCTTGACGGCAGCAAACGCTCGCGTGCCGGACACGCGGATTACTGCGACGCCGGCTTTGCCTTGCGCCGTTGAAAGAGCATAGATCGTATCCATAGGGTTGCCCCGGTGACGGCCCGCGTCAGGTGTTCATAGAATCGAAGAACTCGGTATTCGTCTTGGTCTGTTTAAGCTTGGACAGAAGGAATTCGATGGCATCCGTGGTGCCCATCGGATTGAGAATCCGCCGCAGAACAAAGGTTTTCTGCAGGTCCACCTTGTTGATCAACAGATCCTCTTTCCGGGTGCCGGATTTCAGAATGTCGATGGCCGGGAATACGCGCTTATCCGCAATCTTGCGGTCCAGGACGATTTCCGAGTTACCGGTGCCTTTGAATTCCTCGAAGATCACTTCGTCCATCCGGCTGCCGGTGTCGATCAGCGCGGTCGAGATAATTGTGAGCGATCCGCCTTCTTCAATATTCCGGGCGGCACCAAAGAACCTCTTGGGCCGTTGCAGGGCGTTGGCGTCCACACCACCGGTCAAAACCTTACCGGAGGAGGGGACCACGGTGTTATAAGCCCTACCAAGTCTTGTGATCGAGTCGAGAAGAATAACAACATCTCGTTTATGCTCGACCAGTCGCTTGGCCTTTTCGATAACCATTTCAGCCACGGCCACGTGCCGCCCGGCCGGTTCGTCAAAGGTCGAACTGATGACCTCGCCCTTGACCGAGCGCTGCATGTCGGTCACCTCTTCGGGGCGTTCGTCGATCAGCAGGACGATCAGGTAGCATTCCGGATGGTTCTTTTCGATGCTGCTGGCGATATTCTGCAGCAACACCGTCTTACCCGTCCGCGGCGGCGCCACGATCAGGGACCGCTGGCCTTTGCCGATAGGCGCGACAAGGTCGATCACCCGCGCGGAGCGATCCTTGACCGTCGGATCGTCGACTTCCATCTTGAGGCGTTCATCCGGGTAAAGCGGCGTCAGGTTGTCGAATGCGATCTTGTGGCGGGCACGCTCGGGCTCTTCGAAGTTGATTTGCTCGACGCTGGTCAGCGCGAAATACCGCTCGTTCTCTTCGGGAGCGCGAATTTCACCTTCGATCGTGTCCCCGGTCCGCAGCGAATACTGACGGATGGTTTCAGGCGATACATAGATATCGTCGGGGCCCGGCAGATAGTTCGCCTCGGGCGAGCGCAGGAACCCGAACCCGTCCTGCAACACTTCCAGAACCCCATCGCCATAGACTGTCCAGCCCTCATCCGCGCGTTCGCGCAGGATCTGGAACATCATTTCGCCCTTGCGCATGGTCGATGCGTTTTCGATCTCGAGCTCTTCTGCCATCGCGAGCAGGTCTTTGGCGGCGTGGGCCTTGAGATCGGACAGGTTAAGGCGGTCGTCGGACATGTTGGAAATCCTTTTGACACGAACTGTGCGCAGGCGTGACGCTGCGTGGTGTCATTCTCTGGTCTGGAAAGTCGGCCACCCGGACGGGCGCTGAGCGATTACATAAGCGTCAGCAACGGCGGAGTCAACGACGCTAGAAGCGCACGACAACCGCCACCACGATCAGCACCATCAGAACGGTCGGAACCTCGTTCATCATGCGATACTGACGCCCGGAGAGGGTATTGCGGCCCGCTACGAAATCTTCGCTCCGCAAACCGAGCCAGTAGTGAAACCCGGTCATGCCCAGAACACTGGCACCTTTGACATAGGGCCAGACGGCGCCCCAATCGACGATACCGGGTGTCATGACCATCATCAGCCCGGCCAGCCAGGACGCGAACATTGCCGGAGTCATGATCACGCGAAACAGTTTGTCTTCCATGATCTGGAATACCTCGTCGCGGCTATCGCCGGGGCTGGACTGCTCGGTATGATAGACAAACAGGCGAGGTAAATAGAACAGGCCCGCCATCCATGAGATGACAGCCATGATATGGAACGCCTTGACCCAGGGGTAGAGCGTTATCAGAAGATCACTCATCTCATCGCCTTCTTTGTCTGCCCCTCTTTATAAATAAATAAATAGATAAGAAAGATGATGTTCTTTGTAGGAGGGCGATTGACTGTGGATTATGCAATTGTCCACGTGTTTTCGACAGGATTTCGGATCTGTGGATAACGATGTAGAGAATTATGGAATTTCTGAGGGAAATTTAATAAATGATTTATTTTCAAATGGATAAGAAATTATCACCTGCGATTTCAAGGTGATGAAATCGCGGATGGTTGATGGATTTCACCGCCTATTCAGGATAGGTCGTTTTCCAAATCCACACGGGAAGAACAGTTTGGAAACGCCGTGAAACTTGTCCTTTGAACGAGGATCGAAGGAACGGTGTGGAATTATGCCCCAACAGTTCTTAAACAGCCGTTAAATTATCCAAGAGGTTGTCCACATCATGCGGCAGATCATCCTGGCATCGGGCTCTGACATCCGGGCGACGCTGTTGCGCAATGCCGGGGTTGTGTTCGATGTCGTGCCCGCCCGCGTGGACGAAGAGGCGCTGCGCGATGCGATGCTTGCGGAGGATGCGGGCGCGCGGGACATCGCCGATGCGCTGGCCGAGATGAAAGCGCAAAAGATCAGTGCCAAGCACCCGGAGGCTTTGGTCATCGGGTGCGATCAGGTCCTGAACCTTCAGGGGCAGCTGTTGACGAAACCCGAAAGCCCGGAAACGGCCAGAACACAGTTGATAGCGATGCGGGGCAAACGGCATGAATTGCTGTCTGCTGCGGTGATCTGTGAAAACGGCAAACCGGTTTGGCGGCATGTGGGTCTGGTGCGCCTGCTGATGCGGCAGTTTTCCGACGCCTATATGGACGACTATATTGCACGGAACTGGGACAGCATTCGCCATTCGGTCGGAGCCTATAAACTGGAAGAAGAAGGCGTGCGCCTTTTCTCTCAGGTGCAGGGCGATTACTTTACCGTTCTGGGGCTGCCGTTGCTTGAACTGCTGTCTTATCTGACGCTGAGGGGGGATCTGGAAGGATGAGTCAGGAGCGAATACCGTTGGCGGGTGTGATCGGCTCGCCCATAGCGCATTCCAAATCGCCGCAACTGCATGGCCATTGGCTGAAGGTGAATGGGCTGAAGGGGTTTTATATCCCGATGGATGTGGCCGCTGACGATCTGGAACAGGTGCTGCGGACACTGCCAAAGATGGGTTTTGTCGGCGTCAATGTCACGGTGCCGCACAAGGAAAAGGTCATGGAACTGGCGGATCTGGTTACGGATCGGGCCACGTTGATCGGTGCGGCGAATACACTGATTTTTCGCAAGGACGGCAAGATTCACGCGGATAATACGGACGGGTATGGATTCATTCAGAACCTGCGTGAGAACGCGCCCGGCTGGGCTCCGGCGGCCGGACCGGCGGCGGTGCTTGGGGCCGGGGGCGCGGCGCGGGCGATTGTGGCGTCACTGCTGGATGCGGGCGTTCCTGAGATCCTGATTTCCAATCGGACGCGGGTGCGTGCCGAAGCGTTGCAGGCGGATTTCGGCAAGCGCCTGAGTGTCGTGGATTGGGTCCAGGCGGGCAACATGCTGGAAGATGCGCTGACCGTGGTGAATACCACCTCGCTTGGCATGATGGGCAAACCGCCGTTGCGTGTGCCGCTGGATGGGTTGCGCAAGGATGCCGTGGTGACCGATCTGGTCTATGCGCCGCTCAAGACGCGCTTGTTACTGGAAGCCGAAAAGATGGGCTGCACCACGGTGGATGGGTTGGGAATGTTGTTGTATCAGGCCGTTCCGGGGTTTGAACGCTGGTTCGGAATGCGCCCGACCGTCGATAGCGCCACGCGCGCCGCGGTTCTGCGATGAGCTTTCTTCTGGGGCTGACCGGCTCGATCGGAATGGGCAAATCCACGACCGCCCGGATGTTTGCCGAGGAAGGCTGTGCGCTGTGGGATGCGGATGCGGCTGTTCACCGTCTTTATGCCAAAGGTGGCGCGGCGGTTGGCCCGATACGTGATGTTTTCCCCGAGGCTGTTATTGATGGTGCGGTCTCGCGTGATCAGTTGAAAGCGATTATCGCGCAGGATGAAACGGCCCTGGAGAGGATCGAGAAGATCGTGCATCCGCTTGTCGCCAGGGACCGCGCGGATTTCATCCATGAAAGTACGGCGGATATCGTGGTTCTGGATATTCCATTGCTGTTTGAAACGGGCGCAGACAAAGGAATGGACGCGACTGCCTGTGTCACTGTTTCACCAGAACTACAGCGTGAGAGGGTTCTGGCGCGGGGCACGATGAGCGAGGCGCAGTTTGAAATCATCCGCGCCAAGCAGATGCCGAACGACGAAAAATGCCGCCGTGCGGATTTCGTGATCGAAACCGATACGCTTGAGCATGCGGGTCAACAGGTTCAGGATGTCGTCAGGCAAATCAGGGACAGGCTGAAACATGCGTGAAATCGTTCTCGATACCGAAACCACGGGATTTGATCCTCACCAGGGGGACCGGATCGTCGAAATCGGTGCGATCGAGCTTTATAACCACATGCCGACGGGCCGGACCTTTCACGAATATATCAACCCGCAACGCGACATGCCCAACGAAGCGTTCGAGGTACATGGCATCGGCCCCGACCTGTTGATCGAACCGCGCCCGCCGCGCGATGGTGAGGTGACGCTGAAGGACAAACCGTTGTTCGCGCATGTGGGCCATAAATTCATTGAATTCGTCGCCGACGCCAAGCTAGTGATTCACAATGCGGCGTTCGACATGAAGTTCCTGAATGCCGAACTGGGCTGGATGAACCTGCCGCAGCTGCCGTGGGAACAGGCGATTGATACGCTGGATATGGCGCGCAAGCGCTTTCCCGGCTCGCCTGCATCGCTTGATGCGCTGTGCCGGCGGTTCAGTATCGACAACTCGTCGCGCACCTTGCACGGCGCATTGCTGGACTCGGAAATTCTGGCCGAAGTGTATCTGGAACTGATCGGCGGCCGGCAACCGGATTTCGGATTGTCGACCGGGTCGGCGGGCAGCGGGGGCAGCGCCGGGGCGGAGTCTGATTGGCGTCCGCAGCCGCGCCCGCAACCCTTGCCTTCGCGTCTGAGCGAAAAAGAAGCCGCCGCCCATGCGGCCTTTGTCGATGGCCTGGGCGACGGCGCGCTTTGGAAAAAACTGAATTAGATCAGCTGACGGGCTGATCTTTCTGTTCTGCCTGGGCCTCGGCCTGACGGCGGGAGATTTCGTTGCGGTAAAGCTGAACGAAGTCGATGTTTTCCAGGTTCAGCGGCGGGAAGCCGCCATCACGGGTCACATCGCTGATGATGCGGCGAATGAACGGGAACAGCATCCGCGGGCATTCGATCATCAGGAACGGATGCATCTGTTCTTCCGGCACGCCTTCGATATGGAAAACACCGGCATATTCCATTTCCAAGACGAACAGGACCTGATCACTGCCCTTGTTCTTGGAGTCGACGCGAAGTTTGACGATCACTTCATACTGATTTTCAGCCGAGCGCTTCTTGGCGTCCAGATTGACGGCCACCTGCATCTCGGGATTGACATCGCCACCGGTGCCGCGTTGCGACAGGACGTTTTCGAACGAAAGATCGCGAACGAATTGCGTCAGGGTGCTCATGCGGACTTGGGGCTGTTGTTCTGCTGCGCCGGTTTCCTGTTCGGCCATGGGTCATCTCCGGTATGAAAATTTGTTGGCAGAACGCTTAGCAGGATGGCCGATCGGCCTCAATGCCTAGTCGTCCAGCCTGAATTGCCTTGAGAGGGGCGATTGGCCGGGTCGACCTCGTGATATTCGGTTTCTATCACATCGGGGTTACGTCCCGTGCGAGGATCGTGATGCCGCTGTGGCCCGTTCGGGCCCATATCGAAACGCTGAACATGAACCCGTTTGCGGATATAGTTGAAGGCCGCGTGCCGGACAGGCGGTATCAACAGGGCAAAGCCCACGGCATCGGTGAAAAACCCCGGAGTCAGCAACAAGGCCCCCGCGAACAGGATCATTGCGCCATGCGCCAGCGGTTCGGACGGATCGTCGAGTTCGGAAAGCGACCGGCGCAATTGTCCCATCGCCATCGCGCCCTGTGTGCGCACCAGCCAGGTGCCCATGATGGCGGTGATGATGACGATCCCCAGGGTCGGCCACAGACCGATTGCGCCGCCAATCTGAATGAACAGCGCGATCTCGATCAGGGGAACCGCCAGAAAGGCCAGAAAAAGCCACATCGCTGAAACTCCGTTTTCATGACCGCGTGCAAGGTGGACTTGCCCGCAAGTGTCACCTACATAAGTGCGAGCAACGCACGATACCATGCCTGCATGACAAGAGGTGTCCATGAATTCCCCCCTTCTACAGCTTCTGGTGCTGGCCGGAATCGCCATTTTCCTGATTTTGCGCCTGAAAAGCGTTCTGGGCACCCGCGATGGGTTTGAAGATCCCGCGCGCAGGCAGCAGGCTACCGACAATACGCAGCGCCGTGAAAACTTCGAAGTGATCGAGGGCGGGCCGGATTACGATATCCTGGATAACGTGCCGGAAGGCTCGGACGCCGCCGATGCGCTGGCCCAGATGAAACGGGTGGAGCCGTCATTTGGCGTGGGTGAATTCCTTCAAGGCGCGCGCGGCGCTTATGAAATGATCCTGATGGCGTTCGAGCGTGGCACATTGGAAGATGTGACGCCGTTCCTGTCCGAAGATGTCTACGAGGCTTTTGCCCAGGTCGTCGATTCCCGTCAGGAGCAGGGCCTGAGCGTCGAAGCCGAATTTCTGGGCGTGCGTGAAACCCGCCTGGCCGCTGCGACATTCGATCAGCAAACCAACAGCGCCGAGATCACCGTGCGTTTCGTAGGTGAACTGACCTCGGTTGTGCGCGACGCCAATGGCGAAATCATCGAAGGCAATGCAACGCAGCCCAAGCGCCAGAAAGACAGCTGGACGTTCGAGCGAATCATGGGCTCGGGCGATCCGAACTGGCGGCTTGTTGCCACGGGCGAATGATCCGGGGGCTGTGGGCCGCAGTGGTGTTCTGGCTGTCCTGCGCGGGCAGCCTTGCCGCCCTTGACGAGACGACCCACAAGATCGTCGAATTTGACGACCTGGACGGCTGGGAGGAGGACAACCACGCGCGGGCGCTGGACGTTTTCCTGAACACCTGCCCCGATATGAAAGACCCCGACTGGCAGGCCCTTTGTGCATTGGCCCAGCAAAAGCCGGACCCCAAGCCATTCTTCGAATTGTTCTTTCGTCCTGTCATGATCGAGAATGGCAAGAGTGCCCTGTTCACCGGCTATTTCGAGCCGGAACTGAACGGCGCTTTGCAGCCGAGCGAACGCTATCGTTATCCGGTCTATCGTGTGCCGCCCGAATCCCGTGTGATGAGCCCCTGGTTGACCCGCCGCGAGATCGAATCCGGCGATATCATGCATGGCCGGGGGCTGGAGATTGTGTGGGTGGATGACCCTGTCGAGCTGTTCTTTCTGCAAATTCAGGGCTCGGGCCGGGTTCGGCTGCCGGATGGCCGGGTGATCCGCGTGGGCTATGGCGGAAAGAATGGCCACAACTACCGCTCGGTCGGCGCCGAACTGGTGCGGCGCGGTGTTTACAAGGCCCATCAGGTTTCGGCAGAGGTGATCAAGAACTGGGTCAGGCGCAATCCCGTCAAGGGGCGCGAATTGCTGTTTCACAATCCTTCCTATGTGTTTTTCAGGCGGATCGACTCGGTTCCAGCCGGGGAGGGGCCGCTCGGTGCGATGAACCGTTCGGTGACCGCGGGGCGAACGATAGCGGTGGACCCGGACTATGTGCCGCTTGGCGCGCCCGTCTGGATCGAGAAAGCGGGCAAAGACCCCATTCATCGCCTGATGGTGGCGCAGGATACCGGATCGGCGATCAAGGGACCGCAGCGCGCCGATATTTTCTTTGGCACTGGCGATGCCGCCGGGCGCGCGGCCGGAAAGCTGCGCGATCCGGGGCGGATGGTGGTCTTGATGCCGATCCAGCGCGCCTTTGCCATGCTGACCGAGCTGCTGCCGTGACACGCCGCCGGTTGAAGCCCGAAGAACTGGAATTGTGGCGCAAGGTCGCCAAGACGACCGAGCGATTGCACCCCGAACGGAAGCGCAGCGAACAGCCCTTGCCCAAACCGTCGCCCGCCAAATTGCCCAAGGCGCGGATCGAAGGGTTTGAACTGGGTCAGAAGGCTGCGCCGTCACGGCACGGGCATGACATCGCGCCGGATATTTCGCACAGCATCGCGGCACAGCCGGTTCGGATGGATCGCAAGACTTATGGCAAGCTCAAGCGCGGCAAGGTCGTGCCCGAGGGCAAGCTGGATTTGCATGGCATGACGATGGATCAGGCGCATCCGGCGCTGATGCGGTTTATCCTGCGGGCGCATGAAAACGGCAAGCGCATGGTTCTGGTGATCACCGGCAAGGGCAAATCGCGCGATGAGGGCGGGCCGATCCCGGTGCGGCGCGGCGTGTTGCGCCATAACGTGCCTCAGTGGTTGTCGACGCCGCCGCTTGCGGCGGTGGTTCTGCAGGTGACCGAGGCACACCTGAAACATGGCGGCGGCGGCGCTTATTACGTTTATCTAAGGCGTCAGCGATAGCAGGGGTCGCGCGCGGGCAATCCCGATGGCCATCATCGCGCTGGCAAACACGAAGTAGCCCGCGACCCACAGGTATTGCGCCTCGAGCCCCAGGCCCAGATCAATCCCCATTCCGGTGATCCCCGGCCCGATGGCCGATCCCAGAACCATGATCGCGGCGGCCATGGCCTTGATCGCCCCGAGGTGGCGGGTGCCATAGAATTCTGCCCAGAAGGCATTGGGCAGAGTCGTGTTCGCCCCGGTGGTGAGCGCCATGAAAAACAGGCCGAGGAAGATGGTCAGCAGGCCATCGGCCAGTGCGAACAATACGAAACCCGCGATCATGGGCAATTGCATGAAAGGTATCAAGCGGGCGGTGCCGACCCGATCCAGCGCCCAACCGGAAAGTACCATCGCGCCGATGGAGGCCGTTGTGAAAAAGGGAAACATGGCAACCAGTTCCACATGAGCGATGCCCTTGATGTCGGCGAAATGAACCTGATGAAAAAAGAACGCGGTGTTGAACGCCGCCGGGCCCAGCAATGCGGGCACCATGAACCAGAACAGGAAATGGTGCAGGGTCTGGCGGCGGGTCCAGTGCTTGCCCTTCATCCCGCTGGACTGGCTGAGATGCGCCATGGATTGCGGGGTGCGTTCCTGCCGCAGCAGAAGCAACAGCACCGGGATTCCGCATACGGCGATCAGCCCCGCCAGCACCCAGAGCAACCGCCAGTCATAGTGGATCATCAGCGCCACGAAAATCAGCGGCAACAGCGCCTCGCCCGCTGCGAAGCCGAGTGTGGCGACGGACAGCGCCTTGCCCCGCGTGGCGATGAACCAGCGTGACATGGCCACGACGGCGATATGACTGGTCATGCCCTGACCGGTAAAACGCAAGGCAAAGATCACCAGGGGCAGCAACCACCAGACGGGATTGACCGCCATGAACAGGCACGCCGCCATCAACATCAGCAATATCACGGTGCCTAGAGCGCGCACGCGAAAGCGGTCGGTCAGCCCGCCCGCCCAGACCATGAGCGCCGCCGACGCACCGGTGCCGAGCGTGTAAATGCCTCCCCACTGACCATGCGACAGCTGAAACGCTTCACGGATTTCCCCGGCGAAAACCGAGATAAAGAATGTCTGGCCAAAACTGCTGAGAAAGGTCAGCAAAACCCCGGCGGACAGCCAGCGGGCATTGTCACGAAGAAAGGCGAAAATCTGCATGACCTTTCGTCCGATGAAATGGGACCAAAGGAAAGGGGCATTCGAACGCGACCTGCATTGCGACGTGATGCGTCAGGAGGCGCGCGGCTTCTCCATCACCAGGAACGTCATCATCCCGATGGGCGGCAATTTTCCCTGCTGAGTGACGTGCAGATCATCGCGCAGAACGGTGTCGATCCGGAAATCCGAATGCCATCCCAGCACGTTTGCAAATGGCGCGGTCACCCGCTCAAGGAACGCCATGAAGCCGCGTTCGCGCACGAAATGATTGGTGATCACCACGCGACCGCCCGGCTTGCAGACGCGGGCGATCTCGGCCATGACGCGCTCGGGTTCGGGAACGACCGAAAGAACATGCATCGCGGCGATGGTATCAAAGCTGTTATCGGGAAAATCGAGGTGACGCGCATCCATCTGGCGCAGGTCTTCGACATGGGTCAGATCGCGTTCGATCACCTTGTCGCGGGCCTTGGCCAGCATCTTTTCACTGAAGTCGATCCCCGTGACCCGGCAGGCCGGATCGTACAGCGGCAGCGACAGCCCGGTGCCGACGCCGACCTCAAGAATACGACCGGGGTGCTGGTTGATCAGGCTCACCGCCCGGCGCCTGCCCACATTGGTGATATTGCCGAATGTCGCGTCGTAAATCGGTGCCCATCGGGCATAGGATGTTTCAATGGCTTTGAGATCCATGTCAGGATGGGGTCCTGTCTGTTTTGGAAATTTCGGTAATCAGAGAACGGATAACAGTGGCAAGGTACAGGGCGCACATTGCCAACAGGGTGATCCACTCGAACACAAAAAGGGCGACCAGCAAAAGCACGAAACAAACCACGATAACCGGCAACCCATCGCGTGAAAGCCGCAGGGATTTGTGCGAGATCGTGGGAATGCGGCTGGTCATCAACAGGCCGATGATCAGCAGGTAAAAGCTCAAGGCCAGGCCCGGCAGGGCGGGGCGGTCGGCAAAGGCGAAAGACAGAAACATCGGCGCCAGCGCCAACAGGGCCCCGGCGGGTGCCGGGACGCCGGTGAAATGGGGGCCGGATGTGGTTGGGTCGGGGTTGCGGGCACTGACGTTGAACCGGGCCAGCCGCAGTACACAGCAGACGGCGAAGGCCAGGACCGTAGTCCAGCCGAAACTGCCCATGTCCTGCAGCCCCCAGAAATACAGGATCAACGCAGGGGCGACGCCGAAGTTCAGGAAATCGGCCAGTGAATCCAGCTCGGCCCCGAATTCGCTGTCGCTTCCGACCAGCCGGGCGACCCGTCCGTCAAGCCCGTCCAGAATGGCGGCGAGGATGATCAGGTGAACCGCCCCGACGTAATTTTCCATCATTGTCAGGCGGATAGCGGTCAACCCGGCGCAGATGGCCGCGAGGGTCATGAGGTTCGGCAGCAGCCGAACCATGGTCATGTCTGTGATCGACTTTTCGGGCCGTTGTGGCATGTGGCTTAGGCCTGTTTGGGTTCCTGCGGGTCGGTTCGGGCCAGTACGGTTTCGCCGGCGATCATCGTCTGGCCTACGCGCACATGGGGGTGGACCCCCTGGGGCAGGTAGACATCGAGACGCGAGCCGAAGCGGATCAGCCCGAACCTTTCGCCCGACCCTACACGATCACCGGGTTTTACGAAACAGACAATCCGGCGGGCCACCAATCCGGCGATCTGGACGACCGCAAGATCTTGTCCGTCGTCCATGCGGATCAACAAGCTGTTGCGTTCGTTGTCCTTGCTGGCCTTGTCGAGGGAGGCGTTGAAAAATTTGCCGGGGCGGTAGGAGACGGCGGTGATTTCGCCGGGGGCGGGGGCGCGGTTGATGTGGCAGTTGAACACCGACATGAAGACGCTGACGCGGGTCAGGGCGACATCGGGCAGGCCCAGTTCGGACGGGGGAACGGCGGGTTCGATCAGCGAAACGATGCCGTCCGCGGGGCTGAGGATCAGGCCGGGGCGCTGCGGAGAATACCGCTCGGGGTCGCGGAAAAAGTAGTAACACCAGATGGTTAGTCCAACCCCGACCCAGCCCAGAACATCCCAGATCAGGAACAGGACAAGGGTGATCGCGGCAAAGATCGCCACGAACTTGCGCCCCTCGGGATGCATGGGTTTGACGAAGGTGGATAGCATGTTCATAGGCGGCCCCGCTGACTTGGATCAGCCGGAAATACGCCAATTCCACCCCCTTGCCTAGCCCGCGCGTTTCGTACGTTTTGTACGATGTGTACGCGCGTTTTGTACGAAACATGGAGGGGGTCGGGAGGGGTGCGTCCATGATGGACGCAAGTGGGGTGGTTGGGGGGTGAGGCGCACAGAGGCGGCATTCTTTCCGGGTCACGGCATAGCCAAAGTTTAGCATTCGGGGCGCAGGTACTACTTATTGGCGTAAGTCCTTGATACGTTGGCACTTTTGTGACGAAGAAGGCACAGATGCACAAGAAAGCGGCCCAATCCTCAATGATAAATTGTTCGAAGACACTTTTGCGATAGTTTGAGAGGAATAAAGAGATACCAAGCGACATTAGAGGTTAAGCTATGCGTGATACGAAATTTGGAGCCGCAGTGGCATTGATGGCATCCGTCTCCACCATCAGCGCAGCCCAAGCCCAAAACCTGATTGTAAATGGCGACTTTGAAAGTGGTAATTTGTCAGGGTGGAACACAAGCATCAACAACGGACAGGCTAATGCCACCACGAGTACCGCTAACTCCGGCTCATATTCGATGGTTATCTATGACAATAGCGGGCCGGGGACAGTTTCACAGGCCGTAAATGTAAGTGCGGGGACCTACACGCTTAGTTTTGCGATTCGTCCTACGGCAGACACATCACCAGCGAATTCCGTCAGTGTGCTCTTCGATGGGCAAACGGTTCTTACCTTCGGCGGTCAGAGCCCGAACGCCTGGAGGACCGAAACCTTTACGGTTACGGTCGCCGATGGAACCAAAACTCTGGAATTCGACGTAGCAACTTGTGGCGGTTGTGGTGCATTCTACTTTGATGATGTCAGCCTCGTCCTCGTGTCTGCTGCGCCTTCCGGCCCCATCATCACGGATGCGCAGATTTTGGCGGAACTCAAGCTTCAGGCGGCACAGCAGGGTGTCATTCTGACGGATGCCCAAAACCGGGCTGTCCTAACACAGCTTCGCCAGCGCATGTCTTCGGTCTTCACTGATCAGGTGTCGCGCAATGCGACAGGAGGCACGAATGCCGCAACGTCTGCTTCCGTCCTGAGCTTCTCCACTTCGAATAGGGGGGTTTCCCGAAACGGTCGTTGGGCGATGTGGTTCGATACCAGTGCGGATCAACTGGAGGCCGACTGGAACCCCGATGTTTCCGGCTTTCAGGCCCGCCAGCAATTCGGCGTTGACTATAGCTTTGACAATGGCTGGGTCGGCGGCATCAGTGCCGGTATCGGAACCTTCGATAACGACTTTGCCAATGGTGGCTCGCTATCCGGTGATTCTTACTGGATTGCCCCTTATCTCGGGGCAAATGTCGGCGGATGGCTGATGACCGTTCAGGCCGCCTATACCTACACCGACTATGACAGCTTCAACACCGGGCTTGGAATTGTCGACAGCACCTCCGGGCAGCGTTACAGCGCCTCGGCTTCGCTCTCGCGCGAATTCGCTTTGGGCAGTGGCTATCGCATCACGCCCGAGGCTGCGGTGTCAGTTGGCCAGGAGGACATCTCGCGACTGGCGGCCTTGCCTTTCGCAGCAGTGGACGACCCGTATTTTTTCAACGCGCGGATGGGTGGCGAGCTGAGCTATGATCTGGCCTCGGGCGGGCGTGTCTACGGACAGGCTTTCGCAGAGTATACCGATACGAACGGTGACGGCTCTGCCACTTACCTTTCGACCGGATACGAGGCTGAAGAGTGGTCTGCGACCATCGGTGGCGGCTTTGATATACCGGTGGGCGAACGCGGGCGTCTTGGCCTCGATGGCCGGGTCCGTGGCCTTGGCTCGGACACGCATGTCTATGGCTTGAGCGCAAGCTATTCCGTCAGCTTCTGAAGCAACGCAGCGGGACGGTTGTGTTGCATGACTTGCATGCGGCATAAACCGCCCCGCGACCGCTTAGTCCTGTTTGCTACAGCACATACCTCGACAAATCCGCCGATCTCATCAGTTCGCCCAGGTTTTCCTCGACGAAGGCGGCGTTGACGGTGACCTTGTCGCCCGAGCGGTCGGGGGCGGTGAAGCTGAGCTCTTCGAACACGCGTTCCATGACGGTATAGAGCCGTCTTGCGCCGATGTTTTCGACCGTCTGGTTCACTTCGGCGGCGATGCGGGCGAGGGCGGCGATGCCGTCTTCGGTGAAGTCTACCGTCACCTCCTCGGTGCCCATGAGGGCGGTATACTGGCGGGTGAGGGCGTTGTCGGTTTCGGTCAGGATGCGGACGAAATCGCCCTCGGTCAGCGCGCGCAGTTCGACCCGGATGGGCAGGCGGCCCTGCAATTCGGGCAGAAGGTCGGACGGTTTGGCGATGTGAAAGGCGCCCGAGGCGATGAACAGGATATGATCGGTTTTGACCGGGCCGTGCTTGGTGGATACGGTGGTGCCCTCGATCAGCGGCAGCAGGTCGCGCTGTACGCCCTCGCGCGACACGTCGCCGCCGCGGGTTTCGGACTTGGCGCAGACCTTGTCGATCTCGTCGAGAAAGACGATGCCGTTCTGTTCGACGGCCTCGAGCGCGGTCTTGTTGACGGTTTCATCATCGAGCAGCTTGTCGGCCTCTTCCCCGATCAACACCTGGTAACTGTCGGCAACGGTCATTTTCTTGCGGACGGTGCGCCCGCCGAACGCCTTGCCGAAGATATCGCCCAGGTTCATCATGCCCATCTGGCTGCCGGGTTGGCCGGGAATGTCCATCATGCCCATCGGGTTGGACTGATCGGTGAGGTCCAGTTCGATCTCGGTATCGTCAAGCAGCCCGTCGCGCAGTTTCTTGCGGAACATCTCGCGGGTGGCCTCGCGGGCGTCCTCCCCGGCGATGGCGGAAATGACGCGATCCTCGGCCAGTTCATGGGCACGGGTTTTGACATCCTCGCGCATCCAGTCGCGCGTCTGGGCGATGGCGCTGTCCACCAGATCGCGGATGATCTGTTCGACATCGCGCCCGACATAGCCGACCTCGGTGAACTTGGTGGCCTCGACCTTGATGAAGGGGGCGCGGGCCAGTTTGGCGAGGCGGCGGGAGATCTCGGTTTTGCCGACGCCGGTGGGGCCGATCATCAGGATGTTCTTGGGGTAGACTTCTTCGCGCAGGTCGTCGGGCAGTTGCTTGCGCCGCCAGCGGTTGCGCAGGGCGACGGCGGTGGCGCGCTTGGCGTCCTTCTGGCCGATGATGAAACGGTCGAGTTCGCTGACGATTTCGCGCGGGGTCAGGTCGGTCATTTGGAGATGCTTTCTACGGTCAGGTTGCCGTTGGTGTAGACGCAGATATCGGCGGCGATGGCCATTGCATCGCGGGCGATCTGTTCGGCGGTGCGGTCGCTGTCCATCATGCCGCGCGCGGCGGCGAGGGCATAGTTCCCGCCCGAGCCGATGGCGGTGCAATCGTGTTCGGGCTCAAGAACGTCGCCCGCGCCGGTGATGACGTAGATCTGATCGCCATCGGTGACGATCAGCATCGCTTCGAGCTTTTGCAGGTATTTGTCGGTGCGCCAGTCCTTGGCCAGTTCCACGCTGGCGCGCTGAAGCTGGCCGGGGGTGGCTTCGAGCTTGGATTCGAGCCGTTCGAGCAGGGTGAAGGCATCGGCGGTAGAGCCGGCAAAGCCCACCAGCACGTCATAGCCGCCGGGCGAGATGCGGCGGACCTTGCGGGCGGTGCCCTTGATGACGGTCTGGCCAAGGCTGACCTGTCCGTCGCCGGCGATCACGACCTGACCGCCCTTTTTCACGCCGATGATCGTGGTGCCGTGCCAGCCGGGAAATTCGTTGCTCATGGGGCCTCCGTTCGGTTCGTGTCTATATGGAAGGGCGGGGCGCGGGGTGCAAGGGTGGCTATCCCAGCAGGTCCCGCGCGATGCGGTGAAAAATGCCCGTGCCGATTGGAATCAGGTCATCGGGGAAATCGTAATCGGGGTTGTGCAGGGCGGCGTGATCGCTGCCCGCGCCAAGGAACAGCATGGCGGATTTCGCGGTATGGCCGAAACGCCCGAAATCTTCGGACGGGCGCCAGGGCAAGCCGCTGGCGTCATGCGGGATGCCGAGGGTGTCCAGTGCGGCAGTGCAGAGTTCCGTGGCCTCGGCGTTGTTTTCGCTGTGCAGGAACACGTCGTGGAAATCGTGGGTAAAGCCGAGGTTTTGGGCAGAACAAGACGTTTTCAGCAGGGTCAGAGCCTGTTCACACAGATCATCCATGCGATTATCTGTCAGCGTTCGAAGTGTTGCGAACAGCGTGGCATCGCCGGGTGCGATGCCGAAAGCGGGTTCGCCCATTTGAACATGCGTCACGGTGACAAGTGCGAAATCAGGGTCTTGTGTACTGCCGTGGCTGAGCGCGGTCAGGGCGGGCATCACATTGGCCAGTGCCTCCATGGGGGAAGTCCCGGTTTCCGGCTGCGAGGCGTGGGCGGAGCGGCCGGTGAACCGAACCTCAAGCCCGCGAGAGGCACAGGTGATTGGCCCTGACGTGATGGCCACATGACCCAAAGGCAAGCCTGGCGTGTTATGCAGGGCAAAGGCGTAATCGGGTTGAACAGGGTCGAATTTCAGATCGTCCAGCACCGCCCTGGCCCCGGCGCCGGTTTCTTCGGCGGGTTGGAACAGCAGCACCACGCGCCCCCGCGCGGGCCGTTGCCGGGACAACAGCCGCGCAAGGCCCATGAGGATCGTCATGTGCCCGTCATGCCCGCAAAGATGCCCGACCCCGTCGATCAGCGAACGATGCTCGGGCGTTCCGGTTTCGAAAATCGGCAGCGCGTCGAGTTCGCAGCGAAACAGAACCGTCGGGCCGGGCGCGGCCCCGTTATACACGGCGGCCACCCCATGCCCGCCAAGGCCGGTGATCAGGTCATCGGGCACGAGGGGCGCGAATTCCTGCACGATGCGCTGGGATGTCTGCGCCTCGTCGCCCGATATTTCGGGATGGCGGTGCAGATCGTGGCGCAGCGCAACAAGGTCGATGATGTCGGTGTTCGTCAGGGTCATGAGGATGTTTTCACCCCAATGACGGCAAAAGAAAAGGGCCGCGCGATGGCGGCCCTTCTATCCCGTGATTTCGGGGGACTCAGATGCTGTCTTCGATCCAGCTTTGCAGGGCGGCCTTTGGGGCGGCGCCTGCGCGGTTCGAGATCACCTGACCGTCCTTGAAGATGAACAGCGCGGGAATGCCGCGCACGCCCATGGCGGCGGCGGCGTTCGGGTTGTTATCAACGTCGACCTTGGCGATTTTCACCTTGCCGTCCATTTCGGCGGCCAGCTCTTCCAAAGCGGGGCCAATCTGTTTGCACGGGCCGCACCATTCGGCCCAGAAATCCACCACAACGGGGATGTCGGAATTTTTCACTTCGGCGTCGAAGGTCGCGTCGGTAACGGCAACTGTGCCCATGGTCATGTCTCCTGACAGGAATTGAGTTGGCCTGAACCTAGGTATGCCCGGCGGGGGCGTCAAGCGCCGGGGGTGTCGCAGAGCGCCCGGGTCACAAGATCGTGCGGCAGGGGCATAAGGCTGGCGGCGCGCGTCCAGAGCAGCGCGGTTTCGATCTGCCGGTCCGGATAAATCTGCGCAAGCGCGTGGGCATAGGCCCCCATCTGCCGCAAAAGGCCCTCGGGGCAGGTTTCGGGGCGGTCGGGAATGGCGGCGTTGGTCTTGAAATCGACGGCCAGAACGCGATGCGGTTCGACGATCAAGCGGTCGATGGTGCCGTGAATACGCCTGTTTTGAAGGGCATCAAGCGTGGCGGTCACGGACACCTCGGTCAGGGCGTTGGGCGTGAACAGCGGCGCGAGCGACGGTTTTGTCAGAACCTTTTCAACCTCGGCCAACAAAAGGGCGTGTTCATCGGCGGTGGCGGTATCGGGACCGGTGGACAGAAGCCTTGCGGCGGTTGTAGGCCAGTCGGGTTGCGGAACCTGCGGCAGGAATTCCAGCAGGCGGTGAATGAGGCGGCCCCGGCGCTTGGCGGCGTCTTCGTCAAGCCCGCGTTCGTCCGGCAGGGCCTTGGCCCCGCCAAGATCGGTCGAGGGGCTGAGCGTTTTCGGCGCGGCGGGGCGTTCGGGCGCAGGGGAGAGGAAAAATTTGGGAAGCGGGGTTGGGCCAGGCTTGGTTTCAGGCGCAGTATCAGTCCCTGTTCCGGCCCAATCGCCATGTTCCAGCCGCAAGCCCGGCCCACCGGCAAAATCATGCCCGACCGCCCCGGCGCGCTGCAATCCGGCCTCAACCTTTTCATACCAGGTTTCGCCCTGTTTCCCCAGATCGCCCGCCGCAGCGACGATCAGCCATTTTTCGGCCCGCGTCATGGCGACGTAAAGCAGGCGGTCACGTTCGGCGCGTTCGGCCTGTTTGGCGGCATCGTTGGCCTGCGTGACGGCGCGCGGAGAGTCGTTGGAGCCGGTGCGCCAGATCGGCGTATCCCCGGCCAGCGCGATCTGATCCCGCAGGCGGATATCGCGCTTGCCCGTATCGGGGAGGATGACCAGCGGCGATTCCAGCCCCTTGGCGCCATGCACCGTCATCACGCGGATACGATCCCCGGCGCTGTCCATCTGGCGCTTGATTTCCAGATCGTCGGTTTCCATCCAGACTAGAAAGCCCGTCAGGCTGTCGACGGCGCGTTGCTCATAGGCCATCGCCTGCGACAACAGGGCGTCGATGCCGTCTTCGGCCTCGGTGCCGAGGCGGGCGAGCAATTTGCGGCGCCCGTCATGGCGGGTCAAAATGCGTTCGATCAGGTCATAGGGGCGCAGGTAATCAGCCTGCGCGCGCAGGTCTTTCAGGACGGTCATGGTTTCGGGATGCTTTTCGGCCTGATCGCGCAGCGCGGCCCACAGGTGTTTCTGTGTGCGCCCGTGGGCGAGGGCGTAAAGATCGGACTCGGACCAGCCGAACAGCGGCGAGCGCAGGGCGATGGCCAGCGACAGGCTGTCTTCGGGCGTGGCCAGGAAGGACAGGAGCGCTGCAAGATCCTTGACCGCCAGTTCGGCCCCGACCTTGAGCCGGTCGGCCCCGGCGATGGGCAGGTTCAGGGCTTTGCATTCGCGGATGATTTCATGAAACAGGTCCGAGCGGCGCTGCACGAGGATCATGACATCGCCGGGCCGGACCGGGCGCATCCCGGCGGTTTCGTCCGGGATAAGCTGTTTTTCAACCACCATGCGGCGGATCGTCCGGGCCACCTGTTGCGCCAACAGCGTCGCCGGATCGTTGGCGGCCTTCACATCGACGGGCGAGTACCATTCGGGGTCGTCGTCCTGTTCGGGCTTTTCGATCAGCGGCCACAGATCGACCCGGCCGGGCAGGTCGGCTTTGAACGTCTTGTGACCCTGAGTCGGCGTAAAGCCGCTATCCTGACTGTTGGCAAAGGTGTGATCGACAAGGCTCAGGATCGCGTGGGAGGAGCGGAAGGAATATTCCATCTCCATGTCCTGAAGCGGCTGGCCGGTGGCCTGAAGGCGCGCTGCGAAATCGGTCTTCATCCGGTCGAATTCACGCGGGTCGGCGCCCTGAAAGGAATAGATCGACTGTTTCTTGTCGCCGACCACGAAAATCGTGCGGGTGACATCGGGGCGCGCGCCCTGGCCGCTGGTGAATTCCTGCGCCAGCCGTTCGATAACCTGCCATTGCACGGGGCTGGTATCCTGCGCCTCGTCCACGAGGATATGATCGATTCCGCCGTCGAGCCGGAACAGAACCCACGCCGCCACCGCCGGATCGGTCAGCAATTGCCGGGCGCGCAGGATCAGGTCGTCGAAATCCAGCCAGCCGCGCAGGGCCTTGGCCGCATCGTAGGCGGGCAGGAACACGGCGGCGAAGTCGTGCAGCGCGCGGGATTTCTGAATGGCCATGGCCGCAAGCCGCGCTTCGCGGGCGTCCTCGACGCGGGCCATGAACTGTTCGATCTGCGTCATGGCCGCGCCAAGGGTTTTCTGGCAGGGCTTGGTCGGGAAAGAGCCGATCTTGGCGGTAAACGGCTCTTTCGCGCCCGAGCCGGTGAGGAATACGTTTTCCAGTACGGGCAGGGCGGAGGCATCCAGTTGCGTGATCGTGCGCAGCCTGGCGGCGGCTTTCCGGTCGTTGGTGCCGCTGGCGTCGAGCGCCGGGATCAGCTGATCGAGAAGCGCCTGTTCGCTGCCAAGGAAGACCTGCGCGGCGACGGTTGCCAGCGACACATCGGCAGGTTGCCCGAAGGCTGCGGCCAGATCGTCCTGCGTGGCAGGGGTCTGGAAGTGGCTGCGGTGGCGGACGATCTCGGCGGTGATGTCAGTCAGGTCTTCGCCGCCATGGTGGCGGGCAAGGGTATAAACTGTCTCTGATCCGGCCCCGGAGGCGATTTCTTCGACGATCTCGCTGCGCAGCAGGGTGGCGGTGCGGTCTTCCATTTCGGTGAACTGGGGACTGACCCCGGCCTCGAGCGGGAAGCGGCGCAGCAAGCCGGCGCAGAACGAGTGGATCGTCTGGATCTTCAGCCCCCCCGGCGCTTCGATGGCACGGGCGAACAGGCGGCGGGCGTTACGCAGGGCGTCGTCATTTATGACCCCTTCGAAGCCCAGCGCATCCAGCGCCGCGCGCAGGTCGGCATCGGCCAGCATCGCCCATTCGCCCAGACGGCGGAACAGGCGGTTCTGCATCTCGCTGGCGGCGGCCTTGGTGTAGGTCAGGCACAGGATGTGCTGCGGATCGACCCCGTCCAGCAACAGGCGCGCGACGCGGTCGGTCAGCACGCGGGTTTTGCCCGATCCGGCATTGGCCGACAGCCATGTGGAACGATCCGGGCGGGCGGCGTCGATCTGGCGCTGGGAGGCGTCGTCGCGGGGCATTATCCGACCTCCTGCGTGTCGGGGGTATCGGTGATGTCCCACTCGCCGAACCGGGCCAGCTGATCGTAATCGCCCTTGTCGGTTTTTTTCTGCATCGCCCGGCGCGAGGCAAAACCCCGGTCGGGTTCAAGATAGGCGCGCATCAGGGCCTCGAATTCTTTCCAGACCTTTTCGGGCGGTTCGGTGTCCAGCGGGGCGTTCACGATCTTGGGGTTGCTGCCCAAACCGATAAAGGCGGCTTGGGCCACTTTTGACGGGGTGATGTCGCCAAAGCCCGCCTGTTCGGCAATCGCGGCCTCGAGGAGCAGCTGTTTGTCAAAGAATTCCTGTTCGCTGGCCGAGGGCGGCGTGCCGGTCTTGTAATCATAGATGTAAAGCGCGCCGCGCGTGTCCATGTCGATCCGGTCGGCCTGCGCCTTGAGGGTGACGCCAAGGTCGGGAAGGGTGGCCTTGCCTCGTGCCTCCAGCGCGCTGGGCCGGGCAAGGTCACGGCGGGCGAATTCACCCTCGATGAACCAGTCGGCCACCCGCTCCATCCGGGCGCGCCAGACCGCGCGCGCCTCGGCCCAGGGGACGTTTTCCGCCAGAATGGTCTCGGTTTTTGCCAAAAGCGCCTCGCGCGTGCACTGGCCGGGATCGTCGAGCGTATCTCTGATGAACTGCTCAAGACTTTCGTGCAGGACGATGCCGCGCAGCAGGGCGTCGGGCAGTTTCATCAACGGATCAAGCGGGCGCAGGCCCAGAACATGCCTCGCGTAGATCGCGTAAGGATCGCGGATCAGGCGCTTGATTTCCGTCACCGACAGATCGCGCGGCCGTGCCGCCACAGGGGGACAGGGCGCGGGACGGGTTGCAGCCGGAACGCTTCCTGGCTCTTCCAGCGCCTGAACGCGATGCAGCCATGCCGCACCGCGGTCTGCCATATCGGCCAGTGCCTTGGGGCCGTTCTGATCGGGGAGGCCCGCCAGCAGGTTCTTGATGCGGTTCAGCCAGCGCGACGGCACGGTTTCGGCGTCGTCCGAGCGGATCGAGCGGGTGAACCAGACCTCGGGCGCACTCGCGGCCTGTTGGAAGTCATGGGCCGACAGGCCGATGCGCCGCTCGGGCAGCAACAGCCCGGCCTGATTGCGCAGCGCGCGGTTGAGCCACGGATCGGGGTTGGGGGCCTCGGGCCAGCTTGCTTCGTTCAGACCGGCCAGGATCAGCAGATCGGCCCCCTGAACGCGGGCTTCCAGCGTGCCCCAGATCAGGATATCGGGGTGCGGGGTGTCGGGGTTCCGAACCTCGCCCGCCGACAGGACGGCATGGAACAGGCTGGTGTAATCGGCGGCGTTGATCCGCCCGCCGTGTTCCGCTTGGTCTTGCAGGTTGGAAACGGTTTTCCATGCCTCCTGCCCGGCATCATTTTGCCAAAGCCGCCCGCCATCGCCCGTGTCGGGCCCGCTGGCGATACGCGTGGCAAGGTCGATATGATGGTCGACAAGATCGGTCAGCGGCAGGTCGCCAGCGACCTCTTTTGCGGTGATACAGTCACTGATCCATTGCGCCCAGGGCAGGGCAAGCGGGTCTTTCTGTTTATCGGCCCATGCCATCAGGTCGGCGGGTTGCGGATAGGGCGGGCCGTGGCGGCGCAGGTGCAGTTCCAGCTCGCGCGTGAGGCGCAGATGCGGGCCGCGATCGCTGCCGGAATGGGTCAGCGGGTGCTTGAGCAGGGTCAGCAGCAGTTCCGCCGTCAGCCTGTCGCGGAACAGATCGCCCACATGGCGCAGGAACCGGCCCGGCGGCGACAGGTGAAGCGGCATGCCCGCGCTGTCATCGGGGAGGATGGCCCAGCGGTCCAGCGCGGCGGTGACCTGCCGGGTCAGGGTGCGGTCCGGGGTGATCAGCGCGGCGGTTTGCCCGTCCTCGGCGGCCTGACGCAGACGCATGGCGATGGCCAGCGCCTCTGACCGGGTGGATTGCGCCTCGACCAGTGTGATTCCGGTGGTGGCCCTGTCCAGATCGGCGAGCGACGGGCCGTCCTGCAACCATTGATCGGTCACCGGGGCGGGGCGCAGGGCCAGCGACAGCAGCCGATTGCGCGCCGGGCTGGCGGGGGTGGTATCGGTCCAGTGCATGATCTGGCCGGGGGACAGGCCCAGATTGGTTATCAGGTGGGCAAAGCGGTATTGCGGATGATCCTCGGACAGCAGGGCATCGTCCAGCGTGGCCCAGACATCGGCAGGCATGTCGAAATCGACGCCGGGCAGCACGACCGCGCCCTGCGGCAGCTTTGCGACCGCTTGCATCAAAAGCTGCGTCGCCCCGCGAGAGCCGGTCGACCCGGCAATGATGACCGGATGATCGGGGGGGGAATCCTGCCATGTCCGGGTGACGTGTTCGATCACCAGCCGCTGGCGGGTTTCGACATCGGGGTGTTCGGTTCCGGTTTCAAAATAGTGTCTGACAATGCCCAAAAACGCCTTGATCCGGTCCCAGTGGCCGGATTGGTCGGAAATATCCAGATCTTCGATGCGGTCGGGTGAAACACCCTCGCCGTGCATTTCGTCCATCAGGGCGGCAAGGCTGTCGGCCAGCGCATAAAGCGACGAGCGCGGGGCGATATCGGGCTCGGCCTGTAGCAGCGAGGAGACCAGTTGAGTCAGCTCCAGCCGCCGGCGCAGGGGTGGAACCGGGTCGGGGATATGGGCCAGGTCCCAGCTCTCGCCCAGATCGGTGAGCAGGCTGATCCGGGGCAAGAGCAGCGCAGGCCCCTGATCGAACAGGCTGCGGATGCGCCGCGCCATGCGCCGGGTGTTGACGATCAGGTGAACCCTGGCCAGCGCCTCGGGCGGGTGCGTGGCGTGGCGGCTCATCAGCCCGTCAACCAGCGCGCGGGGGAAATCCACGCCAAGGGGTGTGCCGAAAACGCGGGGGCTGTCCGTGGGATCAAACATCGCGTGCCTTCAGCATGTTTTCGGCCAGGGCGATGCCCTCGGGGCGGCCCACATCGCACCATTTGCCCGGATAGGGAATGGCGAACAGACGGTTGTCGGCCAGCATGCGATCCCACAGCAGGTTCAGCGAAAAGGCGGTTTCGGAGATGTCGTGCAGCAGGTCGGTTTTCAGGATTTGCAGACCCGAATACACCAGCCCCGGCCCGCGCGTGGCCAGCCCGCCCGTGCCGGGTATGAAATCGCCGGGCCCGGTATGGCCGATGGCGTTTTCGCGCGGCAGGCAGAGCAGCAGGGCATCCATGCGGTCGGGCGCCCATGCCCCGGCAAGCAGAGTCAGCGGGTTGGGCCCAGACCAGACGGCATCGGTGTTCATCGTGAAAACCGGGCCTTCGCCCAGATGCGGCAGTGCCGCCCGCAGCCCGCCGCCGGTTTCCAGAATATCGGGGGTTTCATGGGACAGGATCACCTCGCTGCCGGCAAGGTGGTCGATCAGGGGCTGGGGTTTGTAGTGGAGATTGGCCACGATCCGGTCGGGGCCGAACGCACGCACCAGATCGAGCGCATGGTCGATCAGCGGGCGGCCCGCGACGGGGATCATCGGCTTGGGTTGCGCGGCGGTCAGGGCGCCCATGCGCGTCCCGAACCCGGCGGCAAACAGCATTACCGAGCGGGGCTGGTCGCGCATTGGTCTTTCACCTTTTGCAGAATGGACGGGGTGGGGGGCGGAAGGGTGTTTTGGACGATTTGCGCGACATCGGTCAACGCCGGATGCTCCAGATCGCGCATCAGGTGGTTCCAGACCCGCGGGATCAGATCGACATAGTGCGCCTTGCCGTCGCGGAGGCACAGGCGGGCGAACACACCAAGGATGCGCAGATTCCGCTGCGCCCCCAACACGGCATAGGCGGTGCGGAATGTTTCGGGAGCGGCGTGGGTTTCGGCGATGTAGTGGCCGATCATCGCGTCTTCGATGGCGGGCGGAACATCGCGGCGGGCGTCCTGCAACAGCGAGACCAGATCATAGGCGCGATGGCCCAGCATGGCATCCTGAAAATCCAGAAGGCCCACGCGCGCCACTCCGGTGCGGTCGGGCAGCCAAAGCAGGTTTTGCGCGTGATAGTCGCGCTGAATCAGCACATCGGCCGTTTCGGCGTGATGGCTGAGGGCGCTTAGCATGGCCGCAAGGAACCGTTCCCGCGCGGCAGGGTCGGTATTGCCCGTGGCGGGCAAGTACCAGTCGAAGGCCAGCGCGGCCAGATCGGCCATCAACGCGGGCGAATAGCTGTCCAGCCCGTCGGGCGTATCGTGGTCATGCAGCGTGACCAACAGGTCTGTTGCGGTGGAATAGAGCCTGTTTTCAATCTCGGGCCGGTCCGGGATCACCGAGGCGAACAGATCGTCGCCCAGGTCTTCGAGCAACAGGAACCCGGCCTGAGTGTCGCGCGCCAGAATATGCGGCGCGCTGAGGCCGGTGCCGGTCAGGTATTCCGAGATATGAATGAAGGGGCGCACATCCTCGCCGCGCTCGGGCGGGGCGTCCATCAGCACGGCGGATTGGCCGCTGACCGGGTGGGTCAGGCGCAGATAGCGGCGGTTCGAGGCATCTCCGGCCAGTGGCGCGGTGGCCGCCCCGGCCCAATCGGTGCTGTCGATAAAGGCGCGGATCGCCCCGGTGCGGTCAGTCATTGCAGATATCTTTCAGCTTGGCGTCCCAATCCTGCGCGTTCCATTCAAGGCGCATCGTCCGGGTATCATCCTGATCCGGGGATTCCAGTGCAATCCGCAGAGCGGTTTCGGGGGCCAGTTCGTGCAGGCGGTCGGGCCATTCGACAAGGCAGATGGCATCCTCGAACGCCTCGATCAGGCCCAGCTCTTCGATCTCTCCGACATCGGTCAGGCGGTACAGGTCCGCATGCCAGATCTCTCCGCTGCGGCCCGGATAGGTTTGTACCAGCGTGTAGGTGGGCGAGGGGACATCCTCGGGGGCGTCGAGAAGGGCGAGGATCAGGCAGCGCGCAAAGTGCGATTTGCCCGCGCCGACAGGCCCCGACAACAGGATCACGTCGCCCGCCGCCAGATGCGGCGCAAGCGCCTGTGCAACGGCGCAAGTCCGGTCGGGGGAATTCAGGTGAAGTGTGCGGGCCCGCTCTGACATGGGCCGAGACTACACGGCCCGCGACCGCCTGCAAGCGCGATCAGCCCGCGTCGGACAGTGAGTGGGATGCCGGAGTCCAGCCGGGGTTGATCTTGCCGATGGTCAGCATCGACGCCCCGCCGGGAAGCGGTGTGATCCGGCAGGTCAGCGCCTCGTCGTCCGATGAGGTCAGCCCGGCCTGGATCGGCTCCGACAGACGCCGAGCGTCGAGCCGGGATTCGACACGGGACCAGAAGGCCGGATCGGGGATGCGCTCGTTGCAGATGCGGGTCAGGTCACGCAGGCTCAGTTCGGCAAAGCAACTGTCCGGGTCGATCCCGAGCAGGCGCGAACACACGTCGTTGCACAGCAACAGCGTGTTCGTCGGCGACAGGACGGCGACGGCATCGGACAGGTTGTCCAGAACCGCCTGCCGCAGATCGACCTGCGAGCGGAACCGCCGGGTCAGCGAAATTTCGTCCGTGATATCCTCGAACAGAAAGGCGATGGCCCCGTCGGGGTGCGGTCGCCCGGTCACCCGGTAGGTCAGCCCCGAGGGCAGGCTCCAGGTTTCGCGATAGAGCCCGTCCGACGCGGCTTCGATCATTTGCAGGATCTGCGACCGCCAGTCGGCATAGCTGCGCGGTTCGGGCAGGACGTGATTGTCGCGCAGCTTGTCGAAAAAGCTCATGAGGTTGGGCTGTGCACTCAGGAACTCGGGGCCAAGGCTGGTCAGGTCCAGAAGGGCGGGGTTGAACAGGGCCAGTTGCTTGTCCCGATCGAACACGGCCAGCCCGGTGGTGAGATTGGCGAATGTCTTGGTCAGGGTCTGGACGAATTCACGCCGGACGGTTTCGGCGGTGACGATTTCCGTGACGTTGGAAATATAGTGAATGATGTTGTCTTCGGCGCGGATCGTGCGGGTTTCGAACCAGCGGCTGTTTGTGCCGTCGTCAAGGCGGTGACGCCCGGTTTTCGTTTCCCCGGCGGTGGGCAGATCCCCGGCATCGGGAAACAGGGCCGTTGCATCGCGAATGCCATGCGCCGCGAACGCGGTGTTCGTCCACAGAATCCGCCCGGTATCGCTTGTCACCACGATGCCGCATGACGCGTTGTTGAGGCATCTGCCCCATTTCCGCTGACGAACCGTCAGTCGCATACGCTCCTGTCGCTCGGCAGCATCGCCCGTTGCCGGATCGGTCAGCGTCAGGCGCGTGATGATACCCTGCCTGACGATCCTCAGCCGGGCGTCGTCCGTGCCCTCTGCGGCGGACAATACCGTTTCCCCATCGGGCAGGTCCCGTGTGCTTTTCGGGAGGTCGGGAAAGCGGTATTTCAGCCAGTCGTGAATGCCGGGCCAGTTGTTCGGGCTGCACGAGGTGATTTCGATGCGCAGGTCGTGATCGGCCAGGTCGTCATGCTCGAACAGGAAATGCACGCCGCCGGAGGAGGGGCCCTGCGTCTGCGCCGTTCGGGAAAGGCCACGTCCGGGCAGCGCGGAAATCAACCAGACGACACCCAGAGCGATCAACATGGACACAAGGGGCACGACAGCCCAGGCCCATAGCGGTAAACCAGCCATTTACAGAACCATCCTTTCACTGCGGCCAAGTCAAGGCATGACAGCTCTTGGTTAACGTAGGGTTAACCAAAGTGAACACAGCCTGATTTCAAGCGCTGAAAGGTTGGTTCTGTCCCGTGGGCAAACGGCTTTCGGGGTTTTCGGCTTCGATCTGCTTGCGCGGCCATATGACCTCGACAACGGCGCCGATATGGTGAGCCGGGTTTCTGCCCGGATCGGTCGCGTCGCTGCCATTGGCGAAACTCAGGGTGGCGCCGGATCGTTCCAGCAGCGTCTTGGCGATGAAAAGCCCAAGGCCCATCCCCTCGTATTCCGGGCGGCGCGGGTCGGCGCCGATGCTGCGGCGGCGCATGAAGGGTTCGCCGATCCGGCCCAGAACATGCGTGGAATATCCGCGCCCGTCATCCATGATGCGCAATGTCAGGGTCTTGTCGTTCCAGCCGCTTTCGATCCACACGTTTTCGGCGGCGAAATCCACGGCGTTCTGCACCAGGTTGCGCAGCCCGTGGATGATCTCCGGGCGGCGATAGATCGTCGGTTGCGTATCGATCGCGCCCGAATCGTGCCCGTGGTCGAAATGGATCGTCTTGCCGCGATCCAGATGGGGCTCGGCGGCTTCTTCCAGAACGGCGGTCAGGGGGGCCTTGCGCAGGTGCAGGTCGTCCTTGCCCGCCCGCCCCATCGAACGCAGGATATCGCGGCACCGATCCGCCTGTTCGCGGATCAACAGGGCGTCGTCGCGCAGGTCCTCGTGCTCTTCCAGCTCCTCGGCCAGTTCCGAACTGGCCAGCTTGATCGTGGCCAGGGGCGTGCCCAGCTCATGCGCCGCCGCCGCCACGACGCCGCCCAGATCGGTCAGCTTCTGTTCGCGGGCCAGGGCCATTTGCGTGGCCTGCAGCGCGTTCGACATCGCATCCATTTCCGAGACGATCCAGCGGGAATACACCCCCAGAAACACCACCGCGATCACGATGGCGGCCCAGTTGCCGAACAGGAAAATATGCGGCATTCGCAGGACAAACCCCATATCGGTGCGCAGCGGCAGGTGAAACTTGGCCAGCACCGAAACGATCAGGATCGCCGTAAGGCCCAGAAACACCGTCGAACGCGACGAGATCGCCGAGGCCGACACGGTGACCGGCCCGACGATCAGGATCGAGAACGGGTTGTTCAGCCCGCCGGTCAGATACAGCATCAGTCCCAGTTGCAGCATGTCGAACAGGACCACCAGCAGGGTTTCGCGTTCCGACAGGCGCTTGTTTTCGGGGTAGATGAACGTGGCCACGAGGTTCGAGATCACCGACACGCCGACCACCAGATAGCACAGCCCGATTTCGAGATTGAGGTCATACAGCCGCTGCGCCACCACCAGCGCCGAAATCTGCCCGGCAATCGCCCACCATCGCAACAGGATCAGGGTGCGCAGCCTGATCCAGTTGCCGCGGCTGCGTGATTTGAAAACGCCTGGCGAGATATCCGTCATCTGCGCGCTCTGGTCCCGTTGCAAGTTCGTGTTCCGGTGCTAGATGTGCCATAGCACGAAAAACATGCCCAGAAGAATGAGGATATACCCATGACACGGACAATAGCGATTGCTGCTGCGGGGTCTTTGGCGGCGGCGTTGATTCTGGTCTATGTCATGACCTTGGGATCGGGGGGCGACGACAGGTTCGCCCAGTGCCGGGCAGGTCAGGTAGCCGGTGGCATGTCGCAGATCGGCGGGCCGTTCACGCTGATCAGTGAAACCGGCGAAACGGTGACCGACAAGGACGTGATCGACCAGCCGGCGCTGATCTATTTCGGTTATACCTTCTGCCCGGATGTGTGCCCGCTGGATACCTCGCGCAATGCCGTTGCCGTCGAAATCCTGGAAGAGCGCGGCACGATGGTGAAACCCGTCTTCATTTCGATCGACCCCGAGCGCGATACGCCCGAGGTTGTGGCGGATTTCACCGAAAACCTGCATCCGCGTATGCTGGGGCTGACCGGCTCGGCCGAACAGGTCAAGGCCGCCAGCAAGGCCTATCGCACCTATTACCAGAAACAGGAGCCGACAGCGGGCAACGAGGACTATTACCTGGTCGACCATTCGACCAGCACCTACCTGACATTGCCCGAATATGGCTTTGTCGAATTCTTCCGCCGTGATACCAGCCCCGAGGAAATGGCCGATCGGGTACAGTGCTTCGTGGATGCGATGTAAGGCGCTGCGCCTGTTTGACGCACCGAATGGCGCAAGCTAGGTTTATCGCATACGAATGTGCGCGTTTGGGAAGGACTTCGAAATGGCCGTGACTCCGCAGGATATAGGAAACGACAGGTCGCTTCTGCTGGTCGACGACGACGAGCCGTTTCTGCGCCGTCTTGCCAAGGCCATGGAAAAGCGCGGTTTCGAGGTGGAAACGGCCGGCTCCGTCGCCGCAGGCAAGGCGATCGCCATGGCCCGCCCGCCCGCCTATGCGGTCTGCGACCTGCGTCTGGAGGATGGCAACGGGTTGGATGTGGTCGAAACCATCCGCGAAAAGCGGCCCGACAGCCGGATCGTCGTTCTGACCGGATATGGCGCTATCGCCACCGCTGTTGCCGCGGTCAAGATCGGCGCGACCGATTACCTGTCCAAGCCCGCGGATGCGACGGACATCACCAGCGCGCTTCTGGCGGGCGATGACGAATTGCCGCCGCCCCCGGAAAATCCGATGAGCGCGGACCGCGTGCGCTGGGAACATATTCAGCGGGTGTACGAACTGTGCGATCGCAATGTCAGCGAAACCGCGCGCCGCCTGAACATGCACCGCCGCACGCTTCAGCGCATTCTGGCCAAACGCAGCCCCCGGTAATGGGCGTCTGCGCCCCTGGCGCCGTCGGATGCCTCCGGCGGGGATATTTGGGGCAGGAAGAAGGGTGGGGGCGTCAAAGCCTGTAGCGTTTCGAAATCCTGTCGACGCCCTGTCCGTTTGCAAGGCGCTGGTCGGGGTGACGGGCACAGGTTTCGAAGCCGCGGCTTTGATAATAGGCCAGCCCACCGGCGTTGTCGGCGCGGATGGTGGCGTTTATCCAGAGATAGCCAAGATCGCAGGCGGCTCGCCTGCTTGCTTCGAAAAGCCTTGAGCCGATTCCGATCCCGGTCGTGCCGGACTTGACGAAGGTCGCGATATCGCAGGCCTCGGGCGGCAGGTCGGGGTGCGGTTCGATAAGCTGGACTCCGAGAATGTCGCCTCTGTCGGCCTCGGCGACATGCCAGGCGGATCGCTCCGGCGCGTGGTCGATCCAGCCAAGCATCGCCTCGCGGTCGAGTTCCCGTGTGAGCGCCGTGGTGCCGCCCTTGCGGATGATGGCGTTGAGCAGGTCTGCCAGGTCGCGGGCGTCGAGCCTCGCGGCGCGCCGGATTCCGATCATCCCATATCGTCCAGAAGCGCCGAATGCCGTGCCGTATATTCGGCGCGGGCCTCCATGGGCGGGCGCAAGAGGATCGACAGGCCGTCGATCAATGCCGGGTCGGGATGGCCGAAGAACTTGTCGGCTTCCTGCTGTGAGAATCCGGCGATCTGCGTGGCCTCCATCCAGGCGCTGATCCTGTCGGCCTTCTTGATCTGCCGCTTGACCTGCGCCGGGATCGCGGCGGGCAGGCCGAAGCGGATGTGAATGGCCGCGGCCAGCCGCTTGTCCAGCTCATCGTATCCCGGCCCGACCGCCGCCTTGACCGGCGAGATCATGTCTCCGATCACGTATTCCGGTGCGTCGTGCAAAAGCGCTGCCAGCTTCCATTTTGCCGGGGCGCCGGGTGTCAGGCGTGTATAGAGCCGTTCCACCAGCAGCGAGTGCTCGGCCACGGAATAAGCGTAGTCGCCTTCGGTCTGCCCGTTCCAGCGCGCCACGAAGGCGAGGCCATGGGCGATATCCCCGATCTCGATATCGACGGGTGTCGGGTCGAGCAGATCGAGACGGCGGCCCGATAGCATTTTTTGCCAGGCGCGGGGTTGTTTCATCAAAGCCTCGTTGTGGCGCGGGGCGGACGTTGCCCAAAGGCGGGACCAGTGCTATCTGCAACCCAAAGCACCGAATTGCAAGGAGCCACCCGGATGGCGAAGGACTATATCATCAAGGATATCACCCTGGCGGCGTTCGGCCGCAAGGAGCTGGATATCGCCGAAACCGAGATGCCCGGCCTGATGGCCCTGCGCGAGGAGTATGGCGCAAGCCAACCGCTGAAAGGCGCGCGTATCGCGGGCAGCCTGCACATGACGATCCAGACCGCCGTTCTGATCGAAACGCTGGTCGCACTGGGCGCGCAGGTGCGCTGGGCCTCGTGCAACATCTTTTCCACGCAGGATCACGCCGCCGCCGCGATTGCCGAGGGCGGCACGCCGGTATTCGCCATCAAGGGCGAGACGCTGGAGGAATACTGGGATTACGCCGACCGGATTTTCCAGTTCGAAGACGGCGGCGCCAATATGATCCTGGACGATGGCGGCGATGCGACCCTCTATATCCTGATGGGCGCGCGCGTCGAGGAGGGCGAGGAAGACCTGATCGCCAACCCCACCAGCGAAGAGGAAGAAGCCCTGTTCGCCCAGATCCGCAAGCGCATGGCCGAAAGCCCCGGCTGGTTCGTGCGTCAGCGCCACATGATCAAGGGCGTGTCCGAGGAAACCACCACCGGCGTGCATCGTCTCTACAAGATGATGGAAAAGGGCCACCTGCCCTTCCCGGCGATCAACGTGAACGACAGCGTGACCAAGTCGAAATTCGACAACAAATACGGTTGCAAGGAAAGCCTGGTCGACGGTATTCGCCGCGCCACCGATACGATGATGGCCGGTAAGGTCGCCGTCGTCTGCGGCTATGGCGATGTGGGCAAGGGCAGCGCCGCATCGCTGCGCGGGGCCGGTGCGCGCGTGAAAGTGACCGAAGTCGATCCGATCTGCGCCCTTCAGGCTGCGATGGACGGATTCGAGGTGACCACGCTGGAAGATCAGGTTGCCAGCGCCGACATCTTCATCACCACCACCGGCAACAAGGACGTGATCCGCATCGAACACATGCGCGAGATGAAGGACATGGCCATCGTCGGCAATATCGGTCACTTCGATAACGAAATTCAGGTCGCCAGCCTGAAGAACCACAAATGGACCAACATCAAGGATCAGGTGGACATGATCGAGATGCCCTCGGGCAGCCGTATCATCCTTCTGTCCGAAGGCCGCCTGCTGAACCTTGGCAACGCCACGGGGCATCCCAGCTTCGTGATGTCGGCCAGCTTTACCAATCAGGTGCTGGCCCAGATCGAACTGTGGCAAAGCGGCGAAAAATACGACAACGAGGTCTATATCCTGCCCAAGCATCTGGATGAAAAGGTCGCCCGCCTGCATCTGGACCGGATCGGCGTGAAGCTGACCCGGCTCAGCCCGGAACAGGCCGATTATATCGGGGTCAAACCCGAAGGCCCGTTCAAGCCGGAGCATTATCGTTACTGACGCAGAGTCAGGCGACTTGCCATGAAAGCCCCGGTTTGGCGACCGGGGCTTTTTCTTTGCGCGGTCCGGGGAGAAGGCCCCAAGTTTTCCCTTTGTGCCCCGCTGATCTGCCGTTATCGTGACAATCAGCGCCATTCGGGGCTGATGTATCAACACGGAAAACCGGCGGATTGGCCGGACAGGTGGGAGAGACAGTATGGGAAAGCGTGACGAGCTGATTGCTCAATATGCCGATGATCTTCGCAACAAATGCGGCATGACGCCGGATATGGACCTTTTGACAAAGGTGACCATCGGCTGCGGGCCGGCGATCTACAATGCGGATGCATCTACGGTGGCCGCAACCCAGGAAGCCGAACTTGAAACCGTCAAGAACAACTTCCTGGTCAAGAAGCTGGGCCTTGCGGATGGCCCGCAACTGATGGATGCGATCAATCAGGCTCTCGACACCTATGGCCGGTCCGAGCGCAACAAATACCGCGCCGTGGTCTATTACATGCTGACCAAGCATTTCGGCAAAGAGTCGGTCTACGGCTGACACTGCCCAACGTATCGTGAAGCGCCCGCCTTTGCGCGGGCGTTTTCCATTTGAAGGGTATTCTAGGTATTCGGCGTTTGGTTCACGGCGCGCTTTGCCGTAATGTCATTCCAAAGGCCAGTATGGCCGGGACCTGATCCAGAGACACGTGTGGTGAGTAGGGAGCACGTGGGGTAGCGGAGGGTGTCGGCGATATATGGCCCGGCGCCCTCCGTTCATATTCAGGCTTTCACACCGGCCATGTCGCACACGATGCGCCATTCGTCTTCGGTGACGGGCTGAACGGACAGACGTGAATTCTTCACCAGCACCATGTCGGACAGCCGTTCATCGGCCTTGATCATGTCCAGTGTGACCGGCGTTTCAACCGGGGCGATGGCCTTGATATCCACGCAGTCCCAACGCGCGTCATCCGTGGTGCTGTCGGGGTGGGCCTCGGCGATCACCTCGACAATGCCGACCACGGCCTTTTCCTTCTGGCTGTGATAGAAAAAGCCACGGTCGCCCACCTTCATCTCACGCATGAAATTGCGGGCCTGATAGTTGCGCACGCCGTCCCATTCCTCGCCCGTATCGCCCTTGGCGATCTGGTCGTCCCAGCCCCAGGTCGATGGTTCGGATTTGAACAGCCAGTATCGCATGTCTCAGATCACCTTTTTCCATTCGATCAGTTCGACAGCCCCGAACAGGCCCGCCTTGGCATATGGGTCATGGTCGGCCCAGTCCTGCGCCTGCTGCATCGTTTCGACATCGAGGATCACCAGCGATCCCGCCATGTTGCCGCTGTCGTCCAGCAAGGGACCTGCCTGCGCGACGACGCCGGTTTCCTTGATATAGGCAAGATGCGCATCGCGGTTGTCCAGACGGGTTTGCAGGGCGCCGGGTTTGTCGCGGGCGATAAGGGCTATCAGCATCGTTCTTCCTTCAGTGGTCGTGACAAAAGCATATCCATAGCCTGATCAACCTGCAATTCGCCACTGATCAGGGCGGTGATGGCGCGGCTGATGGGCATGTCGATCCCCATCTCTGCCGCTCGGTCACACACGGCGCGCGCGGTGGCCGCGCCTTCCACCGTAACCGAGCTGTCGAATACTTCATTTCGGCCCAAACTCAGCCCGAAACGGTAATTTCGGGACTGATCCGAGGTGCAGGTCAGCACCAGATCGCCAAAGCCCGACAGCCCCGACAGGGTTTCGGGCCGCGCGCCAAGTGCCGTTGCCATGCGCGCCATTTCCGCAAAGCCTCGCGTCATGAGGGCGGCGCGCGCGCTGTCGCCCAACCCGGCACCGATAACCGCGCCGCACCCGATCGCCATGACGTTTTTCAGCGCCCCGCCCAGTTCCGCCCCCGTCACATCCGTGGTGCGGTATATTCTCAGGTTCGGCGTGTTCAGCGCCTGTTGAAGTGCCTCGCCCGCAGTTTCGTCCGCGCAGGCCAGTGTCAGCGCGGTCGGCAATCCGCGCGCGATATCGGCGGCAAAGGACGGGCCGGTCAGGATGGCCGGGGTCGCTTTGGGCAGTTCGGCCCCGATGATCTGCGTCGGCCCCATTCCGGTGCTGAGCTCCATACCCTTGCAGCAGGCCACCAGCATCCCGTTGGACAGCGCGTCGGTGTAATCGTTCAGGACCGAGCGCAGGCGCTGCATCGGAACGGCCAGCAATGTCGGGTTCTGACCGGAAACAGGCTCTAAATCGGTTGAAATCGTGATGTTTTTGGGCAGATCGACACCCGGCAACCGCCGCTCGTTCCGGCGGGTTTTCTGCATTTCCGTGGCATGATCGGCATCCCGCGCCCACAGGCGCACCGGCCCCTTATGCGCCAGAGAGATCGCCAGTGCCGTCCCGAAGGCGCCCGCGCCCAGAATCGTGATCATGCCTTGGCCCCCTTCTTGCCACTGCCCAGCATGGCCGGACTTCTGCGATCCAACGGCCAGCGCGGCCGCGCGGCCAGGTCCAGCCCGTCGCGATGCCCGGCGCGGTACAGTTCGATTCCGGCATAGGCGATCATTGCCGCGTTGTCGGTGCACAGCGATAGCGGCGGCGCGACGAAACCAACACCGGTTTCGTACGAAACGGCCTCCAGTTTCGTACGAATCGTACGATTTGCCGCAACGCCCCCGGCCACGGCCAATGTCGGCGTTTCGGGGGCTTCGGCCATGTAGATGTCCAGCGCCCGGCGTGTTTTCTCCGCCAGCACGTCCGAGACGGCCTCTTGAAAGCCCGCGCATAAATCGGCTCTGTCCTGCCTTGAAAGGCCGCTTTTTTCCGAGATCAACGCATCGCGCGCCCGCAGCACGGCGGTTTTGAGCCCCGAAAACGACATGTCGCACCCCGGCCGGTCCAGCAACGGCCGCGGAAACCGAAACCGCGCCGCGTCCCCCTTTTCCGCCTCCCGCTCCACCCCCGGCCCCCCCGGTTGCGGTAAACCCAACAGGCGCGCGGTTTTATCAAACGCTTCGCCCGGCGCATCATCGATCGTGCCGCCAAGGCGGCTGAAATCATGGCAACCGCGCACGATCAGAAACTGGCAATGCCCCCCGGAAACCAGCAACATCAGGTAAGGATAGGCAATGTTATCGGTCAGTCGCGGCGTCAGCGCATGCCCTGCCAGATGATTCACGCCAATCAGCGGCAGCCCCGTCGCGGCGGCAATTCCCTTGGCACACATGACGCCCGACAGCACGCCGCCGATCAGGCCGGGGCCAGCCGTGACTGCGATGGCGTCGATATCGTTCAATGTCAGGTTCGCGATGGTCAGAGCCTGTTTCACGCAGGTATCCAGCTTTTCGGCGTGGGCCCGTGCGGCGATTTCCGGCACGACACCGCCAAAGGCGGCATGCAGGTCGGATTGACCGTAAACGACCGACGCCAGGATATCCGACGCCTCGTCGGTGGAGCGGACCACTGCCGCCGCCGTATCGTCACAGCTGCTTTCCAGCCCGAGGATGGTAAGAGAGGAGCGCATGGGGTCTGCCGTTGCGTGTTGCTTTACAGGCAGGTAACACCGGAAGGGCATGCAAACAACTCTGGACAGAGAATGGTGCCCACGATCCTGATTACGCGGCCAGATCCATCGGGTGCCGCCTTTGCCGATCAGGTGCGACGCCGGTTCGGGGACACGGTGCAGATCGTTCTGTCGCCCGTTCTGAAGATCGAACGATGCGGTTCGCTGCCTGATTTATCGCGCTTCCGAACACTGATTTTCACGTCACGTCATGGAGTCGAGGCTTTTGCCGCGTTGTCGGATCGCCGTGATCTTCCGGCATATGCAGTGGGCGATGCGACGGCCCGCAGTGCCCGCGAGGCCGGCATGAGCGTTGTTGCCTGTGGCGGGGATGCGCCGAGCCTTGTGGCGCGCATTCTGGCCGACGAGGTGCAGGGCCCGTATTTGCATATTCATGGTGAACATGCCGCCGGGAATATTTCCGGGGATCTGACTTTGGCAGGAATAGAGACACATGAAGCCATATTGTATCGTCAGGTTGCGGTTGATCTGAACGATATGGCCAAGGCGGCCCTGCAACGGGGAACGCCGGTGATCGTTCCCCTGTTTTCGCCGCGTTCGGCACGCGTATTCTGTCAGGGCCTTAAGGCGAGGGCACCTTTGTGGGCTGTCGCGATCAGCGAAAATGCGCGCGCCGAAATACCTGCGGGACTCGTCAGGGACGTGGTGATCGCACGGCACCCGTCCGCGCCCGCGATGCTGGATGCAATGCAGGGGCCAATAGACGCGGCCAAGCGGCTTGAGGGTGGAAACGCAGCAAAGTAAGGTCGTTTGGCGTGCGCCGGATTGGCTGGATTCGAAAGGGTGGTTCAAAGTGGCTGACAAGAAGACATCTGACAAAGGCGTTGGCGAAGAAACCCAAGCGCCAGCCGAGGATGTAAGAACCAGCCCGGACGAGGCTGACACTCCTGAAATCGATCAAGACAAGAAGGATGAGAAAGCCGAGACTGGCGAAGTCGACATGACGGATGACGCGCCAGAAGGCAGTAACGACGAGACAGCCGAGGATGAGACCGCTGCCGAAGACCCCGTTCAGGAAGATGACGATACCGGGGACCAGCCAGACGAGATAAGTGCGCCCCCTGCGCCCGTCACGACAGAACAGGTTGTGATCCGCAAGGGCGGGTTTTTTCCCTTGGTGTTGGGCGGTGTCGCTGCCGCGCTTGTCGGGTTTGGTGTGGCGCGCTATGTCTCGCCGGATTGGCCGTTTGCCAGCGATGACCGGGCCGGATTTCAACAGGATGTGGAACAACGTCTGCAAGATCAGTCGGCGGCCATTGACGGGATCGAAAGCAAGCTGAACGCGATGCCGGAAACGCTGGACGCCGCGGGAATCGAGACTGCGCAGGCTGAAATCATGTCCCGGTTGGACGGGGTGTCGGATCAGGTGTCGCAGGTAACGGCGCGACTGGACGACATTGATGCCCGGTTGACCGAAGTGGAAAAACGCCCGGTAGGCGAGGCCGCATCGGACGCCGCGGTGACCGCGTATGAGCGGGAACTCAAGGCATTGCAGGATTCGATGGCACAACAGCGTGCCGAGATCGAGGCGATGGCCCAAGACGCCCGCGCCATGGAGGAAAGCGCCGAGGAAACGGCCCAGGCCACCATGCGGCGTGCCGCCCTGACACGAATCCAGACAGCGTTGGATACGGGAACCGGGTTTGCCTCGGCAGTGGCCGATCTGGAGGCTGCAGGGGCATCGGTGCCCGATGCGCTGGCCGATGCGGCCAACAGTGGCGTTCCGACATTGAGCGAGTTGCAAAACAGCTTCCCCGATGCTGCGCGCCGCGCGCTGGCCGTGTCCCGCCAGTCGACCGGGGAGGGCGCTGGGGTTGGCGGGTTCCTGCGCGATCAGTTGGGCATACGGTCTTTGACGCCACGCGAAGGCGATGACCCCGATGCGGTTCTGTCGCGTGCCGAGGCGGCCACCCGCGATGGACGATTGCAGGATGCACTGGCCGAAATCGAAGCACTGCCCGAAGCCGGGCGTGCCGAATTGTCAGACTGGGCAGGACAGGTTGCGCTGCGGTTGCAGGCCGTGAGCGCGGCAGAAAACCTGGCCCAGGACATGAACTGAGAGCGAGGGGCACATTATGCTTTGGTCGATTATAAAGATTGTTGTTTTCATCGCTCTTGTTGCTGCTGCGGCGTTCGGCGCGGGACATTTGCTGGAGCTCGAAGGCGGCGTGCGCATCGTTTTCGCCGGGTTCGAGATCAACCTGACGCCGTTGAAGGCCGTAATCGCGTTGATCCTGCTGGTTCTCGCGATCTGGATTTTCCTCAAGCTGTTCACGTTGCTGGTCGCGATCCTGAAATTCATCAACGGGGATGAAACCGCGATTTCGCGCTATTTCGATCGCAGCCGGCAGGAAAAGGGATATCGGGCGCTGTCCGAGGGAATGATGGCATTGGCCTCGGGTGAGGGCGATCTGGCGATGTCCAAGGCCAACAAGGCCGAAAAGTATCTGCGCAAGCCGGAACTGACCAACCTGATTACGGCGCAGGCGGCAGAAATGTCGGGCGATCGCGATAAGGCCGAAAAGGTTTACAAGCGTCTTTTGAAGAATGACAAAACCCGATTTGTGGGCGTTCGTGGCCTGATGAAGCAGAAGCTGTTGGATGGGGATACGGAAACCGCACTGAAGCTGGCCGAAACCGCGTTCGCGCTGAAGCCCCGGCACGATGAAGTGCAGAATACGCTTTTGCAGCTTCAGGCGCAGTCATCGGATTGGAAGGGTGCGCGCAAGACACTGAACGCCAAGCTGAAATATGGCACTTTGCCCCGCGATGTGCACAAGCGGCGGGATGCCGTTCTGGCCCTGTCCGAGGCCCGCGATATTCTGGATGAGGGCAAGGATATCGAGGCGCGCGAGGCGGCGATTGAAGCCAATCGCTTGTCCCCGGATCTGATTCCCGCAGCCGTTCTCGCGGCGCGCAGCTATATCGAACAGGGGTCGAAAAGACACGCGGCCCGCGTCGTGCGCAAGGCGTGGGATGTGAAACCGCATCCCGACCTGGCCGCGGCCTTTGCCGAGATCGAGCCGGATGAAACGCCCGAGGAGCGACTCAAGCGGTTTGCGAAACTTCTGAAGGTGCATCCGGACCACCGTGAAACCCGGCTGCTGGATGCCGAACTGCATCTTGCAACCGAGGACTTTCCGGGTGCCCGCCGCGCGCTTGGCGACATGGTCGAGTCCGATCCGGACGCTCGCGCGCTGACCATCATGGCCGCGGTCGAACGCGGCGAGGGGGCATCGGATGCCGTCGTGAAGGGGTGGCTTGCGCGCGCATTGTCAGCGCCGCGCGGGCCTGCGTGGGTCTGTGACAACTGCCACCATATTCACGCTCAATGGGCGCCTGCCTGCGAAAACTGTCATGCCTTCGATACTCTGTCCTGGACGCCGCCGCCGATGGCCGCGATCACAACATCGACGGGCCTTGAGATGCTGCCCCTGATCGTGGGAAGCCTCGAGGACAAAACGGAAGTCGATGAAGACGAGCCGGACGAAGATGTCGTCGATGCGGAACTGGTCGATGAAAATACTGAACCGGAAGAGGCGGAAACAGCCGAAAAATAGGTCTTTCCCCCTTCGATTGGCGGTGCTATTAGCCGCTTCCACGGGGCCGCTGTAGCTCAGCTGGTAGAGCACGTCATTCGTAATGATGGGGTCGGGGGTTCGAGTCCCTTCAGCGGCACCACTTCAATTTGAAAATCAGATAGAGTCAGCGGGTTGTGCGCCGCTGATGGGTTTATCCGCATCCTTGCCTGTCTGGCGAATGTCGCGATCTGTGGCGAGTGTGTTTACCGTCTTTCGGCCTCATAGACGATCCGCCAGGAAGTCGGCGCGCGCCTCGATCAGACTGCTTTTGCCGGAGCCGGCGCGCCCGGATCAAGAGACCGGGCCAAACCACGGATCAGGGCGGGAACAACCGAAACGCTTTTATAAGACAGAGCGTATGGCAGGCCTATTCCATTCCCGTTCACGATAGGATCCGCATTGTTCATTTCGCCGCCTGCCGTCCCGGACGATTCTTTTCTTGGTGGTAAAACACTTGAGTAGTCGTATTGTGATTGTGCGCGAACAGAAGACGAGAAACCCAATGAGATCAGATGTATCTGCTGCGGCAGGGCGTTGTCCCGTTTTGTCTCGTGTTAGCCGGGTAAGGCGCGAAGAACTCGTTTCGCATGCCAGAATCGTTGAGTACGAAAGCGGGAGCTCACTCTATATACATGACGAACCAGCCGACAGGTGCTTTGTTCTGTTGGCGGGTTGGGTCAAGCTTTATCGTGTGCGACGCACGGGAGAAGAAGCCGTGATCCGGGTTCAGACGCAGGGCGAGGCGATGGGAATCAACGACGCCATGAGAAATGGGCGATACAGCCATCATGCGAGCGCCGTTACTCCGAGCCGTGCTATCGTGTTTCCGTCGCAAGTGGTTCGCAAGGCGCTGAGGGTAGACCCGAATTTCGGCAATGTACTGCTGCATCACTTCCTCGAGGTGAATGACCAGTTGCAGGACCATATCGAAACGCTCAAATCCATGAAGGCAATCGAGCGCCTGGCGAGTTTCCTGCAAATCCATGCAGAAGCGCAGCCGAACGAAACGGTCGTCACGCTGCCCTTCGATAAGACCACCCTGGCGCGCTATCTGGGCGTTCAGCCTGAAAGCCTGTCCCGCGCCTTGAAAAAGCTGTCCGAGTATGGTGTCCGGGCTGAGCGCAGCCACATCGAGATCACCGATATCGAAGCGCTCGATGGACTGACACAAAGAGGCAAAGACACGCTGGGGTGATATGCGCCGATCTCAGCCTGCCGCCTGTCGCGCGACCCTGGCAACGTCACGGCTGAGCGAAACCTCGTTTTCGATATCCGTCAGGGAAACCCATTTCGCATCCAAAGCGTCATCGGCGGCCACCGGTTCCCCTTCTTTCCAATGGCACTGAACCGCGATCAGGACGAAATGCCGACACAGTGCGCCGTCATCAGCATGGTCGAAGGCATCGATCGCATTGAATGCAAACTGCGCCTCGGCTTTGACGCCGGTTTCTTCGAACAATTCACGCTCTGCCGCGTGTAGCACATCTTCTCCGAACTCGATTTTTCCGCCGGGAAACCCCCACAGGCCTGCATCGGGTGAGTTGGCGCGCTGAACCAGCAGAACGGAACCGGCGCGGATCACGACGGCGAGGACGGCAACGATCGGTCGGGTTGCAGTGAGAGAAATATCGGCGGACATGGGCAATGCTTAGCCAACGCGGAAGGGTTCGGCGACAGGAAATTCGGGATATGCCGCACGACAGCCGTCCGGTATCGAACGCTGTCATTTTTTCGCGCACCGGGTGTCTGGTTCGCGAAGCCATGAAAAGTCTAAACGTTAAGTCGGTGCTAACGCCTTGTCTGCTAATCCTGAATTCGGGTGAGTTGAAAGGTGGTGAGAATGAGCGCGCCGGGCGGTAACGTCGCGCCAGTCATCATCAAGAAGAAAAAGGTCACGGGCGGTGACGGGCATCATGGCGGTGCCTGGAAGGTCGCTATGGAATGTTCCTTAGCCTGTGGTGCTTTGCACCGATTTCACTTTCCGGCCCCTCCGGGCCGGTCTCGGTGTCGTTCTGACATATGCAGCCTGCGGAGTGGTCCGTGGTTGCGCCATCCGTTTCGGGATGCCCGTTCAGCATCGGGGACAAGTGCTAATGGAATGCTAAGCCCGAAGGTTCGTCTTGCCAGCATTTGAAACAATTGCGTCAGGCTCGTTTCTCGACCTTGTGCAACACTTCGCCGTCTATGACCTGCCGGCGGCCGCTTTGATCGTAGGTTTCAAGGGACCGGCGAATCCGGCGCACCGCCGCCATGCGGGCCGCGACCCTGCGAATCCCCTGAAGTGCACCGTCCAGAAGGGCCTGATTGCGTGTGACCTTTTCATGCAGCTTTTCCAGGGCGCCCCGGTCGTTCGGTTGCATCCTGTTCAGGGCGTCGATCAGGGCCTCCTTCCGCGCCAGAAGCGAGGCGATGGTTTCGAGATTCCCGGCCAGAAGCGCGGTGCGTTCGGTTTCCAGAAGCTCGTCCAGCCGGTCGATCAGGGTTTGGGGCGTATCTTCAGTCATCGCTTGTCTCCATCATGGATTTACAGAACATCTCGGCCAGCCCGATCCCGCCGCTTTCCACCATTCGGTCGGCTATGGCCTGTCGGTGGAACGAGGCGAACTGATCTTCGCCGGCGCTGCCGGAAAAGCTGTTCCTTTGTTCCCCCAGTCCCGTCGATTTCAACATTTCCGCCAGAAAGCTGGCTTCCAGTTTCCTGGCGGTGGCCATCGCCGTGCTATCGCGCAGCTGTGTTGTGGTCTTGGGTCCGGGCGGGGGAATCGGTAAAAAATCAGTCACTGTTTTGCCTCGAATTGAAGGAACTGACCTCTATTTGAGCCTAAACCGGTAAAGAAGCAGTAACCGGAATCGGCCATGCTCAATTTGTTGAGGAAGAAATCCCGGAGCATGCGATGATCCTTTCCCTTGCTATGCCAAGCGATCCGTCAGCGGGGGACCGGGCCGATTCGCCCGCCCCCGGAACAGAGAAACGCCTTCTCACGGACCACCCGGACAGTTTCGGGACCGTGTTCGCAGCCGATGCAGGACAGATCGCGGGCGGCGATACCCCTGATCCGGACCAGTCTTCGCATGCGGGCGATAACGCCGGGGACAAGCCCGCAGAAGTGCAGGATGCGGAGCAGCCTCATGAAAATCCGATGCCGGATGCCCCGTTGGATTTCCTGCTCGTCGTCCCGGTGGGGCCGGGCGAACGGCCAGGTGCGGACCATGCATCGAATCTTGCCAATATCCCGTCGGCGCAGGCAGCGGCGCAAAAGGAACAACTTTCGACTGTGATGAGCCCAAGCGCCAATAAATCTGTCACTGATATGGCCCAAAAAACGGCAGACACGGCTGTGCCGCCGCACAGTATTTCTTCCGCGATGGCCCCGAATATTGAGTTGACCATGCCGGGCAAACGGTCCGTCCCGCTGGGCAAAGACATCCCTGTTCAGCAAGGCCTGCCCGCTTCCGTCCCGACCATTTCTGACAGCGAGAAAGGCGGGCAAACGCCGCCGCCGACAGGGGCGCTCAGCGCCGCGCAGGATGAGTCGCAGGCTCTGTCACGGCTCGCTCTTCAGCCAGAGTCCATGTCGGTGACGGAATTTCGCTCGGTTATGGCCGAAGGCCCCCATGCCCCCAGAACAGCGGCCCCCTCATCCGTCCCGGATCTGCCGCGCCACGTCGCCGCGCAACTGGCCGAGGCCGTTCAGCGCGGCGCAGGGCCGGGGCCGGAGCGTGCGGTGGAACTGATGCTCAACCCCGCCGAACTGGGGCGCGTCCGGATCAGCATGGCCCCCGGCGATGGCATGATTGTCGTGACCGTACTGGCCGAGTGTGGCGAAACGCTCGACCTGATGCGCCGCCACGCGGACATTCTGGCGCAGGAGTTCCATGATTTGGGCTATGGCACCGCTGAATTCACATTCGGCCAGGGCGATGACGGGGCCAGTCAGGGTGGCGAGACCGGGCAATCCACCCCCGACGCCCCCGCTGCGGCGCAGGACCTGCCCAAGCCACCGGACACCCCTAACACACCCCTGCACGTTTCTACCGAACACGTCGATATCAGACTCTGAACAGGCTCAAAATGACATCCATATCCCCAACAACGACACAAACCGCCTCCGCGACCCAGACAGCCACTCAATCCGCTGGCGTGGCCGACAAGCCGGCGCTCAGTTCGGATTTCGAAACCTTCCTCAAGATGCTGACCGCGCAAATGCGCAACCAGGACCCCCTGAACCCCGTCGCGTCAGAGGATTTTGCCGTCCAACTGGCCACCTTTTCCAATGTCGAACAGCAGGTGCGCACCAACCAGTTGCTCGAATCCCTTGGCGACAGGATGGGTGCGATCGGCATGGCGCAACTGTCCGGCTGGGTCGGGATGGAGGCCCGTGCCGAGGTTCCGGTGCAGTTCGATGGCTCTCCGCTCACCCTGACCCTTCAGCCCGACACGCTGGCGGATACCGCGCAGCTTGTCGTGACCGACAGTCGCGGGATCGTGGTGCAGCGCACCGATGTCCCGGCTCAGGCCGGGGCGGTTGACTGGGCCGGTATCGGGGCGGGCGGCATACCCCTCCCGCATGGGCGTTACGCGATCACGCTGGCCTCGTTCGCCAATGGCGAACACCTGTCGGACAGCCCGGTTCAGGTGCATGGCCGCATCGTCGAGGCGCGCAATTCCGACGGACAGATCACCCTTGTCATGGAGGGCGGGCAAGAGGTGGCCTCGGACAAGGTGCTCAGCCTGCGCGCGCCACAGGAGTGATGGCTATTGCCTGGGCCCGTCCCGTGCCTTAGCGTCCGGTGTCCCCGACACCGCGCAGGATACAGTGCCTTCGATGAGTACCCAGCCCGACCAAGCCATGATCGACAGCCTGCGCGCGGCGCTTGCATCGCATGGCAGCGTGGCGGTCGAAGGCCGTTGGCACCCGCTGTCGGGCGGACGTACGAACCGCCTGTGGCAGGTGACGGCGCCGGGCGGCGCCCCGGTGGTCGTCAAGCTCTATACCGGCGATCCCGGAAACCCGCTGTTTCCGAACGATCCGCAGGTCGAGCGCCATGTGCTGCACCACCTTCAGGGGCAGGGGATCGCCCCCCGGCTTCTGGATTTTGCCGAAACGCCCCTCGGCCCCTGCCTGATCTACGGCCATCTCGCGGGAACGAACTGGGCCGGGGGGGCCGCCATCGCGGCGCGGGCACTGCACCGAGTCCATACCGTGGCCCCTCCGGCGAATCTGCGCCGTTCCCCCGATGGCAGTGCCGCGCTTGCCGATCAGACCCGCAGCATCCTGCGGTTGTGTTCATCGCACGCGGCGCGGGCGGCGGCGGCACTGGAACCGTCCTGTCCTTCGGTCGCCCCATCGGGGCAGGCGGCCTTGCTGCACGGCGATCCGGTGCCCGGAAACATGGTCGTCTCGGGCAACTCGGCCTGCCTGATCGACTGGCAATGCCCGTCCATAGGCGACCCGTGCGAGGATCTGGCGGTATTCCTGTCGCCCGCGATGCAGCTTGCCTACCGGGGACACCCCCTGAAACCCGTTGAAAGGGCCGCGTTTCTGGCCAGTTACGCGTGGCCCGGCATGGCGGACCGGTATCGCGCGCTTGCTCCGTGGTATCACTGGCGGATGCTGGCCTATTGCCTCTGGCGTCACGAGCAAGGAGACACTCAGGCGCGTATCGCGGCGCAGGCCGAACAGCAGGCGCTGGCCACGCTGATGCAGGGATAAGCAGGGCTTGTTGCAAATATGCGCAAGGCCTCGCCGGTTACCCGTTTAAGGCGAATAAAGGTTGTTTTCCGGGACATGTATGCCATAGTGATCCCGACCCCCTCGGGGTGAAACTGTCGTCCAAATGGTTTGGAGAGTGTCATGAAAAAGTTTTCGACAATCGCAGCTGCTGCAGCCCTCGCTGTTACGGCCGCTGCTCCGGTTGCCGCTGAAGAAACAAACGCCAACGTGAACGCTGATCCGTTCGTGTCGTCGCAAGGAACCACGGGGTCCCTGGGCTTGGGCGTTGGGGCCGGCACCACGGCCGCCATCGTTGCGGGTGTCATTCTGGTTGGCGTGGTCGCCGCTTCGGGCAGCGATGATGCGCCTGTCGTCACCACCACCGGCGGCCGCTGAGCCGCGACTGCGCAAACTGCCGTTACGAATACAGAAACGGGCCCGCAAGGGCCCGTTTCTTGTTTGCCGCAATGTTCCCGGATCAGCGCAGGCGTTGCACCACACTGTGCCCCATCGTCGGCCCCGCCCAATGGCGCGATTGCACGATTTCACCGGCATCCGTCACCAGATAGCTGTTCGTCACGCGCCGTTCGTCCTGATCGCATTGCGCCATCATGCGCGTGACCCGTACCGTCCGGCCGGTTCCATCCGCGAACGCCTCCGATTCGCCGCGGGACACCGTACAATCCGACCTGATCGTGACAGTCTGGTTTTCACCATCCAGATAGCGCTGTTCGATAGATGCCGCGCCGGCCTGCCGGTGGCTGACCAGAGCCAGCAGAGAGTCGATGTCGGACGACATCAGATCATTGCCCAGCCCTCGCGTGGCCGTCAGAACGCCATTGCGGCTGCTGACGCTGCGGCGTTCGGAACTGCCATAGGATGCCCAAGTCCGATAGGCTCCGTTTCGGGCAATCGGCCTGATTATGGCAACCGCCTTGCGTTCTTCCAGACGATAGATCGCCAGCGGTCCGGTGCTGTGGGTCAGCGCATGCTGCGCCACGCGAGCCACTTCATCGGGATCGGGTTCGGCCGGTTTGTTCGCCGAAAGCTGGCCGATCACCGCCTTGCCGACGGTAAAGACATTCTGCCGGTTCTCCACGCTGGAACAGGCGGCCAGCGTCGCGACACAGCCAAACAGGCCAAGGCGGGTCAGGAAGGTCATGCTCATCTCCAGAACTTGCCCCAGCTGTCGGCAATATCGGTTTGTCGCGAGGGGCGCACCGTGTCGTACAACCGGCCCCTGACATTCAGCCGCTGGCCCCCGTCGCGGGTCAGCGACCGGATAACCGCCGTGGGCGATTGCCGCGTCGGCGTTCCAAGCAGCCACGATACCGGTGCGGTAATCCGAATCCCCTTGTCGAACGACCCTTCGCCGAAATCCTGTGCCGATACGTCGGTTTTCGTGGCAAAGGCCCCGACGCGCCAGCCATTCTCGAATTCACGGTCAAGCGAAATGGTCGCGCCCCAGTCTCCGGCCAGATAGCGGCCCGCATCCACCTGCCCGTGGAACCCGTTGCCGAAATCGTAATAGATCGAGGCATGGCCGTTGAATTCGGGGATGGTGCCGCTGACGGTGCGGCGGCTGCGCAGCCCGAATCCTCCGTCGAAATCGCGCGGCTGCACGTAATTCACCTCGCCGCCGATGGCCAGACGACTGTTCACCGGGCGCCACAATACTTCGGCCGAGGCCCCTGCATACATCTGTTCGAGATAGCCAACCGTGGCGCGGGCAAAGATATCGGGTGCAAGCCGGTGATATTTGCTCAGCGTCAGCCAATCCAGCCGCGGCCCATCCTCGCGCGCGTAAATCGCGGCATCCGACCGGACCCGTGGCAGGCGCGAGTTGCTGACCTGTGTGGTCTTGTCCAGATTCCCGAACAGTTTGACCGATGTGCCGCCATCCGCGACCCATCCCTTGCCGAGTTCGGCTTGCGCTTCGAACCGCAGCGCCACATCGGCACGCACCGGATTGTCGGGATCGAAAAGGCTGATACGGGTGAACGGTGCGATCGCCCAGTTGAACCGCGGGAACCGGTCGGCAACGGGCGCGGGCATCCCCCCATAGCGCAGGCTGTCATCGAAACGCGCCGCCGCCAGCGCCTGATCGGCAGGCGCATGTTCCAGCCGCTCCAGATCGCTGCGCCGCAAGGTGACGGTCGTTCCGGGCATTCCGCCCTTTTCGGAAAAGGTGATGCGGAACGTCTCGACCGAGGCGGGCAGCGCGCGCGTCATGATCCGTGCCGTGCGGCCAAGGGCCTGTGCCGGCTGGTCATACGTGGCATTGTTGATCGCCACATGCGCCGCCGTTCCGCTCAGCTCCAGCCCGACAAGGTCAAGCTGATCCTTGGCCAGCATATCCTGCAACTGTTCGGACAGGGCGTTGCGCGCCGTGGGTTGCGTGGCCCATCCAAGATTCCGTGCGCCCTCCGGGTCGCGCACGGCCACCGGCAGCGGTGCCTGCTCGATCCCGCCGGGAACAGGCATGTTCTTGGGATTCAGGCCAAAGGTCAGGCTCACGCCGACCTTTTCACCATACAGCGAATACACCCGCAGATTGGCGTCAGGCGTCAATTTGTAGGTCAGGCCGAAATTATAGGGAGACCCGCGCCGGAACACGCCCGCAGCCTGTTCGATATCGTACCCGTCCGACGAATACTCGGCCGCAAAGGTCAGCCTGTCCGTGATGTCATAGGTGAACCCGCCGAACACGCCGATATCGCCACGGAACCAGTTGGATGTATCTACATCGCCACCCGTGCCGACCCCGGCGAAACTGAACGGATCGCGCGTGCCGAACCCGTCGAAATTATTGCGCGACCCCAGCCGCCCCCAGCCGAATCCGCCCGACACCTTCAGGCGGTCGCCAAAGGATTTGCTGGCGACAAGGTATTCCGCCCCGAGCAGGCCCGTGCCCAGAAAATCCTGCAGGCCGATGGCCACGGCTGGCGTGTACGCGCCTTCCTTCACAAGGCGCAGTTTCAGGTCGAAACTGCGGTCGTAATAGGTGGAAAACTGCGGCGTTAAATCCCTGGTGCCCGAATAGCGAAAGCTGCCGCTCAGCCAAGGTGTGATCTGAAAGCTCAGCGTGCTGCGTCCGAACCCGTCGAAATAGAACGCTGTCGCCGACAGTTGCCCGTCGGGCGCCATCTCGGCCGTGGGCATATCTATCAGCCCGCCCGGTAACCCATAGCTGTTGGTCACGGTCGTCGTCAGATTGTCGGCACCCGCCGATATCGGGCATAGCGTTGCGGCGGCGGCCAGGGCGATGTTGGAAAAACGGGTCAAGCGACCACTCCACATTTGTCATTGCGGAGGAGTCTAACGGCGGGTTCGGAGGACAACAATTCGCTTTAAAGATGTTTTCCACGACATCTGATCGCCTGTCGCATTTTCGCGACTCCGCAGGCGAAAATCAGCCGATCCAGATTGCCGCCAGCGTCACGGCGGCTCCGGCGCCCGCCCCGCCCAGTGCCCATAAAAACGGCACGAACCGCCCGCCAGAGGGCTGGGTCACCGCGGGCATGGATTGCCGGATCAGCGCGTTTTCCACGATACCGGGCAGCCGCGGCCCATAGCGCGCCAGCACCGCCAGCGTCTTCTGCAGATCGCGCACAGCGGCATGCGGCCCGATATTCTTGCGGATATACGCCTCGACCACCGGCCGCGCGACCTGCCAGATGTTGATCTGCGGGCTCAGCGAGCGCGCCACGCCCTCGACCACCACCATCGTGCGTTGCAGCAGGATCAGTTCGGTGCGGGTTTCCATCCCGAACCGTTCCGTCACCTCGAACAGGTAGCTCAGCAGGTTACCCATCGAGATATGCGAGGCATCCATGCCGAAAATCGGCTCTCCCACGGCGCGCAGCGCACGGGCGAACTCGTCCACGTCACGGTCTGCGGGCACATACCCGGCCTCGAAATGCACCTCGGCCACGCGCTGGTAATCGCGCTTGATGAAGCCATAGAGAATCTCGGCGTAGACCTTGCGGGTGTATTCGTCGATATGCCCCATGATCCCGAAATCATAGGCGATGATCTCGCCCGAGGGCGCGACCTTCAGGTTCCCCTGATGCATGTCGGCATGGAAATACCCGTCGCGCAGCGCATGGCTCAGGAACAGTTGCAAGACCCGCTCGCCCAGCGCCACACGGTCATGCCCGGCAGCATCCAGCGCCGCATTGTCGCCCAGCGGCACGCCATCGGCCCAACCCATCGTCATCACCCGGCGCCCCGACAGCGCCCAGTTGATCTGCGGCAGGGCAAACCCGTCGTCATCGGATGTATTGGCCGCGAATTCGCTGGCCGAAGACGCCTCCAGCCGCAAATCCAGCTCGCCCATGACCACGCCCTCGAAATGCGCAATCACGTCCGTCGGGCGCAACCGGCGCGAGGCGGGCGACAGGAATTCGATCATCTTCGCCGCGAAATAGAACGCATCTATGTCCTTGCGGAACGCCTTTTCGATACCGGGGCGCAGCACCTTGACGGCCACCGCTTCGCCGGTTTCGCGCAGCGTGGCGCGATGCACCTGCGCGATGGAGGCCGCCGCCACCGGTGCGCTGAACTCGTCGAACACCGCTTCCACGGGCTGCCCCAACTGATCCTCGACCGACCGCTTGGCAACCTCCACAGGGAAGGGCGGCAGCTTGTCCTGCAACACGCGCAACTGCGTGGCCAGATCCTCGCCCACCAGATCGGGCCGCGTCGACAGGATCTGCCCGAACTTGATATAGGCCGGGCCCAGCGCCGTCAGCGCACGGGTGGCCGGCGGCATCTTGGGATCGCCGCGATAGCCCAGCCATTGAAACGGCCAGGCCAGGAACCGCATCGTGCCCCGCACCAGCGGCGGCGCGTCCATCGCATCCATCACCACACCCATCGCGCCCGTGCGTTCCAGCGTGGCGCCGGTGCGGATCAGGCGCAGAATGTTGTGAGGCCCGCGCATCCTAGATCTTCCAGCCCGAATGCAGGCAGGCAATGCCCATGCTCAGATTGCGATACTTCGCGTTCTCGAACCCGGCGCTGCGCACCATGCCAAGGAATGTCTCCTGATCGGGAAACTTGCGGATCGATTCGACCAGGTACTGATAACTGTCCCGGTCCCCGGCAATAACCTGCCCCATGCGCGGGATGATGTTGAACGAATACAGGTCATAGGCCCATTGCATCAGGTCGTTCGGAATCTGGCTGAACTCCAGCACCATCAGCCGCCCGCCGGGTTTCAGCACGCGAAACGCCTCGTTCAGCGCCTCTTGCGGGCGGGTAACGTTCCGAATGCCGAAACTGATCGTGTAAACGTCAAAGGTTTTGTCCTCGAACGGCAGCGCCATCGCGTCGCCCACCACCCAATCCAGACTGCCCGCCATCTGCTCGGCCTCGGCGCGCTTGCGCCCCTCGATCAGCATCGGCTCGGTCAGGTCCAGCACCGTGGCATGGCCGCGGCCCGCGCGATTCAGGAACCGGAAACTGATGTCGCCCGTGCCCCCGGCCACGTCCAGCAGCCGCTGGCCGGGTCTCGGCGCCAGCCAGTCCATCATCGCGTCTTTCCAGATGCGGTGAATGCCGAAACTCATGGCATCGTTCATCACGTCGTATTTCGACGCGACCGAGCCGAACACACCGCGCACGCGCCCTGCTTTCTCGCCCTCGGGCACTTCCTGAAATCCGAAATGGGTGGTTTTCTCGGTCATTGTCGCAGCGGGGCCTTGCCGTTCAGTGTCACCGCCCTTCTTATAGGGCGGTTGGGGGCGGTTACAATGCGCCCCATTTGCCACAGGACGCCCGAATGCCCGAATTGCCCGAGGTTGAGACAGTGCGCCGCGGCCTCGTCCCCGCGATGGAGGGTGCGGTGATCGCCAGCGCGCAGGTCAACCGCCCCGATCTGCGCTGGCCCTTCCCCGAAAACATGGCCGCCCGGCTGACCGGGCAGCGGGTAACGGCCCTGCGGCGGCGCTCAAAATACATTCTGGCCGACCTGTCCGGTGGGGAATCGCTTCTGATTCACCTCGGCATGTCGGGCCGCATGACCGTGTCGGGCGATCCGTTGGGGCAATTCCACCACGATCACCCCACACCGCAAAAACACGATCATGTGGTGTTCGACATGGACAATGGCGCGCGCATCACCTTCAACGATCCGCGCCGGTTCGGGGCGATGGACCTGATGGATACCGCCGCCGCCGACACGCACCCCCTTCTGGCCAAACTGGGGCCGGAACCCCTGGGCAATGCCTTTGACGAATCCTATCTGGCCGACGCCCTGAAAACCCGCAACACGCCGATCAAATCCGCCCTCCTGGATCAGCGAATCGTGGCCGGACTCGGCAATATATACGTGTGCGAAACGCTCTATCGCGCCGGAATCTCGCCAAAACGTCGCAGCCGCAACATCTCGCGCGCCCGCGCGGCGGCACTGGTGCCGATCATCCGCGACGTGCTGAACGATGCGATCCGCGCAGGCGGGTCGTCCTTGCGGGATTTTCGGCAGGCAGACGGGGAACTTGGCTATTTTCAACACAGTTTCGACGTCTACGACCGCGAGGGGCAGCCCTGCCGCACACCGGGCTGCACCAACACGATTCACCGCATCGTGCAGTCGGGGCGGTCCAGCTTCTATTGTCCCTCCTGCCAAAGATGAGGTTGATCAATGCGCAGACCGTGGTAAGGAATCCGTCCTGACAGAAACAAGCGAAAGCAGATTTCATGGCCTATGAGACGATCATCGTCGAAATAGAAGACCACGTCGCCCTTATCAAACTCAATCGCCCCGATGCCCTCAATGCCCTGAACGCCCAGCTCATGACCGAGCTGTGCAAGGCGCTGAAAGAGGCACAGGCGAATGACAAGGTGCGCTGTGTCATCCTGACCGGCTCGGAAAAGGCGTTCGCCGCCGGTGCCGACATCAAGATGATGAGCGAAAAGGGCTTCGTCGACGTCTTCTCCGAAGACCTCTTCGGCCCCGAGAGCGATGCCATCATGAGCATCCGCAAACCCATCGTCGCCGCCGTATCCGGCTATGCCTTGGGCGGTGGGTGCGAATTGGCGATGATGTGCGATTTCATCATCGCCTCGGACACCGCCAAATTCGGCCAGCCCGAAATCAATCTCGGCGTCATGGCCGGTTTGGGCGGCAGCCAGCGCCTGACCCGTTTCATCGGCAAGTCCAAGGCGATGGATATGAACCTGACCGGCCGCTTCATGGACGCGGACGAGGCCGAACGCTCCGGTCTGGTCAGCCGCGTGGTCCCCGTCAAGAAACTGATGGAAGAAGCCCGCAGCGTCGCGGAAAAGATTGCCGAGAAATCCATGATCTCCACGATGGCGATCAAGGAATCGGTCAATCGCTCCTATGAAACCACCCTGCGCGAAGGGCTGCTGTTCGAACGCCGCGTCTTCCACTCGCTTTTCGCGACCGAAGACCAGTCCGAAGGCATGTCTGCCTTCGTCGAAAAGCGCGAGCCGCAGTTCCGCGACAAGTAAGATCGCAGGCGTCTGGAACGACGGGGCGCGCCTGATCGGCGCGCCCTTTTCCGTTTCGTACGAAACGGGCATGTGTTTCGTACGTTTCGTACGATCCCGAAGGCCGTGCCGCCGTGGGACAAGGCGGGCAGATTCGGCTTTGCAAACCCGTAAAACTTCTCTATAGGGCGTCGTCATACATGCGCGTGCGGCCCGCTCTGGCCAGAATCAGCTACGGCAATCACGATGCCGGCCTGTGGGTTTGCGACGCGCTATTTAGACAACGCAAACCTGATAGAGGTCTGATTCAAATGGCAAATACGCCCCAGTCCAAGAAACGCGCTCGCCAGAACGAACGCCGTCTTGCCGTCAACAAAGCGCGCCGTTCGCGCATCCGTACCCACCTGCGCAAGGTCGAAGAGGCAATCGCCTCGGGCGACAAGGACGTAGCCCAGGCCGCCCTGCGCGCCGCCCAACCCGAACTGATGCGCGGCGTCACCAAAGGCGTCTTCCACAAGAATACCGCCTCGCGCAAAATGTCGCGCCTCGCGGCCCGTGTAAAAGCGCTCGGCTAAGGCTTCACGCTAAATCATTGATCCCAAAGGCGCCGGTCAAACCGGCGCTTTTTTCTTTTATGGCTCCCGGAAAAGCGCCAGGAGATTCTTTTCACGGAAACGTCATGTCAAGCGCGAAGATCAGTTGCCGCCTAGCATGGCAACTTGCTAGCTTCAGCTTGCGATTCACGCTTGGGGGGACAAGCGGCGGCCATGACCGGTACGGCCACGGACGCCAGTGGGCGCGTAGGCAACACAGTTGTCGTGCGCCCTGTCCACTAGACGTCATGTGACGTGCACAACGATGTCGCAGCCAGTGGGGAAAGGCTGCGGTATGTGCGCTGTCACGTTTATTGGGAATTTGGGCTCGGGACAGGGCTTGGCATCCGTTGCCTTTCGCGACGGCAGGTATCTTTTGTTCCAAATTCACCCTCGTGCAGAAACGCGACAACCCGTGCTCATTATGCGCGGGGCAAATATGAAGTGACAAAGCGCGGGACGGGAACGAATGACGCAGGAACAATGGGGTCAACTCAAGCAGGAACTTCTCAAGACAGTCGGCAAGAACAATTATACAAACTGGATCGAACCGCTCGAGCTGTTCGGAGTATCCGACGGGGTGGCCACTTTCAGCGTACCGACCAGCTTCCTGGGCAACTATGTCTCTCAGAATTTCGGAGATCTGATCCTGTATCAGATGAACACGGTCGCACCGCAAATCAGGCGCGTGAAATTCAGTGCCGCCGCCAATTCCGGTCACAGCCCTACCTCTGCTCCCGTGATCGCAAAGCCCCAGTCCGGTGAAAAGCACCCCAAAACGCCTGCACGGCCGGGGGCCGTCAGTTCGGATGATCGGCTGAACACCGCACCGTTGGATGAACGGTTCACCTTCGATACTTTCGTGGTTGGCAAGCCCAACGAGCTGGCGCATGCCGCTGCCAAACGCGTGGCCGAAGGCGGCCCGGTAACCTTCAATCCGCTCTTTTTGTACGGTGGTGTCGGGCTGGGGAAAACGCACCTCATGCACGCCATCGCGTGGGAGCTGAAATCCCGACGCCCTGACCTGAACATCCTGTATCTGTCAGCGGAACAGTTCATGTATCGTTTCGTTCAGGCGCTACGCGATCGCAAGATGATGGACTTCAAGGAACTGTTCCGATCGGTCGATGTTCTGATGGTGGATGATGTGCAGTTCATCGCCGGCAAGGACAGCACGCAAGAGGAATTTTTCCACACTTTCAACGCCTTGGTCGATCAGAACAAGCAGATCATCATCTCGGGCGACCGCGCGCCGGGTGAAATTGCCAACCTCGAAGAGCGGATCAAGTCACGCCTGCAATGCGGTCTTGTCGTCGATCTGCACCCGACGGATTACGAGCTGCGCCTCGGCATCCTGCAATCGAAGTCCGAACAATTCGCCAAAACCTATCCCGGCCTTGAAATGGCCGATGGTGTGCTGGAATTCCTCGCTCACCGCATCAGCACCAATGTCCGCGTTCTCGAAGGCGCGCTGACCCGACTTTTCGCCTTCGCCTCTCTGGTGGGGCACAAGATCACGCTCGAACTGACGCAGGATTGCCTGGCCGATGTGCTGCGCGCCTCCGAGCGCAAGATCAGCGTCGAGGAAATCCAGCGCCAGGTCGCCGACCATTACAACATCCGCCTGTCCGATATGATCGGTCCCAAACGCCTGCGCGCCTTTGCCCGCCCGCGTCAGGTGGCCATGTACCTGTGCAAGCAGATGACCAGCCGCTCGCTGCCCGAGATCGGCCGCCGCTTCGGGGGCCGGGATCACACCACCGTCATGCACGGGGTCAAGCGCATCGAGGAACTGCAAATCCAGGACGGTCAGATCGCCGAAGATCTGGAAATCCTGCGTCGCACGCTCGAAGGCTGAAGCGCCCAAACCGTGTTCACTGCGACAAGCGGCCTTGCCTCGATGCGGGGCCGCCCTTGACGCTCAGGCATTTAGCACTCAAAACACAATAAAAGGCTTGAGCCGCAAGGGGAAGTTGCTAACGTGCCCCTCCGGCGCGGGGCCGGCACCTATTCAGGTTCAGGGAGCAAGGGCATGAAACTCAGCATCGAACGCGGGACGCTGCTCAAGGCCGTGTCGCAGGCGCAATCTGTCGTCGAGCGGCGCAACACCATTCCGATCCTTGCCAACGTCCTGATCGAGGCCGAAGGCGATGCCGTGCATTTCCGCGCCACCGATCTGGATATCGAAGTGGTCGACAAGGCCCCGGCGCAGGTCGAACGCGCAGGCGCCACCACCGTCAGCGCCGTAACCCTGCATGAAATCGTGCGTAAACTGCCCGACGGCGCGCTCGTCACCCTGACCGACGACAGCGCCGCAGGCCGCCTGACGGTCGAGGCCGGGCGCTCGAACTTCAACCTCGCCACCTTGCCGAAAGAGGACTTTCCGGTAATGGCCTCGTCGGAATACAGCAGCAATTTCAGCGCCCCCGCGCCTGTTCTGCGCCGCCTGTTCGACAAGTCGAAGTTCGCCATTTCCACCGAGGAAACACGCTATTATCTGAACGGAGTCTATATGCACGTCGCCGATGCCGAAGGCGGCAAGGTGCTGCGTTGCGTGGCCACCGATGGCCACCGTCTGGCGCGTGTCGATGCCGACCTGCCCGAAGGGGCTGGCGACATGCCCGGCGTGATCGTGCCCCGTAAAACCGTGGGCGAGTTGCGTAAACTTCTGGACGATGACGATATGCAGATCGCCGTATCGGTCAGCGAAACCAAGGTGCGTTTCGCCACGCCCGACATTACCCTGACCTCCAAGGTGATCGACGGCACCTTCCCCGATTACACCCGCGTCATCCCGCAGGGCAACACCCGCAAGCTCGAGGTGGACGCCGCCGAATTCGCGCAAGCCGTGGATCGTGTGGCGACCGTCAGTTCCGAACGCTCGCGCGCGGTGAAGCTGACATTGGACGAAGACCGCCTGATCCTGTCCGTCAACGCCCCCGATAGCGGCGCCGCCGAAGAGGAACTGGCCGTCGCCTATGGTGACGAGCGGCTGGAAATCGGATTTAACGCCAAATACTTGCAGGAAATCGCCAGCCAGGTAGATCGTGAAAACGCCGTGTTCATGTTCAACTCGTCCGGCGATCCCACCCTGATGCGCGAAGGCAACGACACCAGCGCGGTTTACGTCGTCATGCCGATGCGGGTGTGAGGCTGAGCGGAATTTTCAAAATTCCGTGCCGCTTTCTTGCAGGAAAACGGGGCTAGCTGATGGGCGATCTCCACCTCTCCCACCTCACCCTGTCGCATTTCCGCTCGCACAAGGGCGCGCGGCTGACGTTCGATGCGCGGCCCGTGGCGATATTCGGCCCGAACGGCGCAGGCAAGACCAATATACTCGAAGCCGTGTCCCTGTTTTCGCCCGGACGCGGGCTGCGGCGCGCGGCGGCGCAGGACATGGCCCGCCGCCCCGAGGCCCTGGGGTGGAAGGTTACCGGACTCCTGCAATCCCTGCATCAGGTGCACGAGGTCGAAACGTGGTCCGAGGACGGCGCGGCGCGGCAGGTTCGGATCGACGGCAAGAGCGCTTCGCAAACCGCGCTAGGCCGGATCGCGCGGGTTCTGTGGCTGATCCCCTCGATGGACAGGCTGTGGATCGAAGGCACCGAAGGCCGCCGCCGGTTTCTGGATCGCATGACGCTCAGTTTCCGGCCCGATCACGCCGAGGCCACGCTGACCTATGAAAAGGCCATGCGCGAACGCAACCGGTTGCTCAAGGATCAGGTGCGCGATGCTCATTGGTATATCGCGCTTGAACGGCAGATGGCCGAAAGCGGCGCCGCGATCCACGCCAATCGCCTCTATGCGCTCGATCAGTTGCGTGCAGCGCAGGACAAGGCCGAAACCGCCTTTCCTGCCGCCGACCTCGAACTGACAACAACCGAGGGCGACATTCCCGACACCCCCGCCGATCTGGCCGATGCCCTCGCCGAAAGCCGGTTTCGCGATCTGGCGGCCAGGCGCACTCTGGTCGGGCCGCACCGGGCCGATCTCTATGGTGTCTATGCGGCCAAGGGCGTTCCGGCGCGGGATTGTTCGACGGGCGAGCAGAAGGCGCTTCTGGTGTCCCTGATCCTTGCCAATGCCCGCGCACTGGCCCGCGATTTCGGTGCGCCGCCGCTCTTGTTGCTGGATGAGGTCGCGGCCCATCTGGACGCCAGTCGCCGTGCCGCGTTGTACGACGAAATATGCGCTATTGGCGCGCAGGCATGGATGACGGGCACCGGCCCGGAATTGTTTGCCGAACTGGGTGATCGCGCGCAAAGTGTCGAGGTGACGGAAACCGACGGCATCAGCCAGATCAGCGAAAGGCCCCTGCAATGACACCGCAACGTGTGACCCTCATCACGCTTGGTGTGCGCGATCTGCCTCGTGCACGGGCGTTTTATGCCGCCCTTGGCTGGTCCCCGGCAGAGGAAGCGGATGGCATCAGCTTCTATCAGATGAACGGTTTGGTGCTGGGGCTGTTCGGGCTTCAGGCCCTTGCCGCCGATCAGGGCCGCCCCGATGCCAGCCTCGGCACGGGTGCGATGACACTCGCGCAGAACTTCAGCACCGAGGCCGAGGTGGATACCGCCTTTGAACTTGCGATGTCGGCAGGCGCCACGGCACTCAAGCGCCCGGAAAAGGTGTTCTGGGGCGGATATTCCGGCTATTACGCCGATCCCGATGGTCATGTTTGGGAGGTGGCGATGAACCCCTTCTGGCCTCTGGCCGATGATGGCTCTTTGACCCTGCCGGTGGGCGAATGACTCTCTCTCTTTCCGATCTCGCGCTTTATGCGGGCGCTTTGCTCGTGTTGTTCCTGACACCCGGCCCGGTGTGGCTCGCCATGCTGGCGCGCTCCATGTCGGGCGGGTTTAACGCCGCGTGGCCCTTGGCGCTTGGCGTGGTGGTGGGCGATGTGCTCTGGCCGTTCCTCGCCATTCTCGGCGTCACCTGGATCGTGTCGGTGTTTTCCGGCTTCATGCTGGCGCTGCGGATTGTGGCGGTCCTGATGTTCGTCGGCATGGGTATTTTACTGGTCCGTAATGCCGACCGCTCCATCGCTGCCGACAGCCGCCTGACCCGGCCCGGCACATGGGCGGGGTTCATGGCCGGTCTGGCGGCGATCCTTGGCAACCCCAAGGCGATCCTGTTCTACATGGGCGTCCTGCCGGGGTTCTTCGACCTGTCGCGCATCACGCCCCCGGACATTGCCGCGATCGTGTTCCTGTCGTTCCTGATCCCGCTGATCGGGAACCTTTCATTGGCCCTGTTCGTGGACCGCATTCGGCGGGTCATGAGCTCGCCCAACGCGATCCGGCGCACCAATGTGATCTCGGGCTGGCTGTTGATTGTCGTGGGTGTCGTCATCGCCCTGACCTGACGTTTCGCACCGACAAAATACCGACACGATACCGACGTTTTACCGATGCGGTTTCCGGCCCTTTTGGGCGATCCGCGCGGACCCACCGATCTGGGGGTCCGGCACCACTAAATATTGGGGTAAACGCGTGACATCCCCCCCAGAAAATCGTATAAAATGACAAAAGTGCGAAGGGACAAAAGAATGGCCGAAGCAGCACCGTCGCCCGATGATTATGGCGCGGATTCCATCAAGGTTCTCAAAGGGTTAGAGGCCGTCCGCAAACGTCCGGGCATGTATATCGGCGACACCGACGACGGCTCGGGCCTGCACCACATGGTTTACGAGGTCGTCGACAACGGCATCGACGAGGCTCTGGCCGGTCACGCCGACGCGGTGAACGTCACGATTCATGCCGATTCCAGCATTTCAGTCAGCGACAACGGCCGCGGTATTCCGGTCGAAATCCACGAAGAAGAAGGCGTTTCCGCCGCCGAGGTCATCATGACCCAACTCCACGCCGGCGGGAAGTTCGACCAGAACTCCTACAAGGTCTCGGGCGGGCTGCATGGCGTCGGTGTTTCGGTGGTCAACGCGCTGTCCGATTGGCTGGAACTGCGCATCTGGCGCAACGGCAAGGAACACTACGCCCGGTTCGAACGCGGCGAGACCGCCGAACACCTGCGCGAGGTCGGTCCCGCCGATGGCCGCAAGGGGACCGAGGTGCGTTTCATGGCCTCGACCGATACGTTCTCGAACCTCGACTACAGTTTCGAGACGCTGGAAAAGCGCCTGCGCGAACTGGCCTTTCTGAACTCCGGCGTGCGCATCATCCTGCGCGACGAACGCCCCGAAGAGGTACTTGAGGCCGATTTGCACTATGACGGTGGCGTCAGGGAATTCGTGAAGTATCTCGACCGTCACAAGACGGCGATGATCGAAGATCCGATTTTCATCACCGGCGAGCGGGACGATATCGGTGTCGAAGTGGCGATGTGGTGGAATGACAGCTATCACGAAACCGTTCTGCCCTTTACCAACAACATCCCACAGCGTGACGGCGGTACACATATGGCCGGCTTCCGCGGCGCGTTGACCCGCACCATTCAGAAATACGCACAGGAAAGCGGAATCGCGAAAAAGGAAAAGGTGAACTTTACCGGCGACGACGCGCGCGAGGGTCTGACCTGCGTGTTGTCGGTCAAGGTGCCCGATCCCAAGTTTTCCAGCCAGACCAAGGACAAGCTGGTCAGTTCCGAGGTGCGCCCGGCAGTCGAAGGTCTGGTCAACGAGAAACTGTCAGAGTGGTTCGAGGAAAACCCGAACGAAGCCAAGCAGATCGTCGGCAAGATCATCGAGGCCGCCCTTGCCCGTGAAGCAGCGCGAAAAGCCCGCGAACTGACTCGCCGTAAAACCGCGATGGATGTCAATTATCTGGCTGGCAAGCTCAAGGATTGCTCCGAAAAAGACCCCTCCAAGACGGAACTTTTCCTTGTCGAGGGTGACAGCGCCGGGGGCTCTGCCCAAACGGGCCGGGACCGGGGAACGCAGGCCGTTCTGCCGCTGCGCGGTAAGATCCTGAACGTCGAGCGCGCACGATTTGACCGGATGCTCGGCAGCCAGGAAATCGGCAATCTCGTAATGGCGCTTGGCACCGGGATCGGGCGGGACGAGTTCAATCTGTCGAAACTGCGCTACCACAAGATCGTCATCATGACCGATGCCGACGTGGACGGCGCGCATATTCGGACGCTGTTGTTGACGTTCTTCTATCGTCAGATGCCCGAACTGATCGAAAACGGGTATCTCTACATCGCGCAACCGCCGCTATACAAAGTGTCGCGCGGCAAGTCGGAAGTTTATCTGAAAGATGAACCGGCGCTCGAGGATTACCTGATCCAGCAAGGCACCGATGATGCGGTTTTGCGCCTTGGTTCGGGCGAAGAGATCATCGGGCAGGATCTGGTCCGCGTGGTCGAAGAGGCCCGTCAGACCAAACGTATCCTCGAAGCCTTTCCCACGCATTACCCGCGTCACATTCTGGAACAGGCCGCGATTGCCGAGGCGTTCCTGCCGGGACGTGTCGATTCCGATCTGCAAGGCGTGGCCGATACTGTGGCCGAACGGCTGGACCTGATCGCGCTGGAATACGAACGCGGCTGGCAAGGCCGCCCGACACAGGATCACGGCATCCGCCTGACCCGCATCGTGCGCGGGGTCGAGGAAATGCGCACGTTGGACGGCCCCGTCTTGCGCGGGGGCGAGGCGCGCCGCCTAGGGCAACTGACACAGGGGTTGCGCGATATCTATACGCATCCGGCGACATTGGTGCGCAAAGACAGGGTGCAGAATATCTATGGGCCGCTCGATCTGCTGGATGCCATCCTGAAAGAAGGCGAGAAGGGCCTGCAATTGCAGCGTTACAAGGGCTTGGGCGAAATGAATCCCGGTCAGTTGTGGGAAACCACGCTCGACCCCGAGGCGCGCACGTTGTTGCAGGTCAAGATCGACGATGTGGCCGAGGCCGACGATCTGTTCACCAAACTGATGGGTGACGTGGTCGAGCCGCGCCGCGAATTCATTCAGCAAAATGCCCTGAACGTGGAAAACTTGGACTTCTGAACAAGCTATTCGGATGCGACAGCGGGCAGGGTGATCAGAAAAACACTGCCCGCGCCGGGTTCGGATTGTACGCCAAGTGTGCCGCCGGCGCGGGTTACCAGTTTCTGGCTGATCGACAGGCCCAGCCCGGTGCCTTCGGCCTGTTTCGTTGTGTAGAAGGGATCGAAGATACGTTTCAGGACATCGGCAGGAATGCCGTGGCCTGTGTCCTGCACATCTATCGCCACATTGCCCTGCGCATCGCGGACGCGGATGGTCAGCGTTCCGCCCTGCGGCATCGCCTGAATCCCGTTCAGAATGAGATTGACCAGAACTTGCTGCAATTCTGTCCGCGATATGCGTACCTGTAGATCGCTGTCCAGATGCGTGACGATGGATACCCCTGCCGCCTCGATCTGGTGACGGGTCAGCACCAGACAATCCTTGACCACATCGGCGGGTGAAATGACGTTGGTCGCCCCCGAGAACTCCTCGGGTTTGGCGAATTGCAGAAGCTTCGAAACGATGGCGCTGATCCTGTAGACCTGATCGTCGATCAGCCGGAACTCGGTTGAAACCTTTTCGGCTTCTTCATTCAGCAGGCCTCGGGCAACTTCCAGATTGCCCTGAATCACCGCAATGGGATTGTTGATCTCATGTGCGACGCTGGCCGTGATCTCGCCCACGGCGGCCAGCTTTTCGGACATGATCAGTTGCTCGGTCGTTTCTTCCAGCTTGCGGTTGGCTTCGCTCAGGTCGCGGGTGCGCTCGTCGACCTTTTGTTCAAGGCTTTCCGCCCATTCCCGAAGCTGGCGATCCCGTTCCTGGATTCGGTCCAGAAGCGTGTCGAGATGGCTGGCGACTTGTGCGATCTCGCCGCTGTCTCCGGCGGGCAGGTTTCGCGCGTTCATATCGCCGGCCTCGACCTTGGCAATGGTCTGCGTCATCTTTTCGAGCGGCCGGAAAATATGGCCTGCCCATCGCAGGAAGAGAGGAACCGAAAGGATGGTGATCAGCAGAAACAGCAAGGTGATGGTCAGAACAGAATTGACCTTCGCTGCCCGGAATGGTGCTTCGAGAAACCCGACATAGAGCATTCCCACCCGTGCGCCGTGGCTGTCGACAATCGGCTCATATGCCGAAATGTACCAGTCGTTGACGACGAAAGCTCGGTCCAGCCAAACCTGCCCGTCTCCCAGAACCCGTTTGCGCACCGCGGCAGACACGCGGGTGCCGAGCGCGCGGACGTTTTCGAAAAGCCGCACATTGGTCGAAACCCGCACGTCATCGAGAAACAGCGTTGCCGTCCCCTGGCTGCCGTCCGGCAAGCTTTGTTCACGATAAACCAGGGCATTGATCGTATCGATGAAATCGAGGTTCCGGTTTAGCAAACGCCCGCCGACCAATGCGCCGGTCTGCCCATCAGACAGACGGATCGGCGCGGCGGAGTGGATGATCATGCCGCGATCTTCAACGGTGCGATCCGTTGGTACTGCTGCGCGTGTGTCGACCAATGTGATCGCGGCTTTCTCGGACAGGCCGGGCGCAAGTAACTCCAGTTCGGCAGGACGCAGGATGTCGACCGCACTGCGCCAGCGTCCATCAAGCGCCGTTGCGATCACGGGCCAGTTCGCGGGCGAGAAACCTTTGGGGCTATCCTTGCCGTCTGTAACGTAAAGAAAATCCAGCTCCAGCTTCTCGCGCTGCTCGTCCAACAGGGCCTCTCGGGCGCTGTCGTTCTCCATCGCGTCACGCAACGCCACGGAGTTTGCAAACCCGGCAAGACGCTCGCCCGAGTTTTCAAGCAACCTCTGCAAGTATTGATCGGCAATCGTCAGGTCGCCGTTTACTTTGGTAATCAGTATCTCGTCGATCTTACCGGCCCACCGCAACATCGACCCGCCCAGCAAAAGCGGAAGCAGCACAAGCATGGGCAGGAGGGCAATCACAAGAAGGCGAATGCGCACCGAGGATAACAGGGTTCTGAAAACGGACACCCGTCAGATCCCTGCGGCCAGGATGTTCCGGCCGGATTCGACCTCATGTAATCGCGCATTCGACATCGCTAAGGAATACTGTGCCGACATGCCCGGATGCAAGCCGGCCTGGCGTCGCCAAGACGGAACTGCAGCGTGCAAATTCAGAGAGCGCGCCCTAACCTTGACAAAATACCGCTCTGCCACACAACCAATCGAAACAGCTGTCGCAAGGTAGCAAAGGATCACCTATTCTGGCATTCACTTTGTTTCAGGCGCTTCGCTTTTCTGCAAAGATGCAGCGAGCGATTTTACAGGGTTTCGACCGAGGGCGTCGCGTGAGCACTGGTTGGAGCGGCGGAATAGATCCGGAGGCACATGAAACGACCTCAGTCAGATAGCGACCCCCAGCATGCCGGGCTTGATCTGGATCGTCTGATTGCCTGTCCCGGTTGCGATGCGGTCTATACTGCCCCACGGGTCGAGCCGCACGAGCGGGCGTATTGCGCGCGTTGTCACCATGTCCTGATCGCGCCGCGCCGCAAGGCGGGAAAGCAACTGATCGCCCTCGCGCTGACCGTGCTGATCCTGATCGTCGCGGCCTCGGTCTTTCCGTTTCTGGCAATAGACGCGGGCGGTTTGCATCATGGTGCATCTATCCTGCAAACGGCCTTTGCCTTTACCGGGGCGCTGTCGGTTCTGTCTGTCGCCGTCCTGATGTTCATCGTGATCATTCCGATGCTGCGGCTGGTTCTGTTGATCTATGTTCTGGCGCCAATCATTCGTGACCGGCCACCGGCTCGTTGGGCACGCCCGGCCTTCAGGCTGTCCGAGGCATTGCTGCCGTGGTCGATGGCCGAAATCTTCGCGCTTGGCTGTGCGGTGGCGCTGGTCAAGATCGGGGATATGGCACATGTCGTGTTCGGCCCGGCGGCATGGATGTTCGCGGTTCTCGTCGTCATCGTGGTGGTCACCGACAATCTGATGTGCAGGTATTCGATATGGAAGTCGTTGGAGAATTGAAAACCGCGCGCGAAATGGGCCTCGTGGGCTGTACCCGCTGCTCACGGGTTTCGCCCGTGGGCACGCAATATTGTCCGCGTTGCGGCAGCGCCTTGCAGTCACGCGACAGGCTGTCATTGCAAAAGGTCTGGGCGTGGTGGCTGGTCGGACTGATGTGCTATATCCCGGCCAATCTCTATCCGATGCTGGAAACCCGCACACTGGTGAGCACCCAAAGCAATACGATTGTCGGCGGTGCGGTGGAACTGGCGCTACATGGCAGTTGGGGCGTGGCGCTTATTATCCTGACGGCAAGTGTCCTGATTCCGGTGACAAAGTTCATCCTGATCGCAGGGCTGGCCATTGGCGTTTGGCGTGGTCCTCAGGTTTCCGGCCAGCGGCGGCATTTTCTCTATGAGGTGGTCGAATATATCGGCCGCTGGTCGATGATCGACGTCTTTGTCGTTGCGATTCTGTCAGCGCTGGTTCAACTTCAGGCGCTGGCTTCGATCACTCCCGGACGGGCCAGCCTGTTTTTCGCGCTGTCGGTCATCTTCACGATGCTGTCGGCGCAGAGTTTCGACAGCCGGCTGATATGGGATACACAGCGGCGCAGCGATGCGCCCGACCATAGCTCGGCATCCGGCGATGTCAGAAAGGAAAGTTCCGCGTGACGAGTGTTGATCCAACCCCTCCTGAACCCCCGGTGAAAGAGGCAGGTCAAAGCCTGTTCCAACGGTTCACGTTCGTGTGGATTGTGCCCATCATCGCGTTGCTGACGGTTTTTGGAATTGCAATCCAGAATTATCTGGACCGCGGGCCGTTGATCGAAATCAGTTTCGAAAATGCCTCGGGCGTCAAACCGGGCACGACCGAAGTCCGGTTCCGCGATGTCGTTGTCGGTCTGGTCGAGGATGTCGGCTTTACCGACGGGCTTGGGCGCGTTCTGGTGTCTGCGCGTCTGGACAAGGAAGTTGCGCCCTATGTCGATTCCGGTGCCCAGTTCTGGGTGGTGCGCCCGCAGGTCAGCACGCAGGGCGTTTCAGGCCTGAATACGGTGCTGTCGGGTGTTTATATCGAAGGTGTTTGGGACGATCGCCCAGAAGGCATGCGGCCCCGGTTCGAGGGTTTGCCGGACGCGCCGCTGGAAAGTCTGGGCGAGGATGGGCTGCGGCTGACGCTTCGGGCTGCGGGCAAGACGACGCTGACACCGAACGCACCGATTCTTTATCGGGGCATCACCGTGGGGCGGCTTGGTAGAACCCGAATATCCCCCGACGGTGTCGCCGCCGAGGCCGAGGCTCTGATTTTCAAACCGCATGACCGCCTGGTAAGTTCCGCGACGCGGTTCTGGGATACATCGGGTTTTTCCTTCTCGCTCGGGCCGAACGGCGCGGCGCTGGATTTTTCCTCGCTCGCATCGCTGCTATCGGGCGGGGTGACGTTTGAAACGATGGTCTCGGGCGGCACTCCCGTAGAGCCCGACACCAGTTTTGTCGTCCACCCCGACGAGGGAACCGCGCGCTCCAGTATCTTTGCCGCCGATGACGGCGAGCGTGTTACCCTGTCCGCAGTGTTTGACGAGAATGTTTCCGGCCTGACCGTCGATGCACCGGTCGAACTGAACGGATTGCGGATCGGAAAGGTGACTGCGCTTAGCGGCCTGGTCGATCCCGATGTGTTTGGCGACAATCGGGTGCGCTTGGTGGTGACCCTGTCCATACGTCCCGGCCGTCTGGGTCTTGAGGGTGAAGAAGGGGCCGATACCGCCCTGGATTTCATCCGCCAACGCGTGAGCGACGGTTTGCGCGCCCGGTTGGCCACGGCCTCGATCCTGACAGGGGGGCTCAAGGTCGAACTGGTTGACGTGCCCGGCGCCCCGCCTGCCCGGTTGGAAAGTGGTGAGGCCGATGTTCTGTATATCCCGACCACCGAAAGCGATATCGCGGATGTGTCGGCCACGGCGCAGGGTGTGTTTGAACGGATCAACGCCTTGCCGGTCGAGGAGGTCATGGAACAGGCGATCACGCTGATGGAAAACGCCAATAACCTGATCACAAGCGATGACATTCGGGCCGTGCCGGAGAACCTGAACGGGCTCTTGGGCGATGCGCGCGGAATAGTGAACTCTGACGATATTCAGGCCCTGCCCGAGCGGTTGAACGCGGTGATCACCGAGCTTCAGGCAACCGTCACCCGCCTGAACGAGCAGGATACGGTTACGCGCCTGACCGCCGCCGTGGATAGCGCCACCGAGGCCGCCGAGGGCGTAAGCAGTGCCGTTGCCGGGGTCCCTGATCTGGTCGAACGGCTGAACGCGGTCGCAGCCAAGGCCGAAACGGTCGAGATCGACACGCTGGCGGCAGAGTTTACCGACCTTCTGCAAACCACCGAAAGCCTGTTGGCGAGCGATGCCGCCAGGCAATTGCCGGAAAAGCTGAACGGAGCGCTGACGGAACTCGGTGCGGTACTGGAACAGTTGCGCGAAGGCGGTGTTGTTGAAAATGCCACCTCGGCACTGGCTTCGGCCAGTGAGGCTGCCGATACCGTTGCCGACGCAGGCCGTGAACTACCCGACCTGATCGCGCAGGCCAAGGGCGTTCTGGCCCGCGCGAATGCCACATTGGAAGGCTACGAGGCCAGCAATGGTATCGGGCGTGATGCGCGCGCTGCCCTGATCGAGGTTCAAAAGGCGGCCAAGGCCGTTGCATCCCTAGCCCGCGCCATTGAACGCAATCCCAATTCCCTACTGACAGGACGTTGAGTATTATGCCCAAAATCGGTTTTGCCCCTTTCCTGTTGACAGCTGTCATCGTGTCCGCTTGCAGCGGCGCGCCTGACCAACGCATTGCAGTTCCCAAAGCGGGCATCGGCGCGACTCAGACCATCGCCTATCGCTCGGTTGCGTTGCGCGAGGTTTCCTTGCCCAGCTATGCGGCGTCCGAGGAAATTTATGTTGCTGATGAGACGGGACTACTGAACAGCACCGAGGGTCTGATATGGGCCGACGATCCCAGCCGGGCGGTGACACTGGAACTGTCGCGCTACCTGTCGCAGATCACCCGCGCGCGGATCGCGTCGGAGCCATGGCCGTTCGCGGGATATCCCGAGGCCGAGGTCGAATTGCGGATCGAGGATATGCTGGCCCATGCAGATGGCACGTTTCGCCTGAGCGGGCAGTATTTCGTTTCGTCGGAAACGGGCCGTGATCGGGCGCGTCTGTTTGACCTGACTGTCCCGATCGAGGGCGATGCCACGGCGGCGGATATTGCCGCCGCGCGTGGTCAGGCGGTGCGTGATCTGGCTGTTGCAATCGCGCGCGACGGCTTGCGCTGAGCGGTCGCCCTAGTTGATCGAACTGGTCAGCCCCTCGGGTTTGCCGACCACCACGAAGGTCAGTTTCGACGGGTCCAGCAATTCGCGCGCGACACGGTTCACATCGTCCAGCGTCACGGCGTTCACCATGTCGTTTCGATTGGCGATGTAGTCCGTATCCAGCCCTTCCATCTGCATGTTGACGGCGATGTTCGCAATCGGCGCGTTTCCGTCGAACCGCAGCGGATAAGCCCCTGTCAGATAGGTCTTGGCATCGGCCAACTCTTCTTCGGTGACTCCTTCGTCGCGTATGCGTTCCCACTCGGCGCGGATGACGTTGATCGCCTCGGCAACCCGGTTATTGGCGGATGCGACGGAGCCCAGCCAAAGCTGTGCGTTTTCCTTGTCCACGAGATAGGAATAGACGCCATAGGTCAGCCCGCGCTTTTCGCGTACTTCATTCATCAGGCGGCTTTCGAACGATCCGCCGCCGAGGATGTGGTTCAGCAGGTAGGCGGCAAAGAAATCCGGATCGTCCCGGTCGATCCCCGGCTGGCCGAACATGACAACCGATTGCGGGGTGTCGTAATCGACGATCTCGACCCCGCCGGGCAGGTTGATGTCTGCCGCGCCGGGCAAGTCGGGGCCAGCTTCGGGCAGGTCCAGCAACAGCTTGTCCAACAGCGTTGCAAGTTCATCTTCGGTAATGTCGCCCACCGCGCTGACATACAGTCGCTCACGGGTCAGGGCGGTCTTGTGGGCCGCGACGATATCGTCGCGGGTCAGGTTCGCGACACTTTCCAGTGTGCCGAATTCGGGACGGCCATAAGGATGATCGCCATACACCAGCTTGGCAAAAGCGTCGCCTGCGATGTCACGCGGGTCTTTCTGGTTCGAGCGAATGATCGAATTGACCTGTCCGCGCACCCGGTCGATTGCGGATTGCTCGAAGGTCGGATTGATCAGGCTTTCCCGTAGGAGCGCCACGGCCTGATCCCGGTTTTCGCTCAGGAAGCGGGCCGAGATGCCCACCGTATCGTCCGAAGCATCGTAATTGAACGAGGCGGCGAGCGCTTCGGCCTCGCGGGCAAAGCTGCGCGCATCCATGTCGCCAGCACCTTCTTCCAGCAGGCCGACCATCAGGCTTGTCAGCCCTTCCTTGCCGTCCGGGTCCAGCGACGTGCCGCCCTGAAACCGCAGTTCAAGCGCGACGAAGGGTATCGAATGTTCCTCGACCAGCCACGCGTTGATGCCGCCGGGGGTGGTCATTTCCTTGATATTGACCTCGGCCCATGCGGGCAAAGCCGCAAGCAGGGTCACGAACGACAGAACGAAACGCATCATTGGGTCACCTCCGGTGCGGCCAGCCAGCCTGTTACGGCCTTGTCTCGGTCAAGAACCTCGCGCGCGGCGGTCATGATATCCTCGGCTGTCACCGCTTGCAGGATATCGGGCCACGCTTGCACGTCCTCTACGGTCAGGCCCTGCGTCAGAGCGCGGCCATAGCGATTGGCCAGCCGCCCGACGTCGTCCTGCCCATAGATTTGCGAGGCGCGCATCTGCATCTTGATCCGGTCCAGTTGCTCGGGATCGACGCCGGTTTCCAGAAAGCCCGCGATCACGTCATCCATCGCGTCTTCGGCTTGTTGCAGGGTGACGCCGGGCGCGGGCATGACCACCAGATCGAAGGTCGAGTCATCCAGCGATGTGTTCCCGTAATAGGCAGCGGTGTTCACCGCCTGACGGGTTTCAAACTGCAGCGCTTCGGCTAGTACCGACGTCGATCCACCCCCAAGGATTTCAGCCAGCAACGTCAAAGCCGCTGCCTTCTCTTGTGATCCGCTGTCGCGTTCGGGGGCAAGATACGAGCGCGTGACATAAGGCTGCGCCACGCGTGCGTCCCTGAACACCATCCGCCGCTCGGCCATCTGGCGCGGTTCCTGCGGGCGGGCGCGTTCGGGCAAGTCAGGATTCGCCGGCAACTTGCCATAGTGTTTCTGCGCCATGTCGCGCACGCTGTCCGGGGTCACATCGCCGGCAACGATCAGGATGGCGTTATTGGGCGCGTAATAGGTCTGATAATACTCCAGCGCATCCTCCAGCCCCAGTTGGCGCATCTCGTTCGGCCAGCCGATGATCGGAATGCCGTAGGGATGATTGAGATACTGCGCCGCGTTCATTTGTTCGCGAAACAGCGCGCCGGGGTTGTTTTCGACCCTCTGGTTGCGTTCTTCGATGATTACGTCGCGTTCGGTCAGGATGTCGTCTTCGCCCAGTTGCAGATTGACCATCCGGTCGCTTTCCATCTGCATCATCAAATCCAGACGATCCGCCGCGACACGTTGAAAATAGGCGGTGTAGTCATAGCTGGTGAACGCATTGTCGCTACCGCCGTTGCGCGCCACCGTGGCCGAAAACTCGCCCGGCTCCAACGTTTCGGTGCCTTTGAACAGTAAATGCTCCAGAAAGTGCGCCACGCCCGAGACGCCGGGTTTTTCGTCTGCCGCGCCCGCGCGATACCAGACCATGTGAACGACGACGGGCGCGCGATGATCTTCGATCACGACCACGTCCATTCCGTTATCCAGAGTAAAGGATGAAACCTGTTCCTTGGCGACGGCGGGCAGGGCTGTGGCAAGGCAGAACATGGCGCTTGCGATAAGTCGGCGCATTGAACACTCCGTTTGACGGCGAATGGCTGTGGGTAAGATACGGTGCGGTCAGCACGTTTCAAGCGCAATGACAGTGTTGTGAGCGCCCGCCCCGTATCAGTCCTCGGGCGGAGGCGCGCTTGGCGTCTCGATCCCGCGCTGACGCATTCTGCGCTCTTCGCGCGACGCTTCCAGCCACTGGCGTTTGTAGGCGTCGGTATAATCGTCCGCGTTGCCGATCCGGATCAGGTGGACACGGCCATGGCGGCGTCGGGTTTCGATATCCTCGCGGCGCGTTTGCTGGCGAATGCCGGGCTGTGTGCCATATCGGCTGGCATGCCGCACAAGACCACTGTCCGAGGCGGCGGGCGTGGTGCCCTGCATCACTGCGGGGTTCCCGCCAAGGGCGGCGGCACCCTCTTCCTTGGGTCTGGGATCGACCAGATTTACGGCACCCGGTGTCGGGGCGGGCAGGCTGGCGTAGTCCTCGGGCGCTTGCAGCGGTTTGGTCGGCAGAATCGTGAACTCGTTGGGCCCGTTGCCCTTGTCCTTGATCCGCTTGAGCACGATGTCGTCATCCCGGCTGCTGCACGCGGCAAGCCCGAGAACAAGGATCATCAGTGTGATACGCGGCAAACCCATCGCCCGTCTCCTGCAATTTCGCGACCAGATGTAACGCATCCTGCGCCCGAGGTCACGAGGCCTTTTTACCATCGTGGCTGAACAGCACCATGCCCAATGCCCCTGCAAAAACCGCGATATCGGCGACGTTGAACGCATAGGGGTTGTTCAGCCCGCAACAGGACATGTTCAGAAAGTCCGCAACCGCGCCGTAAATCAGCCGGTCGATCACGTTTCCAAGCGCGCCACCAACCAGCAGGCCCGCAGAAATCTTCTGCCAGCGACCGGCAGGGTCGCGGTATACCCACCACAGAACGGCGCCGGAAATCACCAGGGCAACCGCGATCAACACCCAACGGGTCAGCGGGCTGTCCTGGGCCATCAGGCCGAAATTGATGCCGTAATTCCACGCCATGCGCAGGTTCAGGTAGGGCGGAAACAGATTGATCGAGCCGATCAGTGCAAGGTTCATCCCGTGCACGACCCAGTATTTGGTCACCTGATCTATCAGGAACGTGCACAGCCCTACCCAGAACACCAAACGCATTGCCTGTTCCTCAGTGCCGGAAGTGGCGCATGCCGGTCATGACCATGGCCAGCCCGGCCTCGTCAGCGGCGGCGATCACCTCGTCGTCGCGCATCGACCCACCTGGCTGAATGACCGCCGTTGCGCCCGCCTCGGCAGCGGTCAGCAGGCCATCGGCAAAGGGAAAGAACGCGTCCGACGCGACGACGCTGCCTTGCGTCAGGGGTGCGTCAAGGCCAAGCGCCTCGGCCATGTCCTGCGACTTGCGGGCGGCGATACGGCAGCTGTCAACGCGGCTCATCTGGCCCGCGCCGACGCCCACGGTGGCCCCGTCCTTGACATAGACGATGGCGTTCGACTTCACGTGCTTGGCCACGCGCCAGGCAAACAGCATATCGGCCAGTTCCAGATCGGTTGGGGCGCGTTTCGTCACCACCTTGAGGTCCGACGGGTCCAGCCGCCCGTTATCCTTGTCCTGCACCAGATAGCCGCCCGAAACCTGACGCAGCATCAGCCCGGATTCGGCGGGGTTGGCGAGACCCGGCGTAGTCAGCAGGCGCAGGTTTTTCTTTTTGGCGAAAATGTCCTTGGCGTCCTGATGTGCGCCGGGGGCGATCACCACCTCGGTGAAGATGTTGCAGATTTCCTCGGCGGTTTCCGCATCGAGCGTCGAGTTCAGTGCGATGATCCCGCCAAAGGCCGACGTGCGGTCGCAATCGAACGCACGTGAATAGGCCTCTTTCAGGGTTGCACCACGGGCCACGCCGCAGGGGTTGGCGTGTTTGATGATGGCGCAGGCCGGGCCGTCTTTGGGCAGGAATTCACTGACCAGTTCAAAGGCGGCATCGGTATCGTTGATGTTGTTGTAACTCAGTTCCTTGCCCTGATGCTGGGTGGCGGTGGCCACGCCGGGGCGGTCGCTGCCATCGACATAGAACGCCGCGTTCTGATGCGGATTTTCGCCATAGCGCAGGGTTTGCGCCAGCTTGCCGGCGACGGCGCGGCGGCGCGGGGCCTGTTCATCCAAGGCACCTGCCATCCAGGACGAAACGGCGGCATCATAGGCCCCGGTGCGGGCATAGGCCGTCAACGCCAGACGCTGGCGGAAGGCATAGGTGGTCTGCCCGTCATTGGCGGCAAGTTCGTCCAGCAGCGGTTGATAATCCTCGACATCCACCACCACGTTGACAAAGGCATGGTTCTTGGCCGCCGCGCGGATCATCGCCGGGCCGCCGATGTCGATATTCTCGATGCAGGTGTCATAGTCAGCACCCTTGGCGACGGTTTCCTCGAATGGGTAAAGGTTCACTACCAGCAGGTCGATGGGCTTGATTCCATGCGCTGTCATCGCTGCCATGTGCTGATCGTTGTCGCGCAGGCCCAAGAGGCCGCCATGCACGGCAGGGTGCAGGGTTTTTACGCGGCCATCCATCATTTCGGGGAATCCGGTGACATCGGCAACATCCCTGACCGTCAGCCCGGCGTCGCGCAGGGCCCTGGCGCTGCCGCCTGTCGACAGAAGCTCGACACCCCGGTCGGCCAGGGCCTGACCCAGTTCGACCAGTCCGGTCTTGTCGGAAACGGAAAGAAGCGCGCGTTGCACGGGGGCGAGATCGGTCATTGGCAGCAGATCCTCGGGTTGGCTTGTGTTCTTTTCAATCGTCTTCGGTGACTGGCTCGAGCGCGTCTTGCGTCAGGTCGCGGATGCCGATGGGCGTTTCCTGCGCTTTGGCCAGTGACCACCTTGTGCGGGTCGCATACTCCATCATGCGGCCGGATAGAACGATTTGTTTGGTCGCACGCGGTTTGAGGCGTGTTTTTTCCAGATAGACACTGGGTTCAAGCGATAATTTGACCCGCCCATCGGTGCGGAACACCCAGATTTCGCCGCTTTTGAGCGCCATCGACACCGCCGCCCCCCCCATGTCGAGGCTGGCGTCGACATCCGGGTGCAGATGAAACCGGATCGCATAGGGAATGCCTTGCAGGCCGACCGCATCCATCGCCTTGTCAAAACGGCGCTTGTCGGCGTCTGCCAGGGTCAGAAGCATGTCCTCGCCCGCGATGCCCCGGCCATCGAAGGTCAGGTCGATGCTGCGGGTGTGGGTGAGGCCGTGGGTCTTCAGGTATCCGTCATGCGCGCCTTCGAAGCGCAGGCCATCGGGGGCCTGGCTGACCGTGATCGGCACCTTGCGGGGGGCTTCGGTCAGCCAGTTCTGCCGTTGCGGTCCGCGTCCGAGGCGGGAACTGGACTGTCGGGCGACGACCAGAGTCGAATGCGAAGGTGTGGCGCGGCCGGCGCGTTGCCATTGCGCGCCGAACTGTGCGCCCGAGCCGCAGTTCACGATCAGCGGGCGGCGGCCCGAGGTCAGTTCGAAGGCGAGGGTCGAGGCATGGGCGTTGATCGACGCGCGTCCCTCGGGCGGGGGAGCGGCATCGATGATGACGCTGGTCCGACCCGCGCTGAGGCGGGCGTAACCCATTGATAATCCATCGGGTTGCCGGGTCTTGACCCCGCTGTTGGCCAGCGCGTGATCCAGCCGCCCTTCGAGCCCGCGCCCGCCGCCGTGGAACCGGGCCAGTGCGCCGTCGGAGTGGCGCAGGGTGCGCAGGGTGGGGGCGATGCGCTCGATCGCGTCCCAATGCGCCTTGCTGAGGGTCAGCCCCGACTCGGACAATGCGACCGAGGCCCAGGTCAGCAGGGTGAAAACATCCAGCAATTCCTCGGGGTTACGGGTGGGAATGCCGCCTGCCACGTCGATCTGGGACTCGCATTCGCGGGCCAGCGCACGCACCGCCGGATCGACATGGCTTTCCATTCCCTCAAGAGACAGCCCGGCATAGATAAGTCCTGTCAACGCTTCGAACCGGGGCAGGCCGGGGCGCGACGCCTTCCACCGGCGCCCAAGGAAAATTGTCTGTTGTGCCAATGACTTGTAAAAGGCTGCCGAGTCGTTTCCCTCGTGCCCGTTGAGCAGAAACAGCGCATGGTTGATCCAGCGGATCAGCCGCCGGCCTGTCAGGTCGGGGGTCCAGCCCGGCCCCTTGCCGCCGCCGTAGCGGTCGATCCAGGTCCAGACCCAATCCTGAGCGCAGGCGCGTGCCGGAAGATCGCCTGCGGCGGCGAGATCGTCGAGCCAGCCGAAGCCGTGCAGGTCCTCGGCGAAGGATGAATCGGGCGCCTCCAGATCCCACATATTGGTTTCGGGGCATTGCAAAAGATGGCCGGAAAACAGGAAGTTACCCGATGAAATCTGCCGCCCTCGGGCAAAGCTGCCGATGGTGCGCGGTTCGGGTTGCGACACGAAAGCGGTGGCCGGGCGCGTCCAGGCCGCGCGGCGCGCGGCAAGGCGGTTCATCAGGCGCGAAAGATGCGCCGACAGGGTTTCGGAATGCGACATATACCTGACCTCTGAACGCTCTTACCGGCGTTGTTGGCCGCACTATAGACCGGCCCGCCCGCCAAGTCACCGGAAGATTCCGGCCCGTGGCGTCGGGTTTTGTACGAAACGTACGAAGTGTACGCGGGTTTTGTACGAAAATCGGGGCGATTGGCGAAAGTCGTGTCCATGATGGACGCAATGCGGCCCGATCAGACGCGCAGGCAGGCGATGTAGAACCCGTCCATCCCGCCCAGATCGGGCCAGTAATCGGGGCGCAGGCGCAAGCCGCCCTCTTCGGTGATCCATGCCGGATCGACGCCCGGCAATTCGGCCACGGCGGCGCGGTCCACGCGCAGGCCGGGGTGACGTGCGAGCGCCTCGTCAACCTGACATTCACCTTCGTCCGGCAAAAGCGAGCAGGTGCAGAACACCAGCCGCCCGCCGGGTTTGAGGAGAGACAGCGCATGATCCAGCATCGCCGATTGCAATTCGATCAGAGCCCCGAATTCCGAGCCGTCCTTGGCATAGGGCAGGTCGGGGTGGCGGCGAATCGTGCCGGTGGCCGAACAGGGGGCATCCAGCAGGATCGCGTCATAGGGGCCGCCGGAATGCTCCAGCGCATCGCCGGTAACGCAGGTCGCGGACAACCCGCAGCGGGCGAGGTTTTCGCGCACCCGCTCCATCCGCCGCTCGGAGAGGTCGAGCGCGGTGACATCCGCCCCGGCGGCGGCCAGTTGCAAGGTCTTGCCGCCCGGCGCGGCGCACATATCCAGCACCATCTCGCCCGGCTGCGCGGCCAGCACCCGCGCGGGCATGGCGGCGGCGGCGTCCTGCACCCACCAGTCGCCCGCGTCATAGCCGGGCAGCGCCGAAACCTGCCCGGCATCGGACAGCCGCACAGACCCTGTGGGCAGGAGCGTGCCACCAAGCCGCGCGGCCAGTTCCGCAGGGTCGCCTTTGGCCGTCAGGTCGAGCGGGGCACCGGCGAAATGCGCCTTTTCCATCGCGCCCACGGCCCCGCCGCCCCAGGCCTGCACCAGCGGATCGCGCAGCCATTTCCGCAGCCGGGGAAGGCGCAGGTCGTTCCACGAGCGGCCCGCGCCATCGGCCATGTTGCGCAGCACGGCGTTGATCAACCCCTTGAGATTGCCATAGCGTTTGTGCCGCCCGATCAGGCTCACCAGATCGTTGACCACGCCATGCGCGTCGCCGCCGTTGCACAGTTCGACCGTGCCGAGGCGCAGGATGTTGAACACATGCAGCGGCGGGGGCTTTCGCAAATGACGTTTGAGCAGGCGGTCGGCGCGGTCCATGCCGCGCAGGGTATCGTTGGCCAACCGCTGTGCGCGGGCGCGATCCGCCGGGTCCAGACGATCCAGCGCGCCGGAGGCGACCAGATCGGACATCAGGCGGCCCTCGCCCAGAACCTGATCGAGAAGATAGACCGCGCTGCGGCGGGCAGAGGGCTGGGGCGGGCGCTGCGACATCGGATTTCCTTGGCCTTGGGCTGAAGCGGGCATATATCAGGGGCATCGGATCAAAGGAAGCCTGACCATGAGCGAGGAAAAACGCGACCTGCCGCCCGAGGCGCTGCGCGCGCTGGCCGAGGCCGAGGAACGCCGCCGCAAGGCGCAGGAGATGGACCTGCCCAAAGAGCTGGGAGGCCGCCGCGAGGGGCTGGAACCCGTGCGCTATGGCGACTGGGAGAAAAAGGGCCTGGCGGTCGATTTTTGACGGGTGGCCGGGTTTCTTCCGGCTGGCGGAACAGACGTTTGGCGTTTGGGGGCAGAGCCGCGCATCGCAGGGCCGCGGTGCGGCGAACCGCCGTTTTATCAATGGCATTTTATGGTTGCCAAATCCTTAGAAGGTCAGATCGTTACGCTGACCTTAGCCAAATCGCCGTGCCGGGGGGCGGCCCGGCGATGCGCGGCGGCCTTCGGCCTTGATTCCGCATGAGAGAAACGATCGCTCGGTCTGTGTAGTCTTATTCCCGGTGCAGATGGCAAACCGCCCTTTTCTACAGAATCGGGTAAAGTCCTTGCGCGAAATAGCGCCGCAGGCGCCGCGCATCGCCAGACCGCCCCCCGGGCTGGCGATTGGCTGACGTTTGCAGTCCGCTTAAATCCATTTCGGATTTGGCAGGTATAAAGTGCCAGCGCGCAAACGCTGGGCCGCCATCCCGCGGTCTGGCGCTGCCCGGCTTGTCAAAGGCCGTCGCGCGACCACGCCGCCTTGTCACCCGTCGCCAAGCCCCAGCACGTCCAGCATGTCGTATTCGCCGGGTTTGCGCCCCTGACCCCAGAGCGCGGCCTTGAGCGCGCCGCGTGCGAATACCGCCCGGTCGGTGGCGACGTGGCGCAGGATCACCCGTTCGCCCGCGGCGGCGAACATCACGTCATGTTCGCCCACGATGTCCCCGCCCCGGATGGCGGAAAACCCGATATGGCCGCGTTCGCGCTTGCCGGTGATTCCGTCGCGGCCCCGGTCCGACATCGCATCGAGCGACACGCCGCGCCCGTCGGCGGCGGCCTGACCCAGCATCAGGGCGGTGCCCGAGGGGGCATCGACCTTCTGGTTGTGGTGGGCCTCGATCACTTCGATGTCGTAATCCTCGTCCAGGGCGGCGGCGACCTTTTTGGTCAGTTGCACCAGAAGGTTGACCCCGAGGCTCATGTTTCCGGCACGCACGACGATGGCGTGGCGCGCGGCGGCGGCGATCTTTTTCAGGTCGTCCTCGCCCATGCCGGTGGTGCCGATCACATGCACGCAACGCGCCTGCGCCGCGATGCCCGCGAATTCGACCGTCGCGGCGGGTGCGGTAAAGTCGATCACGGCATGGGCGCGCGCGAAGGCCTCAAGCGGATCGTCGGTGACGCGCACACCGATGGCCGCGCCGCCCATCGCCTGCCCCACGTCCTGACCGACCCAGTCATGCCCGCGACGTTCCAGCGCGCCGACAAGCCGAGCGCGGTCGCTGTCCAGAACGGTGCGGATCAGCATCTGGCCCATGCGCCCCGAGGCGCCGGTGACAACGATTCCGGGCAGGTCTGTCATGGTCGGGTCTCCGTTTCAGTGTTGGCGGTTGTGTAGCGCGGGCCGGGGGGCGCGCACAATGGGCAAGCGTCCGGCGCGTGGGGCGGGCGGCGGAATTTGAGCATTCGTGCCGGGAAGAAGAGCCGGGGGCGCCGCATTCATCTTGGCAAAGAGGCGCGGAGCGACTAGATGCGGGACATGGCTAAGAACAAGTTTCATGACGGGCCCGGCCCCTCGCAACGGCAGCTTCGCGTGGGCGAGTTGATCCGCCGGACCCTGTCCGAGGTGCTGATGCGCGGCGATATCCACGACCCCGACCTGAACCGCATGTCGGTAACGGTGGGCGAGGTGCGCGTGTCGCCCGATCTCAAGATCGCGACGGCCTATGTTCTGCCGCTGGGCGGCGAGGGGCAGGAGGATGTCGTGCCCCTGCTGGCCCGCAACAAGGGCGAATTGCGCCGGGTGATCGGCAAGAAGCTGGGGCTGAAATTCTCGCCCGACCTGCGGTTTCGCATCGACACCACGTTCGACCAGATGGACGAAACCCGCCGTCTGTTCGAGCAGGACAAGGTGCGCCGGGATGTCGAAGGGTAGCGTGCTGCGCTGGCTGTTTGCGCTGGCCGCGCTGGCCGGTCCCGCCGCGGCGGTGGAGTGCCGGGGCGTGGAGCATGCCGGGCAGGCGTTCACCGTCTGCGAGGTCGATGCCGGGCGCGAAGATCTGCGCCTGTTCCTGACGGACGCGCAAACCGGCAAGCCGCTGGCCAGTTTCGGCAATGTCGACGCGGCGCTGGCGGCCGGGGGCGAGCGGCTGGATTTCGCGATGAATGGCGGCATGTATCACACCGACCGCCGCCCCGTGGGGCTGTATGTGGAGCAAGGGCAGGCGCGCGCGCCGCTGGTCACCTCGGCGGGGCCGGGGAATTTCGGCATGTTGCCCAACGGGGTGTTCTGCATCCGGCAGGGGCGGGCCGACGTGATCGAAACGCTGCGCTATGAGCGTGAGGCGCCGGAGTGCCGGGACGCCACGCAATCGGGGCCGATGCTGGTGATCGACGGGGCGCTGCATCCGCGATTCCTGCCCGACAGTGACAGCCGCTATGTGCGCAACGGGGTGGGCACCTCGGGCGACGGGCGGCGCGCGGTCTTCGCCATTTCCGAGGGGCCGGTCACGTTTCACGAGTTCGGCACGCTGTTTCGCGATGTGCTGAAGGTGCCGCAGGCGCTCTATTTCGACGGCAATATCTCGCGGCTTTATGCGCCGGGGATCGGGCGGCACGATGGCGGCTTTCCCATGGGGCCGATCGTGGGCGTGGTGGGGACTGTGCCGAATTGACAGCGCGCGGGGCTTGGGCTAGGCCCGCGCCTTCATCGGACAAGGGGGCGACACATGGCACGCAAACGCAAGGGGCGCGATATTTCCGGCTGGCTGGTCGTGGACAAGCCTGCGGGGATGACCTCGACTGCGGTGGTCAACAAGGTGCGCTGGGCCCTGCAGGCGAAAAAGGCAGGCCATGCGGGCACGCTCGACCCCGAGGCGACGGGGGTTCTGGCGGTGGCGCTGGGTGAGGCGACGAAAACCGTGCCCTATATCACTGACGCGCTGAAAGCCTATGAATTCACCGTGCGGCTGGGGCAGGCCACCAATACAGACGATGCCGAGGGCGAGGTGATCGCGCAAAGCGACGCGCGCCCGGACGACGATACCATCAAAGAGGCGCTCAATGCCTTCATCGGTGAGATCATGCAGGTGCCGCCCAAATATTCCGCCGTCAAGATCGACGGGCAGCGCGCCTACAAGCTGGCGCGCGACGGTGAGGACTTCGAGGTCGCAGCCCGCCCGCTCTGGGTGGAGGAACTGTTGATGACCGACCGGCCCGATGCCGACCATGTCACGCTGGAAATGACCTGCGGCAAGGGCGGGTATGTGCGCGCCATCGCCCGCGATCTGGGCGAGGCGCTGGGCTGTTACGGCCATGTCACGCGGCTGCGGCGCATCTGGTCGGGGCCGTTCCGGGCCGAGGACGGGCTGACCATCGAACAGATCGACGAAATGGCGAAAACGCCCGAGCTCGATGAGCATATCCGCCCGCTCGAGGAAGGGCTGGACGACCTGCCACAGGTAAGCTGCACCGATGCGGGGCTGGCGCGGCTCAGGAACGGCAACCCCGGCATGGTGATCGCCCATGATATCGAATACGGCGAGGAATGCTGGGCCTCCTACGACGGCAAGGCCGTGGCTGTGGGCCGGTTCAAGGCCGGGGAGTTGCACCCCAGCCGGGTGTTCAACCAATGAGCGGCGGCGCGGCGGCGCACGATCCGGGCGGCAAGGTGCGCCTGAAACTGCCCGACGGAGTGATCGGCGGCGCCACGTTTTCCGACTGTGGCCGCTACCGGCAGGCACTAACCCGTGACTGGACGCCAGAGGGACAGACGCCGCGCGCGGTGCTGTTCGTGGGCATGAACCCGTCGGTCGCTGCCGCCGACGTATCGGACCCGACCTGTCACCGCGAGTTGATGTTCGCGCGCGACTGGGGCTTTACCCGTTACCTGAAGGGTAACGTGCTGGACTGGCGGGCGACCTCGCCCAAAGATATTCCCGCCGATCCCGCCCTGGCCGGGAGCCCGGCCAATATTCCGGCGCTGGTCGAAATGGCCGATGACTCGGACCTGATCGTCATGGCCTATGGCAAGCTGCACAAACGGTTTCAGCCCGTGGTGCAGGAGGTGCTGCGCGCCATGGCCGCCACGGGCAGGCCGTTGCAATGCCTGGGGCTGAACAAGGACGGTTCGGCCAAGCATCCGCTCTACCTGCGCAAGGACACCCCGTTGATGGATTTCCCTCTGCCGGAATGAGCGCGGGCAAGCCCGCGCCCCACTTTTCTTCTTGCTGAAAATATCCTGGGGGTGAGGGGCGTCCCGGAAACGATCCGGGGGATCGTTTCAGCCCCGAACGGGCGGAGCCCCGGACAGGCCGCGTAGCGCGCGACGGGGGCAGAGCCCCCAAACAGCGGGGCGGCATGAAAAAAGGGCGCCCCGGAAGGCGCCCTTTCTCTTTCAGTCTCCGGCAGACTCACTCGTCGCTGTCGATGGGCAGCGCCACGAAGCGCGGTTCCCCGGCGCGGCGGACCAAGAGCAGGATCGAGGTGCGCCCGGCCTCGCGCGAGTCGGCGATACGGTCTTCGAGATCGGTGATCGAGGTGACCTTTTGCTGGCCCGCCTCGGTGATCAGGTCGCCCGCGCGGACGCCTTTTTCAAACGCGTCCGAGAGGTTGTCGACATCGGTGACCACAAGCCCGGCGGCGTCGTCATCCAATTCGAGCTGGCCGCGCAACTCGTCGTCGAGCGGGCTGAGGGTGAGGCCCAGCATTTCGGTGCTGGACGGCTCGTCCGCGTCGCCGCCCGGCTGGGCGACGGGCACCGCGCCTTCGGCGACTTCGCGGCGGCCGAGGGTGACCTTGAGGTTCTGGGTCTTGCCCTGGCGGAAGACCATGACGCGCACGGTTTTGCCGACTTCGGTGTTGCCCACCTGGCGCACGAGGCTGCGGGTGTCTTCGACCGCCTTGCCGTCGAACGACAGGATCACGTCGCCGGCTTTCATCCCGGCTTCGGCGGCGGGGCCTTCGGGCACGTCGGTGACAAGGGCGCCGCGCACCTCGTCCAGTTCCATGGCTTCGGCCACGTCATCGGTCACGTCCTGGATGCGCACGCCCAGCCAGCCGCGGCGGGTTTCGCCGTATTGCTTGAGCTGGTCGACCACGCGGGTAACGACGTTCGAGGCCATCGAGAAGCCGATACCGATGGAGCCGCCGTTGGGCGACAGGATCGCGGTGTTCACGCCGATCACCTGGGCGTCCATGTTGAACAGCGGGCCGCCCGAGTTGCCGCGGTTGATGGCGGCGTCGGTCTGGATGTAGTCGTCATAGGTGCCCGACAGCGCGCGGTTGCGGGCCGATACGATCCCGGCGGAGACCGAGAAGCCCTGGCCGAGCGGGTTGCCCATGGCCATCACCCAGTCGCCCACGCGGGCGGTGTCGCTGTCGCCGAAGCTGACGAAGGGCAGCGCGGTGTCGGTTTCCACCTTGAGCAGCGCGATGTCGGTCTTGGGGTCGGTGCCGATCACCTCGGCGGGCAGTTCTTCGCCCGAGAAGAATTCGATGATGATTTCGTCGGCGGATTCGATGACGTGGTTGTTGGTGACCACGAACCCGTCTTCGGAAATCACGAAGCCCGATCCGAGCGCCGATGTGCGACGGGGGCGATCACCCTGACCGCTGCGGTCACGGAATTCGCGGAAGAAATCCTCGAACGGGGAGCCTTCGGGCACGATGGGCGAGGGGCCGGTGCCCTGCGCGACCACCGTGGAGGTGGTGATGTTGACGACCGCCGCGCTGACCTTGTCGGCCAGATCGGCAAAGCTGTCGGGGCGGGCCTGTGCGCTGAGGGCCTGCGCAATGACCAGGGCCATGGTCAGCGCGGTCAGCCACAGCGCGCGCAGCGTCCCTTGGCCGGGATGTGGAACGGAAACGGATTGGGCTGTCACGATACTCTCTCCTTGCCTTTGTCCGGATGGGCACCGGGGCCGGGCCGGTGCGCGTTCTCGGGTCTGTTACCTATTTAGGCAACGTTGGGGTGAACGCAAAGAACACAACATCCTGTCACGCCCATGTGAAGACCAAGTGAACCGGAAATCAAGCGCCAAGCTGTTTCGCGGCCCAGACCATCACGAGCCCCACCGCCAGCGAGGCCAGCCCCAGGAGCCGCCTTTGATCCGGCGGCAGTTGCGCCAGTGCGGCCAGTATCTGCTCTAAAAGAGAAGGGGCCAGCGCATAGACCAGCCCCTCCACGATCAGCACCAGCCCGAGGGCCAGAAGCAGTGTTTCGATCAATTGGTCGCCTCCGCGCCGTCCTGTTGGGCGTCTTCCTCTTCCAGACGCTGGCGTTCGGATTCAGGCAGGTCGGGCGAGATTTGCAGCTCGGGCGCCATTTCGCGCAGGCGGTCGATGTCGATATCGTCGATGGCGACTTCGCGCAGACCGTCGGCGCGCACCGAACTGAACAGCTCGGACAGGAATTCGCTGTCGGGCGAGAACACTAGCGTCGAGTTTTCCCCCTGCAACGAGCGTTCCAGTGCCGAGAGCGACCGGTAGAAGGCGAAGAATTCGGGGTTGTTCCCGAAGGCTTCGGCATAGATCCGGTTACGTTCGGCGTCGGCCTCGCCTCGGGTGATCTCGGCCTCGCGCTCGGCCTTGGACACGGTTTCGACCACGGTCCGGTCGGCGGCGGCGCGCACGCGCTGCGCGGCCTCGTTACCGCGGGCGATTTCGTCGGCGGCCTCGCGTTCGCGTTCGGCGCGCATCCGGGCGAAGGTGGCGTCGAGGTTCTGCTGGGGCAGGTTGGTCTGCTTCAGCCGCACGTCGACGATCTCCAGCCCCAGGCTTTCGGCGCTGGCGCGGGCCTGTGCGCGGATGCGGCGGGCCAGTTCGCCCCGCTGCGGCGACAGGATCGTGTCGGAGGTCACCTGATCGGCACCCAGGACCTCACGGATCTGGGCGTTCAGGATCGACGACAGGCGATCTTCGGCGGCGCGGATGCCGCCGACGCCCACGGCCTGACGGAACTGCACCACGTCCGAGATGCGGTACCGTGCGAAGGCGTCGACCACGAGGCGGCGGTCATCCGAAGGCGTGACCTCGATCGTGTCGGTGTCGAAGGACAGGATACGGTCGTCATAGGTCACGACCTCCTGGATGATCGGGATCTTGAAGCCAAGGCCCGGTTCCTCGACCACCTGACGGATCTGGCCGAATTGCAGGACAAGCGCCTTTTCACGCTCGTCCACGATGAAGATCGAGGAGAGAACGCCGATGACGGCGACCACCGCGACCGGCAGGAGAAGTGCGGATTTACGCATCAGTTCGAGCCCCCGTTGCTGGTGTTGGAGGACGCACCGCCGCTGCGGCGCAGTTCATTTAGGGGCAGGTAGGGCACGACGCCCTGACCGCCCTGTGCGGCGCCGCTGCTTTCGTCGATCAGAACCTTGTCGAGCTGGCCAAGCGTGCGTTCGATGGTTTCCAGGTACAGGCGTCGCTGCGTGACCTCGGGGGCGCGGTTGAATTCCTGCGCCACCGCCACAAAGCGGCTTGCCTCACCGATGGCTTCGTTGACCACGCGGGCGCGGTAGGCCTCGGAGTCTTCGATCACCTGCGCGGCTTCACCACGGGCTTCGGCCAGAACGCGGTTGGCATAGGCATCGGCCTGGCGTTGCAGGCGGTCGCGTTCCTGTTCGGCGGCCTGCACCTCGCGGAAGGCGTCGATCACCTCACGCGGGGGGTCGGCGGTATCGAGGTTCACCCGCACGATGTTGATGCCGCTTTCATAGTCGTCCAGCGTCGCCTGGATGTTTTCGCGGGCGGTATCGGCGATGATGCCACGATCACGGTTCAGGATCGGGGCCAGATTGGTGGCGGCGATGATTTCGCGCATCACCGATTCGGACACGGCGCGCACCGTCAGCTGCGGATCGCGGATGTTGAACAGCAGTTTGGACGGATCGTTGATGTTCCACACCACCTGAAAGTCGATATCGACGATATTGGCGTCGGTGGTCAGCATCAGGCCGTCACCGCCCCGGCTGACGCCGATATCCTCGGTGCGTTCCGAGGTGACGTTGATCACGTCATAGGTGACGAACGGCCAGGGCGCGAAGTTCAGGCCCGGATTGCCGGTCGAGGAATATTCACCAAGGAACAGTTCAACCGACTGTTCTTCGGGTTTGACGGTATAGAAGCTGGCCGCAGCCCACAGAACAAGGGCGATCACGATACCCAGCAGGATGCTGCCGCGCCCGAAAGCCGGGCCGCCGCCACCGCCGCCGGGGCCGCCATCGCCGCCGCCACGACCGCCCATGAGCACGCGCAGCTGATCCTGCCCCTTGCGCATGAGTTCGTCGATTTCGGGGATCTGCGGCCCGCCTTCGGGGGGGCGTCGCCCGCCCCGGTTGCCGCCGCGGTTGTCATCCCCGCCGCCGCCTGAATTTCCGCCGCCGCCCCACGGGCCGCCAGACTGTCCAGCCATGAATATCGTTCCCTCTACCTACCGTTGGCCCCGCGCGGTTCGCGGGACGTTGTTTCTAAACTGTGTAACATGTGCGAAAAATCAAGCGCTGCGCACCGGTTCGCGCATGGTCACCAATTCCTCGGACATGGTGGGATGGACCGCCACGGTGCGGTCGAAATCCTCTTTCGTGGCGCCCATTTTCACCGCGATCCCGGCCAGCTGGATCATCTCGCCCGCGCCGGGCGCGACGATATGACAGCCCAGAACCTTGCGGGTTTCCTTGCTGACGATCAGCTTCATCAGCACCCGGTCGGCCCGGCCCGCAAAGGATTGCTGCATCGGCTTGAAGGACGTGGCGTAGATATCCACCGGCTCCTGGTCGCGGGCCTCTTCCTCGGACAGGCCGATGGTGCCGAATTCGGGCTGCGTGAAGATCGCGGTGGGGATCAGCGCGTGATCGACCGGCGTGGGATTGCCGTTGAACACCGTATCCACAAAGGCCATGCCTTCGCGGATCGCCACCGGCGTCAGGTTGACCCGGTCGGTCACGTCGCCGATGGCATAGATCGACGGCACGCTGGTCTGGCTGTAATCGTCCACCACGATTTCGCCGTTGCGGCCCAGTTTGACACCCGCCTCTTCCAGTCCCAGACCGGCGGTATTGGGGGTGCGCCCGGTGGCGAACATCACCTGATCGAACATGCGGTCATCGCCATTGGTGGCCTTGACCCGGAACCCGCCGTCGCGTTTTTCCATCTCGACGATATTGCAGCCGAGGTGCAGATCGACGCCGTTCTGCATCATCTCGTCGGCGATCAGGCCGCGCGCCTCTTCGTCGAAACCGCGCAGGATTTGCGCGCCGCGGTAATATTGCGTCACCTGCACGCCCAGACCGTTCAGGATGCAGGCGAATTCGCTGGCGATATAGCCGCCGCCGATGATCAGGATCGAACGGGGCAGGTCTTCGAGGTGGAAAATCTCGTTGCTGGTCAGGGCCTCTTCGGCCCCCGGAAGATCGGGTTTGACCGGCCAGCCGCCTGTGGCGACAAGGATATGCTTGGCGGTGAAATGCTCGCCGGTGGACAGCGCCACGGTATGCGCATCGGCCACGGTGGCGCGGGCGTCATAGGTTTGCACCCCGGCATTGCCGAGGATGTTGCGATAGACGCCTTCCAGCCGGTCCAGTTCGGCGTGCAGCTTGCCCCGGAACGCCGGCCAGTCGAAGCCGCCGGCATGAACCGTCCAGCCAAAGGCCTGCGCGTCTTCCATGTGGCCGGGATATTCGCTGGCGAACACCATCAGTTTCTTGGGCACGCATCCGCGCTGAACGCAGGTGCCGCCATAGCGGTCCTCTTCGGCCAGGGCCACCTTGGCCCCGCCCTGTGCCGCGACGCGCGCCGCGCGCACCCCGCCCGAGCCGCCGCCGATGACGAAAAGATCATAATCGAAGGTCATGTCTGCCCCTTTGCCTGCGTGTTCTGCGATGCTCAGTCTTGCAGATCGGTGAACAGGTTGTCGGATTCAAGGAAATCCAGCCGGTCCTCTTCCACCGTGCCCTCGTTGATGTCGCGGGTTTCCACGCGCCCGTCGCCATAGCCGAGGATCACCACGTCGCAGATGTCGATGAACAGCCCGTTTTCCACCACGCCCGGCATCTGGTTCAGCACCATCGCCAGCTGGTTGGCCTTGCCGATGCGGCCAAGGTGAAGATCGAGGATATAATTCCCCTCGTCGGTCACGAAGGGCCGCTCGCCGTTCATCCGCAGCGAGGCGTCACGCCCCAGAACGTCCATCGAGATCAGCATTTCCTCGATCAGCGATTTGGTGGTCTGCCAGCCGAACGGGATCACCTCGACGGGCAGGGGAAAGGCGCCGAGGGTTTCGACCTCCTTGCCGATATCGGCGATCACGATCATCTGGTCGCTGGCCGTGGCGACGATCTTTTCCTGCAACAGAGCACCGCCGCCGCCCTTGATCAGGTTCAGGTTGGCGTCGAACTCGTCGGCGCCGTCGATGGTCAGGTCCAGCCAGCGGGCCTCGTCGAGGCTGATCACGTCGATCCCGACCTCGCGCGCCAGATCCGCGGTGCGGGTCGAGGTGGGCACGCCCTTGATGTTCAGCCCCTGATCGCGGACCAGTTCGCCAAGGCAGCGCACCATCCACGCGGCGGTCGAGCCGGTCCCGAGACCGACGCGCATTCCGTCCTCGACATAGTCGACAGATCGCTTGGCGGCGACGAATTTGGCTTTGTCGATGGGCGACAATTCTCCGGACATGGCAGCGACTCCCCGAATGTTTCGGCCCCGGTTATAGGCAAGTTGCCCGCCGGGTGCGAGAGGCAAAGGGCATCGCGGGGGCGCATGTGTCGTTTTCAGGCTGGCACGCGGTGTGTCACCGGGTAGGCTGCGGTCATGGATACGCCTTATCGCCTGCATTACGCGCCCGACAACGCCTCGCTGATCGTCCGTCTCGCGCTGGAGGAACTGGGGCAGCCTTACGCGACCGTTCTGGTCAACCGCGCCACCCGCGAACAGGACAGCGCCGCCTATCGTGCGCTCAACCCCGCCGGGCTGATCCCGGTTCTGGAAACCCCCGATGGCGCGGTGTTCGAGACCGGGGCGATCCTGCTGTGGCTGGCTGACCGGCACGGCGCGCTGGCCCCCGCACCGGACGATCCGGCGCGCGGCGACATGCTGAAATGGCTGTTTTTCGTCTCGAACACACTGCATCCGGCCCTGCGGATCAGTTTCTATCCCGATCGCTATATCGGCTCTGACACGGCGGCGCAGGCGCGGCTGCGGGCCCATATGCAGGGCGAGATCGCGCGCCACCTGGACACGCTGGAAAGTACCGCGGGCGATCTGCCCGCGCTGTTCGACGAGGCCGCGCCGACGGTTATCGGTCTCTATCTCGGGCCGGTTCTGCGCTGGCTGGCGCTCTATCCCGAGGCCGAGACCGGCTGGTTCGACCTGAACCGCTGGCCGCGCCTGCACTCGCTGGCCGCCGCGCTGGAAACCCGCGCCAGCACCGCCGCCGCGATCGCCGCCGAGGGGCTGGGCCCCGCGCCCTTCACCGCGCCGCAACCGCCCGATCCGCCCGAAGGCAGCGCCACCTGACGCAACAACCGTTGAATCGGCGGCTCATAACCCCGACATTGACTCTATTGGCGCAGATTTGGACGAGTCGGTCGCTTTTGCGCGGGGAAATCCCGGATCGCGCGGGCATACAGGCAAAAAGGCCCGCGTATCGCGTGGGCCAAATAACAGGAAGGATCGCATGTTTCTGTCCGTCTTCGAAATGTTCAAGGTCGGGATCGGCCCGTCCTCGTCCCATACGATGGGGCCGATGGTGGCCGCCGCGCGGTTTCTGGACAAGATGCGCGCCGCCCCGTTCGAACCGCATGGCGTGCGCGGGTCGCTGCACGGCAGCCTTGCCTTTACCGGCGTGGGCCATGCCACCGACCGGGCAACAATCCTTGGTCTGGCCGGGTTCAAACCCGACGATTACGACCACGACAAGGCCGAAGAAACGCTGGACCAGATCCGCGAAACCCATACCGTGCGCCCGCCGGACCTGCCCGAGCTGCGCTTTCACCCGAAAGAGGACCTGCTGTTCGATTTCGGTCCCAACCTGCCGGGCCACGCCAACGGGATGATCCTGATGGCCACCGACGCACAGGGCGACGTGATCCTGCAGGAGACCTATTATTCCATCGGCGGCGGCTTTGTGATGACCGAGGCGGAACTGGCGCAGGGCCGCAACACCGACGAGGGCGATCCTGTGCCCTATCCGTTCAAATCGGCGGTCGAGATGCTGGAAATGGCCGAAACCAGCGGCAAGTCCATTGCGCAGATGAAGAAAGCCAACGAGATTTCACGCGGCGGGCCGGAAAACCTGCGCTCGGGCGTGGCGCGGATCTGGCAGGTGATGGACGACTGCATCGAGCGCGGCATGCACACCGACGGGGAACTGCCCGGCGGGCTGATGGTGCGCCGCCGCGCCAAGGGCATCCGCGACGCCCTGCTGGAAGAGCGCGGCACCAACCTTCAGGCGCCGCACAAGATCAATGACTGGATCAGTCTCTATGCAATGGCGGTGAACGAGGAAAACGCCGCCGGCGGGCAGGTGGTGACCGCCCCCACCAACGGCGCGGCGGGGGTCGTTCCGGCGGTGATCAAATACTGGCTCGAACATGTTCCGGGGGCGTCCGAAGCGAAGATCGAGGATTTCCTGCTGACGGCCTCGGCCATTGGCGGCCTAGTGAAATACAACGCCTCGATTTCCGGGGCCGAAGCGGGCTGTCAGGCCGAGGTGGGCAGCGCCTCGGCGATGGGGGCGGCGGGGCTGGCCGCCGTTCTGGGCGGCACGCCCGCGCAGATCGAAAACGCCGCCGAAATCGCGCTGGAGCATCACCTTGGCATGACCTGCGATCCGGTCAAGGGGCTGGTGCAGGTGCCCTGCATCGAACGCAACGGCCTTGGCGCGATCAAGGCCGTGTCGGCGGCCTCGCTGGCGCTGCGCGGTGACGGAACGCACCTTGTGCCGCTGGATGCCTGCATCGAAACCATGCGCCAGACGGGCGAGGACATGAGCGAGAAATACAAGGAAACCTCGCTGGGCGGTCTGGCGGTGAACGTGCCCAACTGCTGAGGGGCGCGTGCGCGTGTCGCATTCAGGCTGGACGCAGGGGGCGGGATGCCCCTAGGGTCAGGACCCATTAATCCTGCACCACCGGTTTCCCTGATTTTCCGCTGACAAGGCACAGCTCCGCAGGAATAGTGGTTCTATTTCAAGGAGATGTAACGCAGATCAGAGGAAAATCAGGGAAATCCTTCGGACGCGCGGAGCGCTGCAAAGCAGCGGCTTTGACCGCTTGGAATTGACTCCGCCAGTCCCGGCGCGTTCAAATCCTCTGCTTTATTGCCCTTCGCGCGCCGGTGGTGCAGGATTAATGGGTCCTGACCCTAAGCCTTGGGGGTCTTCAACGCCGGAGCCCCCCGATGAGCCAATCGAACGACCGTGTCCTTGCGGGCATTCTGTGCATGATCGCCTTTTCGGCCATCGCGCCGGTCATGGACGCCTTTGCCAAGGCGACGCCCGATTACATCCCGGTCATGGAAATCCTGGCCTTCCGATTCGGGCTTCAGGGGTTGTTCCTGTTGCCGCTGGCGCTGGGCCTGGGCATGGCGCAGCGGCCCGGTTGGCGCGAATGCGGCCTGCACCTGGCGCGTGCGGCGCTGATCGTGGTGGCGACGGGGCTGTTTTTCACCGCAATCCGCTACATGCCCATCGCCAATGCCATCGCCATCTTTTTCGTCGAGCCCTTTGTCCTGACCCTGCTGGGCGGGTTCCTGTTGGGCGAAGAGGTGGGCTGGCGGCGGATCGTGGCCTGCATGGTGGGGTTTGGCGGGGCCGTTCTGGTGATCCAGCCCAGTTTTCAGGATCTGGGGCCGGTGGCCCTGTTCCCGCTGGGCACGGCGCTGTGTTTCGCGCTCTACATGGTGATGACCCGCAAGATGGCACGCGTCACGCATCCGATCACCTTGCAGGGGTACACGGCGCTGGCCGCCTTGGCGATCATCGCGCCGCTTCTGGTGCTGTTCGACGGCACCGGCAATGCGCTGCTCGATCCGGCGATGCCGCATGGCTTTGCCGTCTGGACGCTGCTGGCGGTCGGCGTGATTTCCACCGTGTCGCACCTGTTCATCAGCTTTGCCGTGCGGCTGGCCCCGGCGGCCACCGTCGCGCCGCTGCAATATCTCGAGATCGTGGCGGCCACCGCCGTGGGGTATTGGGCCTTTGGCGATTTCCCCAACGCCCTGACATGGGTGGGGATCGCGATCATCGTCGGCTCGGGGCTCTATGTGTTTGCGCGCGAACGCCTGCAAAGCATCCGCCGCCGCCCCCTGCCGCCGGTTTAGCCGGTCATGCGTCGGGCCAGCCCGCCCGCGCCGCCAGCAACGCCGCCGCCGCCACCTCGAGCGCGGCTTCGGGCAGGATCACCAGCATCTTGGGTGCGGTCATCGACAGGCTGACCGGCCCGGTGACGTGGTTCGAGGTGCCCACGCGCCCGTCGGGCGCGAAGTTCAGCCCGGAAATCGGGTATTTCAGCCCGTCCGACAGCCCCTCGACCGCGCCCATCGGAAACAGCGACATCTCGCAGCCTTCGGGCAGGTCCAGCCGCAGCTCGGGCGGGGCAAGAAACACCAGCTCCTCGCGGCCCAGCAGGATGCAGCGCCGGTGCGGGTAGCGCACCAGCGAATTGTAGGCGGCCAGCTGGTGATCCAGCCGCGCGCCGGAAAACCCGATGCCGATCACCAGCGGCGCGGCGATGTTGCGCAGGCATTTGTCGAAATCGGTGCTGTCCTGTTCGGGGATGGGGTGCAGGGTGTCTTCCGGCAACTGCCCGCGCGCCCAGTCGCTGAGCGAATCGAAATCGCCGATCACGGCCTTGGGAATCAGGTCGTTAACCAGCGCTGCGTCCGCGCCACCGTCGGCAGCCACCACATTCGGGGCCAAAGCGCGGGCGCGATTCAGGGTCTGTGTGGTGATTTCTGCCCCGCCAATCAGGGTAATGGGCTCATTTTCGTGAACAATCATCTGACAACCCCGCGATTATCCCCTATTTTCGAAACAGATCACATTCTCACCATGAAATGATACGGTAAAGTTCCTAGAATCGGGCCGCTTTCGACGTGTCGCCGAGGGTAAACACGACTGTCGCAGGCAAAGTAAAGCGAGCATTCTTATGGTAAACGCAAGTAAAATTCTTACAGTTTCCTATGGCACCTTCTCGTGCACTCTCGAAGGATTTGACGATTCCTTCGACACGATGAAGGCGATTGCCGAGTATTTTCGCGATCTTGCCGCCGATGACCGGTATTTCGGGGCCGAACCCCCGACGCCGGACGCCGAGATGCTGGCCCGGATCGCCGAACGCGAGATCGCGCGCCGTGTCGAGGCCCACGAAGCCGAGGGCAATATCGTACTGCGCGCCGCCAATGCCGCCAATGCCGCTGCGCTGACCGGGGCCGAAGCCCCCGCACCGCAGCCTGCCGAAACACCGCAAGCCGAGGCGCAGACGCCCGAGCCCGAGGTCGAAGAACCCAAGGCAGAAGAACCGGCGGAAGAGCCTGTTGCCGAGGCCGGGGAGCCGGCTGAGCCGGTGCAGGAGCCTGTTGCCGAGGTCGAAGAGCCGGTCGAGGTCATGGAAGAGTCCGTTGCCGAGGTCGAGGAACAGATCGAAGCCGAAGAACCGGCAGAAACCGCCGAGGCGCCCATCGAAGCGGTCGAGACTCCCGCCGCCGAGGCCGAAGAGCCCGTTGAACCGGTTGAAGACCTGGCCGAAGCCCCGGAAGAACCCGCTGCCGAGGCCGAAGAACCCGTCGAAGCCGTGGAAGTGGCCCCTGCCGAGGCCGACGACGGATCCGACAGCGTCGCCGCCAAGCTGCGCCGTATCCGTTCTGTCGTGGCGCATACCGATCAGGGCTATACCGCCGCGGACTATACCGAAGACGAACACGCGCAGGATTTCGTCGATACCACCGCCGCCGAAATGGAAATGGCGCTGGAACAGGACGATATCGCGCAGGAACAGGCCCTGTCCGAAGACTCCGACGAGGACGATCTGGAGGCGCTGCTGTCGCGTTTCGACAGTGACGACAGCGAAGACGATACAGACGACGAAGAGCCCGTCGCCGAGGCCACCGCGCCGCAGGCGGATGAGGACGACACCGAAACGGCGGACGGCTCCGATCTGTTCGAGGATACGCTGGCGCAGCTTCTGTCCGATTCCATGCCCGAAACGGCCGATGCGCCCGAGGACATCGCCGAAGAGTCCGAGCCCGAAGAGGCCGAAGAGGCCACGGCCACGCCGCTGCGCCTTGCGCCCGAAGACGCCGTCGAAGACCGGGACGAAACCGCCGAGGACACCGCCGGAGCGGAGGCCGGACAACCGCTCCTGCGCGCCCGCGTCGTCAAGATGAAGCGCACCGAATTCGAGGCCGCGATCGCCGAGGGCTATATCGAAGAAGAGGAAGACGACGAAGGCGACGACAGCCTGAACGTCTTTGACGATGCCTCCTATGACGATAGCGGCGATATGGGCCTCTCGCCCGAGGACGAGGCCGAGTTGCAACGCGAACTGGCCGAGGTCGAGGCCGAGATGGGCTTCGAGGACGACGAAGACTACGACGACCTGGACGAGGATTTCAGCGCCGAAGCGGAAACCGAAGAGGCCGCGACCCCCGAACAACCCGAGCCCGAAGCCGAGGAAGAGCCCGCCCCGCGCGGCCTGCGCAAGCTGCAACGCGCCGAACGCGAAGGCGGCGACGTCAACCGCATGTTCGACAAGACCGATACGCATCTTGAAGAACCCGAATCGAACCGCCGCCGCAGCGTGATCCAGCACCTGCGCGCCGCCGTCGCCGCCACCCGCGCCGAGAAAAAGGCCGGTGCCGAAATGGACCGCGACGTGGACGATACGCCCTATCGCTCGGACCTCGCCGAAGTGGTGCGCCCGCGCCGCCCGCGCACCTCGGGCGCTGGCCGTTCGGCACGCCCGACCGAATTGCGCCCCGCGCCGCTCAAACTGGTGGCCGAACAACGCGTCGATGATCTGGCCCCGCGCGAAGCGGTCCACCCGCGCCGTGTTTCGACGACCGATCTGGTGGACGACGAAACGCCGGATGACTCGCTGGATGGCGGCTTTGCCGAGTTCGCCGATCAGATGGGCGCCAGTGGCCTGCCTGAACTGCTGGAAGCCGCCGCCGCCTACCTGTCGGATGTCGAAGGCCGCCCGCAGTTTTCGCGCCCGATGCTGATGGGCAAGCTGAAAGAGGTCAAACAGGACACGTTCTCGCGCGAGGACGGCCTGCGCAGCTTCGGCCAGCTTCTGCGCGACGGCAAACTGCAAAAGCTCAAGGGCGGGCGGTTTACCATCACCGACGAAACCGATTACCGCGGCGAGGCCCGCAACGTCGGTTAAGCCCTGAAATCATTCAGAAAAACGCCCGGTCGGCCCGATGCCGCACCGGGCGTTTTCATGGTGTGTGAGGGCCCGTCACAACGCGGCGGGCAGCCAGAGTGTCTTGATCTCGGTCGCCGCCTCCAGAAATGCGCGGCCCTCGCCCTGCGGCCCCGGCCAGTCGCGCGCCGCGCCGTGGTTGACCCATGTGCGTTTCAGGCTGGCGGCGCTGTCGCGTTCGATGGCCCCGGACAGGTCGGACGAGGAAAAGCTCCACACCGCGTCGATATCCATATGTCCGGCCAGCGTGGGGGCCAGATCCTCGTGGCATCCGCTCAGCAGGTTCACCACCCCCGCAGGCACGTCCGAGGTTTCCAGCACCTGCACGAATTCCAGCGCCGCCAGCGGGAAGGGCTCGGAGGCGATCAGGACCGCCCGGTTGCCCATCGCCATGATCGGCCCCAACACCGAGACCAGCCCCAGCAACGGTGCCTCGTCCGGGCACAGCGCGCCGATCACGCCCACCGGCTGGCGCAGGGTCAGCGTCAGGCCCGGCGCGGGGGTGTCCACGCTGCGCCCGTCCATCTTGTCGGCCCAGGCGGCGCAGGTGAACAGCCGGTCAATCGCCGCTTCCACCTCTTTCGCACCGCCGCGCGTGCCGGTCATGTGATTGATAAGGCTTGCAAACCCATCCGTTCGCGCCGACAGGTTCTCGGCCATGTAATACAGGATCTGCGCCCTCTGGTGGCCAGTGCTGCGGCCCCATGCACCGGCCCCGCGCGCGGCTTCCACCGCGTTGCGGATATCCTTGCGCGCGGCCATCGGGGCCTGCCCCAGCAGTTTGCCAGTCTTGCCGTATACGTTACGGCTGTACCCGCCATCGGGCCGCACCTGTTTGCCCCCGATATAGAGCTTCGCCGTCCGGTCGATATCACCCGCCACCGGATCGCCATTGCCTGCAAAGGGCGCGATCCGCGTCAGCGGTCTGGATTTGCCCGCAGGCCGGGTATAGGCTGCCAGCCCCTCCCACCCGCCTTCGCGGCCAAAGCCGCTTTCGCGTAGCCCGCCAAAGGGCGCGGCCGCGTCCAGCATGTTCGTCCCGTTGACCCAGACGACCCCCGCCGCCAGTTGCGGCGCAACCACCAGCGCGCGGCTGATATCCTCGCTCCAGACCGAGGCCGCCAGCCCATAGCGCGTGTCATTGGCCAGCGCGACCGCCTCGGCAGGCGTGCGGAAGGTGGTGGACACCAGAACCGGGCCGAAAATCTCGTCCTGCATCAGCGGATCGGCCGGGGACAGCCCGGCGATCAGCGTCGGTGGACAAAACGCGCCAGTTTCGGGCAGGGGCGTGTCGGGGGTGAAGCGCGCACCGCCTGCCCCCTCCACCAGCGCCGCCACCCTGTCGCGCGCCGCCAGGTCGATCATCGCGCCGATATCGGTGTTCTTGTCCAGCGGGTCGCCCACCCGCAGCCGCACCATCCGCGCGCGCAGCTTTTTCAGGAACGTATCGGCAATGCTTTCCTGCAACAACAGGCGCGACCCCGCACAGCAGACCTGCCCCTGATTGACCCAGATCGCATCGACCACGCCCTCGACCGCCGAGTCCGGATCGGCATCGTCGAACACGATGAACGGCGATTTGCCCCCCAGTTCCAGCGTCAGCGCCTTGCCGCTGCCCGCCGTCAGTTCGCGGATGCGCCGCCCGACGGCGGCGGACCCGGTAAAGGCGATCTTGTCGATGCCCGCATGAGTCACGATCATCTCGCCCACCGTCCCGTCGCCGGTCACGATATTGACCACCCCCTTGGGCAATCCGGCCTGTCGGCAGATATCGGTGAACAACAGCGCGGTCAGCGAGGTCTGCTCCGCCGGTTTCAGGACCACCGTATTGCCCGCCGCCAGTGCCGGAGCCAGTTTCCACGCCAGCATCAACAGCGGGAAATTCCACGGGACGATCTGCCCGCACACGCCATGCGGCTCGGTGCCGGGGCATTCGCTGTCGATCAGCTGCGCCAGCCCCGCATGATGGTAGAAATGCCGCTGCGCCAGCGGGATGTCGATATCGCGTGCCTCGCGGATCGGCTTGCCGTTGTCCAGCACCTCCAGCACGGCGAACAGCCGGGCGTGTTTCTGGATCATCCGCGCCAGCGCATAGAGGTGCCGCGCCCGCCCCTTGCCGCCCAGCCTGTGCCACTTGCCCTGTGCCTTGCGCGCGGCGTCCACGGCGGCATCCACATCGCCCGCATCGGCCTGCGTCAGCGTGGCCAGAACCTCGCCCGTGGCGGGGTTGTGCGACATGAATCCGTTGCCCGGCGCGGTGAACGCACCGTCAATGAAATGCCCGAACCGGTCGCCCTGATCGACCAGCCAGGCCAGCGCCTCGGCGGCGCTTTCGCGGGCAGGGCCATAGCCCGTCATCTGATCGCTATGCTGCTCGGTCATGTCGTCTTCCCGGTCCAAATTCTCAAAATCCGGCGGTCCCGTCCGGGCGCATCATCCGATCCCGTGGCGCCACGCGGCGGAATACCGGCCCGTCACGTGATGCTCCAGCTGCCGCTCGATATCGCCCAGCAACGAGGACGCCCCGAAGCGGAACAGATCGGGCGAGACCCACCGCGCGCCCAGTTCCTCCTGCACCATGATCAGCCATGTCAGGGCGTCCTTCGCGCGTGAAATCCCGCCCGCCGGTTTCATGCCCACGCGCAGGCCGGTGCGCGAGTGGTAGTCCCGGATCATCCGCAGCATCACCAGCCCCACGGGCAGCGTGGCGTTCACGGGTTCCTTGCCGGTCGAAGTCTTGATGAAATCCGCCCCCGCCATCATCGCCACCAGAGAGGCGCGCGCGACATTGCGCAGATCGCCCAGTTCCCCGGTGGCCAGGATCGCCTTCATATGCGCCGGGCCACAGGCCGCGCGAAAGGCGCACAACTCGTCATAAAGTACCTCCCATTTCCCTTCCAGCACATGCCGGCGCGAGATCACGATGTCGATCTCCTGCGCCCCGGCGGCGACGCTTTCCTCGATCTCCGCCAGCCGCAGCCGGAACGGCGACAACCCCGCCGGAAACCCGGTGGACACCGCCGCCACCGGAATCCCCGACCCTTCCAGCGCCTCCAGCGCGGGGGCGATCATCTCGTGATAGACACAGACCGCGCCCACCCGCAGCCCCGGCTGGCCCAGTGCCTTCAGCAAGTCGGCGCGCACAGGCTGGCGGGCCTTGGCGCATAGCCGCCGCACCCGCGCCGCCGTGTCGTCGCCCGACAGGGTGGTCAGGTCGATGCATTCCACCGCCTTGCACAGCCACGCCGCCTGTTGCGCGCCCTTCAGGCTGCGCCGGGCGGGCAGGGTGGCGGTGCGGCGCAGAACGGCAGCGGTGTTGACGCGCACCGCCCGCAGCCAGCCAAGGTCCAGCGGCAGCCCCTCGTTGCGCGGCTCCATCGCTTGCGGCAGGTGGCTGACGTGATCCTGTCCAAGGGTTTGCATCGGGCATGTCCGCGCTGGGGGGTGAAAACCGGAAAATCAGAGTCGCACGCCACCCGCGCCTTGGCAAGCGGGCGGTGCGATCTCATCTGCAATTGAGAATAGTTCGCATTTGCATTGACTCGACCACCACCCTGCCGCATAGTGCCCGCCATGATGACGACATCTGCCACACATATCTCCCGCCGCCGCCTTCTGGCCCTGAGCGCCGGATCGCTGTCTTTCGCCGCGCAGCCCCTGCGGGCGCAGGGCGCGCCCCTCAACGTGGTCGCCACCACCGGCATGATCGCCGACGCCGCCCGTGTCATCGGCGGTCATCGCGTCACCGTGCAATCCCTCATGGGCCCCGGCGTCGATCCCCATTCCTACCGCCAGACGCGCAGCGACATCGTGGCGCTGACCCGCGCCGATCTGGTCCTCTGGCATGGCCTCTATCTCGAGGCGCAGATGCAGGACCTCCTGCACAAGCTGGCCGAACGTGGCCCCGTCACCGCCGTGGGTGAATCCGTGCCGCGCGCCGATCTGATCGCGCATGAAGATTACGAGACCAAGTTCGACCCCCATGTGTGGATGGTGCCCGACCTGTGGGCGCATGTGCTGCACGCCGTGCGCGACGCGCTCACCGCCGCCGCGCCCCATGATGCCGCTCTGTTCGCCGCCAATGCCGAAACCTATCTGCACCGGATCGACCGCCTCGCCGTTTATGCGCGCGATGTTCTGGCCACCGTCCCGCCCGCGTCGCGGGTGCTGCTGACGGCGCATGACGCCTTCAACTATTTCGGGCGGGCCTACGGGTTCGAGGTGGTTGGCATTCAGGGCATTTCCACCGAATCCGAGGCCGGGCTGAACCGTATCCGCACGCTGGTCGATATGCTGGTCACCCGCGATATCCGCGCCGTGTTCGTCGAAACCTCGGTCTCGGATCGCAACATGCGCGCCCTTGTCGAAGGGGCTGCCGCGCGGGGCCATGAGGTGCGTATCGGGGGCGAGTTGTTTTCTGACGCGATGGGTGAGCCGGGCACCTACGAAGGCACCTATCCCGGCATGATCGACCATAACGTCACCACCATCGCCGCCGCCCTTGGCGGGCAGGTGCCCGCGCGCGGCATGGATGGCAGGCTGCGCACGGGGCTGTGACATGATGCTGGACGCGACATTGAGCGGGGATCGCCCGATTATGGATGCCCCGGCCGCTCTGGCCGACAGCCCCTTGGCGATCCGCGGGCTGACCGTGGCCTATGGTGGCAAACCGGCGGTGACCTCGGTGGATACCACATTCCGCGCGGGACGGATGAGCGCGATCATCGGCCCCAACGGCGCAGGCAAATCGACCCTGCTCAAGGCGGCGCTGGGCATCTTGCGGCCCGTGTCCGGCGCGGTCACATGCTGGGGCAAACCGCTGGCGCGGCAACGCGCCCGCATCGCCTATGTCCCGCAACGCGCCAGTGTCGATTGGGATTTCCCGACACGCGCGCTGGACGTGGTGCTTATGGGGCTCTACCGCGAACTCGGCCTGCTGCGCCGCGTCCGCCCCGCCCACCGCGAAACCGCAATGGCCTGCCTGTCGCGCGTCGGGATGCAGGATTTCGCCGACCGCCAGATCGGCCAGCTTTCGGGCGGCCAGCAACAGCGCGTGTTCCTCGCCCGCGCGCTGGCGCAGGGGGCAGACCTCTACCTGCTGGACGAACCCTTTGCCGGGGTGGATGCCGCCACCGAAAAGGCGATCATCGGCGTGCTCAAATCGCTGAAATCCGAAGGCCGCACGGTGATTGCCGTGCATCACGACCTGTCCACCGTGGCCGAGTATTTCGACCGCGTGTTCCTGATGAACACCCGCGCCATCGCCGAAGGCCCGGTCGCCACCGCCTTTACCGCCGACACGCTGCATGCCGCCTATGACGGGCGGCTGGCCAGCACGCTGCCGGGGTTGGCGAACGGCACATCCCATGCTGAGTGACGCGCTCACCCTGCAACTGGGCTACAACGCGGCGCTGGTCGCTGTCGGGGCGGGGCTCTTGGGCATGGCCGCCGGGGCGGTGGGCACCTTCCTGTTCCTCGGCAAGCGCGCGCTGGTCAGCGACGCGGTCAGCCATGCCACCCTGCCGGGAATCGCGCTGGCCTTCATGGTCATGGTGGCGTTCGGCGGCGACGGGCGCGCCCTGCCGGGGCTGTTGCTGGGCGCGGCGCTGTCGGCGGGGCTGGGCCTGCTTTGCGTCAGTTGGCTGAGCGCCCGCACCCGGCTGGGCGAAGACGCCGCCATCGGCGCGGTCCTGTCGGTGTTCTTCGGGGCGGGGGTGGTGCTTCTGACGGTGATCCAGACACTGGGATCGGGCCGTCAGGCCGGGCTGGAAACCTTCCTGCTGGGGGCGACGGCGGGCATGTTGCGCGCCGATGCCCTTGTGATTGCCATCGGCGGCGCGCTGGTGCTGGCGCTGGCGCTGCTGCTGCGCCGCCCGATGCTGATGGTGGCCTTCGATCCCGGCTATGCCACCGCGCAGGGCATGAATGTGGCGCGGATCGAACTGGCCATGATGGGGCTGGCGCTTGCGATCACCGTCGTCGGGCTCAAGATCGTCGGGCTGATCCTGATCGTCGCGCTGCTGATCGTCCCGCCCGTGGCCGCGCGGTTCTGGTCCGACCGATCGGGCGTTGTCATCGCCCTGGCGGGGGGCATCGGCGGAATCTCGGGCTATGGCGGCGCGGCGATTTCCGCCACCGCGCCGGAACTGCCGACAGGGCCGATCATCGTCCTGCTGGCCACCGCCATATTCGCCCTGTCGCTGCTGGCGGCGCCGCGCCGGGGTGTGCTGGCCATCGCCCTGCGCCGCCGGAGGGTGCGGGCATGATGGGGGCCGAATTCGTCGCGCTTTCGCTGCCGCCCATGCTGATCGGGACGCTGGCGGCCATCGCCTGTGCGCTGCCGGGGAATTTCCTGCTGCTGCGCCGTCAGGCCCTGATCGGCGATGCGATCAGCCATGTGGTCCTGCCCGGCATCGTCACCGCCTTCCTGCTGACCGGAGCCGTGGCCACATGGCCGATGATGCTGGGCGCAGGCGGCGCGGCGCTGGTGGCGGTGCTGCTGATCGAGGCCGTCCGCCGCCTCGGCGGGATCGAGCCGGGCGCGGCCATGGGCGTGGTCTTCACTTCGATGTTCGCCGCCGGGGTGCTGCTGCTGGAGCTCAGCGACACCTCCAGCGTCCACCTCGACGTGCAGCACGCGCTCTATGGCAATCTGGAAAGCCTGATCTGGCTGGACGGCACGGGCTGGGCGGCCCTGAGCGACCCGCAGGCGCTGCGCGGCCTGCCGCCGGAACTGCCGCGTATGGCGGCGGTGCTGGCGCTGGTGGCGACGCTGACGGCGATCCTGTGGCGGCCGCTGAAACTGTCCACTTTCGACGAAGGTTTCGCCCGAACCCTCGGCCTGCCGGTGCGGGGGATCAGCCTGATCCTCGTGGTCATGGCCGCCATCGCCGCCGTCGCGGCGTTTGACGCGGTGGGCTCGATCATCGTGATCGCCATGTTCATCTGCCCGCCCGCCGCCGCGCGGCTGATGACGAACCGGCTGGGGCGCCAGATCTGGTGGAGCGTCGGCTTTGCCACGCTGTCGGCGCTTCTGGGTTATGTTCTGGCGGGCTACGGGCCGCTCTGGTTGGGCGGCCAGCACGCGGTCAGCGCGGCGGGGATGATCGCCACCGTGTCGGGGGTGCTGCTGGCGCTGGCGGCGCTGTTCGGCCCCTGCCGGACCCGCAGTTAGAAAAAGGAGCGCCTTCGGCGCGCAGGTCTGGTTATGTGAGGGGCGCTGCCCCTCACGCTCCCCGGGATATTTATGAGCAGGAGAAAGATCAGTCCGCCAGACCGAACGCCGAGGCCAGCGCGGCCAGACCGGCGGGCAGAAGGCCATCGGCGGCAAGAGTGCCAACCGGCACGCCCTGGGCCGCAAGCGCCGTTTCAAGCCCCGAGGCGGTGCCGTCGGGCGAGATCAGGATCACCTCCTGCCCCAGCCAATAGGGCCGTGTCGCGGCCAGTTCGGCCCCGATCAGGTGGCCGGTGATCGCGGCGCGGTTGCCGCTGACCTCGGCGGCGCGCAGATGCGCGGCCAGACGTTCGGGGCGGCTGAGGCTGTCGGCCAGCGCCTGTTCGTCCGGCGGCGTCGCGCCCTCCAGCGCAGCGGCCAGTCGCGGGGTCAGGGTGCTTTGGCAGCTTACCACCTCGTTGGCGCTGAGGTGAATCCAGTGGCGCACATCGCCCTGCGCGGCGCAGATCACACCATCCCAGTTCGGACGATCCGCCAGGGCCCCGGCAATCCAGATACGCACCCAGGCGCCGATCACATCGGGCGGGGAGTCCTGCGTGAGGGCGGGCAGGCGGGCGCCGCCCGTGGGCAGCACGGTGGTTGGGATGCTGTCGGGGGCGCCATCGCCGATATGGATGGTGCGGCTGGCGTCGAAATCCAGATGTGTCAGCGCGGCGGCCTCATCGGCGCCTCGGGCGCTGCGGATCAGGGTTGCGCCCTGCATGGCATGGGCCACCACACCGCCGCCATCGCGGCCAAGGGCGATCCAGCCTGTCATCGGGTTCAGCCCCGGTCCAGCTGCCGGACGAGCCCCGACATATCGTACCCCGCAGCGCGCGCCGTCGAAACGATCTCCTCGCCGGTCAGCCTGCCGTAGCTGGCGATGCTCCACAGCATGGTGCAGCGCGTGCCCGAACGGCAATAGGCCAGCATCGGCTTGGGCATGTCCTCCAGCGCGGCGGCAAAATCCTGCGCGGCCTGCGGTGTGACCATGCCGGACACGATCGGCACGCAGCGCACCTCGATCCCTTCGGCGCGGGCGGCCTCGGCCACGGCGTCGAATTCGGGCTGTCCGTAATCCTCGCCATCCGGGCGGTTGCACATGATCGAACGGAACCCGGCGGCCTTGATTTCGGCGATGTCGGCAAGGGTAATCTGCGGGCTGACCGCGTAATCCTCGGTGATCCTGCGAATGTCCATGGCGCGCCTCCTTGGGGTCTGGGCCGACATATGCGCCGAAACCAGGGGCGATTTCAATGGCCGGAACGGCCGGGCAGGCCGATACGCCCCTTGCATGGGGCGGGGGGCCGTCCGGTTGGGCGGGGATTTGGGCGCGTCCTGCGAATGCCTTCTTATTCAGCCGTTCAGCCTGAAAAACGATCATTTAGCAGGCAAATGAACTGACCAATGAAGAAAATGGGGAAAACTGGCCGAGCGGCTCATGCTATGATGCGTCATTCTGCCGCGCATAAAAAACAATGCGGCAGCCAACAGAACGAGGGAGTTCATTGATGTCTGGAAAATTCGTCGTCGGATATGACGGCAGCGAGGCCGCGCATCGCGCGCTGGATTTCGCGATCGAGCGCGCTGTGGCGCAGGGCGGTGCGGTTCTGATCGCGCATGTGCTGGAATGGTCGCCCTATTCCTTTTTGACGCCCACCGAACTGGAAGAGCGCCACAAGCGCCGCCGCGAAGAGCTGGAGCGCGCCGAAACCGCCCTGATGGCCCCGGTCGTCAAAGAGGCGTCGGGCAAGGGCGCCGAAATCGAAAGCGTCATCCGCTATGGCAGGATCGCCGAGGTCCTGTGCGAGATCGCCAAGGAAAACGGGGCAGGCCAGATCTTTATCGGGCGCAACGGCCATTCGGCCTGGGGCGCGCGTGTGTTCGGATCGGTCGCCAGCGCGCTTGTGCAGACGGCCCCGGTGCCCTGCACCATCGTGCCATAAAACCAATATCAGCAGGGAAACATTCCATGTATCGTACATTTATACGGGCGGCGGCAGCCGCAGCCGGGCTCAGCCTGATCGGCGCGGCCCCGGCATTGGCCCAATCCATCGACGAAAAGGTGAATCAGCTTTTCGCATCCTCCACCGGCTGGTTCGTCAATTTCATCTTCAGCCCCTTTCCCGGCACGTCCTTTCCGTGGATCGTGGCCTGGCTGGTGATCGCGGCGACGGTCTTTACGCTGTATTTCGTCTTTATCCAGTTCCGCGCCTTCGGGCATGCGATTTCGCTGGTCAAGGGCGACTACTCCGATCCCAACGACGCCGGTGAGGTCAGCCACTTCCAGGCGCTCGCCACCGCCCTGTCGGGCACGGTGGGCCTTGGCAATATCGCGGGCGTCGCGGTGGCCATCGGCATCGGCGGTCCGGGGGCCACGTTCTGGATGATCCTTGCGGGTCTGATGGGCATGGCGTCCAAGTTCACCGAATGTACGCTGGGCGTGAAATACCGCAACGAATACGAGGACGGCACCGTTTCGGGCGGTCCGATGTATTACCTGACCAAGGGCTTTGCCGAACGCGGCCTGCCCGGCGGCAAGATCCTTGCGGTGATGTTCTCGATCTTCTGTATCCTCGGCGCGCTGGGCGGCGGCAACATGTTCCAGGCCAATCAGGCGCACCAGCAGATTACCGGGATCGTCGGGGAATATCCCGGCTGGATCACCGGCGTGATCTTTGCGCTGGTGGTGTTCGCGGTGATCGTCGGCGGGTTGAAATCCATCGCCAGCGTGACCGAAAAGGTCGTGCCTTTCATGGGCGTGATGTATGTGCTGGCCGCGCTGGTCATCATCCTGATGAACGCCGACATGATCGGCTGGGCCTTCGGACAGATCTTTGCCGGGGCGTTCACCGGGCTGGGCGTTGCCGGGGGCATGGTCGGGGCGCTGATCCAGGGCTTCAAGCGGGCCGCGTTTTCGAACGAGGCGGGCGTCGGCTCGGCGGCCATCGCCCACTCGGCGGTGCGCACCAAGGAGCCGATCACCGAAGGCTTCGTATCGCTTCTGGAGCCCTTTATCGACACCGTCGTGATCTGCACCATGACCGCGCTGGTCATCATCATCTCGGGGCAGCTTGTGAGCGATCCTGAAACCGGCCTCTACCTCGTGACCGACAGCGGCATGATCCAGACGGCGGACGGTTCTTCGGGCGTCAGCCTGACGTCTGCGGCCTTTGCCTCGGCGTTCGGATGGTTCCCCTTCGTGCTGGCGCTGGCGGTGGTCCTGTTCGCCTTCTCGACGATGATCAGCTGGTCCTATTACGGGCTCAAGGCCTGGACCTACCTGTTCGGCGAAGGCAAGGGCAAGGAAATCACCTTCAAGGTCATCTTCTGCATCTTCGTGGTGATCGGCGCGGCGGCCAATCTCGGCCCGGTGATCGACTTCTCGGATGCGGCGATCTTTGCGATGGCGGTGGTCAACGTGTTCGGGCTCTACTTCCTCATGCCCATCGTCAAGAAAGAGTTGTACAGCTATCTCGCGCGCCTGAAATCGGGCGAGATCCGCAAGTTCCACTAAACCGCGATCCCCGGATCGCTCAAAGGGGGCCGGTGCCATGCGCGCCGGCCCTTTCGCATGCGCGGCGCAAATTCGCGTAATGCTGCACCGCGTATTGATCGACAGGAAACAGGCATTACCCTTTCCGGTACAGAGTTAATGCAGTTGGAGGAGACGATTCCATGGACGACAAGAATGCCTATCAGGAAAAGATGAACGCCAAGCTGGACGAGTGGAAGGCCGATATCGACAAGCTGCAAGCCAAGGCCAGGCAGGCCCAGGCCGACGCGCAGATCGAATACAAGGACCAGATCGACGAGCTGAAAAAGCGCCGCGACAAGATGGAAAAGGAACTGGAGCAGATGCAGGCGGCCAGCGCCGAGGCGTGGAAGGATTTCAAGGACGGTGCAGACAAGGCATGGGATGCCATGGCCGACGCGATGAAAAACGCCTGGAACCGCTTCGGCTGATCCCGAAACGCAACATGCGCGCCCCGTCACAGGGCGCGCATGTCAGATTGCAAACACGGATCAGGCCGCAGCAAACCCCTTGTCCAGCGCACCGACGATCCGGTCGACCTCGGCCTCGGTGATGGTCAGGGGCGGCGACATCAGGATGTTATGCGCCCCCAGACGCACCATCGCGCCGTTCTCATAGGCCGTCTGGTGGATGCGCTTCATCGTTTCGCCATCCATCGGCGTCTTGGCGTCGCGGTCGCTGACGATCTCGATGCCGGTCATCAACCCGTGCCCGCCGCGCACATCGCCGATGATGTCGTATTTTTCGGCCAGCTTGCACACCCCGTCATAAAGCTGCGTGCCCCGTGCCGCCGCGTTGGTCTTGGTGTCCAGCCGCAGGGTTTCCGACAGGCAGGCCACAACCGCCGCCGCCCCCACCGGATGCGCCGAATAGGTGTAGCCATGCCAGATCGCCCCGTCCGCGCCCGCGTTTTCGAACACGTCGGCCACCTTTTCACCGATCATGACCGCGCCCACCGGGAAATACCCGCTGGTGATGCCCTTGGCGCAGGTCATCATGTCGGGCTTGACGCCCCAGTGCCGCGCGCCCGACCAGTCTCCGGTGCGCCCGAACCCGGTGATCACCTCGTCCGAGATCATCAGGATGCCGTATTTGTCGCAAATCTCGCGCATCAGCTTCATGAAGCTGGCATCGGGCACGATCACCCCACCGGCACCCTGGATCGGCTCCATGATGAAGGCCGCGATGGTGCTGGGGTCCTGGAATTCGATCTCGTCCACCGCTGCCGCGGCGATCTTCTGCGCCAGCAACTCGGGGTCGATGGCGTCGAACGGGTTGCGATAGCAATAGGGGCCGGGCAGGTGGAAACAGCCCGGCAACAGCGGCTCGTATCCGATGCGGAAGCGGTTGTTGCCGTTCACGCTGGCGCCGCCGAAATGGGTGCCGTGATAGCCCTTTTTCAGGCTCAGGAACTTGGTGCGGGTCGGCTCGCCGCGCAGGCGGTGATACTGCCGCGACAGGCGCAGCGCGGTTTCCACACTGTCCGATCCGCCGCTGGTAAAGAAACTGCGCACCATGCCGTCCTCGGCAAAGAACTCCTGCACCGCATAAGACGCCTCGATTGCGGGCGGGTTGCTGGTGCCGGCGAAGGACGAATAATAGGGCAGCTCCCACAGCTGGTCTGAAATCGCCTGCTTCACCACATCGTTGGAATAGCCAAGGTTCACGCACCACAGCCCGCCTACCGCGTCGACACTGCGATGCCCGTCGATGTCGATGATCTCGGTGCCCTCGGCCCCCTTGATGATTTTGGGCGCGTTTTCGCGCGCCTCGCCGGGATGGCCCATCGGGTGCCAAAGGTGCTTGGCGTTCATCTCGCGCAGGAAATTGTCGTCTTTCATCGTGCAGCTCCGTTCGATCCATGAGTCGGATATTTGATCAAACTCTTGCACCCGCGCGACGCCCTGTCCAGAGGGCGTAACGCCCGCCCCGTCCGGCGTGACGGAAACTTCAAAAGTTTCCGTCACGATTTCCTTTCAGGAAATCGGCCACCATCGCGATCGGGGCCTTGCGCCAAACCCGTCCTGCGCGCTGATCCGCTCAGAACGGACGCTCGGGCTCTGTCACTTCGTCCAGCTTACCAGAACGTCGAACCCCTTGGGTGTCGGCATCTCTTCCAGAAACTCGGCGAATTCCCCCCAGATCGCCTTGACGTTTTCGGCGTTGGTGTTCGAGATTTCTTCGCTTTCCACAAGCGCGATGACATATCCTGCGCCCTGGTCGTCCATGACATTGATGAAATGGTTCATTCCCGACAGCCCGAGGATGCGATCCTTGAGCTCTTCCATCTTTGCAGTGGCCCCATCCCGGGAACCGGGCTTCATTTTGTAATGCGTAACCCGTGCGTACATCTGTCCACCCCCCTTTTTTGATAAAGGAAGACCATAGCACAAAACGCTCATGAACGCGCCGTTCTTGTTTTGGCGGGGCCGAAAGAGCCCTTGACGTTGCCCCGGTCACAAGGTCCGCAACCGGCACAAACCGGCGCCCCCTCACCCCGTCAGAATGCTGCTTACTTTCAGCGCGCGCTGGGTGTTGCCTTCGACCTTCAACTTGCCCGACATGAAGGCCATCACCGGGTTCTGCTCGCCCGACAGGATATTGCGGAACACCGCGTCGCTGGCGATCAGCACCACGTCGGCAGCATCGTCGCCTGCCCGTGCGCCGGTCTCGTCCAGCATGACCGACCCTTCGCCGGTGATCACCAGCTTGGCGATGCCCTTGATCGTGCCGCGGGCCTTGGGGGTCAACTCGTCGATATAGGATTGGATGACGTCGCTCATGCCGGCCTCGTGTTGTGGAAATGTCCTGCGGTCAGCTTGGCGAAATCCCGGCGCGGGGCAATCGGAACCCTGCGTCACAGGGGCCGTTGCGTCCATCATGGACGCAAATTCGCAGGGACCCCCTGATTTTCGTACAAAACGCGCGTACGCATCGTACAAAACGTACGAAACTCACCACCGGCTCAGCGCGTCTTCGTCCTCGTCCTTGGCCGCCACCCAACCGGCCGAGTCGCCGCTGACTTCCTTTTTCCAGAATGGCGCGCGGGATTTCAGGAAATCCATAAGGAATTCAGCACCCTGAAAGGCATCCGCCCGATGCGGGGCGGCAGTGGCGACCATCATGATCACCTCGTCCGGCTGCAGCCGCCCATAGCGATGAATGACCAGAATATCACCAAGATTCCAACGGTTTAGCGCCTCGGCGGCGATGGTTTCGATCGCCTTTTCGGTCATGCCGGGGTAATGTTCGATCTCCATGACGTCCAGATCGCCATTGTTAAGGTCGCGCACGATACCCGTGAACGTCACCAGCGCCCCCATCCCCGATTGTTTCGCGGCAAAGGCATTGGCCTCGGCACCCAGATCGAACGGCGCCTCCTGAACCCGGATATCCACGCTTAACCCCCTGTCATCGGGGGAAAAAACGCAACCTCACGCACACCGCTCAAGGGCGCGTCGAAATCGGCCAGTTCCTGATCCACGGCCACCCGCAGCGCGTCCAGATCGGCAAAGGCGGCGGCGTAGCGCTCTTCCTTTTCGCGCAGTTCGTTAACCAGTTCGCGCACCGTTTCGGCGTTGGTTTCCACCCGGTCCTTCGGATGCCCAACCCGCTCCCGCACCCATGCGAAATACAGTACATCCATGTCTCAATCCTTCAGGTAAGGCATTGATTTCTTGAAGTAATCTATGCCCGTGATCAACGTGAGCGCGGCGGCGATCCACAGAATCCACAGCCCCGCATGGCCCAGCATCACCGTAATCCGCGCCATAGCCCCGATATAGTGCTCGGCCACGCCTTGTCCAAAAAGCACAGCAATTGCAATCATTTGCGCGGTCGTTTTCCACTTGGCCAGCTTCGTGACCTTCAGCGTCCCCGCCGTGTCCCCCAGAAATTCGCGCAACCCGCTTACAAACACCTCACGAAACAGAATCACCGTCGCCGGCAACACCAGCCAAGGCGACATGCTGGAATACCCAACGATCACCATCAGCGCGATCACCACCATCGCCTTGTCGGCAATCGGGTCCAGCATCGTGCCCAGTTTTGTCGTTTGTTTCCAAGCTCTTGCAAGGTATCCGTCAAACCAGTCGGTGATCGCTGCGCTGATGAACAACACCAGCGCGAACCAGTCGGCCCAGGGGCGGTGGAAGTACAGGAACATCACCGCCACGGCGGGCGCCGCCAAAAGCCGCAAGGCCGTCAGGATATTGGGCACGGTCCAGATCATGGCCCTGTTCTAGCCGCTGACCGCCCCGAGGGAAAGGACTCAAAACCGCTCAGAACGCACTCAGCCGCCGGGTGGTTTCCGGGTCCATGAATCCGGCCACGGTGGCGTCGGTTTCCAATTGCAGCGCGCGGTGCAGGTCGGGCAGGGCGGCGGCGTTCAACACCCGTTTCATGGCACGCACCGACAGCGGCGGCAGATCGGCCAGTCGCTGCGCGGTATCCTGTGCGGCGCTCATAAGATCTTGGTCCGGAACGGTTTTCCACGCCAGCCCGATACGGAGTAACTCGTCGGCGTCGTAGCGATCCCCGAAAAACAGCATCTCGCGCGCCTTGTTCAGCCCCACCAGAGCAGGCAATAGCGATGTGACCGCGCCGGTCACGAACAGGTTCAGCGAGACCTCGGGAAAGAACCCGCGCGCCGATTGTGCCCAGATCGGAAAGTCGCAGTTGATCGCCCATTCAAACCCGCCGCCCACGGCCCAGCCGTTGATCGCGCCGACAACCGGCTTGGCGCCAAGGGTGATGGCATGGGTCGCCCTCTGGATTGCCTGCACCAGATCGCGGGCCTCTTCCTCGGTCTCGGGGTGGACATGCTCGCGCCGGTCGTCGCCCGCGCAAAACGCCTTGCCTGCCCCGGTGAAAATCATCGCCCGTGTCGCCGTGTCGGCATTGGCCTCTTCAAACGCCTGCGCCACATCGTCGATCAACTGCCGGTTCATCGCGTTCAGGCTGCCGGGCCGGTTCAGGGTGATCGTGCGAACGCCGTTGTCGCCCAGTTCGCTCAGGACGGTGTCATAGGTGAAATCGGTCATCAGTATTCTCTTATCACGCGTTTGGTCTTGCCTTCGGTCAATTCGAAACTACCCGCAGGCAGCAGGGTCACGCGGGCAGTCGCGCCCAGCTTGGCCTTGATCGCGGCCGAAACACGCTCGGCCAGTCCGGTATCCGCGGCTTGCCCCTTGGCCAATTCCGCCTGCACCGGCAGGCTGTCATAGGGTGGGGGCGTATCCAGATGGATGCGGTAATCGCCTGACAACTCTTTGAATTCGTTCAGAACTGCGGCAACCATCGTGGGAAACAGGTTCAGACCGCGCACCACCACCATATCGTCCGAGCGCCCCACCACCCGGAACCGGAAGCCGGTGCAACCGCATGTGCAGGGTTCGGTTTCATCCACCGTGATGATATCGCCGGTGCGGAACCGCACCAGTGGCTGACACTCGCGCGCCAGATGGGTCAGCACCATTTCGCCCGTCTGGCCGGGCTCTAGCGGCAGGGGCGTGGCGGTGTCCGGGTCGATCAGTTCGACATGCAGCACATCGGCGGCCATGAAATGCAGCCGGGTGTCATGTTCGCATTGCGCCGCGAAATTGCAGAACACGTCGGACACGCCGTAATTGGCATTGCGCGGCTCCATCCCCCAGACATCGCGCAGCCGCTGGCGAAAGGCCGGATCGTCGAGCCCGGCCTCGCCGCCGAAGAGGCCCAGCTTCAGCCCCAGATCGCGTGGCGTGAGGCCCGGAAACTTCTGTTCGATCACACGTTCCAGAACCGCCGGATAGGACGGCGTGCAGGAGATTGCGGTGATCCCTACCTCCTGAATCGTGCGCACCAGCAATTCGGTCGATCCCACGCCAAAAGGCACCACCATCGCGCCGGTCGCCTGCAAGGTCATGTGATCGGTCAACCCGCCCATCCACATCTGGTAGTTCAGGCAATGCACCACAGTATGATCGGGCGTCAGCCCCGCCGAGGCCTGACAGCGCCCGCCGACCGTTTCGGTGATGACGCAATCACGGGCCGACAGCGCCAGGTTCATTGCCTGTCCGGTGGTGCCCGATGTCCGGTGCAGGCGCACCGCCTGCCGCACACCCGAGGCGAGGTAATTGCCATAGGGCGGATGCTCGGCCTGCGAAATGCGCAACTGCGCCTTGTCCGAAAGGGGCAGGTCCGGCAGGTCGCGCAAATCCTCGGGTGGGGTCTGACCCTGCCACAAGTCGCGGTAAAACTCCGAATTTTCCATCACATAGGCCCGTTGACGCGCCCATGCCTCTTGCCGGTGTGCGGCCAGATCGTCGGGGTCCATACGGTGCGCGTTGTCGATCAGGCTCATGGTTCCAGCCCCCTTTCCCAGATCAGGCTCAGTGTTTCGATCACCGCGTCGCGGCTGGCCGAAACCGCAACGACCCCCGGTTCGCGGGACAGGAACAGGCTGGACAGGTAGTGATCCACCATCCCGCCAAGCGCATAGGCCCTGCGCCACAACTCGTCCCCTGTGACGGCGCGGCCCTCTTGCTCCAGCCGCCGTTGCATGGCGCCAACGACGGTTTCCAGCCAGTCACGGTTCAGCCGGTGAAAGGCGGCGCGCGCCTCGGGGAAGGTATCGAGGTGATGCACGAGGCAACGCATAAGGCCCTGGTTCCGTTCGAACATCACCGCATAGGCACGGGTCGCAGCGCGGATGCGATCCTGAGGGGTGTCATGTCCGGCGGCCAGCATCCGGCCCTGCAAATGCGCCACGAAGCCCAGCAACAGTTCGGCCAGCAGCGCGTCACGATCCGGGAAATAGATGTAGAACGTGCCATGCGCGATGCCCGCGGCCTTGCAGATCGCACCGATGGTCACATCCTGCGGCGGGGTGTGGTCCAGCACGCCACAGGCGGCCATCATGATCTGCGCGCGGGTGCGTTCGCCCTTGGGCTTGTCCTGCGCCCGCTCGGCCAATAGCGCGGAATGCGTATCGGGCAGGGGGGTGGTGTCAGCGGTAGGTGCTGCGAGTGTCATGGCCAGCCTTGGATATAAATATGACGTCATGTTCATAAAAATTATATCCAAGTCAATATCTAATAATCGTCACCCTTTCTCGTGGAAGAAATCATAGATTTTCTGCGCCAGCCCCTCGGACACGCCCTCGACGGCCTTGAGATCGGCTAGGTTGGCGCGGCTCACGGCCTTGGCGCTGCCGAAATGGGTCAGCAAAGCGCGCTTGCGCGCCGCGCCCACGCCGGGCACCTCGTCCAGCGGGGTCGCGCCCACGGCCTTGGCCCGTTTGGCGCGGTGGGTGCCGATGGCGAACCTGTGCGCCTCGTCCCGCAGGCGCTGGATGAAATACAATACCGGGTCGTTGTGGCGCAGCGCCTTGGGCCGCTGGCCGGTGCGATGGAACTCTTCCTTGCCGTGGTCGCGGTCCACGCCCTTGGCGACACCCACCATCGGGATGTCGGTCACGCCCAAGTCGCGCATGATCTGCGCCACGGCGCTGACCTGCCCCGCTCCGCCGTCAATTAGCAGAAGATCGGGCCAATGCCCCTGTTCGCGGTCCGGGTCTTCCTTGAGCAACCGTTTGAAGCGCCGCGTCAGCACCTCTTTCATCATGCCGAAATCGTCACCGGGGGTCAGGTCGTCGCCCCTGATGTTGAACTTGCGATACTGGTTCTTCATGAACCCGTCCGGGCCGGCCACGATCATCGCGCCCACGGCATTGGTGCCCTGAATGTGGCTGTTGTCATAGACCTCGATCCGCTGCGGCGGGGCGGACAGGTCAAACGCCTCGGCCAGCCCTTTCAGCAGTTTCGCCTGCGTGGCGGTTTCCGACATCTTGCGCGCAAGGCTTTCGCGGGCATTGCGCAGTGCGGCATCCACCAGTTCGGCCTTCTCGCCGCGTTTGGGCACAAGCAACTCCACCTTGCGCCCCAGCTTGCCGGTCAGGGCCTTTGTCATCAGGTCGGCGTTTTCGATGCCATGCGACAGGATCAATTGCCGCGCGGGTTCCTTGCTGTCGTAGAACTGGCCGATGAAGGCCTCCAGCACCTCGGCCTCTTCCACATCGGCACCGACGCGGGGATAGAAATCGCGGTTACCCCAGTTCTGCCCGGCGCGGATGAAAAATACCTGCACACAGGCCTGCCCGTTTTCCAGATGCAGCGCCAGAATGTCGGCTTCGGTCACTGTGCGGGGGTTGATGCCCTGCGCCGTCTGCACCTGAGTCATCGCCTTGATCCGGTCCCGCAGCGCGGCTGCGCGTTCGAACTCCATCGCGTCCGAGGCCCTGGACATTTCGCCTTTCAGCTTGTTCTGAATCTCGGTCGAGCGACCGGACAGAAACCGCTCGGCATCCTTCACCGCGGCGTTGTACTCTTCCTTGCTGATATACCCCACGCAAGGCGCGGTGCAGCGCTTGATCTGGTATTGCAGGCAGGGGCGGGTGCGGCTTTCGAACTGCGTGTCGGTGCAATTGCGCAACTGGAACGCACGCTGCAACTGCGCCAGCGTCCGGTTCACCGCGCCCGCGCTGGCGAAGGGGCCATAGTAATGGCCTTTCTCCTTCTTCGCGCCGCGATGTTTCTTGATCATCGGAAAATCATGCGCGGTGACAAGGATATTGGGGAAACTCTTGTCGTCCCGCAGCAGCACGTTGTAGCGCGGCTTGAGCTGCTTGATCAGGTTTTGTTCCAGCAACAGCGCCTCGGTTTCCGTGCGCGTGGTCAGGAACATCATCGAGGCGGTTTCGCTGATCATCCGCGCAATCCGCGGCGTGTGCCCCGTGGGCCGGGCATAGCTGGATACGCGGGCCCGCAGATTTCGCGCCTTGCCCACATATAGCACCCGCGCCTGCGCATCGAGCATACGGTACACCCCCGGCGACGCATCCAGCGTTCGCAGGTAGGAATGGATCACCTTGTGCCCGGTTTTGGGGGTGCTGTCTGTGGGCTGCTCGGACATATACGTTAAGATATGATTCTCGGGGCTGGCTGCAATCTTATCGCGTTACAAGCAAGAGGAAACCTGTCCACGATTCTTGTGGATAACTTTGGGGGCAAGTTTCGGGGGCGGGAAAATTTCCCTTGTTTTAAGGGGGCTTCTTCGATCTGCACAAAATTTAGGCGGTATTTTAACTCCTTGAAAACAAACACGAAAAACATCAAGTGCCTGCAAAATGTTGAAAACAAAGGGCTTTTTGTAACGCTGAGGTAACGGTTCTGCGACAGGTGCACAAGTTGACGCGGGGATAATCACTCCACCCCCAGAACATCGGGTGTCTGCCAGCCCAGATGCTGCCCGCCATCCACGCACAAAAGCTGCCCCGTCACCGCTGGCGCATCCAGAAAATAGGCCAGTGCAGCGACAATATCCTCGGCATTCGCGCCCCTGTTCAGAACGGTGGACTGACGCTGCCGCTGAAAGTGGCCGTCGCTCTGGCGGTGGCCCTGCAAGGTCGGTCCCGGTCCGATGGCGTTTACGCGCACACGCGGCGCCAATGCCTGCGCGGCGGTGCGGGTAAAGGCCCACAACCCCATCTTGGCCAGAGTGTAGGTCATGAACTCGGGCGTCAGCTTGCGCACCCTCTGATCCACCATGTTCACCACCAGCCCATGCGCCAGTGTCTCGCCATTGTCGCACTGGCCCGGCTCGGGGATCTGTGCGGCCAGCGCCTGCGTCAGAACGAAAGGCGCGCGCAGGTTGCTTTCCATATGCCTGTCCCAGCTTTCGCGGGTGGCGGTGCCGATATTGTCGTATTCAAAGATCGAGGCGTTGTTGATCAGGCAGGTGATCGGCCCGCCCAAAGTGCGCGCCGCTTCGGGCAGCAACGCCTGCACCTGATCCTCCTGCAGCAGGTCGGCCTGCAGCGCCACAGCGCGCTGGCCCATGCCGCGGATATCTTCGGCCACCGCTTCGGCCTCGTCGGCGCTGGTGGCGTAATGCACGCCCACGTCATAGCCGCGCCGCGCCAGTTCCAGCGCCATCGCCCGCCCAAGACGCTTGCCCGCGCCGGTCACCAGTGCCCGTGTCATCGCCTCAGCCCCCGTTCATGACAGCACGACAAACACATAGATCAGATAGAGCCCGGTCAAGGCTACGCCCCAGATCCGGGTGATGTCCTGCCTGAAAAAGACGAACGGCACGATCAGCAGCGATGCCGCCAGCATCACCCACAGATCGAATTGCAGGAATTCGGGATCGACGGGGATCGGCCCGATCACGGCGGTGATCCCGATAATGGCCAGCAGGTTGAACATGTTCGACCCGATCACGTTGCCAAGCGCCACATCGGCCTGTTTGCGCAGCGCGGCCATCACCGTTGTCGCCAGTTCCGGCAGCGAGGTGCCAAGCGCCACCAGAGTCAGGCCGATCACGGTTTCGCTGATGCCATATTGCCGCGCGATGATCGACGCATTGTCGACCAGCAAATCGGCCCCCAAAGGCAGCCCGATCAGACCCAGAACCAGAAAGACGGCGATCTGCCACCAGGGCATGTCCGGGTCCGCGCCCTCGATATCCTCGTCCTCTTCTGCATCGGCAAGCGCCAGTGCGGCGGTTTCACGGCGATGACGCCCGGCCTCCAGAAACGCATCGGTCAGAACAAAGGCCAGCGCCGCCAGCAGGATCAGGCCCGAAACCAGTGTGAACTCGCCCAGAAAGGCCAACGCGATGAACAGGAGCGTCCCGATCAGCATGAAAACATAGGTCTTGCGGGTGTTGCAGCTACTGGTGTGCAGCACCGACAATATCGCCGGAAGCCCCAGAACCAGCAGGATATTCGCGGTGTTCGACCCCACCACATTGCCAAGCGCCAGCCCCGGCTTGTTGTCCAGCACGGCATTGACCGAGATCAGCAATTCGGGCGCCGAGGTGCCGAAGGCCACGATGGTCAGGCTGACGATCAGGGCCGGGATGCCCACTCGGAGGCTCAGGTTTACCGCGCCCTTGACCAATGCATCGCCGGCCAGCAGCAGGATGAGCAGGCCAAGGGCTGCAAGAATCCACGGCATCATTTGCGTTTGCCTTTCGTGCAGCTACAGGGGCCCTTGCCGATCCGGTATCGGCCGCATTTCGGGCATTTGGCCGAACTCAGCTTTTGCTGGCCGGGAAAGCGCAGCTTGCCGAACATGGCCATCACACCCATGAAAACGAGGAAGAGAACGACGATCTTTACGACCATGTCAAAGCCCGAACCGCGCGTAGGCGGCGCGCTCTTCGATGGTGGAGACCGCATCCTGCGCCAGGGTCATGCCGAACCTCTGAAACAATCCGCGCTTGCGGCCATACTGGGCAAAGCGCACCTTGTCGCCGTATAGCTCTTTCATCTTGGGCACCACATGGCCGATCCCGTCGGCCAGCCCCAGATCGACAGCGCGGCGGCCCAGCCAGAATTCCCCGGTGAACAACTCTGCGTCGCCCGACAGCTTGTCGCCCCGGCGCGATGTCACCTGCGTTTCGAACACGCCGTGCATCTGTTCCAGAATGCTTTTCAGGCGTTCGACGTCCTGCGGTTTTTCGGGCAGGAACGGATCGAGGAAGCTTTTCGATTTGCCCGAGGTGTGCACCCGCCGCTCCACACCCTGTCGCGACAACAGCACATGCGCCCCGAACCCCGCCGAGATCACGCCGATCGACCCCACGACCGACGCCTCGTCAATCCAGATGTCATCGGCCGCACTGGCCAGCCAATACCCGCCCGAGGCCGCGACATCCTCGACAAAGGCGTGAACGGGAATCTCCTGCTCTTCGGCCAGCCGCCGGATGCGCGCCGCGATCAGAGAAGATTGCACCGGCGATCCGCCGGGCGAGTTGATCAGCAGCGCAACCGCCTTGGGCTTGCCGCGCCGGAATGCCTTTTCGATGACCGGGGCCAGCGCCTCGTCATTCAGCTGTGAGCGGCTGCCGGTTCCGATGGCGCCTTTCAGGCGGATCACCGACACCAGGGGGCCGCGATTGAGAAAGGGAATACGCTCTTTCATGCGGTCCGATGTAGAATGCCGGTCGCCGACAAACAAGGCGGCAGGCCCCGCGCGGTTTACGGATCGCTCAAAAAGTCCCGACGCACGGGCAAATAAGTCACGCCCGCGCGGCCCCGTTTTATTCCTTGATCCGGTATCCGGTGCGGAAAATCAGCCAGATCAGCGCAAGGCAAATCCCGGTAAAGCCCGCAATCGCCAGCAGGCTCAGCCCCACAGGCACATCCGCCTGCCCGAAGAACGACCAGCGAAAGCCCGAGATCAGGTAGACCACCGGATTGAACAGCGTGATCGTCTGCCATATCGGCGGCAGCATCGAGATCGAATAGAACGAGCCCCCAAGGAACACCAGCGGTGTGATCACCAGCAGGGGGATGATCTGCAATTGCTGGAAACTCTGCGCCCAGATCCCGATGATGAACCCGAACAGCGAGAACGACAGGCAGGTCAGCACCAGAAAGGCCAGCATCGCCAGCGGGTGCTGAATATCCAGATCGACGAAAAATCCGGCGGTCAGCAGGATCACCACCCCGATCATCAGCGATTTCGTCGCCGCCGCCCCGACATAGCCCAGAACGATCTCGAGGAAGTTCACCGGCGCCGACAGCAATTCATAGACGGTGCCGATGAACTTGGGGAAATAGATGCCGAAACTGGCATTGCTGATCCCCTGCGTCATCACGCTCAGCATGATCAGCCCCGGCACGATGAACGCGCCATAGGTCACGCCCTCGACCTGGTCGATGCGGCTGCCGATGGCCGAGCCGAACACCACGAAATAAAGCGAGGTCGATATCACCGGCGACAGCAGGCTTTCCATCAAGGTGCGGAAGAAGCGCTTCATCTCGTAGATATAGATCGCCCGGATCGCATACAGGTTCATGCCGCGCCCTCCCTGACCAGCCCGACGAAAATTTCCTCAAGGCTGGATTGCCGCGTGTGGATGTCGCGCAGGTGCAGCCCGGCCTGTGCCAGCGCCTGCATCAGCCGGGTGATGCCCGTGCCGCTCTGGCCGCGCGTGTCATAGTGATAGGTCACCGACTGGCCGTCGTCCGACAGTTCCAGCTCGTATTCGCTCAACGCCTCCGGCACCGCCGTGATCGGCTCGGCCAGTTCGATCCGCAGGGATTTCCGCCCCAGCTGTTGCATCAGCGTGGCCTTGTCCTGCACCAGCAGGATTTCACCCTTGTTGATCACCGCGACGCGGTCGGCGATGGCCTCGGCCTCTTCGATGTAATGGGTGGTCAGGATGATGGTGACGCCCTGCGCCCGCAACTCTTCCACCACCTGCCACATGTCCCGGCGCAACTCCACATCGACGCCCGCCGTGGGCTCGTCCAGGAACAGCACCTGCGGCTCGTGGATCAGCGCCTTGGCGATCAGCACCCGGCGTTTCATCCCGCCCGACAATTCCTTGGTCTGGTTGTACCGCTTGTCCCACAGGGACAACTGCCGCAACGTGCGCTCGACCAGTGCGTCGTCCTGTTTCCTGCCGAACAAACCGCGTGAAAACCGGACCGTGTTGATGACCTTCTCGAACGGTTCCAGCGCCACCTCCTGCGGCACCAGCCCGATCATCGCCCGCGCCGCGCGATAGCCGCCGATGATGTCGTGCCCGCCCACGCTGGCGCTGCCGCCGGTGGGGGTGGTGATCCCGCACAGCGTTGAAATCAAGGTGGTTTTCCCCGCGCCGTTGGGCCCGAGCAGCGCCAGAATTTCGCCCTTGCGGATCGACAGATCGACGCCCTTGAGCGCCTCGAACCCGTCGTCATAGACCTTGCGCAGGCCCTTTACCTCTACGATGGATGACATGCGGTGCCCTCCCTGAATTGCTGCGCGTCAAGCTATGGGAATTCACCGGTCGCGCAAGGGCGTACCTGCGCAGGCCCGGTTGTGCGCTGATGCAAAAGTGATCGTTCCCACCACGGCATCAGACTGTTTCCCGGTAAAGCCAGCCGGGATATGGACAGGCTTTACCCTCGCCATGTTACCTTGCTTCCACAGCCGACAGGAACGCTTATAACCACCATGATCCGACGCCTTGCACCCCTTGCCGCCCTTCTTTTCCTGATGGGCTGCACCGAACCCGTCACTCGCGACTCGCACGCACGCATTCTGCTTCTGGGTGATTCGATGATGGCCATGCACAGTGCCAAGGGCATGGGCGTGTCCCACGCCATCGAACAGGAACTGCGCCAACCGGTGACCGACCGTTCGGTGGTGGGCGCGCGGTATCTCTTTGCCTTGCCCATATCGGGCAGCATGGGCCTGAACATCACCAAGCAATACCGCCCCGGCAAATGGGACTGGATCGTGCTGAACGGCGGCGGCAACGATATCTGGATGGGCTGTGGCTGCGGCCCCTGCGACGGGCGGATCAGCCGCCTGATCTCCAGGGACGGGCGGCGCGGGCGCATTCCCGGTTTCGTGTCGAAACTGCGCCAGACCGGCGCGCAGGTGGTGTTCGTCGGCTACCTGCGCACCCCCGGCGTGACCTCGCCCATCGAAGGCTGCGCCGATGATGGCGATGAAATGGACCGCCGTCTTGCCCGTCTCGCGGCGCTGGACCGGGGCGTTCATTTCGTGTCGCTGGCCGATCTGGTGCCGTATGGCGACCGGTCCTATCACGGGCTGGATCGGATTCACCCCTCGGCCAAGGGCAGCCGCGCCATTGGTGAGCGTATCTCGGACCTGATCCGCGAACGCTCGCGCCGCGGGCAGACCGTCAACTGATCAGCCGCTTCAGCCAGCCTTTCTTTTCCGCCTCCTCGGTGTCGTCGCCTTCCTTCGGGCCTTCGATCACCTCTTCGAGCCGGGTAAAGAACTTGTCGGCCATCTTCTTGGCGAACCCGTCGACGATCCGGCTGCCAAGCTGCGCCAGCTTACCGCCGACCTTGGCCTCGACATCGTAGATCAGCTTGGTGCCCTCGGGCACCTCTTCCAGACGGACATCCGCCCCGCCCTTGGCAAAACCCGCCGCGCCGCCCTTGCCCTCTCCGGTCAGGGTCAGGCTTTCGTGGTCCACCATGTTCGAAACGGTCACCGCGCCCTTGAACGTGGCTTTCACCGGGCCGACCTTTTGGGTCACGGTGGCCTCGAACCCGTCTTCGGGGTTGCCCGTCACCTCCTGCGCGCCCGGCACGCATTCTTTCAGCACATCGGGGTTCAGCAGCGCCGCCCAGACGGTTGCGCGGTCGGCTTCGATAATCCGCTCGTCGTTCATTTTCATGGGGCGTCCCCTCCTGTCGCGTGCATGTCCTGAGCCAGCCTAGCCCAAGCCGATGATCCGGCCAAGCCATTGCGCTCGCCCGGTCCGCGATCCCGGCCCCTGCCGGTTTCCTCCAATAATCCCGCGCCCGGCGCAGGATTCGCGCGCACCCCCTTGGATCGCCCCGCCCGAAGGTCTATCTTGCCGCTTCGCGCCCGGCGCAGCAGACAAGGCACAGGACAGGCATCATGGCCAAGCCCAAGGACAACCCAAACTACAAGGTGGTGGCGGAAAACCGCCGCGCCCGCTTCGATTATGCCATCGACGAGGATCTCGAATGCGGCATCGTCCTTGAAGGCTCCGAGGTGAAATCCCTGCGCGAAGGCGGAGCCAATATCGCCGAAAGCTATGCCTTGGTCGAGGATGGCGAGCTGTGGCTGGTGAACTCCTATATCGCGCCCTACGAGCAGGCCAAGACCTTTGCCCATGAAGAGAAACGCAAGCGCAAGCTGCTGGTCTCAAAGAAGGAAATGGCGCATCTCTGGAACGCGACACAGCGCAAGGGCATGACGCTGGTGCCGCTGGTTCTGTATTTCAACCATCGCGGCATGGCCAAGATGAAGATCGGTATCGCCAAGGGCAAGAAATCCCATGACAAGCGCGAAACCGAGGCCAAGCGAGACTGGAACCGCCAGAAACAACGGTTGCTCAAGGAACACGGGTAATCCGGCGGGGATACCGCCGCCCCAATTCCCCTTGGGCCACCGCCGCGCGCTTTGCTAGGCTTGGGGCGTGTCCAAAAACCTTGGGGGGTAGTCATGGAACTTCTGATCAGTCTGATCGCAGGCGCGCTGGGTGGCAATATTGCCGGGGGCCTGCTGAAGAACGTCAATCTCGGCGTGTTGGGCAATTCCATCGCCGGGATCGTCGGTGGCGGTCTGGGCGGGCAGCTTCTGTCGATGGCCGGCGCGGGCGGTATTGCCGAAGCCGCGGGCGGTATGGATGTCGGTGCTCTGATCGGGCAGGTGGCTTCGGGCGGGGTTGGCGGCGGCGTGGTGCTGGTGATAGTCGGCCTGATCAAGAACATGCTTGTGAAATAGCTCTCTGCGGGGTCTGGGCGCTTGCCCTTCATGGCCCTGCACGCTAGTGCTTGGACGTCCGAAACCGGGGGGCGCCGATGGCACATGACGATCCGAAAACGCTTGTTTCTACCGGCTGGCTGGCCGACCACCTGAAAGATCCCGATCTGCGGATTCTGGATGGCACATGGTTCATGCCTGCCGATGGGCGCGATGGCCGCGCCGAATATGACGCCGCCCATATTCTCGGCGCACGATTCTTCGACATCGACGACATCAGCGATCACCGTTCGGACCTGCCGCATATGGTCCCGCCGGTCGAAAAATTCATGTCCCGCCTGCGGGCGATGGGCGTGGGCGACGGGCATCAGGTGGTGGTCTACGATGCGCAGGGCCTGTTTTCCGCGGCCCGCGTGTGGTGGCTGTTCCGCCTGATGGGGCAGGACAATATCGCCGTTCTGGACGGTGGCCTGCCCAAATGGCAGGCCGAGGGCCGCCCGGTCGAAGACATGCCGCCCATCGTGCGGGATCGTCACATGACCGTCCGCCGCCAGAACCAGATGGTCAAGGATGTCACCCAGGTATCCGCCGCCTCCAAGCTGGGGGATTACGAAATTCTCGACGCCCGCTCGCCCGGACGGTTCCGCGGCGAAGAGCCCGAACCGCGCGAGGGCCTGCGCAGCGGCCATATCCCCGGTGCAAAGAACGTCTATTACGGCGATCTGCTGAACGGCGATGGCACGATGAAAGCCGCCGACGACCTGCGCGCCGTGTTTGCAAAGGCGGGTGTCGATATGGGTAAACCCGCGATCACCAGCTGCGGGTCGGGCGTGACGGCCGCCATCATCAACCTTGCGCTGGAACGGGTCGGGAAAACCGACCATGCACTTTATGACGGGTCATGGACCGAATGGGGGGCCTTCCCCACGGTGCCCGTCGCCACCGGAGAAGACTGATGTTCGAACATCTCAAGGAACAGCCCAAGGACAAGATCCTTGCCCTGATGCAAACCTATCGCGACGATCCGCGCGACACCAAGATCGACCTCGGCGTGGGTGTCTACAAGAACCCGCAGGGCGTGACGCCGATCATGCGCGCCGTGAAAGAGGCCGAGCGCCGCTGGTGGGACGAAGAGACCACCAAGGCCTATACCGGTCTTGCCGGCGATCCGGCCTTTGCCGACGCGATGATCGCGCTGGTTCTGGGCGATGCCGTGCCCCGCGATCAGGTGGCCGCCGTGGCCACGCCCGGCGGCACCGGCGCGGTGCGTCAGGCCTTTGAGCTGGTCAAAATAGCCAATCCGCAGGCGCGTGTGTTCGTGTCGAATCCGACATGGCCCAACCACCTGAGCATTCTCAAGCATCTGGGCATGGAAACCGTTGCCTACCGTTATTTCGACGAAACCTCGGGCGGGGTGGATTTCGAAGGCATGATCGAGGATCTGGGCCAGGTGCGCGCGGGCGATCTGGTGCTGCTGCACGGCTGCTGTCACAACCCCACCGGCGCCAACCTGAATATGGTGCAGTTCAAGGCCGTGATCGACCTGATGAACGACAAGGGCGCAACGTCGATGATCGACATTGCCTATCAGGGCTTCGGCGACGGGCTGGACGTCGACGCCGCGGCGACGCGCGCCGTTGCTGCGGGCTGCCCCGAAACCCTGATCGCGGCGAGTTGTTCCAAGAATTTCGGCATCTACCGTGAACGCACCGGCCTGCTGATGGCCGTGGCGCAGGACAAAGGCATGCACGCCGTCACCCAGGGCAACCTGGCCTATCTCAACCGGCAGAACTATTCCTTCCCGCCCGATCACGGCGCGCGGCTGGTGTCGATCGTGCTGGGCAATGACGACCTGCGCGCCGACTGGCAGGCCGAACTGGAAGAGGTCCGCACCGGCATGCTGGCGCTGCGCGAACAACTGGCCAGCGAATTGCAGCGGCTTTCCGGGTCGGATCGCTTCGGCTTTGTCGGCCAGCATCGCGGCATGTTCTCGCGGCTGGGGATCGCGCCGGAGCTGGTGGACCGCCTGCGCGATGAACACGCGATCTACATGGTGGGCGACAGCCGCATCAATATCGCCGGTCTGAACAAGGAAACCGTGCCAGTTCTGGCCAAGGCGATCATCGACGTCGGTGCCTGATTTGAACGAGGGCCAAGGCGTGTCGAACGCCTTGGCGCCATGCTGCCGTCACGCCCGGTAACGGGCCAGGAACATCTCGACCGCGCCATTGATCACCCGTTCGACTTCGGCCTCGGGGATATCCGTCGAGACGCCGCACAGGCAGCGTATGAACAGGTCGCTCTTGCACAGCTCTCCGAACTGGTTGGCGGCCAGGTCCATATCGTCGATCTTCAGGATGCCGCGTTCCACATAGGGGGTCAGCACCTGGGTCAGCCGGTCCCGCACCATCGCCGGGCCGGATTTGTAGAACCTGCAGCCCAGTTCCGGAAAACGATGCGATTCGGCTACGCAGATGCGAAACACCTGCTGCCCGAAATCCGACAGGAAAAAGTGCACGATACGTTCGGCGGCCTCGTGCAGAACGTCTTCGATGGGATCGTCCGGCCCGACCTCCTGCACGGCTTCGTCGGCCTGCCGGTTGCATTCCACCCGTGCGACTTCGGAAAACAGCAGCCGTTTGTCGGGGAAATAGCTGTAGAGCGTGGCCTTGGATACCCCGGCCACGCGAGCGATCTCGTCGACGCTGGCGCCTTCGAAGCCGTCGCGCATGAACACTTCGCGCGCGCCCTCCAGCACCTGATCGAACTTCCGGCCTTTTTTGATTTCCGTGGCCGTGGCCGTCATGCGCAGTCTCCCCAAAGCCAGATCAGTCTAGTCCCGGCCGTGGGGCGGCTGCAAGCATCTCGGCGAGTCAGGCCCACGCCCTCACTTGTCGATCCCGGCATTGCCCTTGGTCACGGGGGCAGGGGCGGGGGCCGGATCGGGATAGGTCAGGGTCGGGGTCAGGGTGCTCATGTCGATTCCTCCGGCAAGGGCGGGGGTGACAATCAGGGCAAGGGCAATGGCGGCGAGAACGGGTTTCATGGCAGTCTCCAATCTGAACCAATCAGTTTACTTTCATCATATCTAAACTATTCGGTTCAGTTTTCAAGTCAAAAATGAACTAAACGGTTTAGATGCATTCACGGCCTTGCGTTTTTGTTTTGAGGCGCTACCTTAGAACCATTCTAATTTCGGAGTATTAACGCATGATTCCCGGTGTCTCGTCCCGCCGCCGTTTCTCGGACTTGAACGAACAGGAAATTCTCGCGCTGGCGATCTCCTCGGAAGAAGACGATGCGCAGATCTATCGCAACTATGCCGAACGCCTGCGCGCCGACTACCCGGACACCGCCAGGGTGTTCGACGGCATGGCCGCCGAGGAAGACAGCCACCGCCGCGCCCTGATCGACCTGCATGACAGCCGCTTTGGCGGTGTGATCCCGCTCATTCGCCGCGAACACGTGGCCGGGTTCTATGCACGCCGTCCCGTCTGGCTGATGGAAAACCTCGGGATCGAGCGTATCCGCGCCGAGGCCGAGGCGATGGAGCGTGACGCCGAAGCCTTCTATCACAAGGCCGCGCAACGCACCGCCGATGCCGCCACCCGCAAACTTCTGGGCGATCTGGCCGCCGCCGAAGCGGGCCATCAGGACCGTGCCACCGAGCTGGAGGCCGAGCACCTCGATGACGACGCCCGCGCCGCCGAAGAGCGCACCGCGCACCGCCAGTTCCTGCTGACATGGGTGCAGCCCGGTCTGGCCGGGTTGATGGACGGCTCGGTTTCGACACTGGCGCCGATCTTCGCCACCGCCTTCGCCACACAGGACACCTGGACCACGTTCCTCGTGGGGCTTGCCGCCTCGGTCGGGGCCGGGATTTCCATGGGCTTTACCGAGGCCGCCAGCGACGATGGCGAGTTGTCGGGTCGTGGCAGCCCGGTAAAGCGCGGCTTTGCCTCGGGTATCATGACCACCGTCGGCGGGCTGGGCCACGCGATGCCCTATCTGATCCCCGATTTCTGGACCGCGACGGTAATCGCCATCGCCGTGGTGTTCGTCGAGCTTTGGGCGATTGCCTGGATTCAGAACCGCTATATGGAAACGCCGTTCTTCCGCGCGGCGTTTCAGGTGGTGCTGGGCGGCGCTCTGGTCTTTGCCGCCGGTGTCCTGATCGGCAGCGGATAGCGCAAGGGGGGCTGATTGCCCCCCGCAGGGCAGATTTGCGACCGGAAGAAAGCGACGGCATCGTGCTGTGCCAGATTGACCATCCGGTCCAACCTGTTACCAAGTGCGAATGCTGGACATCTTCCTTCAGACGCTGCCTTTCTTCCTGATCATCGGGCTGGGCTATGGCGCAGGGCGCACCGGGTTTTTTCCCGAAGCGGCGACCGCGTGGCTGACCAAGTTCGTCTTTTATTTCGCGCTGTCGGCCATGCTGTTCCGGTTTTCGGCCAATCTTTCGCTGGCCGAAATTCTGGACTGGCAGTTCGTCCTCGCCTACCTCAGCGCAACGGCATTCGTTTACGCCATCGCCACTGCCGTGGCGATGATCCGGCGGCTGAGCATCGAACAAGCGGCGATCGAGGCGCAATGCGCGGTGATCGGCAATGTCGGGTTTCTGGGCGTTCCGATGCTGACCCTGCTGATGGGCGAGGCGGCGATCGGGCCGGTCATGCTGGTGCTGGCGGTGGACCTGATCGTGTTCGGCTCGCTGGTGGTGATCCTGATCACCGGCTCGCGCGACGGGCGGATGTCGCTGGGCATCCTGCGCACCGTGGGGCTGGGCCTGCTGAAGAACCCGATGATCGTTTCGATCACGCTGGGCCTCGGCTGGTCAGCGCTGCGCCTGCCCATTCCCGACCCGATGAACCAGTTCGTCATCCTGCTGGGCGGGGCGGCCACGCCCGGCGCTCTGTTCGCCATCGGCGCGTCGCTGGCCTCGAAATCCGCCGAGCGGCCCGTGATCGCCGGGTGGCTGAGCACCTGCAAACTGATCCTGCATCCCGCATGCGTGGCACTGGCGGCACTGGTGCTGTTCACGGTCGAGCCCTACGCCGCCGCCGTGATGATCGCCGCCGCGGCGCTGCCTGTGGCGGGCAATGTCTATATCCTCGCGCATCACTACGGGGTGGCGCCGCACCGGGTATCGGCCTCGATCCTGATTTCGACCGCCTTCGCGGTGCTGACCGTGTCGCTGGTGATCGGCTGGGTGTCGGGTCTTTACTGACGAGTGACGCCTGCGGGCTTGCCTTTGCCCCCCGTGGCGTGGTCAGTGTCGGGCAACCGACATGCCAGATATGAGGACAGCCATGGAAACCGTATCGGAAAACGCCTGCTTTGGCGGTGTTCAGGGGGTCTATTCCCACAAATCGAAAGCCTGCGATTGCGACATGACCTTTGGCCTGTTCCTCCCGGCCGAGGCCAGGGACGGCCCGGTGCCGGTGCTGTGGTACCTGTCGGGCCTGACCTGCACCCATGAAAACGCCATGACCAAGGCCACAGCCCAGGGCTGGGCCGCCGAGCAGGGCATCGCGCTGGTGTTCCCCGACACCTCGCCGCGCGGTGAAGACGTGGCCAATGACGATGCCTATGATCTGGGGCAGGGCGCGGGGTTCTACGTGAACGCCACGCAAGACCCGTGGGCGGCGCATTACCGGATGTGGGATTACATCGCTGACGAACTGCCCCGCGTCCTGACCGCCAACTTTTTCATCGACGAAGAGCGTCAGGCCATCACCGGCCATTCGATGGGCGGGCACGGCGCGCTGACGCTGGCCATGTCGCTGCCGGGGCGGTTCACGAGCGTGTCGGCCTTTGCGCCCATTTCCAACCCCACGGCCAGCGACTGGGGCCGCAAGCAGTTCACGGCCTATCTGGGCGATGACGAGGCCGCATGGTCCGCCCATGACGCCAGCCTCCTGATGCGCGAGCAGGGCTTTGACGGGCCGGTGCTGGTGGATACCGGCACCAGCGATCAGTTCCTCGACCTGCTGCGCCCCGAGGCCCTTGCCGCCGCCTGCGCCGAACGTCGCCAGCAGGCCACCCTGCGGATGCAGCCGGGCTATGATCACAGCTATTTCTTCATCTCAACCTTCATGGAAGATCACGTTGCCTTCCATGCCGAGGCGCTTTACGCGAAATAACCCATGGCACATTACGATCTGATCATCATTGGCTCGGGTCCGGCGGGCCGGGCCGCCGCCATTCAGGCCGGCAAGCTCAAGCGCCGCGTATTGGTGGTGGATCGCAAGGATCGCTTCGGCGGGGTGTCGGTGCATACCGGCACGATCCCGTCGAAAACCCTGCGCGAAACGGTGCTGAACCTGTCGGGCTGGCGCGAGCGCAGCTTTTATGGCCGCTCCTATCGGGTCAAGGACGATATCGGCGCTCATGACCTCAAGGCACGCCTGCACATGACGCTGGATCACGAGGTGGACGTTCTGGAACACCAGTTCGCCCGGAACCATGTGGATACGCTCAATGGGCTGGCGCGTTTCGTCTCTCCGACCGAGATCGAAGTCGCGACCGAGGCGGGCGAGAAAACCAGGCTCACCGCCGACAAGTTCCTGATCGCGACGGGCACAAAAACCTATCGCCCCGATACCGTGCCCTTCAACGGCAAGACGGTGGTGGACAGCGACGAATTTCTCGAGCTGGCGCGCATCCCCCGCAGCCTGATCGTGGTCGGCGCGGGCGTGATCGGCGTGGAATACGCCACCATGTTTTCCGCGCTCGATGTGCGCGTCACCCTGATCGAGCCGCGCGAGACATTCCTCGATTTCATCGACCGCCGTCTGATCGAGGATTTCACCCACCAGATCCGCGAAAACGGTGTCGACCTGCGCCTTGGCAGCGCCATCGAGAAAACCGAGGACGCGGGCGAGCATGTCGAGGTCAGCCTTGCCAATGGCCGCCATGTACGCGCCGAGATGCTGTTGTTCGCCGCCGGGCGCATGGGCGCGACCGAGGCATTGAACCCCAAGGCCGCCGGGCTGGAAACCGATCATCGCGGCCGGTTGTCGGTGGATCGCAAAACCTACCAGACCGACCAGCCCCATATCTATGCCGCCGGGGATGTGATCGGCCATCCCTCGCTGGCCTCTACCTCGCTGCAACAGGGCCGCGTCGCGGCCTGCCATGCGCTCGATACGCCCACATTGCCCGAAAGCCCTTGGTTCCCTTACGGAATCTATTCGGTGCCTGAAATTTCCACCTGCGGCATGTCCGAAGAGGAAATGCAGGAACGCGGCATCCCTTACGAGGTCGGCGTCGCGCGGTTCCGCGAAACCTCGCGCGGGCATATCATGGGGCTGGAACACGGTATGCTGAAAATGCTGTTCAGCCTGAAAACCCGCCGTGTTCTGGGCGTGCAGATCGTGGGCGAGGGCGCGACCGAACTGATTCACATCGCGCAGGCGGTGCTGAACCTCAAGGGGACGGTGGATTACTTCGTAAAGAACACGTTCAACTATCCCACACTGGCCGAGGCGTATAAAATCGCCGGGCTGGACGCGTTCAACCGCATGCCCATCCCCGAGGAATACAAGGTCAAACGCGACGAGGGCAAAACCGGGAAGGCCAAGACGTGAGCATCTATGTCGATGCCGACGCCTGCCCGGTCAAGGCCGAGGTCGAAAAGGTGGGCACCCGGCACGGCTTGCGCATGTTCATCGTGTCGAACGGCGGTTTGCGCCCCTCACAGAACCCGCTGGTCGAAACGGTGATCGTCCCCGAGGGCCCGGACGTGGCCGATATGTGGATCGCCGACCGCGCCGGGCCGGGCGATGTGGTGATCACCGGGGATATCCCGCTGGCCGCCAGATGCGTCGAGTCCGGTGCACAGGTGCTGAAACACAACGGCGAGGCTCTGACCGCCGCCGATATCGGCAACGTGCTCGCCACGCGCGACCTGATGGCCGACCTGCGCGCCGCCGATCCCTTTCGTCAGGGTGGCGGCAAGGGCTTTACAAAGGCCGACCGCTCCCGTTTTCTGGACGCATTGGAGCGGGCCGTGCGCGCGGCGGCCCGGTAAACACCCCGAGGGGCATTCATGACAACCGCCACCACGTCGCGATCCAACCTGATGGGCGCGCTTTGCGCGCTTGTGGCGGTGATGTGCTTTTCGCTCAACGACGTGGGGATCAAGTTCCTGTCGGATCGCTATGCGCTGCATCAGGTGATCTTCATCCGCTCGACCATCGCGATGGCGCTGTTCCTGGGCATCCTCATGCCGCTGAACGGCGGCCTGCACGTGATCCGCACCCGGCGGTTGCGGATGCACCTGTTGCGCGGCTTCTGCGTGGTGTTCGCCAATATGTGCCTGTTCCTCGGGCTGGCGGCGATGCCGATTGCCGATGCGGTGGCGGTGTTCTTTGTCTCGCCGCTGGTGATCACGGTCTTTTCCGTGGTCTTCCTGCGCGAAACCGTGGGCGCGCGGCGCTGGGCGGCGATTGCCGTGGGCTTCATCGGCGTTCTGGTGATCGTGCGGCCCGGTACGGCGACCTTTCAGGCGGCCTCGCTCCTGCCCATCGCGGCGGCCACGCTTTATGCCGTGATGCACATCCTTGCGCGCAAGATCGGCGGCACCGAAACCGCGGCCACGATGGCGTTCTACATTCAGGCCACCTTTATCGTGGCCAGCCTGATTTTCGGGGCCGCGCTGGGGCATGGCGATTATGCCGGGTCCGACCACCCGTCGCTGGAATTCCTGTTGCGCGCATGGGGGCCTGTCGCGCCGGGCGACTGGCCGCTGTTCCTGATGCTCGGCACCACCGGGCTGATGGGCGGGTTTTTCATCTCGCAGGCCTATCGCCTGTCCGAAGCCGCCTTTGCCGCCCCGTTCGAATATGTCTCGATGCCAATGGCGATCATGTGGGGCGTCACCGTGTTCGGCACATGGCCCGGCCCCACCGCATGGGCGGGGATTTTGCTGATCGTCGGATCGGGGCTCTATCTGGTCTGGCGCGAAACCGCCAGGAACCGCACGATCACCGCCCAATCCCCCAACCGCAGGTGACTCCATGACCGTCAACGCCGTGATTTTCGACATCGGCAACGTCCTGATCGAATGGCAGCCCGAGCGCCGCTTTTCCGAAACCATCGGCCCCGACCGCGCCGCCGCGCTGTTTTCCGCTTTCGACGTGCATGCCATGATGAACCGGATCGACGCGGGGCACGATTTCGCCGCCACCATCGCCGAAACCGCACAGGCCCACCCGGACTGGCAGGCCGAAATCCTGCGCTTTCGCGACGGCTGGACCGAGATCGCCCAACCCGCCATTCCCCATTCCGTCCGCCTGCTGCGTGCGCTCGCGGCCAAGGGCATCCCCACCTTCGCGCTGACCAATTTCGGCGCGCAGAATTTCCCGCTCAGCGCCGCGCAGTTTCCCTTCCTCACGGAATTCGACCGCCACTACATTTCCGGCGAAATGGGCCTGATCAAACCCGACCCGGCGATTTACGCCGCCGTCGAGCAGGACTGCGCCCTGCCGCCCGAAACCCTGCTGTTCACCGACGACCGCGCCGACAACATCGCCGCCGCCCAATCGCGCGGCTGGAAAACACACCTGTTTGACGGCCCCGCCGGTTGGGCGCATTGTCTGGTGGAACACGGATTGCTGACAAAGGACGAGGCCGCATGACCATCACGATCATCCCCTTCGACGAAGGCGAAAAACACCTGACATGGACGGGCCTGTGCGACGCGTTCGAGGCCGGTCACAAACTGCCCAAGGCCGAGATTGCGGATAATTTCCTCTATCGCGACACCGACACCATGCTCAACCGCGCCGCATGGATCGACGGGATGGGGCTGGCGGTGAAAACCGCAACGATCTTTCCCGGCAACCCGAAACGCGGCAACCCGATGATCAACGGCGCGGTGAACCTCTATGACGATGGCGACGGTACACTGGCCGCGCTGGTGGATTTCCACCTTGTGACCAAGTGGAAAACCGCCGGCGACAGCGTTTTCGCCGCCCGCAAGCTGGCCCGCCCGGACAGCGAAAACATCCTGATCGTCGGTGCCGGCACCGTGGGACGCTCATTGTTTCAGGCCTATTCGGCGATCTTCCCCAAGGCCCGTTTCCGCGTCTGGAACCGCACCCGCGCCAATGCCGAGGCGATGCTGCGGGATTGCCCCGGCCTGCAAGTGGCCGACGATCTGGAAAGTGCCGTGCGCGAGGCCGATATCGTCACGTCGGCCACCATGTCCACCGAACCGCTCTTGCGCGGCGAATGGTTCCGCCCCGGTCAGCATATCGACGTGATCGGCGCCTACCGCCCCGACATGCGCGAAGTGGACGACGAAGGCATCAGGCGCGCGCGCATTTTCGTCGACAGCTACGACACCACGGTGGGCCATATCGGTGAAATCAAGATCCCGCTCGAGCAGGGCACCATCACCCGCGACGACCTGATCGCCGACCATTACGAACCCGAAAAGGTCCGCCGGGACAGCGACGATGAAATCACCCTGTTCAAGAATGGCGGCGGCGCGCATCTGGACCTGATGACCAGCCGCTACATCCTCGATGCGTGGCTGGCGGCGCAATGATCTGGTGGGCGCTTGCGGCGCTCGGCGTGGCTGTCATCGCCGCGCCCTTCATTCTTGAACTGCTCCGCCCCTCGGTCACCAGGGCCCGCCCCGATGCGCCGGGGCAACTGGCCGACCTGCCGCGCGGGGCCACCCATTACCAATGGGCCGGGCCGCAAGACGGCCCCATCGTCGTCTGCGTCCACGGGCTGACCACGCCCTCCTTCGTCTGGGGGCCGATTGCGCGGGGGCTGGCGAAACAGGGCTTTCGCGTGCTGACCTATGATCTTTACGGGCGCGGTCATTCCGCCCGCCCGCGCGGCACGCAGGACGCGGCATTCTTCGTTTCCCAACTGGAAGACCTGCTCGACGCCCTCGGGGTGGATCGGCCCGTCACCCTTCTGGGCTATTCGATGGGCGGGGCCATCGCCACCGCCTTTGCTGCCAAACACGCGCAACGCATCCGCCAGCTCGTTCTGCTCGCCCCTGCCGGGATGGGCCACGATCTGGGCCCGGTCGCGCGGCTTGTCGTCAATCACAACCGGCTGGGGCAATGGCTGTTCATGGCGTTCTATGCCCGCAGTTACCGCGCCGCACTGGAAACCGAACGCGGCATGGTCTCTTCCATCCCCGATGCGGTCGATCTGCAACTGGCCGAACTCGACACGCGCGGCTTTCGCCCTGCCGTCCTGTCCTCGTTGCGCAACGTGCTCGAGGAAGACATGCAGCCTGCCCACCGGGCGGTCGCTGCGGCGGGCCTGCCCGTTGTGGCGATCTGGGCACGGGCGGACGGGGTGATCCCGATTTCCGGCCTTGGCAAGCTGGCCGAATGGAACCGTGCCGCCCGTCAGGAAGTGATCGAGAATGCGGGCCATGCCCTGGCCTATACCCACGATTCCGAGGTGCTGTCGGTGCTGGAGGCGCAACTGATCCGTTGACCCCGCCGTTTACGGGCCCGGAGCCTCGATCCTGTCCCCCCGGCTGGTCGGGGCCGAGACAACCAGGAAAACAACCTCCTGATCGCTGTCATTGCGCGCTTGATGAGGAACGTCTTTCCCGATCTCAATGCCCTGTTGGGCATCAATCTCGAAGACATCTCCATCGGCTTCCATGGTCAGCCTGCCGGACAGAACGAAAAGAACTGCTTCGCGCGGCGATGATAATGCCGCACCTCCGCGGTTCCGGCGGGCATCCGCTCCTGTATGATCAGCAGATCCTCTCCCGAGGCCAGGATCCAGCCATCGCAGCGCGCGCCCCAGCCATAATGTTCGACAGTGTCCTTGCTGACGATCACGGTGCGCTCACTCATCCGGGCGAAACCACCGCCCTCACGCCGCCAGCGGCGGCAGGTCGCGCTTTTCCTTCACCGGCAGGTGCACCAGCGCCGAAAACGCGCCGACACCCACGCCGACCCACCAGACCATGGTGTAATCGCCGTAGACATCGTACATCCGCCCGCCCAGCCAGACACCCATGAAGCTGCCCACCTGGTGGCTGAAGAACACGATGCCATACAGCGTCCCCATATAGCGCAGCCCGTAAAGATGCGCGATCAGCCCACTGGTCAGCGGCACCGTCGCCAGCCACAGCGCCCCCATGCTGACCGAAAACAGCAGCACTGTCGCGGGCGTCATCGGCACCATGATGAACGCCGCCGCCACCACCGTGCGCGCGGCATAGACCCCGGCCAGCAGGTATTTCTTGGAATACCGCTTGCCCAGCCACCCGGCGGTCAGCGTCCCGGCGATATTGGCCATGCCGATCACCCCGATGGCCACCGCCCCAAGCGCCGAGGTCGTCGTTACCCCGACCGAATGCAGCACCCCGCCGGGCGAAATCGGGCCGCACATCTCGGTGATGAAGGCCGGGAAATGCGCGGTGATGAAGCCCAACTGATAGCCGCAACTGAAAAAGCCCAGGAAGATCAGCGTATAGGACGGATCGCGAAACGCCCGCCCCAGCAACGCGCCGATGCTTTCCTCCAGTTCCGCGCGGCTGGCGGCCTCGGGCGCGCGCATCATAGGCAGGAACGCCAGCGAGGCAAGGACCAGCCCGGCAAAGACCAGAAACACCATCTGCCAGCTCATCACGCCCAGCAACGCCTCGGCCACCGGCGGGCCGAACACCTGCCCGGCGGACCCGGCGGCGGTGGCAATGGCTAGGCTCATCGAGCGGTTCTCGTCCGAACTCGCCCGCCCCACCACGGCCAAGATCACGCCAAACCCCGTCCCGGCAATGCCGAAGCCCACAAGGATTTCGTAAACCTGATGCGCCTCGGGCGACACGGCGAACGAGGACAGCACCAGACCGGCGGCATAGGCCAGCGCCCCCAGCACGATCGCCTTGCGGTCGCCCATCCGCTCGGCCAGCGCCCCGAAAATCGGCTGCCCGATCCCCCAGGCGAGGTTCTGAATGGCAATTGCAAGGCTGAATTCGCTGCGCAGCCACCCGAATTCCTCGGCAATCGGGATCTGGAACACCCCGAACGACGCCCGGATGCCGAACGACACCAGCATGATCAGGCACCCCGCGATCAGCACGGGCGTGAAAAGGTTGGCTTTCGGGGTCATCGGGTCATCCTGTTCCTGCGCCGCGCCAGATTAGGCAAAACCCCGCCGCCGTCAATTCAGCCTTTGTGATGCCGTTCATCAACACGCGGCTTGCATCTTTTCTTGCGCGCTGCGCCGCGCTATGCGGGGTGGATGGACTTTTTGACCGATCTCTACGCCCAGAAGGTCGCCAATGGCGACCTGACCCCGGATTCCGCGCAAAAGGCGGCCCTGCCCGAATTCGACCGCATCCATGACGGGCTGGCCGACACAGCCAAAAAGGGCTGGTTCCGCCGCGCACCCGAACCGCCCAGGGGGCTGTACCTCTGGGGCGGGGTGGGGCGCGGCAAGTCGATGCTGATGGACTTGTTCGTGCAAACCGTCCCGGTTCCCGCCCGCCGCGTTCATTTCCACGCCTTCATGCAGGAAATCCACGCCGGTATGCACGCCGCCCGCGAACGCGGGGTCGAGGATGCCCTCGCCCCCGTCGCCAAATCGGTCTCGGACGATGTGCGCCTGCTGGCCTTCGACGAAATGCAGATCACCGACATCACCGACGCGATGATCGTGGGCCGCCTGTTCGAGGCCCTGTTCGAGGCGGGCGTCGTGGTGATCACCACCTCCAACCGACCGCCGGACGATCTCTACAAGGACGGGCTGAACCGGCAGCTCTTCCTGCCCTTCATCGACCTGCTCAAACAGCGCATGGTCGTGCACGAAATGGACAGCCCCACCGATTACCGGCAGGACCGCCTGTCCGGCAGCCGCACCTATTTCTCCCCCCTCGGCCCCGAAACCCGCACACAGATGGCCGCGCTTTGGGATGACCTGACCGATGGCCAGCCCGCGCATGTCCTCACCCTGCACGTCAACAAGCGCGAAGTCGAAATTCCCGCCTTCCACAACGGCGTGGCGCGCGCCAGCTTCTACGATCTCTGCGGCAAGCCGCTCGGTCCCGCCGATTACCTGGCACTGGCGGGGGCCGCGCGTGTGCTGGTGCTGGAAAACATCCCCCAACTCGGGCGCTCCAACTTCAACGAGGCCAAACGCTTCGTCACCCTGATCGACGCGCTCTACGAGGCCAAAGTACGCCTCATCTGCTCCGCCGCCGCCGAGCCGGAATACCTCTATCTCGAAGGCGAAGGCAGTTTCGAATTCGAACGCACCGCCAGCCGCCTGCGCGAAATGCAATCCGACGGCTGGGGACAGGACTGATCCTACTCTTCATCTTTCCCGAAATACTCCGGGGGGTGAGGGGCGTCTCGGAAACGATCCGGGGGATCGTTTCAGCCCCGAACGGGCGGAGCCCCGGACAGGCCCAACGGGCGACGGGGGCAGCGCCCCCAACCCACCCTACCGATAGGCCGAAGGCGGCTGCCCGAACAGCTGTGTGTAAACCCGCGAGAAATGCGAGGAACTGGCAAACCCCGTGGCCAGCGCGATTTCGGTCAGGCTCAGCGGCGAGTTGCGCAGCAGGTTCTGCGCCATGTCCAGCCGCAGGTCACGGTAATAACGCATCGCCGGACGGCCCAGCTTGTCACTGAATTGCCGGTTCAGTTGACGGGGCGACAGCCCCGCCACCTCGGCCAGACGCGCCAGCGGCAGGGGATCGCCCAGATTGGCCTCCATCGCCTCCACCGCATCCAGGATCGCGGGCGCGGTGGTGCCCACCCGCTCCACCAACCCGGCGCGCTGTGGCCCGACCGAAGGGCGCACCTCGGTATGCATGAACCAGTCGCTGACCAGCCGGGCGAACTGCGCGCCGTGATGCTGCATGATCAGCGCGTGCATCAGGTCCATCGGTGCGGTGCCGCCCGCACAGGTCACCCGGTCGCGGTCGATCACGTAAAGCGTCCGCTCGATCAGAAGATGCGGCAAGGCTTCGGTCAATGCGGCGGCATGTTCCCAGTGGACGGTCATGCGCCGCCCCTCCATCAGCCCCGCCTGCGCCAGAATGACCGGCCCGCCCGACACGCCTCCCAGCAGAACACCCCGCCGCGCCAGCCGTTGCAACCATCCGGTGATCGCCCGGTCCGCAAAGGCCGCCGGGTCGCCCCCCGCGACGACGAACAGGTAATCCAGCTGCGGATCGTCGCCCAGTTTCGCCTGCGGCGCCACCAGCCCCGCGCCGGAACTGGCCACCGGCGCCATGCTGCGGCCGATATTGACCATCTCGTACAACTCCCGCCCCGCCAGCAGGTTCGCCGCGCGCATCGGCTCGGTCAGCGCGGCATAGGACATCATGGCGAATCCCTCGATCGGCAAGATGCCGATCCGGCGGCTGTCTCGGGAATTTTTGGCGTGTTTGTCCATTTTTTGAACGTATCCGACCTTTTTATGAAAGTCCAAATCGGAAATGACGCTCAATCTGTCGGGAAGTTCAGAAATGGGACCGAACGCAAATGCGCTATTCTGCATTCCGGATCTTCCGCGAAGGTCTGACCGGCAACAAGGGCTGGAAACCCGTCTGGCGCGAGCCCGACCCAAAACCCGAATACGATATCGTCATCGTCGGCGGGGGCGGGCATGGCCTTGCCACGGCCTACTATCTGGCCAAGGAATTCGGCATGCGCAATATCGCCGTGCTGGAAAAGGGCTGGATCGGCTCGGGCAATATCGGGCGCAACACCACGATCATCCGCTCCAACTACCTGCTGCCGGGGAACGAGCCGTTCTATGAATTCTCGCTCAAGCTCTGGGAAGGGCTGGAACAGGATTTCAACTATAACGCCATGGTCAGCCAGCGCTCGATCCTGAACCTGATTCACACCGACGCACAGCGCGACGCTTTCGTGCGCCGGGGCAACGCGATGATCCTCGCCGGGGCCGATGCCGAGCTGGCCGATGCCGATCAGTTGCGCGCCGAACTGCCGTTCCTCGATTTCGACAATGCCCGTTTTCCCATCAAGGGCGGCCTCTATCAGCGGCGCGGCGGCACGGTGCGCCACGATGCCGTGGCCTGGGGCTATGCGCGCGGCGCGGATTCGCGCGGCGTCGATATCATCCAGAATTGCGAAGTCACCGGCTTTGACATCGAAAACGGTCGCTGCACCGGCGTGCAAACCTCTCGCGGCGCGATCCGCGCGCGCAAGGTGGCGGTCTGTGTCGCGGGTTCGTCCAGCCGGGTGATGGAAAAGGCCGGTATGCGCCTGCCCATCGAATCCCACGTCCTGCAGGCTTTCGTCACCGAAGGGCTCAAGCCGGTGATCCCCGGCGTCATCACCTTCGGCGCGGGTCATTTCTATGTCAGCCAGTCCGACAAGGGCGGTCTGGTCTTTGGCGGCGATCTGGACGGCTATAATTCCTACGCGCAGCGCGGCAACTTGCCGGTGGTCGAAGACGTGGCCGAGGGCGGCATGGCTATCATGCCGATGATCGGGCGCGCGCGGCTTCTGCGGTCCTGGGGTGGGATCATGGACATGTCGATGGACGGCTCGCCCTTCATCGACAAGACCGGGATCGACGGGCTCTATTTCAACGGCGGCTGGTGTTACGGCGGGTTCAAGGCCACGCCCGCCAGCGGCTTTTGCTATGCCTACCTGCTGGCCCGCGACGAACCGCACCCGACTGCCACGCAAATGCGCCTCGATCGGTTCATCTCGGGCAACCTGATCGACGAAAAAGGCATGGGCAACCAGCCCAACCTGCATTGAGGAGGGACGACAGATGATCATCAACCACCCCCTGCTTGGCCCCCGCGATGCTGCCGAATTCGTCTATCTGGGAGATGCCGCGCTGATCGACCGCCCCGACTGGCAGGCCGAAGACGCCATGCAGCAATTCCACGACTACGCCTACCTGCGCGACAACCCCGCCGGTCCCCATCGGGAGCTTTGGTATCACGAACAGGGCGACCGCTCATGGCTCGTGGTCACGCGCGACACCACCACTCACGAAATCACCGATGTGCAGATGGCCCGCGACGTGGCCCGCAGCCGGGGGCGCGACAAATGAGCCAGAAAAACCGCATCTCGGGCGGCCAGATCGACCGCACGAGGGAAATCGCCTTTACCTTCAACGGCAAGCGCATGGCGGGCCACCCCGGCGATACGCTCGCCTCGGCGCTTCTGGCCAACGGCCAGCGCCTCGTGGGCCGTTCGTTCAAGTATCACCGCCCGCGCGGTATCCTCACCGCCGGATCGGAAGAACCCAACGCGCTGGTGGAGTTGCGCTCCGGCGCGCAGCAAGAGCCGAACACGCGCGCCACCACGGTCGAACTGTTCGACGGCCTCGCCGCCAACAGCCAGAACCATCGCGGCCCGCTTGAATTCGACCTGATGGCGCTGACCGACCTGATGTCGCCCTTCCTGTCGGCGGGCTTCTATTACAAGACCTTCATGTGGCCCAAAGCCTTCTGGGAAAAACTGTACGAGCCTGTGATCCGCGCCTCGGCGGGGCTTGGCCGCCTGTCCATGCAGGACGATCCCGACAGCTATGACAAGGGCTTCATCCATTGCGACCTGCTGGTGATCGGCGCGGGGCCTGCGGGCCTGTCCGCCGCGCTGGCCGCCGGCCGTGCCGGGGCGCGCGTCGTGCTGGCGGACGAGGATTTCACCCTCGGCGGCCGCCTCAACGCCGAAACGCTGGCCGTCGATGACATGGCCGGGGCCGACTGGGCCGCGCAGGCCGTGGCCGAACTGGCCGCAATGGACAACGTCCGCCTGATGCCGCGTACCACGGTCTACGGCGCCTACGATCACGGCACCTATGGCGCGCTCGAACGCTGCACCGATCACCTGTCCGACGCGGGCGGTAAGCCCCGTCAGGTGCTGTGGCGCATCTATTCCAAACGCGCCGTTCTGGCCGCCGGGGCCACCGAACGGCCCATCGCATTCGGCAATAACGACCGTCCGGGCGTCATGCTGGCCGGGGCCGTGCGCGCCTATGCCAACCGCTTCGGCGTCACGCCGGGGCAGGAGGTGGCGGTGTTCACCAACAATGACGATGGTTGGCGCACCGCTGCCGATCTGCTGGCCCGTGGCGTCACCGTTCCCGCCGTGATCGACACCCGCGATGCCCCCGCGCCCATCGACCTGCCTGGCATCCGCCACATCCGCAACGCGGCGGTGATGGACAGCGTGGGCCGCAAGGGCCTGAAATCCATCACCCTGACAGACGGTCAGGTGATCCCGGTGGATACGCTCGCCGTGTCGGGCGGCTGGAATCCCAATGTCCACCTGACATGTCACCAGCGTGGCCGCCCCGAATGGCGCGACGATCTGAACGCCTTTGTCCCCGGCGCCAACCTGCCCGCAGGCATGGCCGTGGCCGGGGCCGCCAACGGCGCGCTTACCCTGGCCGCTGCACTGGCCGAAGGGCAGGCCACCGCCAATGCCCAGATCGAGGCCCTGGGGTTCACCCCCGCCAAGGCCGACTCCCCCCGCGCCGAGGACGAGCCGCACAAATCCTCGGCCTTCTGGCACGTCCGCGAAAGCCGCAAGCGCGCCTGGCTCGATCAGCAGAACGATGTCACCGTGAAGGACGTGAAACTGTCCTACCGCGAGGGCTTCCGCTCGGTTGAACACCTGAAACGCTATACCACGCTGGGTATGGCCACCGATCAGGGCAAGACGGCCAATATCCCGGCGCTGGCCATCATGGCCGAATGCACCGGCAAGACGATCCCGGAAACCGGCACCACCATTTTCCGCCCGCCCTATACGCCCATCCCGCTGGGCGCGCTGGCGGGCCGCTCGCGCGGCACCGATTTCCGCCCCTACCGCCTGACGCCCAGCCACAACTGGGCCACCGAAAACGGCGCGACCTTTGTCGAAGTCGGCAACTGGCTGCGCGCGCAATGGTTCGCCCGTCCGGGTGAAAAAGGCTGGCGCGACAGCGTCGACCGCGAGGTCGAGATGACCCGCAATTCGGTCGGCATCTGCGACGTGACCACCCTTGGCAAGATCGACATTCAGGGGCGCGATGCCGCCGAATTCCTCAACAAGGTCTATGCCAATGGCTTTGCCAAACTGCCCGTCGGCAAGGTCCGTTACGGCCTGATGCTGCGCGAAGACGGCATCGCCTATGACGATGGCACCACCGCGCGGATGTCGGAAAACCACTTCGTCATGACCACGACCACCGCCAATGCGGTGCTGGTGTTCCGTCGCCTTGAATTCGCCCGTCAATGCCTGTGGCCCAATATGGATGTCCACATGATTTCCACCACCGATGGCTGGGCGCAGTTCGCTGTCGCCGGCCCCAACGCGCGCAACCTGCTGCGCAAGGTGGTGGACGAAAGCCACGATATCTCGAACGAGGCGTTTCCCTTCATGGCCTGTGGCGAGGTCACGGTTTGCGGCGGCATGCCCGCGCGCCTGTTCCGCATCTCCTTCTCGGGGGAGCTGGCCTATGAAATCGCCGTGCCCGCCCGCTATGGCAACTCCATGATGGACGTGCTGATCGAGTCGGGCCGCGAATTTAACGCCACCCCCTACGGCACCGAGGCCCTTGGTGTCATGCGGATCGAAAAGGGCCACGCCGCCGGTCCCGAACTCAACGGCCAGACCACGGCGCATAACCTTGGTATGGGTCGCATGGTCAGCCAGAAAAAGGAGTGCATCGGCAACGTCCTGTCGCAACGCCCGGACATGATCCGCGACGATGCGGTGAAACTGGTCGGTTTCCGGCCCGTCAACCGGGCCGAGCCCCTGACCGCCGGGTCGCATTTCGTCAATCGCGGCGAAACCGCCAGCACCGAAACCGATCAGGGCTGGATGACCTCTGTCGCGTATTCGCCCAGCCTTGGCCATTCCGTCGGTCTTGGCTTCATTAAACGCGGCGATGAACGCATGGGCGAAATCGTCCGCGCCGTGAACCCGCTCAAAGGTGGCGAAACCGAAGTCGAAATCGTTTCCGCCCACTTCATTGACCCGGAAGGAGAGCGCCTCCGTGCCTGAGTATACGCTGATATCCACCCCGCCGCTGGCCGGGTATGACAAGACCGTCGGCGCGACACGCCTGCACGCCCCGGCGGATCTGGCGATCGTGTCCATCGCCCTGCCGCTTGGGGCCGAGGACGCCGCGCTCAAGGCCGTGAAATCCGCCTATGGCGCGGCCCTGCCCGAACCGGGCCGCTCGATCCTGACCAAAGAGGGCGCGCGCCTTGTCCGCCTTGGCGCCGATCAGGCTTTCGTGATCTTCACGCATGCCACGCCCGATGCCGAACGTGCCGTCGCCACCCGCCTCAAGGGAACGGCCTATACCACCGACCAGACGGATGTCTGGACCGCGCTGGAAATCACCGGCCCCGACAGCCGCACCGTTCTGGAACGCATCTGTCCGGTCGACCTGCACCGCGATGCCTTTGCCGAAGGCGATGCCGCCCGCACCGTGATGGAACATCTGGGCGCGCTGATCGTCCGCACCGGCGACGATGCGTTCCTGCTGCTGTCGGCCAGTTCCTCGGCCAACTCCTTCCTGCACGCCGTCGAAACCTCGATCAAGAACACCTCCTGACCCATACGCAATCCGCCAAGCCAGAGAGAGACAACACGCCATGTATCATGAAAACCTGGATACCGCCCGATCCGACGTTTCCTGCGCGATGCATGCCCGCCGGAGCCTGTCTGGCGATTTCGTGTTCCTCAGCCAGGACGACAGTCTCGCCTTTGCCGCCGAGGCCTGTATCGACGTGCTGCGTTCGGCCAATGCGCTTCTGGGGCATGACAGCTATCGCTGGACCCACCTGCGCGCCGATGACAACGATTGCGCGCGCGCCCCGGTCTGTTCGCCGGGCCAGACGCTGGTGCTGGTCGGCGGCACCGAACGCCCCTGGCAGCCCGATCGCGCCATGCTCGGCGCCCTGCGCGACTGCATCCGCAACGCCGCGCGGGTCTGCGTGGTGGGCTCGGCGGTGTTCGTGCCCCTCGCCGCCGGGGTGCTGGGGGCCAAGCGCCTGTCGGTGCATCCCAATTTCCGCCCCGGCGTGGGCGAACTGGCCCGCTCGCTGGACCTTGCCGAAACCGCCACCTGCCACCAGAACGCCGTCAGCAGCGCCATCAGCCCCGCCGCCGCAATGCGCATGATGGTCGAACTGGTGGGCTGCCGCGACGGCGAATTCACCCGCGCGGCCCTGTCGCGCTATCTCGGCCTGTCCGATCCCGAGCCCGAACCGGGCAGCGGCGAACACTGGCGCTACCGGCGCATGGCGCAGGGCGACGACGTGATCTCGGACGCGCTGCAGATCATGCTCGACCATCTCGAGGACACCCTGACCGTCGGCCAGATCGCCGACATCCTCGACGTGTCGCCGCGCAAGCTGGAACGCGGCTTTCGCGACCTGCTGCGCCAGACCCCGCTCAAGGTCTACCGCGACCTGCGCCTTGATCGCGCTCACAGCCTGCTGTCGCAAACCTCGATGCCGCTTGGCGAACTCGCTATGGCCTGCGGGTTCTCGAACGTCACTCTGATGAAGAAATGGTTCGTCCAGAAATACCGCGAAACCCCCGACGCAATCCGCCGCCACGCGTTTGCGGGGCAGGCCGCCTGACCGGACAGGGGCGCCAACGCGCCCTTGCCACCCTGCCGCCCCTTTGCTTTAACCACCCGGAACGCAATTTCCCCCGGAGGCCGGCATGGTCGACATCGCAACCCGCGTCTACAACCACCGCTGGAAGATGGACCCGATCGTCCGCTCCCTGATCGACACGGATTTCTACAAGCTGCTGATGTGCCAGTCGGTCTTTCGCAACAGGCCCGACACGCAGGTCACCTTCAGCCTGATCAACCGCACCAAATCCATCCGCCTCGCCGACCTGATCGACGAAGGCGAGCTGCGCGAACAGCTCGATCACATCCGCTCGCTCTCGCTCACCCGCGGGGAATCCACCTGGCTGCGCGGCAATACCTTCTATGGCAAGCGCCAGATGTTCACGCCCGAATTCATGGAGTGGTTCGAAAACCTCCGCCTGCCACCTTACCACCTGGAAAAACGCGACGGCCAGTACGAACTGACCTTCGAGGGCGCATGGCCCGAGGTCATGCTCTGGGAAATCCCCGCGCTCGCCGTGCTGATGGAACTGCGCTCGCGCGCGGTGCTCCACGACATGAAGAAATTCGAACTGCAGGTGCTCTATGCCCGCGCCATGACGAAACTCTGGGAAAAGGTCGAGCGCCTGCGCCCCTTCGACGGGCTGCGCATCGCCGATTTCGGCACACGGCGGCGGCATTCCTTCATGTGGCAGGACTGGTGCGTGCGCGCCATGTGCGAAGGTCTGGGCGAGAAATTCGTCGGTACCTCCAACTGCCTGATCGCCAAGAACCGCGATCTCGAAGCCATCGGCACCAACGCCCATGAATTGCCGATGGTCTACGCCGCGCTGGCCGAAACCGACGCCGAACTGGCCGAGGCCCCCTACAAGGTGCTGGCCGACTGGCACGAAGAGCATTCGGGCAACCTGCGTATCATCCTGCCCGACACCTACGGCACCGAAGGGTTCCTGCAAAACGCCCCTGACTGGCTGGCCGGCTGGACCGGCATCCGCATCGATTCCGGCGACCCGGTCACCGGCGCCGAAATCGCGATCCGCTGGTGGCAGGACCGCGGCGAAGACCCGCGCGACAAGCTGATCATCTTCTCCGACGGCCTCGACGAGGACAAGATCATCGACCTGCATCAGCAATTCCACGGCCGCGTCAAACTCAGCTTCGGCTGGGGCACGCTGCTCACCAACGACTTCCGCGGCCTGACAAACGGCGACGCCCTCGCCCCGTTCTCACTGGTCTGCAAGGCGGTGGCGGCAAACGGAAAACCCACGGTGAAACTCTCCGACAACCCGCGCAAGGCCATGGGCCCGGAGGACGAGATCGCCCGGTATAAACGCGTGTTCGGAGTGGGGGAGCAGGAGGCGATGGAGGTGGTGGTTTAGGATATATTAATCAGCCTGGCGGTATGTATTGCCTTCGGCGCGAAATACGAAGTTGGCTCTCAGCCAAGCTTTTTCTTCATCCGTTGCGTTAAGTTGAGCTAGCGAACGACGTTGAACTGAATTGGTCAGTGTTATCTCTCTCATATCAAGCCCTTGCCGGGTCATTTCCTCCAGTACTTCGGTGAACCTGCGCATTTCTCCCTGCAAGTCCCGTTTGCAATGTCCGGGGCTGTTCTTGTGCATTGTCAGCAGCGATAACATCATATGTTTGCAAAACAGCATTGCGAGTTTCTTTCTAGAATAGCTCGCAAGGTGGGGAGCCTTTCTGTACTCGTGCCGCCACAAATCACTTTTTGCCATCTTTTCGGGTACAATATTGATCTGACCCGTCCCTTGAGTGCCATCACCCCGAAATACCTCAAGCGCAGGTGATGAACTTCTTCGAGCCCAAGCATCAATTAACTCAGCTCCCAAAGAAAATGAGGGTTCAGTCTCCCCTACCAAGAGTTCAGATAGATAGTTGGCCGCAAATGGAGGAGTGGAAATCGGAAAGTAGTGGGCCTCGGTGATATAGACGACGGCATTTATACTATCATACGGTGTTCGCTCTTCCTGTTCACTGCTTTTGAGTTCTGTCTGGACTGCATGCATTACCATTTCGGGCGATAACTCAAATATATCCTCATTGAGAAGGACAAGTATGCCAGAATATTGATGAAGATGTATTGCTCCATAGTCTCGTATTTGTTTGTTGGCTTTTTTCATATGGTCGCGTACGGACTTCTGAATCTTATTCCTAAGCTGTCTTTCTCTCTGCTTTAAGATTTCAGAATTCTTAAAGTGTTTTTCATTGAGCATACCATAAGCTATGGGCCAGTCTGGAGATTGTTTATCTGGCTCAAACAGGGTTTCGATCTTGTCTTGTGGCGAAACCTCCAGCGATTTCAGCTCAATTAGTAGAGAATCGCGAATAAAATCGGGCCGCCGTTCTACATCACCTTCCAAATCAAGGCTTTTGGCGCCAAAATCGTTCAATACAAAGTCGGCGAAATCCTCTGCCAAGGGGCGGATTCGGGGTTTTCTGGTCACATACATCAATCATACCTTTTCCAGTGCCACGCATTTCAAACCCACCGCCCCACTCCCACCCGCTGATGCACCACCCAACTCACCCTATTTCATCCGCGAATGTCAGAGCCGCCCAGTTCCGCGCCTCGTGCACGGTGCGCAGGATCACCGTGCGGCCTCCGATGGTTCGATAAAACACCAGATGCCGTCCGGCGCGCAGGCTTCGTGCATCTTGAACAAAGGCCGATCTGTCGCGCCCTGCCTCTGGTGTGGCAACCGCCCGGCCGAAACACGCGAACAGGTCGGCGATGTATCCGTCGGCCTGGTCCGGCCCCCAACGTGTGTTGGAATATTCCCAGATATCGTCCAGATCGGCAGCCGCCAATCGCGTCAGGCGGTATTGCGTCACGCCGATCTGTCACGCTTGGCGGCCAGAAAACTTTCCAGATCGACATCCCGCGTTTCGCCGGTCACGGCTTGTCTGTCCGCGTCTTCGAGGCTGGCTTTCAACCGGTTGAATTCCAGTTCCATTTCCTGTCGCTCCAACATCCGCAACCCCGCGCGCACCACGTCACTGGCCGAACTGTAGCGGCCACTTTCCACGGCCCTGGTTATGAAATCGTTAAAATGATCGCTCAGCACGACCGAGGTATTGCGCGGCATGGGCTGTCTCCTTCACACGGGAATATACCAATCCTTGGTACATTCATCAATCCGTAGGGTGCGCATTCACTGCGCACCGCCCCGGCTCACTCCTCCCGGTCCACCTTGCCGCGCAGCGCCTTCACCTCGCCGCGCACCTTCTTGGCCTTCAGCCGCCGTTTCTTCGATCCCAATGTCGGGCGCGTCGGGATGCGCCGTTTGGGTTTTTCGCAGGCCTTGCGGATCAGCTCGGCCAGACGGTCCCGCGCGATCTCGCGGTTGCGGGCCTGTGATCGCGTTTCCTCCACCTGGATCACCACCGCGCCGTCCTTGGTCCACCTCCGGCCCGCGATCTGTTCTAGCCGCCGTTTGACAGCATTTGGTAAATTGGGCGACCGCCCGGCCTCGAAGCGCAGTTCCACCGCCGTGCTGACCTTGTTCACGTTCTGCCCGCCGGGGCCCGAGGCGCGGATGAACTGCTCGGTCAGTTCCCAGTCCTCGATCTCGATCTGGTCGGTGATTTTCATGCCCGCTCCCCGGCTTTTGCGTCCCGGATGGACGCACAGTCGCCCGCGCCCCCGGATTTTCGTACAAAACACGCGTACACTTCGTACAAAACGTACGAAAATTCAAAGGGCCGTCCCGATCCCGGAACGGCCCCCTAAAGGTTTGCGGAGGTGGGGCCGGTTAGGCCGCACCAATTCGGGTGAATTCTGTCCCAGAGGCTGCTCTAGGCGCGATCCCTCCGAACTGTTCCGGCACCTCTCTCCAATCCCTTTATAGACACTGGACCACCTCCTTTCATTTGTTGAACTTACCCACAGCCTGCCACAGATTTTCTCGTTGTCAAAACAAAATACAGTGGTCGGTGCGATTTTTTCCTCAGCATATGGTCAGTTCGCCTGCAAAACAGACACACATTGGCGGGGCAGGTCATGCATCGTCAACTCGCGCTTTGGCTTGGGTTTGGGCGCGTTCGGATCGGGCGGCGGCGGGTTCAGGATGTTGTTGACCCACTGCTGCGCATCCGCACAGCCATCCCCCGGAGGCGGCGGGGTCTGGTTCACGCAACCCCTTGCATTATCAGGACATTTCAGCCGGACATGGAAATGGTAATGATGCCCGTACCACGGCCTGATCTTGCGCAGCCACGCCCGGTCGCCGGATTCGTCCTTGCACATCCGCACCTTGGCCCCCGGAAACACGAAGATCCGAGCCGTCCGCGAATCCTGCGCTGCCGCCTTGATGATCTCGTGATGCGCCCGCGTCCATTGATCGTTCGTGAACGCCCCTCTGGACCGCCGCATCGAGATCGACGAGATGCTCTCACGCTCGGCCCGGCTCAGGTTCAGCCGGTCCGCAGGCCGCATCCAGATGTCGATATCCATCCCGATCTGGTGGCTGGCATGCCCGGTCAGCATCGGCCCCCCTCGCGGCTGGCTGATATCCCCGACATACAGTCCGCTCCACCCCGGTTGCCGGGCAGCGGTGCGGGATAGTTTCTGAATGAAGTCAATGGCTTCCGGGTGCCCCCAATTGCGGTTCCGGCTCAGCCGCATGGCCTGCCAGGTGGGGCCCGTTTCGGGCAATTGCGCTCCTCCCGCCAGGCACCCTTTGGAGTATCCGCCAAACGGTTCGGCCCCCTGACGCGACCCGCCACCGGCCTTGCCGAACAACTGTTTGGCCTGCACCCCGACCATCGACGCCGGGATGTTCTGTGTGGATACGACTTGACGGGTTTTGCTTGTTTCGGGCGGAGGCGAAGCGGTATTGCACCCCGCCAGCATCAGGCCCAATGCGATCAATCCGAGGTAACGGCCCATTTTTCCCTGTCCCCTTCTGCTTTGACCCAGCGTAACAGCACGAGGCCGATCAGGAAAAGAACAATCACAGGGGAAACGCCGATCCGCGCACTCCCGCTCAGCGTCGTGACCGTGCCGATAAGGGCCGGCGCGATAAAGGCCGTTGCCCGCCCGGACAGACCATACAGCCCGAAACTTTCCGTCGGCGCGGTGGGGTCGGTATGACGCACCATCAGCGTCCGGCTGGCCGCCTGCAACGTACCCCCGAACCCGCCGATCAGGGCGCCGCAGCCAAAGAACACGATGTCTGGCAGCTTCGACCCTTCGGTCAGGGCCATGCCGAATATCTGCTGTCGGTCCATTCCAACGACCGTGACACAGACGGCGATCAGCGCCCAGATGGCCACGATGATCACCGGCTTGGGGCCAAAGACCTTGTCCGCCTGCCCGCCGATCCAGCTGAACAATGCCGCCGAAATGGCCCCGACAATGCCGAACACTCCAATAGACACGATGTTCCAGTTCAGCACCAATGCCGCATAGGTGCCGCCGAACCCATAAAGGCCGTTCAGGGCGTCGCGATACATCATGGACGATCCCAGATAGGCAGACAGGCTCAGCCGTTGACGCAAGCCCTTGACCGATTTGGCCAGCAGGCGCATCGCGTCGCCCACACCCTTGCCCTGCGGCTTTGGCCCAAGATCACGCACCCACAGGAAATAGGGGATCATGAACACCGCATACCATGTGGCGGTGAACGGCCCGACAAACCGCGTCCCCTCCCTGCTGGCAGCATCGAACCCAAAGGCCGGGTCCAGCCCGATCAGGGTCTTGCCCGAGGGTTGCTCTACGAACAGCAACAACATGACGATCAGCGCCAGCAATCCGCCCGCATAGCCAAAGGCGAAACCCGAACCCGACAGCGCGCCCACCTTGTCCTCGGAGCCGAGCGAGGGAAGCTGCGAGTTGATGAAAATCAGCGCATATTCCGCGCCGACAAACCCAATGCCGAAGGAAAACAGCGCCCACCACATGTTGGACCCGTCAGGCTGCGTCCACCACAGCCCTGCCGCCCCCAGAACGTAAAGCGCGGAAAACCCGACGATCCACGGCAACCGTCGCCCTGTCGTATCCGCCAGAGCGCCCATCAGGGGCGCCCCAAGGCCGATCACCAACCCCGTCACGGTCAGGCACAGCGACCACAGGCTTTGCGCGCGGGCGTCTGCGGCCTGTTCGCTCAGCCCGGCATTCATGAAGTATTCTGCAGCGATCGAGGCAAAGAACGGCCCAAAAATGAAAGTGACCAGAAGCGTGTGATACGGCTGGCTGGCCCAGTCGAAGAAAAGCCAGCCCCAGATTCGTTTGCGCTGCGATATGCCTGCCATGCTCAACCCCTGTTTGCGGGTCGATATGACAGGGCCGCATGGCCAGAGGCAAGCTATTCCTGCATCGGGGGCCACGGGCGTTGTGCGTCGGCAGCAACCCATGCCTGCACCCAGCCGGGGGCGTCGGGTGTCGCCAGGTCCTGCCCGACCTCGGCCATGACCTCTGCGGGCGGGACAATCCCGTTTTTGCCGGTCACGGCTGTGCGCAACAGGATATGATTGGCGCATTCGCCCGAGGCCTTCCACATCGACTGTTCGATATAGATGAACTTGTCATCCCACCAGACCGCGCGCGAGCGCATCTCGATTGTTTCGAAGGCCCGGATACGCCGCCGGTAGCGCACGGTGGAGCCCGCCACCGTCAATCCCCATTTCCGCCGCTTCAGCGCGCCGATCAGCCCCACCCGATGCGCCAGCGGGAAGCGCCCCAGATCGAACAGGGTCAGCGTGCGACCGTTGTTTAGCTCCATCCAAAGGTCGATATCCCAGGGCAGGCACATGTGGCGCGATACATGCGTGCCGGTCACCGGCAGGGGGGAATCCTTGCGGTGCTTGAACAGTTGCCAGATCATACGCACGAAGGGATACATGGGGGCTCTCCTTTTGTGGGGTTTTCGGGTGGTTGCAGGGCCGCGTCAACCACAACCCCGCGTCAGACTTGCGCTTTTGCCGCCGCGCGCATAGGTCTTGGGCTGTTTCGCGGTGAAAGGACGATGCCGATGCAATCCCTGTTCCAGATTCTGATGCTGCTGCTCGACGTGCTGTGGTTCTTTATCATCGCCCACGTCATCATGAGCTGGCTGATCAATTTCCAGGTTCTCAACCTGCGCCAGCAGTTCGTTGCCCAGGTCTGGCACATGCTGAACCGCATTCTCGAACCCATATACCAGCCCATTCGCCGCATTCTGCCGCCGATGTCGGGGGTCGATCTTGCGCCGCTGGTTCTGCTGATCGGTGTCTATGCGCTCCGTATCGTACTGGTGAACAACATCGCCGCCTTCTACTAGATCGCGCATCGGGGTATTGCCCCGCGACTCGGCCTGTGAAAGACTCTACCCAAGAGCAGACAGATAAATCACAGGACTTCCATGCCAGGCGCTGCCACGCTTTTGCGCGATGTGTTCGGATTCGATGCCTTCCGCCCCGGGCAGGAAGACATCGTGACCGCCGTTGCGCGTGGCGAAAACGTGCTGGCGATCATGCCGACGGGCGGCGGCAAATCCCTGTGCTTCCAGCTTCCGGCCCTGATGCGGGATGGGGTGACGGTGGTGATTTCCCCGCTGATTGCGCTGATGCGCGATCAGGTGCGCGCCCTGCGCGAAGCTGGCGTCGAGGCCGGCGCGCTGACCTCAGGTAACACCGACGAGGAAACCGCCGCCGTCTGGGATGCGCTTGATGCTGGTCGGCTCAAGCTGCTGTATATTGCGCCCGAACGTCTTGCCGCCGGGTCGGCCATGGGCATGCTGCGCCGAATTGGCGTATCGCTGATTGCCGTGGACGAGGCCCATTGCGTCAGCCAATGGGGCCATGATTTCCGCCCCGATTACCTGCGCATCGGCGAGTTGCGCCGCGCGCTGAATGTTCCGCTGGCGGCTTTTACCGCCACCGCCGATGCCGAAACACAGGCCGAGATCGTCGAAAAGCTGTTCGATGGCCAGCCGCCGCAAAGTTTCCTGCGCGGGTTCGACCGGCCCAACATTCACCTTGCCTTTGCCCCCAAGGACAGCCCGCGCCGCCAGATCATGGAGTTCGCCGCGGCCCGCAAGGGACAGTCCGGCATCGTCTATTGCGGCACCCGCGCCAAGACTGAAAGCCTTGCGCGCGCCCTGTGCGAAGGCGGGCACAACGCCTGTCACTACCACGGCGGGATGGAGGCCGGAGATCGTCGCATTGTCGAGAGCCGTTTCAATTCCGAAGACGGGCTGATCGTGGTGGCCACTGTGGCATTCGGTATGGGCGTGGACAAACCCGATATCCGTTGGGTCGCCCATGCTGACCTGCCCAAATCCATCGAGGCCTATTATCAGGAAATCGGCCGCGCAGGCCGCGATGGCGCTCCTGCCGAAACGCTCACGCTGTTCGGCCCCGACGACATCCGCCTGCGCCGTTCGCAGGTCGACGAGGGGCTGGCCCCGCCCGAACGGCGCATGGCCGATCACGGGCGGCTCAACGCGCTGCTTGGACTGGCCGAAGCGCTGGAATGCCGTCGCACGACCCTGCTGGGCTATTTCGGGGAACAGGCCGAACCCTGTGGCAATTGCGATCTGTGCGACACCCCGCCCGAAACCTTCGACGGGACGCAGCCGGTGCGCAAGGCGCTGTCGGCGATTCTGCGTACTGATGAACGGTTCGGCGCGGGCCACCTGATCGACATCCTGATCGGTAACGAAACCGACAAGGTTCGCGCACGCGGCCATGACCAGTTGCCCACCTACGGTGTGGGCCGTGATCTTGAACGGCGCACTTGGCAGGGCGTGTTCCGGCAGATGATGGGCCATGATCTGGTGCGCCCCGATCCCGATCGCTACGGCGCCCTGCGCATGACCGAAGCCGCCCGCCCGATCCTGCGCGACGAACAATCCATCACCCTGCGCCGCGACACGCTGGTGTCGAAATCGCGCCGCCCGGCGGCCAAGGCACTGGTGTCGGAAGAGGACGCGCCGCTGCTGTCCGCGCTCAAGGCCAAGCGCCGGGCGCTGGCCGAGGCCGCCAAGGTTCCGGCCTATGTGGTGTTCAACGACCGGACCCTGATCGAGATGGCCGAAAAGCGTCCCAATTCTCTGGACGAGATGGCCCGGATCAGCGGTGTTGGCGCGAAAAAGCTTGAGCGTTACGGCGACGAATTCCTGTCTGTCATCAATGGCGAGGCCGAAGCGATGCACCCCACCCGTCGCAAGCTGGCGGGGCGCGCGGCGGGGTCATTGTATGACCGCCTGCTGGAGGTGCAGGCCGATCTGGCGCGGGGCGAGGCGGGCATCGACAAACCGCTGAGTTGCCCGGCCTCGGCGCTGGCCAAGGTCGCATCGCTGCGCCCGCGCGATCTGGGTGAGTTGACCCGCATCCTTGGCGAACGCCGGGCCGAGCGCTTCGGCACCGCTTTTCTGGACGTTCTGCACACGGCGGATTAAATCCTCTGCAACGCCAAACATAGGAATTTCGGAATGCTTGTTGTTGTTTCCCCCGCGAAAAAGATGAACATGGACCCTGTCGAGGGGCTCGAACCCACGCGCCCCGCCTTTCAGGTACAGGCCGATGAGCTGGCCAAGGTGGCGCAGGGCCTGTCGGTGGACGACCTGCAGAAGCTGATGAAAATCAGCGAAAACCTGGCCAAGCTGAACCGCGACCGATTCAATGATTTCGGCGAGATGCAGGACAAACCCGCCGCGCTGGCCTTTGCCGGGGACACCTATCAAGGGCTGGAAGCCGCCTCGCTCGATGACGATGAAATGATGTGGGCGCAGGACCATTTCCGTATCCTGTCGGGCCTCTACGGGCTGTTGCGACCTCTTGATGCGATCCAGCCCTATCGTCTGGAAATGGGCAGCCGCCTGAAAACCGTCAAAGGCAAGACCCTGTATGATTACTGGGGCGATACCATCGCCAGGGCGCTGAACGAACAGGCGCAGGCAATCAAGGCCGAAGTGCTGGTCAACTGCGCCAGTCAGGAATATTTCGGCGCCGTCGATCTGAGTGCTTTGAACCTGCGGGTCGTCACGCCGGTGTTCATGGAGGAAAAACCGGGCGGTCCCAAGATCGTCAGCTTCTATGCCAAACGCGCCCGTGGCGCGATGGCGCGCTATATCATCCAGCGTCGTTTGACCGATCCCGAAGCGCTGACCGAGTTCGACACCGGCGGTTATCGCTACGTTCCGGACATCTCCGAGCCCGACAAACCGGTGTTCGTCCGCCCGCCCGAGGACTGATCGCCACCCATCGGGTCGCGCGTGCCTTGGGGCTGCGCGGCGGCGATCTGTTCTATAATGGCGGCCTTGCGCAATGGTTTGGTCAGATAGTGATCCAGCCCGGCGCTCAGGATTCCGTCCTCGTCCCCATCCATGGCATGCGCGGTCATCGCCACGATGGGCACCGCCGCGCCTTTATCCTCGAGGGTGCGGATGTGGCGCGTGGCCTCTTTGCCGTCCATGCCGGGCATGGAAATATCCATGAACACGATATCAGGTTTGAATGACCGGTATAACTCCACCGCCTGCGCGCCGTCCTCGGCGAACGTCAGTTCGATATCCAGCGCCTTGACCATCTTGGAAAACACCAGCCGGTTGGTCTTGTTGTCCTCGGCCGCCAATACACGCATGGCGCGGTCGGGCAGGGGGGCGAGTGATGCCACCACGCGGCCAGCAGAAGGTTGCAGAAAACCCTCGATCGACTGCAACGCCGCAAACAGATCCAGCCGGGATACCGGTTTTTGCACCACCGCCTGCACATGGCGGCGTTCCGGTTCCTGATTGGCATGGCCGCTGTTGGGACTGAGCAGGACAATCGGTATCCGGTGGCCCGCCTCACGCATCGCCTCGGCCAGTTCCATCCCGTCCATTCCGGACATGTGATGATCCGTCAGCACCACGTCGATATCGCCGGGGAGACAGTCCATCGCCTCGGAACCGCTTCTGCAAAGCAGGGTTTCGACTCCTGCTGCGCGCAATTGCTTGTCCAGAATCTCGCGGTTCAACGCGTGCGGTCCGACGATCAGAACCCGCCCCAACCCGTCCGGCAGGCGTAGCAACTCGGGGTTCGGCGGTATGTCCACGGGCAGGGCCATCGAGAAACCGAAGGTCGAGCCCTTGCCTTCTTTGGACTCCACCCAGATATCCCCGCCCATCAATCCGATCAGCTTCTTCGAGATCGCCAGCCCCAGTCCGGTGCCCTCGAACTTGCGGTTGCGTTCGTCATCGACCTGGTTGAACTCGCCGAACACATGCCCGACCTTGTCGGCGGGAATGCCGATGCCCGTATCCTCGACCGTGATGTGCAATCGCGCGGTGGTATCGTCGCTGTCGGGCAGGCCCACCACCCGCACCACGACATGCCCTTCCTGCGTGAACTTGACGGCGTTGCCCATCAGGTTGGTCATGACCTGCCGGATGCGCCCCGGATCGCCGGTAAACCGCGTCGGCAGGAACATGTCGTAATCCACCAGCAGTTCCAGCCCCTTGTCGCGGGCATTGACCTGCATCAGCATCACCAGTTCGTGCAGCGAATGTTCCAGATCGAAGGGTTCTTGGTGCAGCACCAACTTTCCGGCTTCGATCTTGGAATAGTCCAGTACGTCGTTGATGATCACCAACAGCGCTTCGCCGGAATTGCGGATCGTGTCGGCGTAAAGGCGTTGCTCCTCGGTCAGGTCGGTGTCGGCAAGCAATTCGGCCATACCCACCACGCCATTCATCGGTGTGCGGATTTCATGGCTCATATTGGCAAGAAACGACGATTTCGCCCGGCTGGCGGCTTCGGCCTTGCGGCGGGCGTCTTTCAGGTTTTTTTCATAGCGGATCGTGTCGGTGATGTTCAGTGCCAGGTTCACCAGGTCGCCGTCATGGCCGCGCTGGTCGATCAGCTTGATGTACTCCCCGTTCCACAGGCGGATCACCTCGGGGTCCGGGGCGGGGCTTTGCCAGCGGTCGAGCATCCGTTCGCGCCACGCGGCAGGACGATGCTCGCCGATATCGACGATACCTTCCTCCGTCATGAATTGCAGGATCTCGATATAGCTGATGCCGGGTTTAACGGCCTCCAGCCCGTCGAAAACCGACAGCCACGCCTTGTTGGCGGCGATCATCCGGCTGTCGGAATCGAAAAAGGCGAACCCGTCCTGAATGGTTTCGATGGAATGCCACAGGCGGCGCTCCGCGATTTCGACCTTCTGATTGGCCACCGTCAGGTCGGATTTGACGCGCCGGTTTTCGTCGCGGACGGTTTCCACCTCGGCGCGGGTTTCGACAATCTGATCCGAAAGCCGCGCGGCATGCTTTCCCAGCTTGCGGTTCGCGGCCTGCAACTCGGCCTGTTTCTGTTCCAGCAGCCGTTCGGCGGCAAGGCGTGCGCGCCGCTCTTCGGCCAGCTTGTTGGCAAGGCTCATGCCCCGTCCTCCGACACCCCTGTCCCTTGAGAGCTGTCACCATCCGCGATTGTGGTAAACAACTCCTTAAACGGACCGGGGTGTCAGGGCGGGACCGCGCCGTCAGATCCGTTCGAGCGCCAGCGCGATACCCTGCCCGCCGCCGATGCACATGGTCACGAGCGCGCGTTTGCCGCCGGTGCGCTCAAGCTCATAGAGCGCTTTGATGGTGATGATCGCGCCTGTGGCGCCTACCGGATGGCCAAGCGCGATGGCCCCGCCATTGGGATTCACCCTGGACGGGTCCAGCCCAAGCGCCTTGTTCACCGCCAGGGCCTGTGCGGCAAAGGCCTCGTTCGATTCGATCACGTCGAAATCGCCTGCCGACAGCCCGGTTTTCTCCAGCAACTTCTCAACTGCGGGCACCGGGCCGATCCCCATGACTTCGGGGCGCACACCGGCATGGGCATAGCCCAGAATACGCGCCTTGGGGGTCAGCCCCGCAGCCTCGGCCGCATCGGCACGCGCCAACACCATTGCGGCGGCGCCGTCGTTCAGCCCGCTGGCATTGCCCGCCGTGACGCTGCCGTCCTTCTGAAAGGCCGGGCGCAGGGCGGCAAGGCCCTCGGCGGTCGTCGGTTTGGGGTGTTCGTCGGTGTCGAAGGCGACCGTGTCGCGCTTGATCTTCACCTCGACCGGAACGATCTGATCCCTGAAATGCCCCGCCTCGATGGCCGCCGCCGCGCGGCGTTGGCTTTCAAGGGCAAACGCATCCTGTGACTCGCGGCTGATGTCGTGTTCGCCAGCGACATTCTCGGCCGTTACGCCCATATGGCCCGTGCCAAACGGGCAGTTGAGCGTGCCCAGCATCATGTCCAGAACCCGAACATCGCCCATCTTGGCCCCCCACCGCTGATCGGGCACGATAAAGGGCGAGCGGCTCATGCTTTCCGCGCCCCCGGCCAGGGCAAATTCGGCATCACCCAGCATCAGGGATTGCGCCGCCGAAACAATGGCCTGCGCGCCCGATCCGCACAGGCGGTTCACGTTCATTGCGGGCGCGGTATCCGGGATACCGGCATCCATCGCGGCGACCCGGCTCAGGTACATGTCCTTGGGTTCGGTATTGATCACCGTGCCGAATACCACATGGCCGATCTGCTCGGGCGCGACGCCCGAACGCTCCATCGCGGCGCGGGCCACGGTGGCCCCCAGTTGCGTGGGCGGTGTCGCCGCCAAGGCCCCGCCAAAGGTGCCGATAGCCGTGCGCGCGCCGTCGAGAATGACGATGTCGGTCATGTGATCCATCCCGTGTCTGAAAGTGTCGTGCCAAGTCTAGCGGCGCTGCTCTGCCGAAACAATCTGAACGTCCCGTCAGATCATGGCTCCAGCACTGCGCGCCCCGCATCGCTCAACAACCAGCTCTTGCCATCTTCGAACACCGCAGGGCGCAGGGGGCGGCCCCATCCCGCACCGCCATCGAGGTTCACGCGGTTGCCACAATGGCGGGGGGCGTCGATCGCGGTGTGACCGTGAACGACCAGCCACGGGAACGGGTCGGGATGGCTGAGAAACGGTTCGCGAATCCACATCATGTCTTTCGCCGTCTGATCGGCCAGCGGTACGCCGGGGCGAATGCCTGCGTGAACGAACAGCAATCCGTCTTCCTGATGCCAAAGCTTCAGCCCCGCCAGAAAATCGCGGTGGGCTTGTGGGATCGCGGCGCGGGCGTCCCGCAGAATGTCGACCATGTCGCGCCCGTCGATGTCCACGCCATAGCTGGTCATGGTGGCCTGCCCGCCAAGACGCGGGGAGAACCATGACAACTCGGGGTGATTCAGGCTGGCATGGGCATCGCCATGATCCAGAAACCGGGGCACATAATCGTCATGGTTGCCTTTCAGCACGATCCAGTCGCGGCCGCTGGCAATCCCGTCGATCAGGGTCTGGATCACGCCCCGGCTGTCTGGCCCGCGATCCACCAGATCGCCCAGAAACACCACCCGCGCATCGCCACCGCCATCGGCGTCGATCAACGAAAGGGCATGTTCAAGCATGGCACGCTGGCCGTGGATATCGGGCAGGGCATAGATCGGTTGGGTCATGGCCGGACAATGGCGCAACGGCCGCGCCCGTTCAAAAGAAAACGGCCCGGAAAACCGGAGTTTCCCGAGCCGCGACGTTCAAAGTCGGGGCAGGGCGCTTTCGTCCCGCCGACCGTCCTGTCAGACCACGTCGAATTCCAGCGGGCGAACCTGTTGGAACTTGCCTGTGGCTTCCAGCTTTTGGATGATCCCGGCATCGATTGGCGCATCGACGTAAAGCAGGGCAATCGCCTCGCCTCCGGCCGCCGAACGGCCAAGGGTGAAGTTGGCGATGTTCACGCCATGCTCACCCATCATCTGGCCAAGCGTGCCGATGATACCCGGCTCGTCATTATTGGTGGTGTAAAGCATATGCGAACCGATCTCGGCGTCGATATTGATGCCCTTGATCTGGATGAAACGCGGCTTGCCGTCGCTGAACACCGTGCCACCGATGGAGCGCTCGCGCTTGTCGGTAACGACTGTCAGCTTGACATAGCCCTCGAACGCGCCCGACTTGTCCTGCTTGGTGGTGCTGATCTTGACGCCGCGTTCCTTGGCCACCACGGGGGCCGAAACCATGTTCACCTCGGGATTGACCGATTTCATGATCCCGGCCACCGCGGCACAGGTCAGCGCCTCGAGGTTCATCTCGGACACCACACCGTCGTAAAGGATGTTGATGGCCTTGATCGGTTCGTCCGTCATCTGGCCGATGAAGTTGCCCAGATGATCCGACAGCTTGATCCACGGCCCCATGATCTTGGCCTCTTCGGCGGTGACGGATGGCATGTTCAGCGCGTTGGAAACGGCCCCCGTCAGAAGGTAATCCGACATCTGTTCGGCCACTTGCAGGGCGACGTTTTCCTGCGCCTCGGTCGTGGCCGCCCCAAGATGCGGCGTGCAGACCACGTTGGGCAGGTTGAACAGCGGGTTCTCGGTGGCGGGTTCCACGCTGAACACGTCGAACGCGGCCCCGGCCACATGGCCCGATTTCAACAGATCGGCCAGCGCCTCTTCGTCCACCAGACCGCCACGAGCACAGTTGATGATGCGCACGCCCTTCTTGGTTTTCTCAAGGTTTTCGCGACCCAGGATATTGCGGGTCTGATCGGTCAGCGGGACGTGCAGGGTGATGAAATCGGCGCGCGCCAGCAATTCGTCCAGCTCCACCTTTTCCACGCCCATCTGGTCGGCCTTTTCCTGACCGAGGAAGGGATCGTAGGCGATGACCTTCATCTTCAGGCCACGGGCGCGGTCGCAGACGATACCGCCGATATTGCCCGCGCCGATCACGCCAAGGGTCTTGCCGGTCAGTTCGACGCCCATGAACTTGGATTTCTCCCATTTGCCCGCATGGGTCGAGGCCGACGCTTCGGGGATCTGACGGGCGACGGAGAACATCATCGCGATGGCGTGTTCGGCGGTGGTGATCATGTTCCCGAAAGGCGTGTTCATCACGATCACACCCTTTTTCGACGCGGCTTCCTTGTCGACGTTGTCGGTGCCGATCCCGGCACGGCCCACGACCTTGAGATTGGTCGCCGCCTCAAGAATGGTCGGCGTCACCTTGGTGGCCGAGCGGATGGCAAGGCCATCGTAATTGCCGATGATCTCGGCCAGCTTTTCCTTGTCCTTGCCGAGGTCGGGCATGAAATCCACGTCGATTCCACGGTCGCGGAAGATCTGGACGGCGGTTTCCGACAGCTTGTCGGAGACGAGTACTTTGGGAGCCATGTTTCTGGTCCTTCAATGAAATGTGTTGGGGAGTCGGTGCGCGGAGACCGCGCACCCTACGGTATTGTCCGGTAGGATGTGCCCTTCGGGCGCACCGCTCAGGCGGTTTCCGCCAGCTCTGCGATCTCGGCCTCGAACGCCCATTTGATCCACGGCATCAGCGCGCTGACGTCGCCGGTTTCCACCGTGCCGCCGCACCAGATACGCAGGCCCGGAGGGGCATCGCGGTAGGCACCGATGTCATAGGCCACGCCCTCGGCATCCAGCCGCTTGACCACGGCCTTGGCAAATGCGCCCCCGTCGGTGATCCGCTCGTCGGTGAATTTCAGGCAAACCGAGGTGTTCGAGCGATACTCCGGCTGATCCACGAGGAATGCGATCCAGTCGTTTTCCGCCACGAAGGTCTGCACCGCGGCAAGGTTGGCATAGGCGCGCTCGCGCAGCCCCTCGAGGCCGCCGACATCGCGGGCCCAATCCAGCGCCAGCAGGTAATCCTCGACCGCCAGCATCGACGGGGTGTTGATCGTCGCGCCCTCGAAAATGCCGTCGATCAGCTTGCCGCCCTTGGTCAGGCGGAAAATCTTGGGCAGGGGCCATGCGGGGGTGTAGCTTTCCAGCCGCTCCACCGCGCGAGGTGAAAGAATGATCATGCCATGCGCGGCCTCGCCGCCCAGAACCTTCTGCCAGCTGAAGGTGGTCACATCCAGTTTGTCCCAAGGCAGGCGCTGCGCGAAGGCGGCACTGGTGGCGTCGCAGATGGTCAGGCCTTCGCGGTCGGATTTGATCCAGTCGCCATTGGGCACGCGCGCACCGCTGGTGGTGCCGTTCCAGGTGAACACCACGTCGTTGTCGGTATCGACGCTGTTCAGGTCGACGATTTGTCCATAAGGCGCTTCCTTGACCTCGGCATCCAGCTTGAGCTGCTTGACCACGTCAGTGACCCAGCCTGCGCCGAAACTTTCCCAGGCCAGCATCTCGACCTTGCGCGCGCCCAGGAGGTTCCACAGCGCCATTTCGACCGCCCCGGTATCCGAGGCCGGTACGATCCCGATCTTGTAATCGGCGGGGATGCCAAGCACTTCACGCGTGCCTTCGATGGCGGCCTTCAGCTTGGCCTTGCCCACGGCGGCGCGGTGGCTGCGACCCAACGGCGCGTCAGCGAGTTTGCTCAATTCGAAAACGGGGGGTTTGGCACAGGGGCCAGAAGAAAAACGCGGATTGGCCGGCCGCGTCGCCGGTTTTTGCATAGCCATTTCTGCTACCCTTCCAGATAAGCGCCCCTCGTTGGGGAGGGGTGTCCCACGGATTGGAATAGGGTCAGTCAGGGACTTTCGCAAGTGCAGAAATGACGCTAGAACGCCGCTTGAGCGATTAAATGCGACCCCTTTGACTACGATCGGAAACCTCCCCCATGTTCATCGCCACACTGATCGCGCCCTCGGGCGCTTTGGACCCTGCCCTTGTGGATGCTCTGCGCAACGCCTGGGGTGGGGGGGATGCGCAATGGTTGTCGCCCGACGAGGCGGCAGAGTTTTCGCTGGCCGAAATTCCCTCGAACCGCTGGGAGGTCTGGGCGGACCTGCAACAGCAAAAGGTCGATCTCGTCATCCAGCCCGCCGAGGGTCGGCGCAAGAAAATGCTGCTGGCCGACATGGACAGCACCATGATCCAGCAGGAATGCATCGACGAACTGGCCGAGGTCGCCGGTGTGGGCGAGCATGTCAGGGACATCACCGCGCGTGCGATGAACGGCGAGCTGGATTTCGAAGGCGCGCTGATCGAACGGGTGGCGCTGCTGAAAGGGCTGGACGAATCCGTGATCGCGCAGGTTCTGGCCTCGCGCATCACCTACATGCCCGGCGGCATGGCTCTGGTGTCGACGATGAAGGCGCATGGCGCGCGCTGCGTGCTGGTGTCGGGCGGGTTCACCGCCTTTACCGCCAGGGTCGCCGCCGATCTGGGCTTTGACGAAAACCGCGCCAACACCCTGTTGATCGAGGGCGGCAAACTGACCGGCGACGTGACCCGCCCGATCCTTGGCCGTGCCGCCAAGGTAGAGGCCCTGGAAGAGATCAGCGCCGGTCTGGGGATCACCGAAGCCGATGTGATCGCCGTGGGTGACGGAGCCAACGATCTGGGCATGCTGGGCCGGGCGGGCACCGGCGTGGCACTGCATGCCAAGCCCTCGGTTGCCGAACAATGCGACGTGCGGGTGAACCATGGTGATCTGACCGCGCTTTTGTACCTTCAGGGATACACTCGCGACAGCTTTGCCGCGACTTGAGCGAAACGCTTGATAAATCATTAACTTTCGGGCATCGTTCGGTTCATTCCAGCAGCAAATCCTGGGGGATGAGTTGTAAGGGAATCTGGCGTGGCCGAGATCGAGATTTTCGTGACCGGGGATGAGGTGGGGACCTTTTCCAGTGTCTCGACAACAGGCAACAGCAACGGGATGAAGGTAACCCTGACCGGCGTTCAGACGCTCGGCTCGGCGACCGATGTCTTTCGTGTCGTGATCCGGCAGGTCAATCCGGGCGACAACCTGTTCTCGAACGGGCAATTCGTCGATATTTACGCATGGCCCGAAAGCGATCCGCCCGCGCCGCCGATCTATTCCAGCCTGAATCCACAGCACGACCAGTTTCAGGGCCGTGCGTCCTCTGGTGAACATCAGATCTTCACCAGTCCCGCGAATATCGTGTTCGATGTGAATGGGCTGACCGCGGGAACCATGCAATACGGCCCCGGTCTGGACCCGCCCCGCGATCAGCAATTGTCGTTCGATACCTTTTCGCCCGAACCGCCGGTCTTCCCCTGCTTCGCCGCCGGAACGCTGATCGAAACCGATACCGGCCCGCTGCCGATCGAAATCATCCGCCCCGGCGATATGGTCCGGACTCTGGATCACGGGCTTCAGCCGGTGCGCTGGGCCGGTCGTCGCACGGTGCCGGGGCGCGGTCCGATGGCCCCTGTGGAAATTTCGGCGGGGGCCTTGGGCAACTGGCGCAAGCTGGTGGTCTCGCCGCAACACCGGATGCTGGTCGAAGACTGGCGCGCCGAGATGTATTTCGGCCAGCCGCAGGTGTTGGTCGCGGCGGTGCATCTGGTCAATGGCGATACCATCCGGCAGGTGCCCCGGCGGCGCGTGTGCTATGTGCATCTGGCCTTCGATCGGCACGAAGTGATCATGGCCGAAGGCATCCCGAGCGAAAGCCTGTATCTGGGCGCACTGGCGCAAGAGGCGCTCAGCACCGCCGAGCGCGCCGAAATTGCCGCCCTGTTCCCGGAACTGACCGGTTCGGCCAAACCCGCGCCAAAAGCCTTGGCTTGCGCGGCGCGGCGTTGCCTGCGCCGATGGGAAACCGCGCTGGTCGCCTGAAAGACCGGCAATCGGGTCGTATACCGCTCGGACGTCCCGGATTGATCGCGCGGCCGCTTGCAGGCCGCGCCGGGCTGCCCCATATCACGCTGCATGAGCGAACAGGCAAACACGGATCAATTTGTAATGCGGGCAAAAGTGGCGTCGGTCATCGACCGGCAGGCGGTGCAGAGTTTCATTCTTGGCGTTATCCTGTTCAACGCGGTGATCCTCGGTATGGAAACCTCTGACAGGCTGATGCAGGCCGCAGGCCCGTTGATCGTGATTCTGGATTCGATCTGCCTCGCCATTTTCGTGGTCGAAATCGCGGCCAAGCTCTATGCCCGTGGCGGCGGGTTTTTCCGCAGCGGGTGGAACATCTTCGATTTCGTGATCGTCGGCATTTCCCTGATCCCCGCCGCACAGGGCCTCAGCGTGCTGCGCGCCCTGCGTATCCTGCGTCTGTTGCGTGTGCTGTCGGTCACGCCGTCGCTGCGCCGCGTGGTCGAAGGGCTGATGAACGCGCTGCCGGGCATGGGCTCGGTGTTCCTGCTGATGGGGATCATCTTCTACATCGGCTCGGTGATGGCGACCAAGCTGTTCGGCGCCGCCTTTCCCGACTGGTTCGGCACGCTTGGCCTGTCGGCCTATTCGCTGTTCCAGATCATGACGCTGGAATCGTGGTCGATGGGAATCGTGCGCCCGGTGATGGAGGTATATCCCCACGCCTGGGCCTTCTTCGTGCCGTTCATTCTGGTCACCACCTTTGCCGTGGTGAACCTCGTGGTGGGCCTGATCGTGAACTCCATGCAGGACGCGCACCATGAAGAGGACGCCGAGAAAACCGATACCTACCGCGACGAGGTTTTCACCCGGCTGGACCGCATCGAAACCCTCCTGAACGAGCGCGCCGGGCGATAGCCGAAGGCCCGGCTGTCATGCCTGTATCGCCCTAAACGAAACCTTCGCCGTTGCAGATCGAACAGCGGGTGAATTTTCGCCCGAAACACCCTTGGCACGCGGTCGTTGTCGTTTTTCCGAAGATATCGCGGCCCGTCACGATCTGACCGGCGCCCAGGCAGATCTGGCAGGACGCATTGCCCGAACCGCGGCAGCGATGACAGCGCCGCGGGATGTGCCGGGTTTTCTGTTTTTGCGCAGCCGTATGGTTTTTCCTCATCGTTCAAACCAATCCGAAACGCCCCCGTCAGAGGCTGGCGTTCTGCGCCAGCGTCCAAGCCCAATCGACGGAGATTACTGTCAATCGGGGGTGATTCTGTGGCGAACAGCGGGCAGGGCTGTGGCGCGGAGAACCGCACAGGCAGAGCGCTGCGGCGCAATGCAGTGTTCCGGTTGCAAGGCCACCGGCCCTAGCGCGAGCGCGTCAGTTCAAGGAATACGTCCTGCAAATCGGCCTGCTCGGTTTTCACGTCGCGAATGCGGATGCCCGCACCGCGCACCGCCTCCAGCACCGCCTCGGCGGGTGTCTCGCGCGATTGATAGCTCAGCGCCAGAGAACCGTCGGGGCGCGTTTCCACCTCGATGCCGGGGGCCTCGGGCAGGGTGGCCGCCTCGTCTTCGGGGTGGATGATCATGGTCTTGCTGTCCAGCCGCCCCAGCAGGTTTGCCGTGCTGTCGCGCGCCACCACCTCGCCGAAATTGATGATCGCGATTTCGTCGCACATCTCTTCGGCCTCTTCCAGATAATGGGTGGTCAGGATCACCGTCATGCCCTGTTGGTTGAGGCGGCGCACGTTTTCCCACAGCATCTGGCGCAGTTCGATATCCACGCCCGCCGTCGGTTCGTCCAGCACCAGAACATGAGGCTGATGCACCAGCGCCTTGGCCAGCAACAGCCGCCGCCGCATGCCCCCCGACAGGGTGCGCGCATAGGCTTCGGCCTTGTCTTCCAGCCCGACCAGCCGCAGGATTTCATCGCTGCGGCGCTGCGATTTCGGCACCCCGTACAGGCCCGCCTGCACCTCGAGCGCGGCGCGCGGGGTAAAGAACGGATCAAGGTTCAGCTCCTGCGGCATCACCCCGATCGAGGCGCGGCTTTGCCGTGGATTCACATCTTGGTCAAAGCCCCAGATCGTCACCTGCCCGGCGGTTTTCACCACCAGCCCGGCCAGAATGTTGATCAGCGTCGATTTCCCTGCACCGTTGGGGCCGAGCAGGCCAAAGACCGATCCGGCGGGGATGTCCAGATCGACCCCTTTCAACGCCTGTTTCGCAGGTGCGCCACGCCCGGCGGCATAGGTTTTCTGCAAGCCCCGGATTTCGATGGCGTTCTGGCTCATTGCTCCCCTTGCCCCTGAGTGTCGGATCAATCATATTCGGACCTAGTGGAATTGCAGGCAAAAGGAAATGCCAGATGGTAACGAAAGCCCCCGAGACCCGGATCGTTGACAGCTATCGTATTGCCTGTGACGGCGGCGAAGGCGCATTGGGCCATCCGCGCGTCTGGCTGTCGGTATCGCATGAAACGGGCTATGTCGAATGCCCTTACTGCGATTGCAGATACATCCATAAGGACTTCGAAGGTGAAGCCTCGGCCGCCTGAACCGGACCCTGTTCCCGACCGGCGTTCGTTCTTGATGACGGGTGTCACGATACTTGCCATGGTGGGGCTCGGAATTTCCTCATGGCGTTTCCTCGACAAGCTGCGCACCCCAGATTTCGATTTCAAACCCTATCCCGACCTGCCGGGGTTCCGTCAGCTTGAGGGCGGTCCCGTGTCGCGCGGGGTTCCGGCGCTGGTCGGGCTTGACCCGTCGGAGCGGCCGCAAATCGTTTCCGGCGAAACGCTCTGTGCCGCGCTATTTTCCGCGCCGCGCCAGACGGGCGAACTGCCGATCGCTTATTTTTCGGATTATCGCTGCAGTATCTGCCGTCAGGTCAGCCCACGGCTGCACGCGCTGCAGGACAGCGCGCCGGTGGCGATCACTTGGCACGAGCTTCCGCTGTTGGGGGCGGCGTCGCTGCGGGCCGCCCGTGCCGCGCTGGCCGCACGGAAACAAGGGGCCTACGATGCGTTCCACAACAAGTTGATGGATTCGCCCTTCCTGCCCAACGATGCCTATCTGCGCGCCATGGCCGATGAAGAAGGGGCGAACTCCGACCGACTGATCGCCGATATGGAAGACCCGGACGTGAGCCGGCAACTCGGCACGACGGCGGCCCTTGCGTCGCGCTTCGGGTTCTTCGGAACACCCGCGCTGGTGGTCGGGCGCACGGCCTTCATGGGGGATATCGGCCAGCGTCAGCTCGAGGCCCTGATCGAGATCGAGCAACAGAATGCCGCCACCTTGCCCTGCCCGGCAACGGGGTGATCGGTCACCGGCTGCCAAAATCACTTTCCGATCTCAGGGCGCACCGGTTGCCGTCCGGGTCGTGAAACTCGGCCGTCATGCCCCAATCGTGCTTGCGAACGCGCACCTCCATACCTTTGGCGACAAGCTCCGCCGCCGCGGCCTCGACATCGCGCACATTGAAACGAAACTTGGCCGGGCAGGTTTCGGGCGTTTTCCCCTCGGGCCGGGCGGTGCCGCCCGGTTCCACCATCAGGTACGCTCCACCCATGTCGAAACAGGTCAATCGCTCGTCCGGGCGATCGAATTCGAACAGCAGGGGCAGGCCCAGAACCTCGCCATAAAAGGTCACGCAGGCGCGATAGTTTTCAGTGTTCAGAATGACGCCGGTCCTGTCGATTTCCATGATGCGGTCCCATGCGGCTGGTCTCGGAAGTTGTCGGCAAGGTAGCGCCGCGCGACACCCGCGACCACACCGAATACGCAGGAACCCGCTGGAAGCGCGCGTCACTTCATGGCAATACCAAGACCGCAGGACAATCCAAACGGGGGCGATCATGGGCAATTCATTCGGCAAGGGGTGCCACCTGCACCTGATCGACGGCTCGGCCTTCATCTTCCGGGCCTATCACGCCCTGCCGCCGCTGACGCGCAAATCCGACGGGCTTCCCATCGGGGCGGTCTCGGGCTTCTGCAACATGTTGCAGCGCTATATCGACGGCAACAATACCAACGACGACGCCCCCACCCATATCGCCGTGATCTTCGACAAGGGCAGCCACACCTTCCGCAACGATCTTTACGATCAGTACAAGGCCAACCGCGAGGCCATGCCCGAAGACCTGCGTCCGCAAATCCCGCTGACCCGCCGCGCGACCGAGGCGTTCAACATCGCCTGCAAGGAACTGGAAGGGTACGAGGCCGACGACATCATCGCCACCCTGTCCTGCCAGGCGCGCGAGGCCGGTGGGCGCGTCACGATCATCTCATCCGACAAGGACCTGATGCAACTGGTCGGCGGCGGCGTCGAAATGCTGGATGCCATGAAAAACCGCCGCATCGACGTTGACGGCGTCGAGGAAAAATTCGGCGTCGGCCCGGATCGCGTGGTCGATGTGCAGGCCCTCGCGGGCGACAGCGTCGATAACGTGCCGGGCGCGCCGGGCATCGGCATCAAGACCGCCGCGTTGCTGATCAACGAATACGGCAGCCTCGAGGAACTGCTCGACCGGGCCGAAGAAATCAAACAGCCCAAGCGCCGCCAGACCCTGATCGACAAGCGCGAACAGATCGAACTGTCCAAGAAGCTGGTGCAGCTCGATTGCGACACCCCTCTCGATTTCACCCTCGACGATCTGGAACTGCGTGAGCCCAACACCGAAACCCTGCTGGGGTTCCTGGCCGAAATGGAATTCCGCACGCTTTCCAAACGCATTGCCGACTCCCTGGGCGTCGAGGCCCCGGTGATCCCCGATACCAACCCCGCAGGCGCCGACCCGGTCGAGGAAGCCCCCGAATGGCCCGCTATCGATCCCGACACTTACGAACACGTCTCGACGATGGAGGCGCTGAACGCGTGGATCGACCGTATCCGCGCCCGTGGCTACGTGGCGGTAGACACCGAAACCACCTCGCTCAACGAAATGCAGGCCGATCTGGTGGGCATCTCCCTGTCGGTCGATCCGGGGCAGGCCTGTTATATCCCGCTCACGCATCGCGACGGGGCGTCCGACGACCTGTTCAGCACCGATACGCTGGCCGAAGGGCAGTTGCCGCCCGGCGATGTGCTGGCCGCGCTCAAGCCGGTGCTCGAGGACGACGCGATCCTCAAGATCGGCCAGAACATGAAATACGACGCCAAGATCTTCGCCCGCCACGACATCACCGTCGCGCCGTTCGACGACACCATGCTGATGTCCTACGCGCTGAACGCGGGCATTCACGGGCATGGCATGGATACGCTGTCGGAACGCTATCTCAGCCACACGCCGATCCCCATCAAGACCCTGCTGGGCAGCGGCAAATCGGCCATCACCTTTGACCGCGTGCCCGTGGCCGAGGCCGTGAAATACGCCGCCGAGGATGCCGACATCACCCTGCGCCTCTGGCTGACCTTCAAACCGCAACTGCATGTCGAAAAAGTCACCACCGTCTACGAAACGCTGGAACGTCCCCTGTCGCCCGTCCTCGCCCGGATGGAGCGCAACGGCATCAAGGTGGATCGCGAGACCCTGTCGCGCATGTCCGGCAAGTTCGCCCAGAAAATGGCCGAACTCGAAGAGGAAATTCACGAACTGGCAGGCCGCAAGTTCAACGTAGGATCGCCCAAGCAACTGGGCGAAATCCTGTTCGACGAAATGGGCCTCGAAGGCGGCAAGAAGGGCAAGACCGGCGCCTATGCCACCGGCGCCGACGTGCTCGAGGATCTGGCCACCGAACACGATCTGCCCGCCCGCGTGCTGGACTGGCGCGCGCTGTCGAAACTGAAATCCACCTATACCGACGCGCTACAGGATCACATCGACCCGGACACGGGCCGCGTGCACACCTCCTATGTGCAGACCGGCGCGAATACCGGGCGTCTGGCCTCGACCGATCCGAACCTGCAAAACATCCCCGTGCGCAGCGAAGAAGGCCGCCGCATCCGCGAGGCCTTCGTGGCCGAACCGGGCAATGTTCTGGTCAGCCTCGACTATTCCCAGATCGAACTGCGGATTCTCGCCCACGTCGCCGACCTTCCGGCGATGAAACAGGCCTTCAGGGACGGGCAGGACATTCACGCCATGACCGCCAGCGAAATGTTCGACGTGCCGCTGGATGAGATGACCCCGGACATCCGCCGTCAGGCCAAGGCGATCAATTTCGGAGTGATCTACGGCATCTCGGGCTTTGGGCTTGCCCGCAACCTGCGCATCCCCCGCTCTGAGGCGCAGGGCTTCATCGACCGCTATTTCGAGCGCTTCCCCGGCATCAAGACCTACATGGACGACACGGTGGGGTTCGCCAAAGAGCACGGCTTTGTCCAAACGCTCTTTGGACGGAAAATCCACACGCCCGAGATTTCCGCCAAGGGCCCGCGCGCCGGGTTCGCCAGACGCGCCGCGATCAACGCGCCCATTCAGGGCACCGCCGCCGACATCATCCGCCGCGCCATGATCCGCATGCCTGACGCCATTCAGGGCCAGCCCGCGAAGATGCTGTTGCAGGTGCATGACGAACTGATCTTCGAAGTGGCCGAAGACGCCACGGGCAAACTGATCGACACCGCCCGCGAGGTGATGGAAGGGGCCGCGCTGCCGGCAGTCAAGGTCGACGTGCCCATGATCGTGGATGCCGGGCAGGGGGCCAACTGGGCCGAGGCGCACTGACCGGCAAGGCCCCTGGCGGTTTCTCCCATGCGCGGAACAGCGGCCACAGGTCGCCGCGCATCTCCGCAAGAGGCCTAAGCCCTGTCGCATCTTTCCCGACCCCGCCCGTTGCCTGCCTCAAGGAAGCGTTGCACAGGCCAAGCCCTGCGTTTTCTGCAGTCCCGTTATGCCCCGGCCCTGATGACGTTCCCGGACCATTCCCTGCCGTTTCTGCAATGCGGCAATTTGGCGAATCGGTTAGGTGCGTGCATTCTTGCCACCTGACTTCGCCAAAAGGTATCCCATGGCCCGCGAAACCAAACTGATCCTCTGCCCCGTCAACCTGCGCCACGTGAAACTCGAATACAACGCCTATACCGAGGCTGTTGAGATGGCCCAACGGCGCGGTGCGAAGCTGATCGTCGCCACCGTCGCCCCCGAGATCGAGCGCAATCTGAACATCTACGATTCCGACAAGTACTGGACCGAGGAATTGAAGAAATTCATCGCCGCCCACCCCGCCGAAGGGGTCGAGGTGGAAACCGTGGTCCGCAAAGGCGCGACGCACCGCCAGATCGTCAAACTGGCCGATGAGCGGAATGTCGATGTGATCGTGATGGAATCGGCCAACCCCAAAGTGTCCGATTACCTGCTGGGCACCACTGCCAGCCATGTCGTCACCCATGCCGAATGCTCGGTTTACGTGGTGCGCAACTAGGCCGCCGTCACGCCTGACCGGTTGGCCCCGTCGGTCAGGCGATCCAGCCGATCCCGTCCCCGGTGCGCCCTTCGGGGGTGTATTCCCCGCTGACATACCCGGCATAGCCATCCGCATCGAGCCGCGCAAAGAATGCCGGGTAATCTATCTCTCCGCCCGCCGGTTCGTGCCGCCCCGGATACCCCGCCACCTGCACATGCGCCGCCCGGTGGCCATGCGCGGCCCATGTGCCCATCACGTCGCCGGTGATGCGATGCGCATGGTAGGCGTCGAATTGCAGCGCCAGATTGGGCGCGCCCACGGTGTCCAGCACCTCGGCGGCCAGATCGAAATCGTCCAGGAAATAACCCGGCATGTCATGGGTGTTGATCGGCTCGATGGTCAACGGCTGTTCGGGCGCGGTGGCGGCGGCCCAGGCGAGGTTGCGAATGAAGGTATCGCGTGCCTCCGGCCCCTCGGCGACACCGGCCATCACATGGATATGCCGCGCCCCCAATACCTGCGCATAGCGCAGCGCACGGCGGAAATCGTGGCGAAACCTCTCCTCGCCGCCGGGAATCGCGGCAAAGCCCCTGTCGCCCCCCGTCCAGTTGGGCGGCGGCGTGTTGATCAGGATCAGAGGCAGGCCCGCCCGGTCCAGCGCCTGCCGGATCAGATGCCCCGGCTCGTCATAGGGAAACAGGATTTCCACCCCCGCAAACCCCGCATCCCGCGCCGCCGAGGGACGCTCCAGCACCGGAAATTCGCGAAACAGCATCGACAGGTTGGCGGCAAAACGGGGCATCGCGGTCAGGTCTCCGGCAAGTCGTCTTCGGGGATCACCGGAAAGAACTCGCCGCCCGACCACAGCCCGAACCAGCCGTCCTGCCGCGCGCCCAACTCGATCAGGCGATAGAAACTCTTGCGGTCGATCAGCGCCTCCAGCCCCGCGCGGATCATCACATAGGGCGAAGGTTCGCCGGTTTCGCCATCGCGCTCCACCCGGATCGGGTTTTCTGCCCCGGCCACCACGCGATCCCCCACATTGGTCTCGAAAATCAGCTCCTGCGCGGGGCCGTCGCCCTCGGCCTCGACATCCACGGCGACAAACGGCGCGTCCTCGACGGTGATTCCCACCTTTTCCACCGGCGTGACTAGGAAAAACCTGTCGCCCTCGCGCTTGAGGATGGTGGAAAACAGCTGGACCAGCTCGGGCCGGTTGATGGGCGACCCCTCGTGAAACCACGTTCCGTCCCGCGCGATGCGAATGTCCAGATCGCCCATGAACGGCGGGTTCCAGCGATCTACCGGCGGCAGCCCCTTGCCCTGCGCCGCCCGCGCCGAGGCCGCAAGGCTCTCTGTTGACAGGGTCGTGATCCGGTCTTTGCTCATTGCTTTTGCCATTTCATCTGTGCGCGATACACTCTTAGATGAACGATATAGCCTGACAGGGAGTTTTGCCATGACCGATGACGCCGATCTGCTGGCCGGGATCGAAGCACTCGAAGACAAGCTGGCGCAGGCGCGCGCCTCGATCACCCGCCGCTTCATCGGGCAGGAGAGGGTTGTCGATCTGTCGCTTTCGGCGCTGCTCAGTGGCGGGCACGGGCTTTTGATCGGTTTGCCGGGGCTGGGCAAGACGCGGCTGGTCGAAACACTGTCCACCGTGATGGGCCTGAACGCCAACCGGGTGCAGTTCACCCCCGATCTGATGCCCGCCGACATTCTGGGCTCCGAGGTGCTGGAAACCGGCGCCGACGGCACACGCACGTTCAAGTTCATTCCCGGTCCGATCTTCTGCCAGCTTCTGATGGCCGACGAAATCAACCGCGCCAGCCCGCGCACCCAGTCGGCACTGTTGCAGGCGATGCAGGAACGACAGGTCACCGTCGCCGGGCAGGACCGCCCGCTCGATCCGCCGTTCCACGTTCTGGCCACGCAGAACCCCATCGAACAGGAAGGCACCTATCCCTTGCCCGAGGCCCAGCTTGACCGTTTCCTCGTGCAGATCGACGTGCCCTATCCCGACCGCGATACCGAGCGTGACATCCTGCTGGCCACCACCGGCGCCGAAGAGGCGGCATCGCATCAGGTGTTCACCCCTGCCGAGCTGATCGCGGCGCAAACCCTGCTGCGCCGCATGCCGGTGGGCGAATCCGTGGTCGAATGCATCCTCGACCTGGTCCGCGCCTGCCGCCCCGAAGACGACAGCGCCTCCGAGGCCGTGCGCCGGGACGTGGCCTGGGGGCCGGGGCCGCGCGCCGCGCAGGCCCTGATGCTGACCGTTCGGGCGCGCGCCATGCTGCAGGGCCGCCTTGCCCCCGATACCGACGATGTCGCCGCCATGGCGCAGCCGGTTCTGGTTCACCGCATGGCGCTGAACTTCGCCGCGCGGGCTCGGGGCGAACGCCTCGACGGCCTGATCGCCGACACCGTCGCACAGGTCACGCGGATCGAGGCCGCAGCGTGACCCGATCCGCCCATCTTCGTGCCCGGTCCGAGGCCGAGGCAGCCGCGCTGCCCCCGCTCATGGCGCGGGCCGAGCATCTGGCCGGCACCGTCCTTCTGGGCGAACATGGCCGGCGGCGTTCGGGGATGGGCGACGATTTCTGGCAATACCGCCCGGTCATGGCAGGCGATGCGCTGCGCGATATCGACTGGCGGCGTTCGGGCAAATCCGACGCGCAGTTCGTGCGGCAACGCGAATGGCAGATCGCCCAAAGCGTGATGATCTGGGCCGATGACGCGGCCTCGATGCGCTTTGCCTCTGACCAGAAGCTGCCCGAGAAATCCGACCGCGCCCGCTTGCTGGCTCTGGCCGTCGCGATCCTGCTGAATCGCGCGGGCGAGCGTGTGGGCCTGACCGGCCATACCCTGCCGCCCCGTCGCGGCGCCGCTCAGATCGCGCGACTGGCCGAGGCGCTCACGCAGGACGGCGACGAGGAATACGGCACGCCCGATCTGCGCGGGTTGCTGCCGCATGGCCGCGCGCTGTTCCTGTCGGATTTCATGGGCGAGATCGACGGCGTCAGCGCCGCCCTGACCAAGGCCGCCGACCGTGGCGTTCAGGGCGTCCTGCTGCATATCCTCGACCCCGCGGAAGAGGCCTTTCCCTATCGCGGACGCACCATTTTCGAAAGCGTCGGCGGAACGCTCTCGCATGAAACGCTCAAGGCCTCCGATCTGCGCACCCGCTATCTGGATCGCCTCGCCGCCCGCAAGGCCGAGCTGCAAACGCTGTGCCTCGCCACCGGCTGGCAATACGGGCTGCACCACACCTCGGACAGCGCGCAATCGGCCCTGTTGTGGCTCTATCGCGCCTTTGACGGGGGGCACGCCTGATGCTGGGGCCTGTCGCCTTTACCGCGCCCTGGCTGTTGCTGGCGCTGGCCGCGCTGCCGATCCTGTGGATCTTGCTGCGTGCCGTGCCGCCCGCGCCGATCCGCCGCCGCTTTCCCGGCGTGGCGCTCCTTCTGGGGCTCAAGGACGACGATACCGTGACCGACCGAACGCCGTGGTGGCTGCTCTTGCTGCGGATGCTGGCCGTGGCCGCCGTGATCGTCGGGCTGGCCGGTCCGGTGCTCAATCCGCGCGCGCAGGGCGAACAGGCGCAGACCGGCCCGCTCCTGATCGTGCTTGACGCCAGTTGGGCCAGCGCCCGCGACTGGCCCGCGCAATCGGCGCTGCTCGACGACATGCTGGCCGAGGCCGGGCGCAACGCGCGTCCCGTCGCCATCCTGCGCCTGACCGATCCGCAGCCCGCCGCCTTTCGCGCCGCCGAGAACTGGCGCAGCCGCCTGTCGGGGCTGGTGCCGCAGGCATGGCCCGCCACCCCCGCGATGATGGAACGCGCCCTTGCCGCGCTGCCCGAGGGCGATTTCGAAACCCGCTGGATGTCCGACGGGCTGGCCCGCGAGACACGCGCAGCGCTGCTGGCCGCACTCGAAACGCGCGGCCCCGTCACCGTCTACGAAAGCCCCGCCCCGATCCTTGCCCTTGCCCCGGCTGAAATCGAGGATGGCGCCGTCAGGCTGACTGCACAGCGCGCCCGCACGGGCGCGGTGCGCGACATCACGATCGAGGCGCATGGCCGCGATCCACAGGGCCTGCCGCGCCTTCTGGCCACGCTTCCGCTGCGCTTCGATGCGGATGCCACCACCGCCACCGGCGACCTGTCCCTGCCGGCCGAGTTGCGCGCCCGCCTCACGCGATTCGAAATCATGGGCCAGAACACCGCCGGGGCCGTCACCCTGACCGATGACAGCCTCAAGCGGCGCGAGGTCGCCCTGATCGCGGGCCGCGAAAACCGCGAAGGTCTGGAGCTGCTCTCGCCGCTGCATTACCTTGAACAGGCGCTCATTCCCTCCGCCGACCTGCTGGACGGTGCGCTGATGGACGTTCTGCCAGCCAATCCCGATGTCATCGTGCTGGCCGATGTGGCCACCCTGTCCGCCGCCGAACAGGACGCGCTTCTGGACTGGATGGATCAGGGCGGGCTGCTCTTGCGCTTTGCCGGATCGCGCCTTGCCGCCTCGGATGTGTCGCGCTCCGATGAATCGCCGCTCCTGCCGGTGCGCCTGCGCGCCGGGGGGCGTACCGTCGGCGGCGCGATGAGCTGGGGAGAGCCGAAAACCCTCGCCCCGTTCGACGATGACAGCCCCTTCGCGGGCCTGCCAGTGCCCAATGATGTCACCGTTTCCGCGCAGGTCATGGCGCAACCCGATCCCACGCTGGCAGACCGCGTGATCGCGCAGCTGACCGATGGCACACCGCTGGTCACGCGCAAACGCGTCGGGGCAGGGCAGGTGGTGCTGTTTCATGTCACGGCCAATGCCGAATGGTCCACGCTGCCGCTGTCGGGCCTGTTCGTGCAGATGCTCGAACGCCTCGCCGTGTCCTCTGCCGTGGCCTTGCCCGACATGGCCGAACTGCAAGGCACCACATGGCAACCCGCTCAGGTGCTCGACGGTTTCGGCAAGCTGCGCGATGCCGGAACCCTGCCGGGCATCGCCGGGGAACGGCTGATAACCGATGCGCTCGGCCCCGACCTGCAGCCGGGGCTCTACGATGGGCCGGACCGCCGCTTTGCCCTCAACGTGACGCGCGCCGATACCGCGCTGGCCCCCGCCGCATGGCCCGCCCGCGTTCCCGTAATGGGGCTGGCCCGCGCGCCGGAAACCCCGCTTGGCGGCTGGCTTCTGGCGTTGTCGATGCTGCTTTTGATGGGCGATATCGTCGCCTCGCTGGCGCTGTCCGGGCGGCTCTGGCCCGCGCGCGCCGCCGCGCTGATCCTCGCCGCGCTGCTCCTGCCGCTGCCGGACACCGCACAGGCGCAACAGGATATCGACAAGGAACTCGCCGCCGCTTCCGAAGTCGTCCTTGCCCATGTGCTCACCGGCGACCCCCGGCTTGACGACACCGCCCGCGCCGGTCTGTCGGGACTCAGCGAAACCCTGTTCTTCCGCACCTCTGTCGAACCCGCCACGCCCATCGGCGTCGATCTGGAAACCGACGACCTAGCGCTTTACCCGCTGCTCTACTGGCCCGTCACCCCGGATCAGCCGATCCCCTCGCACGAGGCCTATGCAAGGCTCAACGCCTACCTGCGGACCGGCGGCATGATCCTGTTCGACACGCGCGATGCCAATGTGGCGGGCTTCGGCGCGTCCTCGCCCAACGGTCAGATGTTGCAACGGCTGGCGCGTCCGCTGGACATCCCGCCGCTCGAACCCATCCCCGAGGATCACGTCCTGACCCGCACCTTCTACCTGCTACAGGATTTTCCGGGCCGCCACTCCGGCCGCCCCGTCTGGGTCGAAGCCGCCCCGCCCGATGCCGAACAGGTCGAAGGCATGCCGTTTCGCAACCTCAACGACAACGTGACGCCGGTGGTGATCGGCGGCAACGACTGGGCCGCCGCATGGGCGATGGACGAACGCGGCAACGCGTTGTTTCCCGTGGGCCGTGGCTATGCCGGGGAACGCCAGCGTGAAATGGCGTTCCGCTTTGGCGTGAACCTCGTGATGCACGTGCTGACCGGCAATTACAAATCCGATCAGGTGCATGTGCCCGCGCTTCTCGACAGGTTGGGCCAATGACCGGATCGGTGCTGTTCGACCCCCTCCTGCCGTGGCCGCTGATTGCGGCGCTCGGCGTGGCCCTGGCCGCCGGGATCGCCCTTGCGCTGTGGCGCGGGCTGTCGGGCTGGCCGCTCCGGGCGCTGGCCGGTCTGGCGATCCTCGCCGCGCTGTCCGGCCCGGTCTATCAGGTCGAGAACCGCGAACCGCTCAGCGATATCGTCCTGCTGCTCGAAGACCGCAGCGCCAGCCAGCAACTCGCCGACCGCGCCGCCACCACCGCACAGGCCGCCGAAGACCTCGCCGCGCGCCTTGCCGCCCGCCCCAATACCGAGGTCCGGCGCATCCCCATTCCCGACGGGGCCGACAATACCGGCACACAGGCCATGACCGCCCTCGCCGAAGCCCTGGCCGAAGAACCGCGCGGGCGCATTGCCGGCGCGATCCTGCTCTCCGATGGCCGCGTCCACGACACCGACCGCGCCCCCGACCTGCCCGCGCCGCTGCACCTGCTGCACACCGGGCGCGAGTCCGACTGGGACCGCCGCCTGACCATCACCAACGCCCCGGCCTTCGCCATCCTGGGCGAAGAGGTCACCCTGACCCTGACCGTCACCGATGACGGCGCCGCCCCCGAAGGCGTGACCAACGTGCCGCTCGACATTTCCATCGACGGCGAAGAGCCACGCCGCTTCAACGTGCCCTTGGGCCGCGATATCGACCTGCCCCTGACCCTGCCGCATGGCGGGCGCAACGTGCTGCAATTCACCACGCCCGAAGCGCCGGGCGAACTGACCGACCGCAACAACACCGCGCTCGTGCAGATCAACGGCGTGCGCGACCGCCTGTCGGTGCTGCTGGTTTCCGGCGAGCCGCACGCCGGCGGGCGCACATGGCGCAACCTTCTGAAATCCGATAGTTCGGTCGATCTGGTGCATTTCACCATCCTGCGTCCCCCGGCCAAGCAGGACGGCGTGCCGGTGCGGGAACTGTCGCTCATCGCCTTTCCCACGCGCGAGCTGTTCCTTGAAAAGATCGACGATTTCGACCTGATCATTTTCGACCGCTACAAGCGGCGCGGCATCCTGCCCTCGCTCTATCTCGACAACGTGCGCGCCTATGTCGAACAGGGCGGTGCGGTCCTGTTCGCCGCCGGGCCGGATTTCGCCAGCGCCGACAGTCTCTATCGCACGCCGATCAAATCCATCGTGCCCGGCCGCCCCACCGCCCGCGTGATCGAACAGCGTTTCCGCCCCACGGTCACCGATCTGGGCCAGCGCCACCCGGTCACGGCGGGGCTCGAACGCGAATTCGACGGTGAATGGGGCCGCTGGATGCGCCAGATCGACGTCGAACAAACCTCGGGCGACATGGTGATGACCGGGCAGGGCGACCGCCCGCTCCTGGTGCTGGACCGCGTCGGCGAAGGGCGCGTCGCGCTTCTGGCCTCCGATCACGCCTGGCTGTGGAATCGCGGCTACGAGGGCGGCGGCCCGCAACTGGAACTGCTGCGCCGACTCGCGCACTGGATGATGAAGGAACCCGAACTCGAGGAAGAGGCCCTATGGGCCGAGGCCACGGGCCAGAAAATGCGCATCATCCGCCGGTCTCTGTCCGATACCGTGGGGCCGGTGATCATCACCACCCCGTCGGGCGATACGGTCGAGCGCGAGTTGACCGAGGTCAGCCCCGGCAGGTTCGAAACCCTTTTCGACGGTCCCGAAATCGGGCTCTACCGGCTGGAAAACGGCGATCAGACCGCCGTGATCGGCCTTGGCCCCGCCGCCCCGGTCGAGTTCGAACACACCATCGCCAGCGCCGCGCCGCTGCAGCCCATGCTCGAACGCACCGGTGGCGGCGCCACGGCGCTCGAGGACGGTCTGCCCCGCATCCGCGACGTGCGCGCGGGCCGCCCCGCCTCGGGACGCGGCTGGATCGGCCTGACCCCGCGCAACGCGTTCGAAACCCTGTCCGTCACCCAAACCCCGTTGCTGCCGGTCTGGGCCGTGCTGGCCCTGATCGCCGCGTTGACGGTCGGCGGCTGGCTGCGCGAAGGGCGGCGATAGCCCGCGCCACAGGTTGCAGGGCGCGCGCCGCCCCGGTCACAGCTCTTTTGTCGAAACGGTTTCCTGTTTCCGGGTGTCCTCCCAACGCGCCACCAATGCCGCGCCAAGCCCCGCAAACCCGTCCTCCAGCGGGGTGCAATCCACCATGCGATCCACCCGGAAATGCCGCAGGTCGCGGCGCAATTCGCACCACCCGACCAGCATTGCGGTATCGAAATAATAAATCAGAACCAGCGGCCAGACGGTGCGTGCGGTGCGCTCTTCCCTGGCGTCCTCATAGGTCAGCCTGATCTTGCGCTCGTCGCGGATCAACTGGCGCAGGGCCGATAAATCGATCGCGGGCGTGGCCTCGACGCCCCAGCTCGACGCCACGAGCCGCCGTGTTCCGGGCGAGGTTTCGCTCAGCTTGCGCGAGGCGCGCCGCGCCGCCCGCCACAACCCCGGATCGCCGGTGCGCGCCACCATGCTCAGCCCCACGGCGACGGCGTCCGCTTCGTCGATGTCGAAATTGATCGGCGGCAGATCGTATCCCTTGCGCATCACGTATCCGACTCCGGCCTCGCCAAGGATCGGGGTCTGCATGGCCTGCAACGTGGCGATATCGCGATAGATCGTGCGCCGGGACACTTCCAGTTCCTCGGCCATTTCGCGGGCCAGAAGCGGGCGTTTGGCCCGCCTCAAAAGCTGGATGATCTCGAAGAACCTGTCGCTCTTGCTCATGGCGCACCCGTCGGTTTCCTGTGCACCTATCAGATCACTGCTGACACATATATGGCAACAGGCATCGGATATTCCGGTCTCCGGCAAACCAGACCGGAGTCCCGCCATGACCCTTTCCCGACCGGCTTCACCAACCTCCCCGGTCCGCAGCGCGGGCGTCATCCTCGTGACCGTTTCCGCCATCGTGTTCAGCACCGCAGGCATCTTTACCAACGGCGTGGCGACCGGGGCCTGGGGCATCATCTTCTGGCGGGGACTGGCCGCCGCCGCCTTCACGCTGATCTACCTCGCCGTTCGGGGGCGCCTTGCCACGGAAATCCGGGCGTTCGGCAGGCCCGCTTGTCTCGTCACCGTCCTGATGGCTGCCGGGACCGCCGCGTTCATTCCCGCATTCAAACTCAGCAGCGTCGCGAATGTCGCCCTGATCTACGCCGCCGCGCCGTTCATGGCGGCCGGATTGTCCTGGCTTCTGATTAAGGAGGCCCCGACCCGCACCGTGATCATTGCAAGCGCCACGGCGTTCATCGGCGTTCTGGTGATCGTATCCGGGTCTCTGGGCCGGGCGAGTCTTGCCGGCGATGCCCTTGCCCTTGTCATGACATGCATGATGGCCGGAACCATGGTGGTGTACCGCGCGTATCCCGACACCACCGCGGCGCTTCCCGCCGCCCTGTCGTCCGTCCTGTTGCTGCCGGTTGCCGCGGTGTTCGGCCAGCCCTTCGGCACCGCCCTCGGCGAGCTTCCGATTTTGGCGGGGTTCGGTTTCGTGTTCGCCGTAGCCTCCGTCACGCTGTCCGAAGGCGCAAGGCGGCTGCCCTCGGCTGAAACGGCGCTGCTGTCCACGCTCGAAGTGCCCCTTGCGCCGGTGCTGGCATGGGTGGTCCTGTCCGAAAGCCCCTCACCGCGCGCCCTTTGCGGTGGCGCGTTGATCGTATTCGCTGTCGTCTGGTCGCAAACCCGCAAGATTCAGTCTCCACTTTCAGGCAAGGCACCCGTCGCCGGGCCGCCGCGAAATGGCCTGTAGGGTGTCACGGCGTCAGCCGGATTGATCTGCGCCCCCGCCTCGCGGTTTTGCCGCGTGGCGGGGGCTGACCGCGATGACAGAGGGCCCGTTTGCGCGGCCATGATCGGCCTGAGACACCTGCCGTCACCGTGCCCTGAAAAGGTTGCGAAACGGTTACTGCCGGGCGGAAAAGCCGGATTGCGTACGCAAAGTTTCCGAACCGGCCCGATTTTCGTACAAAACCCGTGTACGCTTTGTACGAAACGTACGAAACTCCGGCCGGCCCATGCCTGCGGCGATGCGGTGGGAAGGTCTTGCCAGAATCTTAAATTGGTTATATTTTGTTACCAATAGGAGGGTCAGATATGGAAATGCCACGCCCCAACCCGGATATTCTGGCCCGCAAACCCCAACTGCTTGCGCGCCTGTCCGGCGTCTTGCCGTCCGATGCCCTGATCTCCGACCCCGCCGAAACCCGCGCCTATGAATGCGACGCCCTGACCGCCTATAAATGCCCACCCCTCGCTGCCGTTTTGCCGTCCTCGACGCAACAGGTGTCGGACGTGCTGCGCATCTGTCACGAGATGGGTGTGCCGGTGGTGCCGCGCGGCTCGGGCACGTCGCTGGCCGGTGGGGCCCTGCCGACCGAAGACAGCGTGATCCTCGGGGTGGCGCGACTGAACGAAGTGCTTGAAACAGATTACGAAAATCGCTTTATCCGCGTGCAATCGGGGCGCACGAACCTGTCGGTGACCGGCGCCGTGGAGGCCGATGGATTCTTCTATGCACCCGACCCCTCCAGCCAGTTGGCCTGCGCGATTGCGGGCAACGTGGCGATGAATTCCGGCGGGGCGCATTGCCTGAAATACGGCGTGACCACCAACAATCTGATGGGGGTCACCTTGGTGCTGATGGACGGCACCGTGATCGAACTTGGCGGCGCGCATCTGGACTCTGCGGGGTACGATCTTCTGGGCCTTGTCTGCGGCTCCGAAGGCCAACTCGGCGTCGTGACCGAAGCCACCCTGCGCATCCTGCACAAACCCGAGGGCGCCCGCCCCGTCCTGATGGGATTCGACAGCAACGAAGTGGCCGGCCAATGCGTATCCGACATCATCAAGGCCGGTGTCCTGCCCGTGGCGATCGAATTCATGGATCGCCCCTGTATCCGCGCCTGCGAGGCCTTTGCCAAGGCAGGCTATCCCGATTGCGAGGCGCTGCTGATCGTCGAGGTCGAGGGATCGGATGCGGAAATCGACGAACAGCTTGAAACCATTATGGAAATCGCCCGCAGCCACAACCCGGTCGAACTGCGCGAGAGCAGCTCGGCAGAGGAAAGCGCGCGTATTTGGCTGGGGCGCAAATCGGCCTTCGGGGCCATGGGGCAGATCAACGATTACATGTGCCTCGATGGCACGATCCCGGTGACCGAACTGCCCTATGTGCTGCGGCGCATTGGCGAGATGTCCGGGGAATTCGGGCTGGATGTGGCCAATGTGTTCCACGCGGGCGATGGCAATATGCACCCGCTGATCCTGTTCGATGCCAACAAACCCGGCGATCTGGAACGGTGCGAGGCGCTCGGGGCGGAAATCCTGAAGCTCTGCGTCGAGGTCGGGGGATGCCTGACGGGCGAACATGGCGTGGGCATCGAAAAACGTGACCTGATGACGGATCAATACGCCCCCGAAGATCTCGAGATCCAGATGGCGGTAAAGGATGTGTTCGATCCGAAATGGTTGCTCAACCCGGCCAAGGTTTTCCCCCTGGCCGCCAGCGAGGCGCACAGGATCGCCGCCGAATAGGGGGCGCTGCCCCCGTCGCCCGGCGGGCGACTCCCCCGGAGTATTTTGAGAAAGATGAAAATGCTGATCCCCCAGACCGAGGCCGAACTGGCCACCATCGTGGCCGAGGCCGAGGGGCCGCTTCATGTTCAGGGCGGGGGAACGCGCCCGATTGGCGGGCCGGTGGCGGGCGTGCCGCTCAGCACCTCGGGCCTGTCGGGGATCGAGCTTTACGAACCCGGTGCGCTGACGCTGGTGGCCGGGGCGGGCACCCCGCTGACCGAGATCGAAGAGGTATTGGCCGCCGAAGGTCAGCGGCTGGCGTTCGAGCCGATGGATCATCGTGGTTTGTTGGGAACAGAGGGGGTGCCGACCATTGGCGGTGTGTTCGCCGCCAATGTCTCGGGGCCACGGCGAATTCAGGCGGGCGCGGCACGGGATTTCCTGTTGGGTGTGCGCTTTGTCAACGGGCGCGGGCAGGTGGTGCGCAATGGCGGGCGGGTGATGAAGAATGTCACCGGCTACGATCTGGTCAAGCTGATGGCGGGCAGTTACGGAACCCTTGGCGTGTTGACAGAGGTGGCGCTGAAGGTCCTGCCCGATACCGCCACGGCGGCCACGCTCACGCTGACCGGACTGGACGATGGGGCCGCGATCAGGGCCATGGCGCGCGCGCTCGGTTCGCCGTTCGAGGTGACGGGCGCAGCGCACCGGCCTGACGGGCCGGAGGGTGCGCCGCTGACATCGTTGCGGTTGGAAGGCACGGAGCGATCGGTCGCCTATCGGGCTGACGAGGTGGCCAGATTGTTGGCCGCGTTCGGGGAGGTGCAGATTGATCATGACACGGCGCGGACAAGGCAAATCTGGCAAGACATCCGGGATGTAAAGCCCTTCCACGGGATTTCTGGCGATGTCTGGCGGCTGTCGGTCAAACCGTCGGATGCGCCGGGCGTGGTGGCGGGAATTTCCGGCGCCAGGGCATTGTATGACTGGGCCGGGGGGCTGATCTGGGTGCTGGTGCCGGAGGGGACGGCAGCCGGGGAAGTGCGCGCAGCACTGTCCGGGGTCGGCGGGCATGCAACGCTGATCCGTGGGGGCGAACGCGATGCAACATTCCATCCGCTTGATCCGACGATCGAGGCCCTGCAACGCGGCCTGCGCCAACGGTTCGATCCGCGCGGTCTGTTCAATTCCGGCCTGATGGGAGTGGCGGCTTGATGGTGGCGGCGATCTTGCCCCGGTCCGGGCGTTATACGGCACAAGCGATGAGCGTTTAGATGAAGACCGAGTTTACACCAGAGCAGTTGACCGACCCGGCGATCCAGCGCTCGAACGAGATTTTGCGCGCCTGTGTGCATTGCGGGTTCTGCACCGCGACCTGTCCGACCTATCAGGTTTTGGGAGACGAACTGGACAGCCCCCGGGGCCGCATCTACCTGATCAAGGACATGCTGGAAAACGACCGGGTGCCCGATGCGAAGACCGTCCGGCATATCGACCGCTGCCTGTCCTGTCTGGCCTGCATGACGACCTGCCCGTCGGGGGTGCATTACATGCATCTTGTCGATCATGCGCGAGAGTATATCGAACAACGCTACAAGCGCCCCTTGGGTGAGCGCGCCCTGCGCTGGATGCTGGCGAAAATCCTGCCCTATCCGGGGCGTTTCCGGCTGGCTCTGCTGGGGGCGAAACTTGGCCGCCCTCTGGTCCGGTTCATGCCCGATCCGCGCCTCAGGGCGATGCTGGAAATGGCCCCGAAACAGGTGCCTCCGGTCAGCCGCAATGACGACCCGCAGTCCTTCACGGCGCAAGGCGCGCGCAGGATGCGCGTAGCCCTGATGACGGGCTGCGCGCAAAAGGCGCTGAACACCGATATCAACGATGCCACCATTCGCTTGTTGACCAGGCTGGGATGCGAGGTTGTCGTCGTAAACGGTGCGGGCTGTTGCGGGGCGCTGACCCATCATATGGGCAAGACGGATGAAAGCCACCGCGCGGCAGCGCGCAATATCCGTGCGTGGCATTCCGAAATGCATAACGAGGGGCTGGACGCCATCGTGATCAACACCAGCGGTTGCGGCACGACGGTCAAGGATTATGGCCACATGTTCCGCAACGACCCGCTGGCCGAACAGGCCGCGGCGGTGTCGGGCATCGCCATGGATGTCAGCGAGGTGCTGATGAAGCTCGACCTTCCCGAGGGCGAGGCCAGGGGTCTGACCGTGGCCTATCACGCCGCCTGTTCGCTCCAGCATGGGCAGCAGATCAAGACCTATCCCAAGGACTTGCTGAAACGCGCGGGCTTTACCGTGGTGGAACCCGCCGACAGCCATCTGTGCTGCGGCTCGGCTGGAACATACAACCTGATACAGCCCGAAATTTCAGGCCAGCTCAAGGCGCGCAAGGTCCGCACGCTTGAGGCCAGAAACCCGGATGTGATCGTCGCAGGAAATATCGGCTGCATGATGCAGATCGGATCGGGGACGGACACGCCTGTGGTGCATACCGTCGAGTTGCTGGATTGGGCCACGGGCGGCCCCCGGCCACCCGCGATGCGTCCCGGCCACAACACCGGTCCGCAAGTGCCAAACCTGCGCAATGCGCCCTAATTTGGCCCTAAACCCATGCTAGCCCGCATTAAAACCGTTGGAGGGCTCATGCTGAAATATTTGCTGCTGTCATTTGTCATGGGTCTGGCCGGTATGGCCGCCGCCGAAGACAGCCGCCTCCAGCGTCTGGATACCGGGGACGAGGGCCGCGCGTGGGAGGCCGTGGGCCGTCTCGATCTGGCAGGTCGCGGGTTTTGCACCGGTGCGCTGATCGCCCCCGATCTTGTGCTGACCGCCGCGCATTGCCTGTTCGATCGCGAGACCGGTGCGCGTCTGGACTACGAAAAGATCGAATTCCTGGCCGGGTGGCGCAATGGCCGCGCTTCGGCTTATCGGTGGGTGCGCCGCGCGGTGATTCATCCCGACTATGAATTCGACCGCAAGGAACCCGCCGAGCGTGTGCGCAACGATCTGGCCCTGCTGGAACTGCACCACCCGGTGCGCAATACCCGCGTCATCCCGTTCAAGACCGACCACCAGCCGCGCAAGGGCCAGCAGATCGGTGTGGTCAGCTATGCGCGCGGACGGGCCGATGCGCCCTCGCTTCAGGAAATATGCGATGTGATGGCGCGGCGTCAGGGCGTGCTGATCATGTCCTGCGAGGTCGATTTCGGGGCCTCTGGGGCGCCGATTTTCACGTTCGAGGCGGGCGTGCCCCGTGTCGTTTCCGTAGTGTCGGCGATGGCGGAGATGGACGGGCGCAAGGTCTCGCTCGGCACCCAGTTGGAAGGCCCGCTGCAAGACCTGATGGCCGCCTATGAAAGCGGTGCGGGCGAAGACGGCGCGCGGCGCATGTTCTCGACCGGCGCGAACCGCCCGGAAAGCGCGAAATTCGCCCGGCCATGAAAAATCCACGCCACATCCTGGGTGGCCTGCTATGTGCTCTTGCGATTGCCGGTCCGGTCTTGGCCGACAACACGGGGCTGACCCGGCTGAACGATCGTGACGACCTGTTCGGATGGGAGGCCGTGGGGCGCGTCGATCTGGGGAAAACGGGCTATTGTACCGGCATCCTGATCGCGCCCGACCTCGTGTTGACCGCCGCGCATTGCCTGTACAATGCACAGGACAAACTGCGCCCGGCGGACAGTATCACGTTCCGGGCGGGCTTGCGTCATGGCCGCGCGATTGCCGAGCGCGGAGTGGCCCGCCATGTCGCCCCCAAGGGGTATGATCCGACGATCGGCGTGACCGCCGACAATGTCCGCAACGATGTAGCGATCCTGCAACTGGCCAATCCGATCCCGGCCCATGTGGCCGATCCTTTTGTCCTCTATGGTCCCGTCAGGGACGGTCAGCGCGTCAGTGTTGTCTCTTACGGGCGTGATCGGGATGCCTCGCCCTCGTGGCAGCGCGAATGCGGGCTGACCTGGCAGCACAAGGGGCTGATGGCGTTCGATTGCGACGTGACGTTCGGCTCCTCCGGGGCGCCCGTTTTTGCCCGTAACGGAGAACGCGCGCGCATCCTGTCGCTGGTCAGCGGCGGCAACAGTGAAGACGGGCAGCACGTTGCCTATGGCATGGACCTTCCCGCGATTGTGCAGGATCTCAAGCGCAACCTGCGCACCATGCCGGCCCCTCGCGCGACCGCTGCCGAGGGGTTTCGCCGGGTGCAGGTGGGCAATGGGCATCGCGCTTCGGGCGCCAAATTCGCCCGTCCCTGAGACCGCCAAAGCGGTCTTGAAATCCCGAACGACGCTTCCCAAATCTGCAGAGTCCCGGTGCCGCAAAGGCGGGCCGGGCATCAACAGCCTGTCCCCATGGGAAGGCAATACATCAGGTATCGCTCAACGGAGGATGACCAATGCGTAACTTTGATCTCGCGCCCCTGTACCGGGCCACTGTCGGGTTCGACCAGATCGCGGACATGATGGACCGTGTCCTGTCCAGCGACATGGGACAGCCCACCTATCCCCCTTACAATATCGAAAAGACCGCCGATGACGCCTATCGGATTTCGATCGCCGTAGCCGGTTTCGCCGACAGCGATCTGTCGGTCGAGGTGAAAGACGGTGCTTTGATCGTGTCGGCCCGCAAGGCCGAGGACGACAGCGACCGTACCTTCCTGCATCGCGGCATCGCAACCCGCGCTTTTGAACGCAAGTTCCAACTGGCCGATCACGTCAAGGTGACGGGTGCCAGCCATGCCGACGGCATGCTGCATATCGACCTTGTGCGTGAAGTGCCCGAGGCGCTGAAGCCCCGCCGGATCGAGATCGCCAGCGGCGACGCGACCGAGAAGGACGTTGTCGAGGGTACGACCGTCAACTGAGGTCACGGCCTCTTTGAAAGAAACGTGCCCGGCCAGTCTGACTGGCCGGGCTTTTGTTTGTCGTGATGTAAGGTATCCAAAACCGTACTCGCCGTGAATGCCGCCTAACCCGTCAGGGCCGACGCCCGGTCAGCAGGGGCGCGTCCTCTGGCCCGCCGATCAACAACAATGCGCCGGTGTCGTCGATATCGAACCGCCGGACCTGTTTCAGCGCGTCGAGGACCCGCTGCTCCTGTTTCATCAACGCTTCCGGGCAGGCCATCATCGTGGCCCCCATCTGGCCAAGGTTCAGCCCCTCGCCTGTCAACTCGTATCCGCCCATGAAACGATTGCAGCCGGTACTGCCCGACACCCGTTTGTTTCTGTCGAACAGGATCGTGATGTTGGACGCGTCCACGATGCCCTGGCCCGCCACGTCTTCGATTCGCCATTCACTTCCTGTCAGCAGGCTGGCCGGGTCGCCGCCGCATCCATGCAGGCTGCGCTCGTCCAGGTTCAGCGTGGCGCGATGCGGATACGGCATGCCGGTGGCGTCGTCGTGACACATCCGGTCTTCGATCGTCAGCCGCGTGCGGATATCGGGCATGTCAAAGACATACGCGCCGGGCATCACCTGTACGTCGGGCCGTTGGGTGCTGCGGGTCAATTCGCCATAATCCGCCACCACGTCGATCTCGGACTCGCCGATACTTACGTGCCAGCCCGGTTCGTTCCCGCCTGCGCGATAGGGCGCGGCATCATCGTCGATCCGAGTGCATTCGGGCATCTCTTCGCCCGCAACGGTCAGCATGGCCATGTCGCCCTTGGACCAGAATTCGGTGCTCTCGTCCCCTTTGCTGACATACCGCGAGCCCGAAGCCGAGATTGCAGGGACCATCTCGAAATCCTGCCCGTTCACCCGCAACGTGGCGCGGTCTTCCGCTACGCCGAACTGCACCTCGGTTCCGCCGCAATCGAAACGGGTGGCAAAGGCCAGCGGCGTGAACCGCTCCAGCCGCAGATCGCCCAGATCGACGGGGGTATTGCCTGCGCCAAAGGGGATGTCCTGCACAATCCACCAAGGTTGATCTTTCATGCGGATGACCGCGCTGACCTCACCCGACAGATCGTTGGGCACGGTCAGCTCGAACGGGAGCGGCACCTGCTGCCCGGTGGTTTCAAACCGGGCAAGGTCCAGCTCGGTGCCGAACGCGCCTTGCGCGGCCACCGTTACTTCGGCTCCCGGCGGCAAGGCGATCTTTTGCAGGTAGATCAACTGCCCGGTGATCTGGCGCGTATCCTCCTGCGCAAGCGCGGCGGACGTCACGCCCAGGGTCAGGGCGGCGGACAGGGCAAGGCGAAACATGGATAACCTCCGGGACCAGATTGTTCAGTTCACATATTTGTATCCTATCAGTGAAATCGAAATATGCCGTCGCGTCACCCATAAAAAACCGCGCGCCCTGTTAACCGGGCGCGCGGCTGTGTGGAATACCGACGCGATACCGACGTGTTACAGACGCGATACCGAGCCGGGTTTTGCCTTGTTAACCATGGGCTTGCGCCCGATTCGGCCTCAGACGCTCATGCAGATGTATTTCATCTCCAGGAATTCATCGATTCCGTGATGGCTCCCCTCGCGGCCAAGGCCCGATTGCTTGACCCCGCCGAACGGTGCGACCTCGGTCGAGATGATTCCGGTGTTCACGCCGACGATCCCGTATTCCAGTGCTTCGGCCACCTTGTAGACCCGGCTGAGATCCTTGGCATAGAAATAGCTGGCCAGACCGAAGATCGTGTCATTGGCCATGGCGATCACGTCATCCACATCCTCGAACTTGAACAGCGGAGCGAGCGGGCCAAAGGTTTCGTCCGTGGCGAACTGCATGTCCTGCGTCGCGCCGGTCACGATGGTCGGCGGCAGGAAATAGCCCGGCCCCTGTACGGGCTCACCGCCACCCAAGATCACCTTGGCCCCCTTGGCGGTCGCGTCGGCCACATGTTCCTGAACCTTTTCAATGGCATCCGGGTTGATGAGCGGGCCAAGCGCAACACCTTCCTCCAGACCGTCGCCCATCTTCAGCTTGCTCACCGCGTCCTTCAGCTTTTCGGCGAAGGCGTCATAGACACCGGCCTGCACATAGATGCGGTTGGCGCAGACACAGGTCTGGCCGTTGTTGCGGAACTTGCACATAATCGCGCCTTCCACGGCGGCGTCCAGATCGGCGTCGTCGAACACGATGAATGGCGCGTTGCCGCCCAGTTCCATCGAGCATTTCATCACGCTGTCGGCGGCCTGACGCAGCAGGATGCGGCCAACTTCGGTCGAACCGGTGAAGGTCAGCTTGCGCACAACGGGGTTTTCGCAGAATTCCTTGCCGATCTCGCTGGACCGCGACGAGGTGACGATGCTGAACACCCCCTTCGGGATGCCTGCGCGCTCGGCCAGAACGCCCAGAACCGTGGCCGACAGCGGCGTTTCCGCCGCCGGGCGCCCGACAAAGGCACAACCCGCCGCCAGGGCCGGCGCGGCCTTGCGGGTGATCATGGCATTCGGGAAGTTCCACGGCGTGATCGACGCGGCGACGCCGATGGGCTGCTTGATCACGGTGATCCGTTTGTCCCGCTGGTGGCCGGGGATGGTTTCACCGTAAATGCGCTTGGCCTCTTCGGCGAAAAATTCAACGAAACTGGCGCCATAGGCGATTTCACCCTTGGCTTCGGCCAGCGGTTTGCCTTGCTCGGCGGTCAGGATGGTGCCCAGATCGTCCTGGTTTTCCATCATCAGGTCGAACCACTTGCGCAACACGGCGGCGCGTTCCTTGCCTGTCCAGCTGGCCCACTCCTTTTGCGCGGCTTCGGCCTCGGCGATGGCCTTGGCCACCTGTGCGCGGCTCAGGTCGGCGACATTGGCGATCACGTCGCCCCGTGCGGGGTTGGTCACCTCGTAGGTGCCGTTGTCGCCATCCACCCACTCACCGGCCAGATAGGATTGCTCGGCCAGAAGGCTGGGATCCTTCAGCAATGATTTCAGATCGGTTTTGGTCATGGCGTTTTCCTTTCTCGGACGTTTCGGATTGGTCTCGCAAAGGCAAAGCATCTTGCGCTACGCTTGTCCAGATAAACAGGCAGGAAGTTACTATGGAACTGGATGATGCTTATGCGAATGCGGCCCATATTCCGGGGGCCGAGGGGTATCCGCCCCGGTGGGCACAACAGGCCGTCGCCTTTCGTGAAGCGCTGAGCAGTGCCGGACGCGCCAGCCTGGCGATCCCTTATGGCGATAGCCCGCGCCAAAAGCTCGACCTGTTTCTTCCCGAAGGTGTCCCCAACGGCGTGTGCGTCTTTGTTCACGGGGGGTATTGGTTACGGTTCGACAACTCGTACTGGTCGCATCTGTCCGTCGGTCCCTTGGCGCGGGGATGGGCTGTGGCCATGCCGTCCTATGATTTGTGTCCCGACGTGACGATTGCCGGGATCACGCTACAGATTGCTCGCGCTGTTACCGTGGTTGCCGAACAGGTGGCAGGCCCCATTGCGCTGAGCGGCCATTCCGCAGGCGGGCATCTGGTGGCGCGAATGGCTGTCCCCGGCGTGTTGCCGCCCGAGGTGGCGCAACGCCTGCACAGTATCGTGCCGATCTCGCCCGTTGCCGACTTGCGCCCGATGCTCAAGACCTCGATGAATGCGCAGTTCGGTCTGGATCTGGCTGCCGCCGAGGCCGAGAGCCCGGTTCTCATGCGTCCCATGGACGTGCCTGTCACCGTTTGGGTGGGGGCGGATGAGCGCCCTGCATTTCTGGATCAGGCGCGGTGGTTGGCCGAGGCCTGGGGCTGTGGCCATGTCGTGGCCGAAGGCAGGCACCATTTCGATGTGATCGACGGGCTGGCCAGTCCCGATGGTGCGATGGTTGCCGCCTTGGCGGACTGATCTTCGTTGTTCGCCCAATATTCAACCTACTACACCCGAAGCGAGTGCAGAGCTCGAGCACATTCGAAACAGTGACATCATGTGTGGCGTGTGGCCCAGCAAGGCAAGGTATCTCCGTCGACCGGCGTGGCCAGATACACCGCGCGGGCGATGGCACGGGCCATGCAGGTTGCCGCCGCGTGACCAAGATAGAGCGTATCGGCTATCTGATCCTCAAGCGGTCGGGCCCCCGTTGCCGCGGCAAAGATCAGGTCGCCATCCATCGGGGTGTGTGATGGTACAAGGGCGCGGGCGAACCCATCGTGCGCGGCCGTCGCCAGACGTGTGCATTGTGGTTTCGTCAGTGCGGCGTCGGTGGCTACAATGCCGATGGTGGTGTTGGCGTGCTGCGACAGCTTGGTGTGCGGGATGCGTGAAACCGGATAGCTTTGTGCGGGTCCAAACCCGCCGAACTCATCCCCGATTTCGAACGGCGCGGCCCAGAAATGCGGGCTGTCGCCAACCGTGGCCGAACCAAGCGCGTTGACCACGACCAATGCCCCCACCGTATGGCCAGACGGGAGCACGACCGAGGCAGATCCAAGCCCGCCTTTCAGATTGGCGGTGGTGGCCCCGGTTCCTGCACCAACAGAGCCAAGGGCGAACTCCGGGCTGGCGTCGTCAAGGGCTTCCATGCCCAATCGTTTGTAAGGGTTGGTTTGCCAATCCTTCGCCCCGCCATTCAGGAGGTCGAAAATGATTGCACCGGGCACGATAGGCACCCGCTGATCTCCCACCGCGAAACCGCGCCCCGCAGAGCGCAGTGCATCTGCCACGCCCGAGGCCGCATCCAGGCCAAAGGCCGAGCCACCCGACAATACCAGCGCGTCCACTTGCCCGACCGTCTTGTCCGGGGCCAGCAGGTCGGTTTCGCGTGTGCCCGGTGCACCGCCCATCACATGGACCCCAGCCGTAAAGGGGATGTCCCCCACAAGAGTTGTCACACCAGTCTTGATGGTGCCATCATGTGCATGTCCGACCAACAGGCCGGGCACGTCTGTGATCAGGTTCCTTGGTCCCGGTCGGACTGTCATTGCATGAAATCCCTTGAATGCGTCGCAAACCATCTTGCCAGATCGCGCAGGATCGGCAAGGAAAGGGATGGCCGGGGCGATGGCGTCGCCTCATGGGGGCCGAAATCCAAAAGTCCTGAACGCCGGGGCCTTTCTTTGATAGGAGGGTCGTTATGACTGAACGTCCTGAAATGTATCGCTTTCACAATGGCGAAAAGGCTGTGCTGCCATTTGCCGATTCCGAATACGAAGAGCGGTTGAAATGGCTGCGCGAGATCATGGAAGATGCCGGTGTGCAGGCGGTTGTCTTCACCTCGATGCACAACATCGCCTACTACAGCGGGTTCCTGTATTGCGCCTTTGGCCGCCCCTACGCCTTGGTCGTGACAGACACAGACAGCGTGACGATCAGCGCAGGCATCGACGCGGGTCAGCCGTGGCGGCGATGCTTTGGCGACAACATCACCTATACCGACTGGCAGCGCGACAATTACTGGCGGGCCATCCGGTCGGTCACGGGTGAAGGCAAGGTCATCGGCTACGAAGGCGATCACCTGACGTTGCAGGGCCGTGACAAGATGGAAGATTTCCTGATGCCCCTGACCATGGTCGATCTGGCCCCGGCCACGATGCGGCAGCGGATGTGGAAATCGCCTGCGGAAATCGCGCTGATCCGCGAAGGCGCAAGGGTGGCGGATGCCGGAGGTTACGCGATCCGCGATGCGGTCAAGGTGGGCGCGCGGGAAATCGACATCGCCGTGGCGGGTCGGGATGCGATGGAGTTGGAAATCGCCAAATCCTTTCCCGATGCCGAATATCGCGATACCTGGGTCTGGTTCCAGTCGGGGTTGAACACTGACGGGGCGCATAACCCGGTTACATCGCGACAGGTGCAGCACGGGGATATCCTGAGCCTCAATACCTTCCCGATGATTTCGGGCTATTACACCGCGTTGGAACGGACCATGTTCGTCGGTGAGGTCGATGATGCCTCGCTGAAAATATGGGAGGCGAATGTGGCCGCCCATGAATACGGCATGTCTCTGCTCAAACCGAATGTCAGCTGTGCCGAGGTCACGCAGGCGATCAACGCGTTCTTCGAGGAACGCGATCTGCTGCAATATCGCACCTTCGGCTATGGGCATTCTTTCGGTTTGCTCAGCCATTACTATGGCCGCGAGGCCGGGCTGGAGCTGCGTGAAGATATCGACACGGTTCTGCAACCCGGAATGGTCATCAGCATGGAGCCGATGCTGACCCTGCCGCAGGGTATGCCGGGCGCGGGCGGATACCGGGAACATGATATTCTCGTCATTACCGAGGACGGCAACGAGAACATCACAGGCTATCCCTATGGCCCCGGGTTCAACGTCGTCGGTTGAGGGTGATTCCTGAGCATATCTGCGCGGCCCCAGCCGGGGGCCGCCTTTTTGGTACATGAGGCGGTCATTGCCCTGATCGCCGCAGCACCTTATGCAGAATACAGTACGCATCGTGAAAAGGGCGCCCCATGCTGGCATTCCTGCGACTTGTGGTTTTCGGCTTTCTGATCCTGTCGGTGATCTATGTCGCCGTTTCTTTCTGGTCCCGTGCGACGCGACGGCGCAAACTGGAACGGGAATGGGAGGCCACGGGCCGCCCCGGCGACAAGGAAACCTACATGACCGAAGGTATGGAGCAGTATGACCGTTCCTTGCGCCGCAAGCTGATCGTGCTGATCTATGTCGTGCCGGTTGTCGCGATTGCGGCGATCATCTATGTGACGAACTTCATGTAAGAGGGTGGGCTGCGATGGTTTATGTCAAATGGGTATTCTGGGCGCTATTCTGGTTGATCGTGGCCGGATTCCTGCACTACACATTACCTCAGCGCGACATCGTCCGTATCGTGAATACCTACGAAGAACGGCAGGACGTGACCGGCTGGACGCGCATGTTCTGGGCGGCGTCCGATGAATCACAAGCCAAACTGGAAAGCTGGGACGTGCAGTTCATTCAGGCTGTGCAGCCCGATGGCGATCCGATGGTCTACCGTAACGAGGATACTGGCTGGGGCTGGCCGCCGTATTTCAAGTTCGATACCGCGAACCTTTATACCGATGCCAATGACGCAGTCTCCAGCAAGGACGCCCCCGAGTGGTATGCTGTCACGCATTATGGCTGGCGCAATGAATTCCTGTCGATTTTTCCCAATGCCGTGTCGGTCAAGCCGGTCGCGGGCCCGGATGTCCGGTTGATTCCGTGGTTCAACATCATCGTTTTGACGGTTCTGGCCGCTTTTGCGTGGGGTATATGGGTGCGGTGGAAACGGTTCCGCAAGAACCGTATCGAGCCGACCATTGATGAATGGACCGACGGCTGGGGGTAAACAGCGCGCCGATCCTTTCATCAGGTCATTCAGCGTTTCCCGTAGTAAAGGCCCACGACATGCTCGGCCTCGGCGAAGAACAGCCAGCGTGAGGCCGCGATACCCGCCAGATGTGCCAGAATCGCCAGCACGGCGATCAGATGGCCGAAGGGTAACAGCAGAAGCAGTACAGGCAGGGCATAGCCAAGCCCAAGCGCAATGATGCGCAGCTTGATCGCGTGCTTGCGGCCTACCTCATGCACGAATTCCCGCAGCAGGTAGTTGGTGCCGGTGTGTGGCGGTTCGAATGCGCGAACGCGCCCGATGTGCCCCAGGCCGGTTGCGCTTTCCATGGTCGTGCCGCTGTCCTGTAACGCGTTGTCGCCGCGGACCCACCATAGCACTTGCAACACCGCGGCGATTGGCAACAGGATCAGCGCAGCGGTGATTTGTCCGGCCAGCAACGCGCCACCAGCCAGCGAGATTGCCAGCAACAGCGCGGGCGTCAGCGGCGTTTTCCATCGCGGTACGGTTTTCAATTGGCCATAGATCATCGAGGTGGAGTAAACCGTTAGCAGGGACAGGACCGCGCCCAACCATCCCAGAACAGCCCATTGCGTGCCGAAAAACACCAGCCCCGCGCCGTAAATTGCCATCGCGATCAGGGCGGCGACACTGGTCCATGCTTCGCGGCTCAGCCAACTGGTCCGCCATTGGGTGAATGCCTTGAGCGCCCGTTCGGGATGACCCAGATGAAAGGTCGAAGCCAGAAGTCCGCCAACCGCCAGAGCATAGGCAATGGCGAAAAAGACAAACGCCACCCAGCCTGTCACGGGCGGCAGGCCAAGGCCAAGCCAGAACAACAGGCCAAAACCCAGGCCCGACAATGTAGTGAAGATAATAACGGACGGTGCCGGATGCATTTCAGAGTTTCTCCAATGCCTTGTCGAGCCAGCCGATAAAGCCTTTCGGTTCTTCCGCAACTGGTTTCAGGAGCGGGGCGAGCACATCAATTTCCCCGGCTGTGGCAGGTATGTGATCCATCTCGTCCTTGGGGCGGGGCGGCAAGTACTTGTTGACCGGCTTCGTGCCCTGTTCCGGCATCAGGTCCATTCCGCCACGCTCGGCCACGAGTTGGCTGACCTCGCTGCCCGGATCGCCCAGGTCCCCGAAATGCCGAGCCCCGGCAGGGCAGGTGCGCACGCAGGCGGGCAGGCGATCCTCTTCGGGCAGGTTCTCGTTATAAATCCGGTCCACGCACAACGTGCATTTCTTCATCACGCCCTCGGCGGCATCCAGTTCGCGCGCGCCATAAGGGCAGGCCCAGGCACACAGGCCGCAGCCGATACAGTCGGTCTCGTTCACAAGAACGATTCCGTCTTCGGTGCGCTTGTAGCTGGCCCCGGTGGGGCAGACCGTGACGCAAGGGGCGTCTTCGCAATGCAGGCAGGATTTCGGGAAGTGGATCAACTGCGCCGCACCCTGATCGGGTTGCGCCTCGTAGCTGTGGACGCGGTTCAGGAACGTGCCCGACGGATCGGCACCATAAGGCGATTGATCCGACAGAGGCGCGCCATAATTCTCGGTGTTCCAGCCCTTGCAGGACACCACACAGGCGTGACAGCCAACGCAGGTATCCAGATCAATCACCAGCCCAAGTTTCTTTTCGGTCCGCTCCGGTAGCTGAGTCATGTGCCCACCTTCCATTCCAGATGGTCGGGGCCATGGCCGACCGGTGATTTGATCGGTGCAAAGCTTGGCTGGGCCTCGGATGGAGCATCGGCTTTCTCGATCTTTACGCGCAGGTCGAACCACGCTGCCTGCCCCGTTACGGGATCTGAGTTGGCCCACCGCAGCCCATCGCCTTTGGGTGGCAATAATTCGTGGATCAGGTGGTTGAGCAGAAAGCCCTTGGTCGTCTCCGGCGCGTCTTTGTCGAGCGCCCATGCCCCCTTGCGCTTGCCGATGGCGTTCCATGTCCAGACGGTGTTTTCGTTTAGCGCGGCCATATGTGCCACTGGCACGGTGATCTCTCCGTGGGCCGAGGTGACTCGGGCCCAATCGCCTTCGGAAAACCCGTTCGCCTCCCACAGTTTCGTCGGCAGATACAGCGGATTGTGCCCGTGGATCTGCCGCAACCACGCGTTCTGACTGCCCCAACTGTGATACATCGCCATCGGTCGTTGGGTCAGGGCATGTATGGTGAAATCACCCGTATTCACCCGCTCCTCCTCGAAGGGTGGATACCAGATCGGCAGCGGATCCAGCGTGGATTTGATCCTCTCGCGCAGGTGGTCGGGGGGTTGGCGCTCGCCGTGCCCTTCGGCGGCCAGTTGGAAACGGCGCAGGGGTTCGACATACAGGTCGAAGATGTAGTGTTGCGGGCTGTCGAAAATGCCCAGGCCAACGGCCCACTCCTGATAGGCTACGTTCCACGGTTTGTAATACGTGGCGGCATCCGGGATATGCTGAACGCAGAACCCGCCGTTCTCGATGTATTGATCCAGTTGTGCGGCATTTGGCGCGCCGCGGCCATGGGTCAGACCGTTATCGCCCATACGCCAACCCGTCAGAGGGCCGATGCCGGGCTTGCGTTCGTGATTGGTGATATAGTCGGCATAGTCCGTATACTTCTGGCTGCCGTCCCCGTTCACGAAGCCCGGAAGGTTCAGCCGCGCACCCAACTCGCACAGCACCGACTGAAAACCGCGCACGTTGCGGTCAGGTTCCACCACGGGCCAGCGGATCGCATCGGCCGCGGCGTCGGCCTCGCAAATCGGGCGATCCAGCAGGCTGATGCAGTCATGCCTCTCAAGATAGGTGGTGTCGGGGAAAATCAGGTCGGCATAGGCCACCATTTCCGAACTGTACGCATCCGAATAGATGATATGCGGGATCACGTAGTCGCCGTTCTCATCCGTGTCGGTCAGCATGTCGATCACGCCACGCGTGTTCATCGTCGAATTCCACGCCATGTTCGCCATGTACATGAACAGCGTGTCGATCTTGTAGGGGTCACCGGCATGGGCGTTCGAGATCACCATATGCATCAGCCCGTGGGCCGACATCGGGTTGTCCCAGGTAAACGCCTTGTCGATCCGCGCCGGGCTGCCATCGTCCTTGAGCGCCAGATCGTCCGGTCCCTGCACGAATCCCAGATGCGGACCATCCAGCGGTTTGCCGGGCGTGACCTTGCAATGCGGCTTGGGATGGGCGCTGACCGGCTTGGGGTAGGGCGGCTTGAAGCGGAAGCCCCCCGGCACCTCGACCGACCCCAGAAGGATTTGCAGCATGTGTAGCGCGCGGCAGGTCTGAAAGCCGTTGGAATGTGCGGAAATTCCGCGCATCGCGTGAAAGGCGACGGGGCGGCCCTTCATCACCTTGTGGGTTTCGCCACGGAAATCGGTCCATTCCTTCTCCAGAACGATTTCTTCGTCAAAGGCGACGCGGGCCAGTTCCGCAGCGATGATGCGGATTTTATCAGCGGTGATGCCACAGCGTTCGGCCACCGCTTCGGGGGCATATTGCGGATCGAGGTAGCGTTCCGCGATCAGGTGCATGACGGGTTTATGCGTGATGCCCGCATGGCGGTGACTGGCGGCCAGATCGGGCTGCACACCGGGCTGATCGAACGGAGTCAGCTTGCCGGTCTTGCGGTCGATCACCAGTGTCTTGCCATCCGCATCACGCATCAACAGCCCATATTCCGGCGATTTGGGGTCCATGTTCACCAGAACCGGCGCGTTGGTGTAGCGCGCCAGATAATCCAGGTCGATGCGCCCGGATCGCAGCAACTCATGCACCAGAGACAGGATGAACAACCCGTCTGTGCCCGGCGTGATACCCACCCATTCATCGGCCACCGCGTTATAGCCCGAGCGGATCGGGTTCACGCCGATCACCTTGGCGCCGCGTGCCTTGATCTTGCCGATACCCATCTTGATCGGATTGCTGTCATGATCCTCGGCCACGCCGAAGATCATGAACAGTTTCGTATGGTCCCAGTCCGGTTGCCCGAACTCCCAGAACGCGCCGCCCATCGTGTAAATACCCGCCGCCGCCATGTTGACCGAGCAGAACCCGCCATGCGCCGCATAGTTCGGCGTGCCGAAATTCTGTGCCCAATAGCTGGTGAAGCTTTGCGATTGATCCCGCCCGGTGAAAAAGGCCAGCTTCTCGGGATTCTCGGCGCGGATCGGGGCCAACCAGTCAGTGGCGATCTGCAACGCTTCATCCCAACTGATTTCCTCGAATTCGCCCGACCCGCGCGGCCCGACCCGTTTCAGGGGGGCCCGCAGGCGCGAGGGAGCGTTGTGTTGCATGATGCCCGCACTGCCCTTGGCGCACAGAACGCCGCGATTCACCGGGTGGTCGCGGTTGCCCTCGATATAGGCCACCTTGCCGTCCTTCATATGAACATTGATCCCACAACGGCAGGCGCACATGTAGCAGGTGGTCTTACGCACCTCGTCCGACACCTTTGGCGACGTGTCGATCTTTGGCTGACGATGGTTCATCGGTCCTCCCCCGGCTTGTCGGATCGAACGGTAGGACAGAATTGCTGTCCTTGCGACATTTTTCTAAAGACTTTGTGCTTCTTGAAACTTTGTCCCTGATTTTCTGAATCAGGACAGGGGCCGCCCGAGCCGTTTGAGGCGCAGGCCGTGTTCAAAAGGCTTGACCCGTTCAGGTGGCTGCGGCTCTTGTGCCTGCCAAGGAGGGCTGAGGACATGACGGTTCTTGATGCGATTTTCGAGCGGGCAAAAATGCGCCCGGGCCGGGTGGTGTTCCCCGAATGGGAGGAACCACGTATCGCACAGGCCCGTGCCCGGCTGAGCGAGCTGCGTCTTTGCACACCCGTTCCCGTCGATCCTGTGGACGACGATTTGATCGAGACGCTGGTGCAGGCGCGCGGCATCAAGCCGGTATTGGCCCGGCGAATGCTCGACAAACCCTTGATCCGCGCCGCCGCTATGGTGGCGGCGGGACGGGCGGATGCAATGGTTGCCGGGGCCGAAGCGCCGACGCGTCGCGTGATCGAGGCGGCGGGGCTGGCCATCGGGTTGGCCGATGGCATCTCCGCGCCGTCATCGTTTTTCCTGATGGTTTTTCCCGATGGACGAGAGATGATCTTTGCCGACTGCGCCGTAACGGTTGCCCCGTCGGCGCAGGAACTTGCTGGTATCGCGCAGGCCTCGGCGGTCTCTGCGAACGCCTTGTTGGGCGACGCCCGCGTGGCGCTTTTGTCGTATTCCACGGGCACATCGGGCGCGGGTGAAAGCGTGGATCGTGTGCGTGCCGCCGCCGAGATGACGGGGTTCGCCGGTCCGGTACAGGCCGATGCCGCGCTGAACGGGAGTATCGCCCGGCTCAAAGGGGTCGAAGCGGTTGATGCCAATGTTCTGGTTTTTCCGTCGCTGGATGCCGGTAATATCGCGTACAAACTGGCACAGGAACTTGCCGGTGCGCAGGCCATCGGCCCCTTCCTGCAAGGGTTTCGCAAGCCGGTCTGTGACCTCAGCCGGGGCACGACGGTTGATGACATCGTGGCCGCCACCGCCGTGACGCTGGCGCTGGTATGATATGAGTGGCGCAGAAAGCAGATATTCTCCGTGACGTATGCGACAGTGAAATGGATCATGCGCCCTCTTGCTGCATAAGTTGCAAGGCATCGGCGGCAATCATGCGTTCCTCTTGTGCGGGTATGATCCAGGCAGCCACTGATGACGTACTGGTGTGTAGTGCGGTGCTGTTGTTCTCATTCGCGGCGTGATCGACCTTCAGGCCCAGCCAGGCCAGCCCTTCCATGATCTTCCCGCGAATTGGCGCCGCGTTTTCACCGATCCCGCCGGTAAAGGCGATGGCGTCACAGCCTTGCATCGCGGCGATCAGTGCTCCGGCGTGCCGAACCGCGTGATAGCAAAAATGCTCGACCGCAAAACGGCAGTCGGGTGTTTCGCAATCCAACAAGGCGCGCATGTCCGAAATCCCGCCGGACAATCCCCGCAGGCCGCTTTGCCGGTTCAACAGGGTAGCTGTGGCCGCGATCCCGTCTTCGCGGGCCAGACGCAACACCGCGTTCGCGTCGATATCGCCGGTCCGGGTGCCCATGGTCAGCCCTTCCAGCGGTGAATACCCCATGGTCGTGGCAATTGAATGGCCTTTGCGGATCGCGCAGGCGGATACGCCATTGCCAAGGTGAAAGGCCAACAGTCGATCGGGCAATGGCGCACCTGACAATTCTGGCAGCAGCCGTACCAGAGAGGCATAGGAAATCCCGTGAAACCCATAGCGCCGAAGACCCAGAGCAGTGATTGCGGCGGGCAGGGCATAAGCGGTTTCGACCTCGGGCATGGTCGCGTGAAACCCGGTGTCGAAACTGGCAAATTGGGCAAGGTCCGGGGCCAGACCGGCCAGCGTGTCGATGGCTGACAGATGATGCGGATTGTGTAGCGGTGCCAACGGCGTGCAGTTCGCGATGGCCAGGCGCGTTTTGGATGTGATCCGTACTGGAGTCGTCAGTTCGCTGCCGCCGTGGACAACCCTGTGCGCGGCCATCCTGAAGCCCGATATCGGCAGATCGCACGCTTCTAACCCGTGAAGAATGGCTTGTAGCGCCGTGACATGATCGGGAAGGTCGACGTCCTGTTTCTCGGAACCGATCTTCAACGATGCAGCCCCGCCGATCCCATCGGCGATTCCGGCCAGCCGTTCATTCAGATCGCTGCCGAAAACGGCAAACTTGATCGAGGACGACCCGGCATTCACAACCAGTATCGGTTCATCAATGCCGGGTGTACTCACGAGTCAGACCTTTTGGGCGCGCATGTCGTTCGGGTCGATGCCTGCGACCTTGACGGGTTTTTTCATGGCATCGCGGCGGAACGGTTCGCCCAGTTCCTGATTGATCAGGGCTTCGATCAGGGTCGTCTTGCCGTTTTGCATCTGGTCGGTGATCGCGGTGTTCAGGGCCTCGGTCAGTTCGTCCATGTTCCGAGCGACGACGCCTTGCAGGCCGCAGGCCTTGGCGATTCCGGCATAGGTGACATTGTCGTCCAGCTCGGTGCCGACGAAATTGTCATCATACCACAGGGTCGAATTCCGCTTTTCCGCGCCCCACTGGTAGTTGCGGAAAACGACCATGGTGATGGGCGGCCATTCTTCGCGGCCGATGGCCGTCAGTTCCGTGACCGCAATGCCGAACGCGCCATCCCCGGCAAAGCCGACAACGGGTGTATCCGGGCAGCCGATCTTGGCACCGACGATAGCGGGCAGGCCATAACCGCAGGGGCCAAACAGGCCAGGCGCCAGATATTTGCGCCCCGCCTCGAACGCGGGGTAGGCGTTGCCGATGGCGCAGTTGTTGCCGATATCCGAGGTGATGATCGCCTCGCGCGGCAGGGCGCTCTGGATAGCGCGCCAGGCCATGCGGGGGCTCATCCAGTCGGGCTTGTCGGCGCGGGCGCGTTCGTTCCAGGTGGTGCCGGGATCGTCGTCTTCGTGGTCCATGCTGGACAGTTGCTGTGCCCAGGCCGATTTTGTCTTTGCAATCAGCGCCTTGCGCGCGTCGCGGCCCGCATCGCCCGCACTGTCCGACAGGTTGCCGAGGATGGAGCGTGCCACCTTGCCCGCGTCGCCCACGATGCCAACGCTGACTTTCTTGGTCAGGCCGATCCGGTCGGGATTGATGTCAACCTGGATGATGTCTGCGTCCTTGGGCCAATAGTCGATCCCATAGCCCGGCAGGGTCGAGAACGGGTTCAGACGTGTGCCAAGGCACAGCACCACATCGGCCTGCGCGATCAACTCCATCCCTGCCTTCGAGCCGTTATAGCCAAGCGGCCCGGCAAACAGCGGATGCGATCCGGGGAATGCATCGTTGTGCTGATAGCCCACGCAAACCGGCGCATCCAGCCGCTCGGCCAGGGCCATGCTGTCAGGGATCGCTCCAGCCAGGACCACCCCCGCGCCGTTCAGGATCACCGGGAATTTGGCGTCTGACAACAGATCGGCGGCTTTCTGAAGGGCGTCCTCGCCGCCACCAGGGCGTTCGAATTCGACCATCGCGGGCAGGTCAATGTCGATCACCTGCGTCCAGTAATCGCGCGGCATGTTGATCTGGGCCGGCGCGCTGGCCCGGTGAGCGTTCTGTATCACCCGGTTCAGCACCTCGGCAACGCGGGACGGATCGCGAACCTCCTCCTGATAGGCGACCATGTCCTTGAACAGCGCCATCTGTTCAACTTCCTGAAACCCGCCTTGACCGATAGTCTTGTTCGCGGCTTGCGGTGTGACCAGCAGCAACGGTGTATGGTTCCAGTAGGCAGTTTTGACGGCGGTCACGAAATTGGTAATGCCAGGGCCGTTCTGGGCGATCATCATGCTCATCTTTCCGGTCGCGCGCGTGTACCCGTCGGCCATCATCCCGCCCGATCCTTCATGGGCACAATCCCAGAAGGTGATCCCGGCCTGCGGGAACAAATCCGAAATCGGCATGAAGGCCGATCCGATGATCCCGAAGGCATGTTCGATCCCATGCATTTGAAGGGTTTTCACGAAGGCTTCTTCAACGGTCATCTTCATCACGGGGGCTCCTGGGGTGAGAAATGTTGGGGCAAATTAGGCGGGGGCGGGATGGGGAAGTAGGGCCAGAATGCCAGTCACGATATAGCCAGTCAGCTTTGGCGGTGCAGTTCTTCGGCAAGGATGGCGATTCCGTCCGAAATCCGTTCGGATGGGGTCGAGGAATAGGCCAGCCGGTAATAGTTGCGCGGAGCGTCGGGGCCTCGGAAAAATGACAGGCCCGGCTCGATCAGAACGGACCGGGCGCGCAGGCGCTGATCCAGCTCGGCGGTATCGACCCCATCGGGCGCGCGCATCCAGATGGACGACCCTCCAAAAACGCCGCGCCCTTCAATCCCCAGCCCGTGATCCGCAAGGGCCTGTTCCATCGCCTGACGGCGGCGGGCAAAAACGGTGCCCATGCGCCGCACAAGGCTGTCGTAGTGGCCAAGCGACAGGAAATAGGCCGCCGTGCGCTGAATATGGCCCGGCGGATGCCGCAGTACGCTGGCCCGCAAGGCGCGGCATTCGCGGATGAACTGGCGCGACCCCACCAGATACCCCAGACGAAGCCCCGGAAAGATCGACTTGGAAAAGCTGCCGACATAGATCACGCGCCCGTCGGCATCCAATGATTTCAGGGCAGGAAGGGGGGCGCGCAGGAAGGAGATTTCGAACTCGTAATCGTCCTCGACGATCAGCGCGTCCATCTCGCGCGCCTTGTCCAGCAGCGCCTTGCGCCGGTCCATCGGCATCGTGGCGTTGGTGGGGGACTGGTGGCTTGGTGTGGTAAAGATTACATCCGCATGTTGTGGCAGGGCATCTGAGGGCAGCCCGTCGCGGTCGACATCCACGGGCGCCAGATGACAACGCGATTGCATGAGGATATCGCGCAACGCGTGATAGCAGGGCTCTTCAATGGCGGCGGTGCGCCGTTGGGTCAGCAGCACCTGTGCGGTCAGCCACAGGGCATTCTGGGCGCCCATGGTGACAAGAATCTCGTCGGGTTGCGCCAAGATCCCGCGACGGGGCAGGGTGTGGCGCGCGATGAACTCGATCAGCAACGGATCGTCCTGATCGTAGTAATCCGTCGTCAGCGCCTGAAAGTCTTTTTGCCCAAGGGCTTGCAAGGCGCAATGGCGCCAGTTGGCGTGATCGAAAAGGCTTGGATCGGCTTGACCGTAAATGAATGGATACCGATAGCTGGACCAGTTTTGCGGCTTTTCCGGTGTATGCCCACCTGTGAACCGGCGACCAAGCGCGCGGCCCCAGTCGATCACGTCGGTGCCCGAGGGACGGGGATCGAACTGAGGCGGTTCGGGTGCGTTTTCGGAAACGAAATAGCCCGACCGATCGCGCGCCTCCAGATAGTCGCTGGCCTGCAACTCGGTATAGGCCAGCGTCACGGTGATCCGGCTGACGCCGAGATGGTTGGCCAGACTGCGCGAACTCGGCAGCTTTTCGCCCTTGCGAAAACGGCCCGATAGAATGCCCTGCGCGATCATCTGTTGAATCTGCGCCTGAAGAGTGCCCTCGGCGCTCGGATTCAGGAAAAAGGTTTCGACTGAAATGGACATACCGTCACGATAGTCTGGACTTATCAGTCTGGCAATCTGGTCTGATGGCCATGTGCTGGCTTGCGTTTGGCGGGCATGCCGGGAATGCTGATGTCGGAAAGCGGAGGATCAACATGATTGCCATCATTTTCGAAGTCGAACCCGCCGAAGGGCAGAAAGAGCCTTATCTGGATATGGCCGCGAAAATGCGGTCGCTCGTGGAAGAGGTCGAGGGGTTCATTAGTGTGGAACGATTTCAGAGCCTGACAAACCCCGGCAAGCTGTTGTCGCTGAGTTTCTGGGAAGACGAGGCCGCGGTGGAGCGGTGGCGCCAGTTGGAGGGGCACCGGCGGGCCCAGAAGGCCGGGCGCGAGCGGATGTTCGAGGATTACCGCCTGCGGGTGGTCAGCGTGATCCGCGATTATGGCAAACATGACCGCCTACAGGCCCCGGATGACAGCCGGGCGGTGCATGGGGCATAGGGCGGATCATGCGAATCGGTGAATTCAGCCTTGTTAACAAAGGAAATCCCCGATCGGCATCATATCGGTAAAGCGTCGGTTTTGCGTCGGTATCGGATCGGCGCACAGCCGGATGAACGGGGCGCGCGTTGCGCCCCGGACCGGTTTTGTTAACCAATTGCCAGAAAAATGCCGATCAGCGTGGTCGCGCCGCCCATCGCCCGCAACACGGCACCGGACCCGGCGTGCAAGGCGCGGGCAAAGAGCAATGCGACGATCAGGCCGACAGCGTGCAATCCCGCTGTGGCAAGCGCGAAGCCTGCACCGAATTGCATCGCCTGCGCGCTGCCCAGTTCGCCGCCATGGGCGTGGCCGTGAAACAGTGCAAACATGGCCACGGCGGTGACCGCTACCCACGGGGCCGGGCGCAGCGCCAGCGCCACCACCATCCCCAAGACCATGATAGAAACCAGAATCATCGGCTCGACGAACGGCAGCGGCAGCCCGGCCAGCGCCAGGATGAAGCCTGCAATCATCGCCGCGACAAAGGCGGTAGGGACCTGCCACAATGCCCGCCCACCGATCTGGGCGGCCCAAAGTCCGACGGCGATCATCGCCAGAACATGATCGAGACCGAACAGCGGATGCGTAACCCCGGCCATGAAAGACCCGTATTCGCCGGGGGGAAGGTGCGCTGCGGCAGGGCTTGCGACAAGAATTGCGGGAACGATCAGGGGAATGGGGTGTTTCATGTGGCTCCGTCCTTGGGTCTGCCGGCGCCTCGGGATGAGTCGCGCCTGAGCACAGAAAGACAGCCCCTGGCCAGGGGCGCAAGCAGTCAGCCAGACGATTTTCCACGACCGCCCCGATTTGTCTTTGATCTTGGCAAGGGGCGACGGTAAACGAGGCCAAGCGGTCCCGTAGCTCAACTGGATAGAGCAGCTGACTTCTAATCAGCAGGTTCGGGGTTCGAGTCCTCGCGGGATCGCCAATTTATAATTATATATCAATAACTTAACGCCGAACGTAAATGTGCTCTTTTCGCCCGCCGACCAAACGGAAGCAATACGGAAGCAGCAAAACCAACAAGATCATGTTGCAGATTTGAGCCACTGCGCGAGTCGCCAATCGACTTTCGGCCCCATGAGCGGCAACCGATAGATTGCTACACACCAAACCAGTATCCGAATTCCGTAACGATGCGGCCTAGATCGGGCGGCAGGGCTCACTGAGTATCGCGCAAACGTATGGCTTCTAGCGCGATCAGATCGAGCGCGTCTGGATCGCCCTCTCTCGCCGCGTCAATCGCTCGATCCAATCTCGCCCAAGACGGGTGATCACTCGCGATCAGTTCGCCTTTGCTGTGCGCCGTAACCAGCATATGCGCATAGACAGGCAAATCGCACTTGCGACGCCACGCGCGCTCGCGCCACTTTTTTAGCCTTCGATGCAGAGTTTGAACCGACATACTCGAACAAATGGAAGGCTTCGGCGAAGTGTCAACACCACCCCGTCAACTCTGACGTTTCCCAAGCAGGTTACAAAGCGTCTATCGATGTTGAGGGCGGACTGCGGTCATTCGCTGCGCTCGCCCTGAATGTCGGGTTCGCAGACGCCGACCTGCCACAGTGGTGGCAGTTTACGTACTCGAGAGCGTGATTGGCCCAAAAAACGGCCGTCGGTTCAAATGGGTTGCAACACTTGTTCCTTTGCTGGATCAGCCCGCGCAGCACGACAGCTTCGCGACATCCTTGTCGAAGGTCTGCGCGGCGAGCTTCAGCCCCTCTACCGTGGTCAGATAGGGGAAGATCGTCTCGCCGAGCGCCTTTGTCGTCATGCCGACCTTGAGCGCCATGGCGAGCGTCTGGACACTGTCGGCTCCCTCCGGCGCCATGATCACGCCGCCCAGCAGGCGGTCGGTCGCCCGGTCCGCGACCAGCTTGATCAGGCCGCGCGTGTCGCGGGCGGCGAGCGCGCGGGGTACGTTGTCGAGGGTCAGCACACTGGTCTTGACGTCATGACCCGCCGCGCGGGCCTGCGCCTCGGTCAGGCCCACGCCTGCAACCTGCGGATCGGTGAACACCACCCACGGCATCGCGGCGTTTTCGTAGCGCTCCGCCCCGCCCAGAACGGCGTTGCGGGACGCGAGCTTGGCGCCATAGGCGGCCATGTAGACGAACTGGTCGCGGTCGGTGACGTCGCCTGCCGCGAAAATGCCGGCCTTCGTGGTCTGCATGTCGTCGCCCACCCGGATCGCGCCGCGCGCGTCGGTCTCGACGCCCATCTCCGCGAGGCCCAGCCCCTCGGTGTTGGCTGCGCGTCCCGTCGTCAGGACGAGGCGGTCGGCCGTCAGATCGCGTTCGGCGCCGTCCACCGTCACCGTCAGGACCGCACGGGCCCCGTCGCGCCGTGCGGCGTCGTAGGTCGCGCCATCGACAACGGCGACGCCCTCGGCGCGCAGCGTCTCCGTCAGCGCCCGGGACACCTCCGGCTCGGTACGCGGCAGCAGGCGCGAGCGGCAGAGAAGCGTGACGCGGGTGCCCATCCGCGCCATCATCTGCGCCAGCTCCACGCCGATATAGCCGCCGCCGAGAAAGATCAGGCTCTCGGGCAACTGGTCCAGCTCCAGCAGTGATGTGCTGTCGAGCGATGGTGCGTCCTGGACCCCAGGGATGTCGGGCACGGCGGGTCGGCCGCCGGTGGCGACGATGACCTTGGGTGCCGTGATCCTGCGCCCGCCGACATCGACACCGCCGGGGACGAGCCGCGCCGGACCCTCGTCGAGATAGGTCACACCGCCGTAGCCCGGCAGCAGATCGGCGTATTTCTTCTGGCGCAGCGTCGCCACCAGATGGTCCTTGGCCGCAATCAGCGCCGACCAGTCGGCGACCTGCGCCTCGCCGTTCAGGCCCGGGAACCGATGTGCTGTCTGCGCACCGTGCATGGCTTCCGCGGCCCTGATCATCGTTTTGGAGGGCACGCAGCCCACGTTCACGCAGGTCCCGCCGATGGTGCCATGGCCGATCAGCGCGACGCGCTTGCCTCCCTCGGCGGCGGTGATCGCGGCCGAGAAGCCGGCCGATCCGGCGCCGATCACGGCAAGGTCGAAAGTATTCTGGTCTGATTGGGGAATGGTGCAGCAGTCGTTCATTGTGAAATGTCTACGGAGGTTTCATCCGACCGCTTGGTCAGCAGATAGGTCGCGGCCACGGCTGCCGCCATCAAAGCGAGGGTAAACGTCCAGCCCGGGCCGAAACTGGTCATCGTGGAGAAGCAATTGGTCATCATTGTGTATCCTCTCAGGTGTCGTTTTTTCAGGTGTTATTTTTTGCGCCGTTGCCGCCGCAAAGTCGCATACACGGTCAGTGCGACGAAAAAGGCGAACGCGGGCAGCAGCACATAGTCGAGCCAACCCAGCCAGGCTGACAGGCCCACGGCACCGAAAAGCACCACGAGCACCGGCGTGAAGCAGCACAGCGCCGCGATGACGGTGCCGACGATCCCTGTCGCGATCAGCTTGCGGTCGGACTGCCCGGTCATCTCGTCAGCCCGCGACACGCGCCGGGTAGCCTGCATTGGCCGACGCGGTTGCGATGGCGTCGGCGCTGGTCGCGGCGGTGTCGAAGATCACCGTTGCGGTGCGCGCCTCGAAGTCGATCTCGACGGCGCGCACGCCCGCGACGCCCTCCATCGCGCGCTTCACCGTCACCGGACACAGCGCGCAGGTCATGTTGTCGACCGCGAAGGTGACGGTCTGCTCGGCGGCGACGGTCTGCGCGGCAGCAGGGATGGCGGTGATGTGTGCTGTGGCGGTCAGGCCGAACAGGGCGAGTGCAAGGATCTTCTTCATGGGGATGTCCTTTCGGGGTCAGTAGAGAAGCGGGGCCCACCAGTCGATGGTGAGCGCGGCGACGACGAGGATCAGGGAAGCCCAGAGCGCGGTCTTTGTGATGCGCGCCGAGGCTGGCCTTGCGCAGTAGGAGTCGGGTTCGCAGACGGTCGGCTTGCGGAAATACAACTGCCAGAAACCCGCCGCGATGAAGCCGAGCGCGATCACGGCGAAGATCGGCTTGTAAGGCTCCAGTGCCGTCAGGTTGCCGATCCAGGCCCCCGAGATGCCGAGGGTCAAAAGCACCAGCGGCCCGATGCAGCAGGCCGAGGCGAGAAAGGCGCCCAGCACACCGCCCGCCGCGAGCCAGCCCTTTCGGGCGAGGCGATCCGCGCCCGTGCTGTCCGTTCTGTCGTCTGTCAGCGCCATGTCGCGCACCTCTCGTCTGTGATTGACGATTAGTGTAGGGTCTGTAGCAACTACAGGCTCAAGAGGAAATTTGCCCATGATCGATCACGAGCGCGAGAGCGGCTTCACACGCGGAGATCTTGCCCGGACGACCGGCTGCAATATCGAGACGATCCGATATTACGAGAAGACCGGCCTGTTGCCCGACCCGCCCCGGACCGACGCCGGCTACCGCATCTATTCCGCCGCGCACGCCACGCGCCTGCGCTTCATCCTGCGCGCCCGCGAACTCGGGTTCTCGATGGAGGACATTCGCGGGCTGATGGGGCTCGAAGACGGCACGGCGCCGACCTGCGCCGAGGTCAAGGAACGGACGGAGCGGCACCTTGCCGATGTCCACGCGAGGATCGCGGATCTTCGGCGTATCGAGACGGTGCTGGCTGAGACCGCATCCAGATGTTCAGGTGCCGAGATTCCGGAATGCCCCGTGCTTGATGCGATCTCTCGAGAATGAACAAATGCTGCAAATGTTCACAACATAGGGTAAATAGACATTCACAGAGTTGAACAGGAATGACCGGAGTGGGCCGAATCCGGCAACAAATCCAAGCGTGAGGGCAAGCGCTTGATTTTCGCGGCGGGCTAGAAGTATCGCCCGCCGCGTTCGTGGACACTACTGGTCGGTAGGCGTCGGCGGACGATTTAGGTTGTCCGGGGTGATGAAGACATAGCGGTCGCGCGCATCCTGTAGCTGTTTTGCGGTGTGTTCCGGGTCAGCCTTGGCCTGATCTGCCAGTTTCGAGGCGGTGTCTTTGAAGAACCTTTCGAGGTCAGGTTCTTCCACGCCTTCGAGGGCGGCAAGGGTCAAAGTGCTGCCCTTGAGGTTCTTAAAAAGCACGCTGATGTGATGACTGCGCTGAATCTCTTTGACCGGGTTAGGGTCGGAGCCTTCGTACATCTCGATCAGGTCGGTGGTGATCTCCCCCAAGGCGATTTCCCAGATCGGATGATTGGGCCAGCGGGCGCGATTGCTGTCATGGGCCATAGGGGCGGTGTAGCGGATCACTTGGCCCGTTTCATTGGCCAGATCACCAAACCGCGTGAACAGGTCTTCCCACGTCCGGATATCCCATCTGTCCCGCAACAAATCCTTGCCCGCCCGAAACTCGACCCGCCAGATTTTCAGGTCAGGCGTGTCTGGCCCGATGGGTGTTTGCCCGATGGCTCTGAGGGTCTGGTTCCAGAAGTGCCACCAATGCGGCTTGTGCTTCTGGATCACTTCGGCGCGTTTGTCATAGACGATCACCTGCCGCGCACGGGGGCTGCCGATGGTGACAGAGGTTGTACGCCCTGATTTGCCGCTGACCGCCATATCGGAATTCGCGATGTGATCCCGGCGGCGCGTGCTGGAATGCATGATAAAGGCCTCGGGATCGAGTATGAATTCAGGCGGCGCGAGGATATCGACGCAGTAATCCACGCGGGACATGCTGAAATCCTCGGGCCGGGTGCGAATGCCCAATCCATCCAACACGCTATCTAGTTGCGCCCGCGCCGCGCCAAGGCCCCGCGTGGCCAGAAAGGTAGAGCCGAAGTTCACCCGGATGCCCCAAGGGTCTTTCGGGTTGGGCTTCTTGAAGGCCCATTGCGCCCCCATCGGCCCACCATTGGCAAGGATGCGATACCCCGCCCCGCCGTGGCCTTTGATATGGAATTGCACGCCATTGTAATCGGTCAGGGTGTCTTGCTGCTCTTTCTCGGCAAGGTCCTTTTGGGTTTCGAAATACTCGAACGCCTCGGGCGGTAGATTGGCCTGAATGGCGATTGTCAGAGTGTCGAACCCCTTGTGCAGAACCTGATAGGATTCGGGGTGGTCTGTATTTCTGGAGAGGGGTGCTACTATCCCCCCTCTCCCGGTCCCGCCCAGATCGGAAACCGGGGTTTCTTGTGGCTGATGTGCGCCTCCGGCGGGGTAGCTTCTGTTTTGGGGCCGGGGCGTGGCCCCGGCTTGGTTCAGTTTGATTTTGTCAGCTTGCATTGGCTTTCCTCGAAATCCAGATTTCCGCGCGCTCGGCGCATTTTGCGATGTTGAGAAGGTCCGCGTGCGAAAAGGTCGTGGTGTTTTGCCAGTTCCCTTCCTTGTCGCGGTATGAGCGGGACAGATCGACGGAATAGAATCCTTCGTTGTCCCAAACGGTGGCCGTGATCAGGCCAAGCCGCACTTTGAAGGCGGGTTGATTTGCCATGGTTTCCTTTCCTTGGCTGTCGGTTGTTGGCAGGCATAGGAAGGGCGCGAGATGCGTTTACCCCGCGCCCCTTTTTGAGCCATCCGGCCCCAAAATCCCTTAAGGTGCTACCAACCCCTTAAGGGCAAAACTCGATGTCAGATGGGTTGGCTGGTATTGGCCACGGTGCGGGCCTCTATCCAGTCCAGAAGATCGCGCCGCCGATAGCGGATGGATCGGGCGGAAACCTTGATAAACTTCGGTCCGCCGCCGCGTGACCGCCAATTTTGAAGGGCGCGGACCGAGTAGCAAAGCACTTCAGCCGCTTCGTGTTCATTCATCAGGCGATCAGGGTCAGTCGTGGGTTTCGCTTGCGCGTCACTCGGTTTCATTGGCCTCGTCTCCGTATCTTTCGTGATCGGTGTGTAACTTGTGAAGCCAACGTAGACGGGCGCAGAAACCCTAAATAGACGCCATAAAAAAGTTTAATTGGCGCGGTTTGGTGCGTTAATTAAAGTTCAATATTATCAATAGCATATTAGATTAAGAAATAAATTAGCGCACTTAGGGCCGTGATGCTGCAACGATTAAAAGCCTAACTGCCGTGCCTGCCACGCCTCTTCCAGTTCTTAGGCACCACGTTGTCCCATACCCTGTCAAACGCCCGCGCGCTCAATTCGGGAATCTCTTCTAACGCGTGGGCTCTATAGACTGGCTTGCTGAATTCCTTCGGACCCTTGATCTTCTCACGCAACCAAATTTCTAACTGCGCCTCGGGCGTAAGCTCTTCCGTTCCAGTCGCCGCACCCGCGAACCGGCAAAGCCACTTTTCGAAGGCAGCAAGTTGGATAAAGGCAGGGCCACGCCGCCGCTGGCCCGCGTGGCTTCTCGGTACGATCACGCAGGACATTGAAAACAGAACTTTAAAATCCGGCTGTCGCGACCAAGTGCGCCACTGCACAATCTCATTTGGCCCAACTTGCAGGTCCAGATCGCCAGAGCGGAAAGCCTCGAACAATTTGCTTTCAATATCCGTGCGCCGTTTGAATGCCTCGTGATCGGCAAGCCAAGAGCCGGTCACATGCGGCAGCGTCGCAAGGCGCTCTTTCAACTGCCCCAGTTCTCGATTGATTTGGTGCAAAGCATCTGAGGCTGCTTGGTGCTCTTCTTCATCCGCATCAGACGCGAGAATAGCATTGTGCGGTTCCGCTGACGCGGCCAACGTCTTGATCAGGTCCTGAATGTTTCGGCGTTCGCCGGATACGCCTGACGGGTCCTCGGTATCGCGCGCGAAGGCCTCGTCACCATGCCATTCGCCCCCAAAGACTTTGCGCCCAGTCCGGTCAAAAGCTTGCAGCAGAAGATAGTGCCCTGAGATATCGAAACGCATCCTTAGACCCTTCGCGGTTTATTGAGCGAGGCTGAGTTTTCCCTATGTACGTATCGTACGTAGGCAGGCCCTCTATTCGTAGGTACGTACGCGATACGAGATTGGGGGCCAAGCATCCCTATATCTATAGGCCCCTACATATACGTAAGGTAACGGCGTTCACTGGACCGCGCGCAGCCGCCGTGGTTCGCTATCCCTCTTACCTATAGCCCCGGCCAAACGCGACGCCACCGACCCGGCGGCGCGCTGTACGGCGTCGTCTGCCAGATGTGCGTAACGTAAGGTGGTCTGCAAATTCCGGTGCCCCATGATTTCTTTAAGCGTGAAGGGATCGATACCGTTCTGCATCGCGACCGATGCATAGGTGTGTCGCAGATCATGCAACCGCACGTCCGGCAACCCGGCGCGGCTTCGGATACGTCGCCAAGGCCGTTCCAAATCGGTCAGGTGTCCGTCTTCGGTCAGCCCTCGGATCACATAAGGGTTCCCCTCCTCTCGCGGCACGCCCATGAGGATTTCGTAGGCCTCACGCGGTAGCGGAATACGCCTGCGGCCCGTCTTGCTGTCCGGCAGGTCCAAGTGCGTATAATGCACATAGGTCCATTTCAGGGTGGTGATCTCATTGCGACGGCACCCCGTCAGCATCAAAAGCATGATGGCCGACACGACAAAGACGGTTTCGCTCCCGTCTTCGAGACAGTCATTCAAAACCCGGCCCAAGCGCATCTGTTCATCGTCGCTGAGATAGCGCTTCTTTTCTTCCTCGCGGTTCTTCTTGATCCGGCGCGAAGGGTTGGAGCCTTCGGCGCGCAATCCCCAATCTTCCGCCGTGTTGAACAGCTTTGAGAGTAGCGCAAGCACCCGGTTAGCCTGATAAGGCGCGTCAGCACTTAGTCTCAGGTGCAAGGCCGCTACATCGGCGCGGGTGACGTCTTGGATCAGCATGGGGCCAAGCGCGGGCTTGATGTGCAGCCGGATCAGCATTTCGTAGGAACGATTTGTCGATGGTTTGCAATGGACCGCCGCGTAGTCTTGCAAGAACCGCTCACAGAGCGCCTTAACGGTCGGGGCCTGTCTTCGGTCCCGCCGCGTGCCCGAGGGGTCTTCTCCGCGCAACACATCGCCCAGAAGGCGCTTTGCTTCGGCGCGGGCCTGATCGGCGGTCAGCACGCCATGCGATCCAATGGTGTAGCGACGGGTGCGGCGTCCGCTGCGGTATTGGACCAGATAGGCCTTCTTACCCGATGGATAGACCCGCACCCCGAACCCGGCCACGTCGCGGTCCCATTCGATGTAGTCCTTTTCACGCAAATCGAGGGCTTCAACAGAGCGTTTTGTGAGCCGGAACATTTGTGAACACCTCCAAGGTCATGACTGCCTGCCGGAAGCAATACGGAAGCACCGTGCAGCAAAATCTGGAGTCGTTTGTGATAGACAGGCGCAACAGCCGTCAATCTAAATATCTGAAATAAAGTGATTTTTCGAAGTGCGGCGAAATTTGGCGCGATACGGCGAAACCGCCTGACCGGGACTTCTAATCAGCAGGTTCGGGGTTCGAGTCCTCGCGGGATCGCCAGTTTTTCATTTGCAATGTGGTTGCGAAAGCGATCCGGGGTGCGATCCGTTGGTGTCGGATGAGAGCGAGGTGTCGGACGACCGGGGCGCGCTGATGTCAGGCGCCCCGGTTCGGGATTATTTACCGCCGGCCCTGCGGAACAGGCGGGCGACGATCACGAAGAACAGGGGGATGAAAAGCACCCCCAGAACGGTGGCCGACAACGTGCCCCCCAGGACGCCCGAGCCGATGGCGTTGCGCCCGCCCGAGCCCGCCCCGGAACTCAGCACCAGTGGCAACACGCCCAGAGAGAAGGCCATTGATGTCATGATGATCGGGCGAAAACGCTGACGCCCGGCTTCGACCACGGCCTCGATCAGGCTTTCGCCCCCTTCATAGCGGTCGCGGGCGAATTCGACGATCAGGATGGCGTTCTTGCCTGTCAGGCCGATCACCGTCAGCAGGCCGACCTGGAAGAACACGCCGTTCTCGAACGACCCCAGCCAGGCGCCGATGAGCGCCCCAAGCACACCGATCGGCATGGCCAGCATCACCGCGAAGGGAATCGACCAGCTTTCGTAAAGGGCCGCGAGGGACAGGAACACCGCAGCCAGCGACAAGGCGTAAAGCAGCGGGGCCTGATTGCCGGAATCACGCTCTTCCAGAGACAGGCCAGTCCAGGCAAGGTTATAGCCATCGCCCAGTTGAGCGACCAGCCGTTCCATTTCGGCCATCGCCTCGCCCGTGCTGACGCCGGGCACCGGTGTGCCCTGAATCTGGATCGACGGGACGCCGTTGTAGCGATAAAGCCCCTGTGCGCCGTAATCCCAATTTCCTTCCGCGAAGTTGGAGAAGGGGACCAGACCGCCGCTGGCGTTGCGCACCCGCCATTTGTCAATATCGGTGGGGGCGGTGCGTGCGTCGGCCTCGCCCTGAACATAGACGCGCTTGATCCGGCCCTGGTCGATGAAATCGTTCACATAGGTTCCGGCCCAGGCGATTTGCAGCAATTGCCCCACATCGGTGGGCGTCAGCCCCATGGCCCCGGCCTTGCGCCAGTCGATATCCAGGTTGAACTGTGCCGCGTCCTCAAGCCCGCTTGGCCGGACCGAGGTGACGATCTCGCTTTGTGCCGCCAGCCCCAGCAACTGATTTCGGGCATTGATCATGTCTTCGTGGCTTTGGCCGCCGCGTGCCTGAAGGTAGAAATCGAAGCCCGACACGTTGCCCAGTTCGATCACCGAAGGCGGAACGACGGGGAACACCATCGCGTCCTGGATCTGGCTGAACGCCCCGAAGGCCCGGCCAGCCAGTGCCTGAACGCTTTGCGCGGGGGAGGGGCGTTCATCCCAGTCTTTCAACTGGACAAAGGCGATCCCCATGTTCTGTCCGCTGCCGGCAAAGCTGAAGCCGACGACGCCGAACATCGAGTTCACGACCTCGGTTTCGTGGTTCAGGTAGTAATCTTCGATTTGCTTGACGACGTCCAGCGTGCGCTCGGCAGAGGCCCCGGTGGGGGTCTGGATCAGGGTGAACAGGATGCCCTGATCCTCTTCGGGCAGAAACCCGGTGGGGGTGCGCATGAACAGCATGACCATCACAGCGGCCATTGCGAGATAGATCATTGCCACGCGAAACGGACGCTTCACGGTCCAGCCGACCGTGCTGGTATAGCCAGAGATCAGTTTGTTGAAACCGGTATTGAACCAGGCGAACGGGCCACGCGCCTTGCCGTGCCCCTTGGCCTTGAGCAGCGAGGCGCAAAGGGCGGGTGTCAGCGTGATCGCCACCACGACCGACAGCGCCATCGCCGACACGATGGTGATTGCGAACTGTTGGTAGATCACACCGGTCGAACCGGGGAAAAACGCCATTGGCACGAACACCGCCGACAGCACCATCGCGATGCCGATCAGGGCGCCGGTGATCTGGCCCATGGATTTATGCGTGGCCTCGCGCGGCGGCAGGCCTTCTTCTTCCATGATGCGCTCGACGTTTTCGACCACAACGATGGCGTCGTCCACCAGAAGGCCGATGGCGAGCACCATGGCCAGCATGGTCAGGGTGTTGATCGTGAACCCTGCCACCGCCAGGACGCCGAAAGTGCCCAGCAGAACCACGGGTACGGCCAGCGTGGGGATCAGCGTCGCCCGCAGGTTTTGCAGGAACAGGAACATCACGAGGAACACCAGCACGATTGCCTCGAACAGGGTTTTGACGACCTCCTCGATCGAAATCTCGACGAATGGCGTGGTGTCGTAGGGAATGACGTAATCGACGCCTTCGGGGAAGAAGCGGGAGAATTCCTCCATTTGCGATTTGACGGCTTCAGCCGTGTCCAGCGCGTTCGCGCCGGACGCCAGGCTGATGGCCATGCCCGCAGACGGGGCGCCGTTGAACCGGGCGATGGTGGCGTAGTTTTCCGCGCCGATTTCGACGCGGGCGACATCGTCCAGCAGCACGAGGCCGCCGTCGGTTTCGGCGCGCAGTACGATCTGGCGGAAATCTTCGGGTGTGCTGAGCAGCGATTGCGCGGTGATCGTGGCGTTCAGCTGTTGCCCATCCACCGTGGGCCGCGCCCCGAAAGAGCCGGCTGAAATCTGCGCGTTTTGCGCCGAAACGGCAGCCACCACATCCGCAGGCGTCAGCTCGAAAGCGGCCAGTTTGGACGGATCGAGCCAGATACGCATCGCGTATTGCCCGCCAAACACCTCTACGGAGCCCACGCCCTGAATCCGGCTGAGTTCATCGACCAGATTGGATTCCATGTAATCGGCCAGGTCGACCTGTTCGAGGTCGCCATCCTCGGAAATCAGGGCAACCACCATCAGGAACCCGGCTGAGGATTTTTCGACGGTAATGCCCTGCCGTTGAACGATCTCGGGCAGGAGCGGCGTGGCCTGGCTCAGTTTGTTCTGGACCTGCACCTGGGCAATGTCGGCATCCGTGCCAGTTTCAAACGTCAGGGTGATGCTGACCCGTCCCGCCGCGTTGGAACTGGACGAGAAATAGCGCAGCCCGTCCAGCCCGGTCATCTGTTGTTCGATCACCTGGGTGACGGTATTCGCGACCGTATTCGCCGAAGCGCCGGGATAGGTGGCCGAGATCGCCACCGAGGGCGGTGCGATTTGCGGATACTGTGCGATGGGCAGGACCCGGATCGCCAGGGCCCCGATTCCCATGATGATGATAGAAATCACCCAGGCAAAGACGGGCCGGTCGATGAAAAAACGTGCCATGATCTATGCGTCCCCGTGCCTGCGCATCATTGCTCGGACGCCGCGCCGTCGGGCGCGGCGCGTTCCTCGGGGGCCACGGTGGCCCCCGGCGCGGTTTTCTGGAATCCGGCCACGACGATGCGGTCACCCGGTTCCAGCCCGCTATCGACAACCCAGTCCGAGGCGCGATCCTGAAGGATAGACAGCGCGCGCTCCTCGATCACGTTATCGGCGTTGACCACCCAGGCTACGGGCCGTCCCCGCCGATCGCGTACCACGCCTTCTTGCGGGACCAGGAAGACGCCATCGGCCACTTCGACCGGCATGTTCACCTGAACATACATTCCCGGAAGCAAAAGCGCGCTCGGGTTGGCGAATTGCATCCGCAATGTCACCACCCCGGTTTGCGGGTCCACGTTGGGTTCGGCTGCCTGCAAGCGCCCTGTTTCACCGTAGTCCGATCCGTCAGCCAGTGTCAGGCGCACGGTACCATCGGCCCCGGCCAGGTTCTCTTCGGTTTCGCCGCGTCGCCACCGTAACAGATCGGCGGCGGACTGGGTTACATCCACATGGACCGGATCAATGTCGCGGATCACCGCCAGAGGTTGCGCCTGACTGGCGGTGACCAGTGCGCCGGGGCTGGTTTGGGACAGGCCGATGCGGCCCGACAACCGTGCGCGGATCGTGGTGTGCCCCAGTTCGATCTCGGCGGCATTCAGTTGGGCACGTGCCAGTTCCAGTGCCGCTTCTGCCGAGTCGCGGGCGGCTTGCGCTTCGTCCAGGGCCTGTTCGCTGGCCACGTTGCGTGCCTGCAATTCGACCAGTCGCGCAGCTTCGCGGCGGGCGGCGCCCAACTGTGCCTCGGCCTGCGCCACGCCGGCGCGGGCCTGTTGAACGGCGGCCTCATAGCTGGCGGCGTCGATCCGATAGAGCGGATCGTTGGCCTTCACCTCAGCGCCTTCATCAAAGAGGCGTTCGGTGATGATGCCGTTGACTTGCGGGCGTACTTCGGCCTCTGCCGAAGCTGCCACACGACCCGGCAGTGTCGAGGTCAGAGTTACGGTTTGCGGCTGCATAGTGACCACGGTGACCGGAACGGGCTGGCCGGATTGTTGTGCCATACCCTGCAGCGTGGCTGAAAACAGAAGTGCGATGGCCAGAAGTAGCCGGGAAAATGACAACATGTCAGACCTTTCAGGGAAATCAGGCAGTGCGTCTGAGGGACGGTTCGCGATGTTGCGGCAGGGTAATGTGCAAATCCCGGTGTTGGCAACTGCGGTTGTCTGCCCAGTTTGCACAATGTGCGGTGTGTAAATGCACAGAAGGGTGCGCGGACGCACAGAGAGGGTATCTTCCGCGCCTATAGTGCGCATAGTCAAGGGGTCACATCGCTGTGCGGTTGGCTATCGAGTGCTGTTGCCCCTCTGGCCCTTTCCGGGAAAAAACCTTAGATATGGGCCATATAGGCTGAAAGGTTGGATAACGCGCGTGAAGAGCAAACATAACGGACGAGTGACCCGGGACGGTATCCGCATCCATGAGGACGCGGACTTTGCAGGTATGCACAAGGCCGGCACTTTGGCGGCAAGGATTCTCGACGAGGTCGCCGAGCATATTTACCCCGGCCAGACCACTGGCGAGATTGACCGCATTATCGAAGACAAGGTGAATGCCGCAGGTGCAAAATCAGCCACGATTGGCTACAAGGGCTACAAGCATGCGAGCTGTATCAGCGTCAATCACGTGGTCTGTCACGGCATCCCCGGCGACAAGAAGCTGAAGGATGGCGACGTTCTGAATATCGACGTGACGGTGATCGTTGACGGCTGGTTCGGCGATACCAGTCGCATGTATGTCGCGGGCAAACTGAGCCGCAAGGCCGAACGTCTGATTCAGGTGACACATGATTCGCTCATGAGGGGGATAGAGTCGGTCAAACCCGGCAATACCTTTGGCGATATCGGTCATGCGATCCAAACCTATGTGGAAGCGAACCGCATGTCGGTCGTGCGCGATTTCTGCGGTCACGGGTTGGGGCGCGTGTTTCACGCGCCGCCGAACGTTCTGCATTACGGCCGTGCGGGCACGGGGCCGGTTCTGGAAGAAGGTATGTTCTTTACCATCGAACCGATGGTGAACCTGGGACGCCCGGAAACCAAGGTTCTGGCCGATGACTGGACAGCGGTGACACGGGACAAGTCCCTGTCGGCGCAGTTCGAGCATTCCATCGGCGTGACGGCGGACGGGGCCGAGATTTTCACCCTGTCTCCTGCCGGACGCTTCCATCCCACGTGGGATTCGAAAGACGCCTGACAGATTTCTACAAAGGTCCGTTCGTCTGACCTTCCGGTTGCCCCATCGGGCAACCGGAGAGCATTTCAGATATCCTTGACCAAACGCAGCGCGTCGTAGATTGCCGCGTGGGTGTTGCGGGCGCTGACGGCGTCGCCGATGCGGAACAGTTGGAATTTTCCGTCGGGGTTGCGCGTCACGGTCTGCGGCTGGCCGGCAGTCAGGGCATCGTAATCGACCTCGCCGCCGTTCGAGGACAACGGTTTGAGATCGAAATACAGCTCATCCATCGGCAGGGTGCCATAGTTCACCACGACCTGATCATAGGTCTTCTCAGAGGTGAAATCGCTGTAATCCGTGCCGATCGTCGCCCTCAGTTGATTGCCGTCGCGGGTGACGTTCAGGAGGCGGCGGGTGACGGTGAACGTCACGTCCTTGTCCTGAAGGGCGCGCATGTAAGGCGTCAGGTTCATCGCCATGATGTCGGGGGCGAACATGCGGTCGGGGGTCATGACCTCGACACTGGCCCCGGCATTGGCGGCGACTTCGGCAGCCATCAGACCGGGGTGATCGCCGCTTTCGTCATAGATCAGCACATTCTGCCCCGGTTTCACGTCGCCCGAGATCAGATCCCACGAGGTGACGACCAGATCCTGTTCCTTGCCGGATTCGAACAGTTCGGTATTGGGCAGGCCGCCGGTGGCGACGATCACGACGTCAGGATCGAGCGCGGTGACATCCGATGCCTCGGCCCAGGTGTTGAAATGGAAGGCCACATCGCGCGCGGCGCACTGGGACATGCGCCAGTCGATGATCGAGATCATCTCGCGGCGGCGCGGGTTCTGCGCGGTCAGGCGGACCTGCCCGCCCGGATCGGGCTGGGCCTCAAGCACGGTGACGTCATGGCCGCGTTCGGCGGCGACGCGGGCCGCTTCCAGACCGGCGGGACCGGCGCCGATGATGGCGACCTTTTTCCTTGTCTCTGCCGCAGGGATCGTGTGCGGCATGCTGAGTTCGCGGCCCGTTGCCGGGTTGTGGATGCACAGGGCTTCGCCTGCGGCATAGATCCGGTCAAGGCAGAAGGTCGCGCCGACGCAGGGGCGGATATCGTCCTCGCGCCCCTCGACGATCTTTTGCACGATATGCGGATCGGCCATATGGGCACGGGTCATGCCCACCATGTCGAGCAGGCCGGCATCGATGGCATGGCGCGCGGTGGCCACATCGGGAATCTTGGCCGCGTGGAAGGTGGGCATGCCGGTGGCCTTTTTCACCGCACCGGCGAAATCGAGATGCGGGGCGTTCTTCATCCCCTGCACGGGGATCACATCGGTCATGGCCGGATCGGTGTGGATGCGCCCGCGCACCACATTGAGGAAATCGACCATGCCGCTGTCGGCCAGGCGCTTGGAAATCTCGATGCCTTCTTCGGGGGTGATGCCGCCGGCCTCGGCCTCGTCGGCGGTGTAGCGCAGGCCGACGATGAAATCGTCACCCACGCGCTTGCGGATGCCGCGCAGCACGTCGAAAACCAGTTTCAGGCGGCTGTCCAGAGACTGCCCGCCATAGGGGCCGTCGAGATCGTTGGTCAGCGGCGACCAGAACTGATCGAGCAGGTGGCCGTAGACCTGCAATTCGATCCCGTCCATGCCGCCTTCTTTCATCCGTTCGGTGGCATCGGCGAAATCGCCGATGATGCGTTCGATGTCCCAGTCTTCGGCCAGTTTGGGAAAGGCGCGGTGGGCCGGTTCGCGGTGTTTGGAAGACGACACCGAAGGCAGCCAGTCACCCTTGGCCCAGCCGGTGCGGCGGCCCAGGTGGGTCAGCTGGATCATCACCGCACAGCCGTGATCGTGGCAGGCATCGGTGAGTTTGCGAATCCACGGCACGACCTCGTCCTTGTAGGCGAGGATGTTGTTGAACACCGGCGGGCTGTCACGGCTGACCGCCGCCGAACCTGCCGTCATGGCCAGTGCCACACCGGCCCTGGCGCGTTCGGCGTGGTAGGCGGCATAGCGATCCTTGGGCATGCCGTCTTCGGGGTAGGCGGGTTCATGTGCGGTGGTCATGATGCGGTTGCGAAGGGTCAGGTGCTTGAGCTGGTAAGGCTGAAGGAGGGGATCTTTGGACATGGGGTTACTCCGTCTGGCTGAGTCGAGGATTCCTGAAATGTGCATTTATGTCAAGTTTATGTTCATGACTGACGATTTAATTGCCCATTGCGCCGTCCGGGGATAGGGTGGGCGCATGACAAAGATGCCCCGACCCGAGAATAGCGAGAAAACCAGCGGCTGGCGCGGCTCACGCGAACTTTGGCTTGCGGCGGCGCGCGACGCGTTCATCGAATCGGGACTGGACGCGGTGAAGATTCAGCCACTGGCCAGCCAACTGAACCTGTCGCGCACCAGTTTTTACTGGTTTTTCAAGGATCGCGCCGCCCTGCTTGAGGCGCTTGTGCAAAGCTGGGAAGACAGCAATACCGCCAGCCTTGTCGCGGCAACGCAAAGCTACGGCGAAACCATCACCGAGGCGGTATTGAACGTCATCGGGGTGTTTCTGGAGGACGGCCCGTTCGAGCCGCGCCTTGATATGGCGGTGCGGGGCTGGGCACATCGGGAGCAGGCGGTGGCCGACCGGGTGCATCACGCCGACGATACCCGGCTGGCGGCGATCCGGGGCATGTTCGAGCGGTTCGGCTATGAGAGCAGCGAGGCGGATGTGCGGGCGCGCACCGTATACCTGACGCAGATCGGCTATATTTCGATGCAGGTGAGCGAAGATCTTGAAACCCGGATGATCCGTATACCCGGCTACGTCAAAACCTATACCGGCCACACCCCGCCCCAGCGAGAGTTGGAGCGGTTTCATGCCCGGCATGGATATACCGCGCCGGGCGATGCGCGCCGGGGCTGAGCGCCGCCCGGAGATCAATACCAGGCGTCCGGCATCGACGCTTTCTTGCGGGTAACGAAATCCTTCAGGGCGTCGTCCAGGGCCGGGTCCATCGCGGGGGCTTCGTAGGCGTTCAGCAGGTCTTTCCAGCGCTGGTTTGCCACCTGCGCATAATCTGTGCCGCCCTGTTCGCTCCACGTTTCGAACGGTTGGTCGTCGTTCATGGCGCTGTCCCAGTATGCGTTCTGATAGTGGCGCAGCGTGTGGTCGGTGCCGAACAGGTGTTCGCCCGGACCATTCTGTGCCAGGGCCTCGAAGCCCAGGGTATCCTCGTTCACCTCGATCCCGGCCATGTAGGCGTGCAACGCGCCGGCCATATCGCAGTCCATCACGAATTTCTCGTAGGACATGGACAAAAGCCCGTCGAGGAACCCGGCGGTGTGCAGGATGTAATTCGCGCCGCCCTGAATGGCCGACATCATCGACATCATGGATTGCTGCATTGCCTGCCCATCGGGCAGTTTCGAAGTGCTGAAATTGCCTGCACAGCGCAGGGGCATATCCAGCCGCCGCGCCAGTTGCCCCATGACCAGCGAGCCGAGCGCCGGTTCGGGCGTGCCGAAGGTGGGGCTGCCCGAGCGCAGCGACATGGACGACAGGAATCCGGCCAGAACGGCGGGCGCTCCGGGACGCACCAGTTGCGTCAGCGCGCAGGAGGTCATGGATTCGGCCAGGCATTGCGCCACGGCGCCCGCCATCGTCAGCGGCGCGACCGCCCCTCCCAGAAGGAACGGCAGATGAATCGAGGCCTGTCCGGCCTCGGCATAGGTGCGGATGCCCGCCGTCGTCACCCCGTCCAGCACTAGCGGCGAGGTGGTGTTGAAATTCCCCATGATGACGCAGTTCCGGTCCACGAAATCCGCGCCGAACAGGATGCGGCACATCTCGATACTGTCGGCGGCGCGTTCCGGCGCGGTGATCGAGCCGAGGAAGGCCCGGTCGGAATAGCGCATATGGGCATAGACCATATCGAGGTGGCGCTTGTTCACAGGCACGTCGGTGGGCTCGCAGATGGTGCCGCCGGAATGGTGCAGCCAGGGCGAGGATTGCGCCAGTTTCACGAGGTTTTCGAAATCGGCGATGGTCCCGTAGCGGCGCCCGTTATCCATATCCATCACGAAGGGCGACCCGTAGGAGGGGGCGAAAACCATCGCATCGCCGCCGATCTCGACATTATTGGCGGGGTTGCGGGCGTATTGCGTGAACCGCCCCGGCGCGGTCTTCAGGATTTCGCGGATCATACCGGGTTCGAATTTCAGGTTCCATGCCTGCGCCGATATTTCGGTGACCTTTGCGCCTGCTTCACGGTAGAGTCGAAGCGCCTCTTCATCCTCGCGCAGTTCGATCCCGATTTCGGCAAGGATGCGGTCGGCGGTGGCCTCGATCTTTAGCAGGGCCTCTTCGCCCAGCAGGTCATAGGTGGGTATCTTGCGGGTGATGAACGGCACTCGCAGATGCAGGTTTTGCCCTCGTTCATTGCTGCGCGGCGATTGTGAGCGGTTGCGGCGGCTTGTTCGTGGCTTGCGCGGGGCGTCCTGAAGCATGGCGTGGTCCTTATGGTGTGCGAGGAGCAGCGCACAGTCTTGGGGCGAAGGGCCTTGGTGGCAATTGCATAAAATTTCAACCTGACTTAGTTATTCTAATGCAGCGCGATGCCGAAAACGTCACATGGCCCACCTATAGCGTCGCATATCACGATTACGGATGAGGTTACTTTGCCTAAGCGCCCCTATGGCCTGCCCCCGATGAGCGCGCTTGTCGCCTTCGAGGCGGCGGCGCGGCATGTCGGGTTCAAGCCCGCCGCCCGCGAACTGAACGTGACCCCCGCCGCCATCAGCCACCAGATCAAGGTGCTGGAGACCGAGTTGCGCTGCCCTTTGTTCCGCCGTCATCATCGTGGTGTCGAATTGACGGAGACCGGGGCCTACCTGCTGGTCGCGCTGCAACGCGGTTTCGAAACCATGAGCGATGCCGTGGATCAACTCAGGCAGAGGTCGAACCGGGCTTCTGTCACGATCGGGGTGACCACGGCCGTCAGTTCGCTCTGGCTGACACCGAAACTGGCCCAATTCTGGAAATCGCACGGCGATGTCTCGGTCGCTCAGATCGTCGACGATACCGGTCAATCCCCGGCGGACTGCGATCTGAGCATTCATTATGGGGACATGTCGCGCGAAACCGGCAAATGCCACATCCTGTTCCATGATCGGATCATGGCATTGGGCAGTCCGCGTTTTGCCTGCGCACACGAGATCGAGCGGGTCGAGGACCTGGCGAAATTGTCATTGATACATTTCGAGTCCGCCGTGGTCGGGTGGACCGACTGGCCGGGCTGGTTCCGCGCACTGGGTTACAGCGGCCCGGTGAAAAACAGCCACCGCGTCAACAACTATGTGATTGCCCTGCAAGCCGCGCGCGACGATATGGGGGCCGTTCTGGGGTGGGTCGGATTGACCAAACGGTTCATTGATGCAGGTGAACTTGTACCGCTCCTGCCGGAACGGGTGGAAACGACCGAGGATTTCTATGTCAGGCTCCATCCCCATGCTTCGGACCGGGCGCAGCTGGTTTATGACTGGCTTGTGAATGCGCCATGACGGGCGGACAGGCCCGGTCGTGCTTGAGGGCACAACAACCAAGGTTCGTGCCATAGAGAGATGGATCAATGAATCGTGCGGATTTTGCGGGCCTGAGGTATCCGGTCGAAGGTCATCATCCGGGAATATCTCCTTTGAAGGGGAAATGAACCACAGATTGGCCGGTTTTAAACGATTGCGAAATCTTATTGTGCCGATACTGACGTGGCAGATCCCGATGGTTCGTTTCAACGAAATCCGATAAACGCTTACGGGTGCCCAAAAGTTGCAAACCGGCAATCAAGTACACGGGTTTCGTCATGAGGTTGAATAAGGTTCAGATTGCCGCCGGCCAGGAAGAGCTGCGCGCCGCCCGTCGGGAAAGCCGCCCACTCTACTGGTTTGTCGGGATCTTCAGTTTTTTCGCAAATCTGTTGATGCTGACGGGCCCGCTCTACATGCTGCAGGTCTATGACCGCGTGCTTGGCAGCCGGTCGGTCGAAACCCTGGTCGCGTTGTCGGTGCTGGTGGTGTTTCTCTATGGCATGATGGGGGTGCTGGATTACTCCCGCGGGCGCATCATGGGGCGTGTGGCCGCGCGGTTCCAGGCGCGGCTGGATCACCGGGTGTTCGATGCGGTGGTGCGCAAGGCCGCGATTGCGCCGGATCAAGGCACCCAGACAGGCTTGCGCGATCTCGAAGCGATTCAGAGGCTGATGTCGTCTCCGGTGCTGATGGCGGTGTTCGACATTCCCTGGACGCCGTTTTTTCTTGCGGGGATATGGATATTCCATCCGTGGCTGGGGGCACTTGCGGTTGCCGGGGGGCTGGCCCTGATCATTGTCACCTTGATCAACCAGATGGCCACGCGCCAGCCCCTGTTCGAAGCCAACCGCGCCAGCGTCGCATCGGAGGCGATGTCGATGCAAATTCATGGCGAGGCCGAGATGGTTCAGGCCATGGGTATGCGGGATGCGGCCTTTGCCCGTTGGCGGCAGTTGAGAGACAAGGCGCTGCGCGAACAAATCCGCTCGGCCGATCTGGGCGGCAGCTTTTCCAGCGCGACCAAGACGTTCCGTCTGTTCGTGCAATCCGCGATGCTGGGCCTCGGCGCGTATCTGGTGCTGCAGGGAGAACTGACTGCGGGGGCGATGATTGCCGGGTCGATCCTGCTGGGCCGGGCGCTTGCCCCGGTCGAGCAACTCATCGGTCAATGGGCGATGGTCCATCGCGCAATCAAGGGATGGGATAACCTGGCCCATCTGCTTGCCGAGCAGCGCCCCGATTCTCCCAGGACAAGCCTTCCCAGGCCACGAGCCGTGCTGTCGTTGCAGGGCGTGACCGTGGTTCCGCCGGGTCTGCAACAGGCGGCGCTGAAATCGGTGACGTTCACGGTGCAGCCGGGGCAGGCCGTCGGGGTGATCGGCCCGTCTGGGGCGGGAAAATCGACCCTGGCCAAGGTGCTGACCGGGGTATGGCGTCCCGCTGGCGGCAAGATCAGGCTCGATGGGGCCACGCTGGATCAGTACGCCCCTGATGTTCAGGGCCAGCATATCGGCTACCTGCCCCAACGGGTGCAGCTTTTCGACGGAACGATTGCCGAGAATATCTCGCGCCTGTCCACCTTTCCGGATGCCGAGGCCGTTGTCGCCGCCGCCAGAAAGGCCGATGCGCACGATATGATCCTCAAGCTGCCCAACGGATACGACACGCGGGTCAGCGCAAGTGGCGGACAGCTCTCGGGCGGACAAATGCAACGGGTCGGGCTGGCGCGGGCGATGTACGGCGATCCCGTTCTGCTGGTTCTGGACGAACCGAATTCAAATCTCGACAACGAGGGCAGCGAGGCGGTGAACGCCGCGATCCGCAGTTTCAAGGCCGAAGGCAAATCGGTGTTGATCATGGCGCACCGTCCGGCGGCGATTCAAGAATGCGATCTGCTGTTGATGCTGGAAAACGGTATGGTGCGCGCCTTTGGCCCCAAGGAAACGGTCCTGCGCGATGTGGTAAAGAACCACGGCGAAATCGCCCGCACCCCGGCGCAGGGAGGCGTGAGATGATCAATCGGGATAAACGCGATCCCTGGTCTGTCCGCCGGCCTTTGACCGTAGGGCTTTTGGGTCTCGTTCTGCTGATCGGCGGGTTCGGGACATGGGCTGTCACGACCAATATATCGGGTGCGATCATCGCCGGAGGCCGCATCGAGGTGGATCAGAACCGGCAGGTGGTCCAGCATCCCGACGGCGGCGTGGTCGACGCCATTCTGGTCGGAGAGAGCGACGAGGTTGCCGCAGGCGATGTGTTGTTGCGTCTGGATGCGACCGACCTGCGGTCGACGCTGGTTGTGACGGAAAACCAATTGTTCGAGATCATGGCGCGCCGTGGCCGGCTTGAGGCCGAACGTGACGACAGTCAAATGATCACTTTCGATCCGCTGCTGATGCAGGCCGCGCAAGCAGGTAAGGACGCCGCAGATCTTATTGCCGGGCAGGAACGCTTGATGCGGGCCCGCGCGCAATCCATTGCGCAAGAGGTCGATCAGTTGCAAAAGCGGCGCGGCCAGATCGAAAACCAGATCGGCGGGATCGAGGCGCAGCAAAACTCTCTGGACAGGCAACTCGGGTTGATCCGCAAGGAACTGAACGATCAGCAATCGCTGTTGGATCGCGGGTTGGCTCAGTCTGCGCGGGTGCTGTCCCTGCAGCGCGAGGAGGCCCGCCTGAGCGGCTCCATGGGAGAGCTTGAAGCGCAAAAGGCGCAGGCCAATGGCCGGATCACCGAGATCGACATCGAGATCCTCAAATTGCAAAGCCAGCGACGGGAAGAGGCAATCACCCGACTGCGCGATCTGCAATACCGGGAACTGGAACTGCGCGAGGAGCGCCGCGCGCTGATCGAACGCATGAGCCGTCTTGAGGTTGCGGCCCCGGTATCGGGGGTGGTTTACGGCCTTCAGGTTTTTGGCCCGCGTTCGGTTTTACGTCCGGCCGATCCGGTGCTCTACATCGTGCCGCAGGACAGGCCATTGATCATCAACGCACAGGTCGAGCCGATCCATATCGACAAGATCTATGTCGGTCAGGAGGTTGTCTTGCGGTTCTCGGCACTGGATCAGCGCCAAACCCCGGAACTGACGGGACAGGTGACACAGATTTCTGCCGACGCCTTTCAGGACGAGGCCACGCGGCAATCCTATTATCGGGCCGAGATCGTTCTGAGCGAAGGTGAACAGGACAAACTGCCCGAGGGGACCGCCCTGATCCCCGGCATGCCGGTCGAGGCCTTCATTCGCACCGATGACCGCACCCCGATGACCTATCTGGTCAAGCCGTTGAGCGATTATTTCGCCAAGGCCTTTCGCGAATAGGCCGAAGGGGGGCAGCGTCGGCTGAAACCCGCGTTGACAGGGGGCGCAACAGCACTACTAGGTGAGCCGGAAATATCCCCTACGCCGGAATGTATGAGGGCCGACTGTATCTTTGGTCCAGTCGCGATCCGCAGTCTCGCCAAGCGGTCGGTTCATGGAACGTCTATGTGCGACGAAATATAGCTTGCTAATTCAGTGTTTCTCGCGCGATTAAGACGGCCATGCAGCAAGTACGCCGTACAAGTTCGCTTTTCAGTGGCGCTGTATCACTGTTCCTGACCGCCCTTCTGGCGGTGCAGGTGGCGACGGCGTTCCTGCCGGCCGCGGGCAGTACGCGGGCCGATGCGATCGAGATGATCATTTGCAGTGCCGATGGTGCGCAGACGGTCACGATTTCGCAATCCCAAGAGTCTGGCGGCCACGCGGATATGGAGGGGCACTGTCCGCTCTGTATCGTAGCGGTGTCAGATGCTTGGGCGGTGCAGCCCGATACGAATGTTGCCATTTCGCAGTACACGTTGCGCTATGTCCTCCCCGAAGTGGCGCAGGTTCCGTGCGATACTTGCGGGCGGCCTTATGCGATCCGCGCCCCGCCTTTGACCGTTTGATCCCAGGAAAACAATGACCGACCGGCGTTGAGAAACGCCGGAGGCGGCATGTCGCGGCGTGTTTGCCGCGGACCATTCAAACGATCAAAGGATCATCCCGATGTTTTTTTCTTTCGCGACGCGTGTCAGCGTCTCGGCCCTTCTGACGTGTTCGATTTCAGGGCTGGCGCTTGCCCAGACCCATGATCCGGCAAACGCCGACGAAGAGGCCCCGCTTGTACTGGCCCCCATCACCGTCAACGGCGGTGCACCACAAGACGGCCCCATGACCAGTATCCTCCCCACCTCGGGGATGAGTACGCCTCCCGCATCCGATGCGGCGGAGGTTCTGCGCAGCGTGCCCGGTGTCACCTCGGGGCGCATGGGCGGTCATGGGCTGGAGCTGGTGATCCGCGGCCAGCAGCAGAACCAGCTTAATATCATCGACGCCGGATCGTTCACCTATGGGGCCTGCCCCAACCGGATGGATCCGCCGACAAGCACGGCCTCGCTGAATCGTGCCGATACGATCATCGTTGAAAAAGGGTATTCCAGCGTCACCAACGGCCCCGGTGGTTCGGGCGGCGCTGTCATTCTGGAGCGCGAGGCGCCCGAGTTCGAGAACGACAAACGGATCGAAGGCACCTTGTCCGCAGGGACCGGGACCAACGGCACCGGCACGGAACTGGGCGGCACCCTGTCTGTCGATCTGGGCAAGGGATTTTATATCGAGGGTGGCCTGGATCATGCGACCGCCGGCAATTACACGGACGGATCGGGCCGGACGGTTCGCAGTGCGTTCGATCAGACCAACGCCGGGCTGACCTTTGGCTATGTCGGCGGGGGAATCGACCTGGCCTTTGACGTGGATTACAGCCTTGCCGAAGACGTGCTGTTTCCCGGCGCGGGCATGGACAGCCCGCTGGACGAAACATTCGTCTATCGCCTGCGCGGCGGTGTGGATGTGAATGCCGGAATTCTGAATCGGATCGAGGGCAATATCTATTTCAGCACCGTCGATCACGTCATGGACAACTATTCGCTGCGTCCTGTCGGGGCGATGGCGATGGTGACGCCTTCGACATCGGACACGACGGGTGGCAAGCTGGAAGCGCAGCTTAGCTTTGGCGCGACCGAAGCCAAACTGGGGGTCGATTACCAGTCGAACAATCGTTTCGCGGCCATGTATGCCGGGATGCCGGGGATGATCCCGCAACTGGATGCGTCTGACCCGACGCGCATGCGGTTCCTGATGTGGCCCGACGTGACAATCGAGCAGACCGGCCTGTATTTCGAATCCGAAACCGAGCTGACAGACCGGGCCCGGCTGAAGCTGGGCGCGCGCTATGATCATGTGCGCGCCGATGCGGGGGCCGCGAATGTTTCACCCGCGCTGGACGGGGGCCGTACGCCGAACACCTATTACATGGCGCAATACGGCACGACCTTCAACAGCGCCCGGACCGAAGACAATTTCGGCGGGCTGATCCGGCTGGAATACGACCTGACCCCGGACACGACGCTGTTTGCCGGGCTGTCGCGTTCGGTACGGACTGCGGACGCGACGGAACGCGCGATGGGGCGGTCGACCTGGGTGGGCAACCCGGATATCGACCCGGAAAAGCATCATCAGCTTGATCTTGGTGTGCAGATCGACAAGGGCAACTGGTATCTGAACGCCTCGGCCTATGCCGACTGGGTGGACGATTACATCCTGCGCGATCAGTTCTCGGTGCCCGGTGTCATCACCTATCGCAATGTCAGCGCGCGCCTGTCGGGCGTCGAACTGGCGGCAGGCTGGGAACGCAACGGTCTGGAGATCTGGGGCGACGTCACCTACACCCACGGCGAGAACGAAACCTACAATGCACCGCTGGCACAGATTCCGCCGCTGCAAGGGCAGGTTTCGATTGCCTATGGGCAGGATGGATGGCGCGCGGGGGCGCGGGTGAACTGGGCCGACGATCAGGACCGGATCGACCTGTTCCGCGATCCCGGCGCGACGCCCGGTTACACCACGCTGGACCTGTTCGGCAGTTACGAGCTGCACGAGAACACGGTCCTGCTGGCAGGCATGAACAACGTCACAGACGAAACCTATGCCAACCACCTGAGCCGGTCGAACCTGTTCGACGCGAGTGTCACGCAGGTGAACGAGCCCGGGCGGACCTTTTATATCAAGCTGGAATCGAAGTTCTGATCCCAAAGCCCCGGCATGGCATGTGCTGTGCCGGGGTCTTCGCGCCGGTCGCGCTCAGGCGTTCCAACGGACCTGTCCCAGTTCAGCGATGTCATAGCCCGCCAGTTGCGCGGCATGGTTGCGGAAACTGTCGCTGCGGCAGAACGTCATCAGGTTCTGCATGGGCGGTTCGAACCATGCGCGGCGATCCACCAGCAGATCGAACCGTTCTTCGATGATGGGGACGAAGGCAAGGCCGTGTTGTGCGGCCAGCGACTGCAATCCGAAGGTCACGTCGCCCTGACCTTCTGCGACGGCCAGCACGGCATCGGTTTCACTGGGGACGGTTTCGGTCATTTTCTGGTTCGCCAGATCAAGCCCTGCGGCGGCGGCCAGTTCCCGAAACAGGGTTTGCGTTCCGGTCTCGATGGGGCGCGGGACGATCACCTGCCCGTCAAGATCGGCGACACCCTTCACCGTGCCGGACAGATCGGGGCGCATGACCAGCCCGCGCGCGCGCCGCGCCCACGAGACCAGCACGGCGTTCTGATCCATGCAGCGGGTCGAGACCTGCGCAATGTTCCAATCATCGTTTGTCGGATCGTGGATATGCAGGCCCGTGGCCACACCCTCGGCGGCGCAAAAGCGCTCCAGGCCGTCGAGGCTGCCGTCAAAGAAAGAGGCCAGACCGCAACGGGACTGCCTGAGCGCCCATTCCAGAAGCGGATCGTGACTGCCCAGGCAAATCGCCGGGCGCGGGGTTGCGTGGGTAGGGGTGCCGCCGGAACTGGCGCTGGCGATCCAGGCCTCGATTTCAAGCCGGGGAAACAGAAGTTTTCCGGTCGCGCGCGATACCGGAATATCGCCCGAGGCCGCAAGATCGTAAACCTTGCGTTCCTTGATGCGCAGCAACTCGGCCAGTTCGCGCACGGTCAGATAGTCATGGGGCATGGGGCTGGAATGATCGGTACTGGACATGTTGTCCATGATCATCCCTCAGCTTGGCCGCGCCGACAAGCCCCGGCGCGGCCCTGACTTGTGAAAGTCCGGTTACTCGGCGTTCGGGAAGAACAATTGTTGGCCGTTCAGCTTGTAATCGCCGATCGCCTTCTGACCCGCGTCCGAGATCAGCCAGTCGACGAAGGCCTGCCCGGACGCAGCATCGACGTTCTCGCATTTGGCGGGGTTCACGAGGATCACGCCGTACTGGTTGAACAGGTCTTCGTCGCCTTCGACCTGGATCACGAAGTCGCCCTTGTTCTCAAAGCTGATCCAGGTGGCGCGGTCAGTCATCACATAGGCGTCCATGCCGACGCCCGCATTCAGCGTCGCCCCCATGCCCGAGCCGGTTTCGCGATACCATTCGCCCGACCCGTCCGCCGGGTTCACATCTGTGTCGGCCCAGAGACGCATTTCCTTCTTGTGGGTGCCGGAATCGTCCCCGCGCGAGGCAAACAGGGCACCGCTGTCGGCGATCCTCTCAAGGCTGTCCTGTGCATCGGTCATACCGCCCACGCCAGCGGGATCTTCATTCGGTCCGACGATGATGAAATCGTTGTACATCAGGTCGAACCGTTCGACGCCCATGCCGTCGGCCACGAATTTTTCCTCGGCGGGCTTGGCGTGAACCAGCAGGACGTCACCGTCACAGTTGCGCGCGTTCTTGATCGCCTGCCCGGTTCCGACGGCGACGACATTCACCTGAATGCCCGTCTGCTCGGCGAAGATCGGCAGCAGGTAATCGTAAAGCCCCGAATTCGCTGTCGAGGTCGTGGATTGCACGATGATCGACTTGTCCTCGGCGTTGGCCAGCCCCGCCGACAGAGCCAGGGCCAGGGCCGTGGCCACACCGGACCGCAAATTGATGGACATCAGGATTCTCCCTTTGTTTACCAGATGAAAGTCAGACGACGATGCGCCCTTGCAGAAAGTCCCGCGCTTGCGCCGTATCGGGGCGGGACAGGAACATGTCCGCCGGGCCGTGTTCATGCACACGGCCCCGGTGAACGAAAACGATGTCATCGGCCAGACGCCCGGCCTGACCGGGATCGTGGGTGACGAAGATGATCCTGGTGCCAGCGGCGTGCGCCTCTGCCACGATGCTTTCGATCTTGAGGACAGAGGCCGGATCGAGGCTGGCGGTGGGTTCGTCCAGCAACATTACGCGAGGTTTCAGCGCCAATGCGCGCGCCAGGGCAAGCCGCTGCTGTTCGCCCCCCGACAACAGGCGCGCGGGCTGGCGGGCGTGGCCTAGAAGGCCGACATGATCCAGCAGGTCGTTACGGCGGGCGGCATCGCGGATGCCACGGGCCTTGAGCGCGAAATCGACATTCGCCGCCACCGAACGACGCAACAGAACGGGTTTCTGGAACACCATCGCCTGCGCACGGCGACCGGCATCGTTCAGCGGTTCACCGCCCCATGTCACGCTGCCCTTGTCCGGCGCGATCAGCCCATGCGCCAGTTTCAGCAGCATAGACTTACCCGCGCCGTTCGGCCCCATGATCATGGTGATCCCGTCGACCGACAGCGCCAATGACATGTCTTCGATCAGGGTCTTGCCGCCCACGGCAAGCGACACGTTCCGCAGCCCGAGCGCTCGCGCGTCCGCCGGATCACCGGCGTCCTGACGCAGGGCGTCGAGTTCGACGATATTGGTCACGGCATCACGCATAGGCATGGCGCACCGCCGTCATGCGCAGGGATTGGACAAGGGCGTTGACGCCAAGCGCGATCACCATCAGCACCAGCCCAAGCGCGAGTGCCAGCGCCAGATCGCCCTTGGATGTCTCTAGCGCGATGGCCGTGGTCATTACCCGTGTCAGGTGGTCGATATTGCCGCCCACGATCATCACCGCGCCCACCTCGGCCACGGCGCGGCCAAACCCGGCCAGTCCGACGGTCAGCAGGGAAAACCTCGCATCCCAGATCAGGGCCGTGACCTGTTGCCAGCGGTTGAGAACGAGCGAGCGGAACTGATCGGCGTATTCGGCATGCAAATCCTCGATCACCTGCCGCGACAGGGCCATGACGATGGGCGTGATCAGGATGGTCTGGGCAATGACCATGGCCGTCGGGGTGTAAAGCAGCCCAAGGAAGCCAAGCGGCCCGGCACGCGACAGGTGCAGGTAGACCAGCAGGCCGACCACCACCGGCGGCAGCCCCATCAGTGCGTTGAAGAGAATCAGCACCGCATTGCGCCCGGTGAACCGGGTGATCGCCACCAGCGCCCCGATGGGCAGGCCAATCAGCAAGGCAAGCCCTGTGGCCGACAGGCTGACACGCAGGGAAAGTGCAACGATTTCAACAAGATCGGCATCGCCTGACGCGACAAGCGACAGGGCAAGCCCAAATGCTTCTCCAAAATCCTGCAAAATTTCCCCTCCACCCGCGTGGTCGCGGAATTTATGCAAAGCTAACGCAGTCAAGACAGGCCGCGCAAGGGAGGAAATGCGTGACCGGCGCCCTGAACACGACATTGCGGTGGCAGGAAACGAAAAGGGCCGCCCGAAGGCGGCCCGGATCAATCCGTAAATTCTTTGCTGGCCGTGATCAGCCAAGCGCCTCGTTGCAGCGTTTGCAGGTGCCTGCGTGGCTGTGCAGCCCCACATCGGGCAGGATTTTCCAGCAGCGTTGGCACTTGTCTCCGCTGGCGCGCTCGAACACCACGCCGACACCTTCGACCTCGGGCATGCGGAAGGCTTCGTTCGGCAGCGGATCGCCGGTCAGGCGGATATCCGAGGTGATGCAGATATCCTCGAAATTCACGCTCTTCAGGGCCTCCAGCATCTCGGGATCGCGCACATGCACCACGGGCGCGGCCTCGAGAGATGCGCCGATCACCTTGTCGGTACGCTGGATTTCCAGTGCAGCAGTAACAGCACGGCGGGCCTGACGGACCTTGGCCCATTTCGCGGCCAGCGGTTCATCCAGCCAGTCGGCGGGCGTTTCGGGGATATCGACCAGATGCACGCTCGACTCCTCGCCCGGATTCCGTTCAAGCCAGACCTCTTCCATGGTGAAGGCCAGCACCGGGGCCAGCCATGTGGTCAGGCGGTTGAACAGGATGTCCAGCACCGTGCGCGCGGCCCGGCGGCGCAGGGTATCGCCATCGCAATAGAGCGCGTCCTTGCGGATGTCGAAGTAGAACGCAGACAGTTCCACCGTGGCGAAGTTGAACAACTGTTGCACGACGCCCTGGAAGTCATAGGCATTGTAGCCTTTGCGCACGACGTGATCCAACTCGGCCAGACGGTGCAGGACCCAGCGTTCCAGTTCGGGCATTTCGGACGGTTCGACACGGTCGGATTCCTCGAAATGCGCCAAGGCACCCAGCATGAAACGCATGGTGTTCCGCAGGCGGCGATAGCCATCGGCCACACCTTTCAGGATTTCCGGCCCGATCCGCAAATCGGCGGTATAGTCCGACTGCGCCACCCACATCCGCAGGATGTCGGCGCCGTATTGTTTGGTCACGTCCTCGGGGGCGACAGTATTGCCGAGCGATTTGGACATCTTGTTGCCCTTCTCGTCCAGCGTGAACCCGTGCGTCAGCACCCCGCGATAAGGCGCGTGGCCGATGGTGCCGCAGGCTTGCAGCATCGAGGAATGGAACCAGCCGCGGTGCTGGTCGGTGCCTTCCAGGTAGAGATCGGCAATGCCGTCGTCGGCCCCATCGTCGCGGTCGCGCAGGACGAAGGCGTGGGTCGAGCCCGAGTCGAACCACACGTCGAGGATGTCATCGACCTTGTTCCATTCGGACGGGTCATAGTCATGGCCAAGGAACCGTTCCTTGGCGCCCGGCTTGTACCACGCATCCGCGCCTTCGGTTTCGAAGGCTTCGAGGATACGGGCATTCACGGCCTCGTCGCGCAGAAGGTAATCGGGATCGGTGGGCAGGGCGCCGACCCTGGTAAAGCAGGTGAGCGGCACGCCCCATGCGCGCTGACGCGACAGCACCCAGTCGGGCCGCGCCTCGATCATCGAATAGAGCCGGTTGCGCCCGGTCTTGGGCGTCCATGTCACCAGTTGGTCGATCGAGTTCAGCGCGCGTTCGCGGATGGTTTTGCCATACTGGTCCTTGCCATCGCCGACCTCGCGGTCAATGGCGGCGAACCATTGCGGGGTGTTGCGATAGATCACCGGCGCCTTGGAGCGCCAGCTATGGGGATAGCTGTGTTTGATCTTGCCGCGCGCCAGAAGGCCGCCGACCTCGGCCAGCTTGTCGATCACGGCCTTGTTTGCATTGCCCTCTTTGCCCTTCCGATCAAGGATATACGTGCCGCCGAAGAACGGCAGATCGGCGCGGAAGCCGCCATCGTCCATCACGTTGTAGGTGATGACCTGCTCCAGCATGCCCAGATCGCGGTAGAGTTCGAATTCCTCCATCCCGTGCGAGGGGGCGCAGTGAACGAATCCGGTGCCTTCCTCGTCGGTCACGAAATCGGCGGCGCGGAAATCGCGGGGGTCGTCCCATTCGCCGTTCGAGCCTTCGGCCCCGGCGAGGGGGTGGGCGAGGCTGAGCCCCGACAGTTCCTCGGCGCTGACCGAGCGGACGCGTTTCCACATGCCGTCATCCAGCCGCGCGCGGGTCATGACATCGCCGGCCAGTTTGTCGGCGAGGATGAAACGATCTCCCACGCTGGCCCAGCATTCCTCGGGCGTGTCCGTGATCTCGTAAAGGCCATAGTCGAAGCTGTCGCCGAAGACGACGGCCTTGTTCGAGGGGATGGTCCAGGGGGTGGTGGTCCAGATGACGACGTTGGCGCCTTGCAAGTCCCCGTCGGTCAGGACCGGGAACTTCACCCATATGGTGAAACTCTCCTTGTCGTGATACTCGACTTCGGCCTCGGCCAGGGCGGTCTTTTCCACGGGGGACCACATGACCGGCTTGGAGCCCTGATAGAGCGTGCCGGTCATCAGGAATTTCTGGAACTCTTCCGCGATGATGCGCTCGGCGCGGAAGTTCATGGTAAGATAGGGTTTTTCCCATTTCCCGGTGATCCCGAGGCGCTTGAATTCGTCGCGCTGGATGTCGATCCAGCCCTCGGCGAACTTGCGGCATTCCTGGCGGAAATCGACGACATCGACCTCGTCCTTGTTCTTGCCCTTCTTGCGGTACTGTTCCTCGATCTTCCATTCGATGGGCAGGCCGTGGCAATCCCAGCCGGGGATATAACGAGCGTCGCGGCCCATCATCTGTTGGGAACGCACGACCATGTCCTTGAGGATCTTGTTCAATGCGTGGCCGATATGCAGGTGGCCGTTGGCATAGGGCGGGCCGTCATGCAGGATGAAGGGCTTGCGATCCCCGGCCTGTTCGCGCAGGCGGTCGTAGATGCCGATCCGGGACCAACGGTCCAGCCAGTCGGGCTCGCGCTTGGGCAGGCCTGCGCGCATCGGGAAGTCGGTTTTGGGCAGGTTCAGGGTGTCTTTGTAGTCGGGCGTGTCAGTCGTTTCGGCGCACATCGGGGGCGTCCTTTGTCACTGTCGTGTCTGGAAAAAGCGTTGCGTGTCATATGTTTGCACGCGAAAAGCCCCGGCAACTCCGTCAGGTCAGAGCGCCGGGCCGGTAATTCGGATCGCAATGGCCGGTATCCGTAACATGCCCGCCTTATAGGCTTGGGCAACCGCGAGGTCCAGTAGGCGCTTGCACAGGGGGGCGGAGCGCTCCAAATAAGGGGTATGACAAACGCACTGCCCCCCCGTTTCGACATCACCCGGCCCGAGATCGAGCGGGTCGTTGCGGCGTTTTATGCGGCGGTGCGGCGGCATCCGGGGTTGGGGCCGGTGTTTGCGGTGCATGTCGAAGACTGGCCCGCGCATGAGGCGAAAGTCGTTGATTTCTGGGCAAATTCCATCCTGCACGAACGCAGTTACGACGGAAGTCCGATGGCCGCGCATATCAAGGCGGGGAACGTCAAGCCGGGGATGTTTTCCACATGGCTCGATCTGTTCGACGCCACGCTGCGGGTCGAATTGCCGCCGGAAAAGGCCGTCGCGTGGTCGGCGCTGGCGCATCGCATCGGGCGCAGTCTGCGCGCCGGTGTCGTGGAGCGCGAGACCCTGCCGGGCGGTATCCCAAAGCTGCGCTGAGTTTCGTACGAAACGTACGATGTGTACGCGGGTTTTGTACGAAACTCGGGGCTTTGGCCCGGATGTGACTGCATCATGGACGCAAATCGCGCGCCATGACGCCGGCAGGTGAGGCAAAGGGTTTCCAGACAGGCTGTGCGGATCGGCGCTTTGTGTCCCGATTCCCGTACTTGCGGGGGCGGAATTTGGCCGAGTTCCATCGCCGCCTTTGTCATGGCTTCTTTTCGCCGGAGCGCGAAAGCCGAAAGAGCCGAGATTCGCCGGAGTCGACCAGCGGCCAGCGCCGGTCAGCGGGGGGAACCGGATATGACTTAGGGTGAGGAGGTAATGTGAGAGAGGAGGAAACCATGCAAATCCCACATGACCATCCAAATGACCATCTGAGTCCCAGACCGTCTCGGGATATCTATACCCCTGAAGACCCCGGCGGAATGGCATCCACAAGCGGATCGCTGACCGCGCTGCTTGTCATTGTCGCGTTGCTTGGCGGACTCATCCTCCTGGCGAGCCTCGGTGGCGGCTCGGACGACGTAAATATCGGCCAGAGCGGAAGTGCCACGACTGACACCAGCGGTGTGGTCACGACGGCCCCGGAAAGCGGCGCGTCACAAGCGACGCAGGAGTGACAACGGCATACATTTCCTTGCAGGCCTGACCGCCGTTTCGCCCCGGCGCGCCCGGTCGCGATCTCTTTCTGCGGGGATCGCGCAAGAAAGGGACCGGGTGGCGTTCAGCCGGGGGAGTCATTCGTGCGGGGCGCATCGCCCCATTGCGCCGACATCATCCTGTCGAGCCATGCCAGACCGGCCAGCGCCAGCCCCAGTCCGAGGAACGAGGCGACGCGGATCAGGCCGCTGAGCCCGGCCATGTCGATCAGGAACACCTTGGCCACGGTCAGGGCCACGCCCGCCATGGCCACCCGCCGCAGCAGGCTGGAGCGCCGCCAGAACGCCACCAGCAGGGCCCCGAGCGCGGCGATCATCATGGCGACGGTATAGCTGTAAAGCTCGGGCTGGGTGACATCGGGCACCGACAGGAGCGGCCCGCGCCAGAGGCGGCGGATTTCCAGTGCGATGTAATAGGCCGCGTATGCCGCCGAGATCACCGCCAGCAAGCGGCGCATCAGGCGCGGCAGGGTGTCCAGCCGCCATGCCGCCACGGCGAACACCGCCGCCAGTGGCAGGTAGGCCACGGCGAGGCTGTCGAGGATTGGCGGGCCCTGCACCCGTTCGAGCGATCCGAACAGCCCCTTGAACAGCGGGTTGAGCAGGGTTGCCTGCAGGGCCGCCGCCCCCAGCCCGGCAAGGGCGAAGAGAGCGGCCAGCACAAGGCGGACCGCCCTGAACAGCCGCCCGCCCATACGCAGACGATAGAGCTGGTTGGCCGCCGAGGCGAACCAGACGGTCGCCAGCAGGCCCATGCCCCAGTGCGAGCCCATGTCGTTCTCGCCCATGATCTGAAACAGCAGGACGCAGGCGAAAACCGCCGAAAGGGTCCATATCCCGCTTTCGACCACGATGCGCACGGGCTGGCCCGTGCGGTGATCGAGCATCTTCCAGCCTGCGGCCAACAGGGCGAGCGGGCCGCCATAGGCCAGTATCGCCTCGGGGAAGCTCGCTTCGATGCCGTGGAACACGCCGGGATCGACGATCAGGCGATAGCCGATCACGATCACCCCGAGCTGAATGAACCAGCCCAGAAGCGGCAGGTCATAGCGCCGGTCGATCAGCGCGACCCCCAGCACCATCACCGACAGGGCCAGCGTCAGCGCGGTTTGCGACAGCAGAAGGAACAGCGCCAGCGCGATCATGGTCAGGGCCGATACGGCGAACAGGGCGGTGCGCAGGCGGCGTTCGGCCTTGTCGGGGGTGGCGGCGGTGCGTTCGGCCAGCAGGGTCATCAGGGCGGCGACGGCGAGGGCGTGCAGCGCCCAGCCGTATGAGCCCAGAACGCGGGCGGGGTGCCATGTGAAGTCCAGCAGCAGCGTGGCCGTGGCGGCAAAGCAGGCCGCGCCGATGGCCCAGAGGATGGCCGGGGTCGGGCCGGTATCGGCCTCAGCGGCGCGTTTCATCCGCCAGAAGGCCAGTGCCGATCCGGCGGCGGCGATGGCCAGCAGGATCGAAACGCTCAGCGGCAGGGGCGTTTCCGGCGGGGCCTCGGGCGCGGCGGCAAAGGCGGCATGGAGCGGACCGGACGGATAGGCGGCCTGCAGGACGATTCCCGCCAGCAGGGCCAGCGCCGGGGCCAGAGTGAGATCGGCCAGCGCCGGGGCGTTGCGCAGCCAGATCAGCGCGGCACCCAGCATCAGCGCCAGCATCGCCACCGCCTGCCAGACGCCGGCGAGGGTATCGGCCTCTTGCATCGCGAGGACGCCGCCGATGGCGGCGGCGGGGATCATGCCGATGGCCAGCCGCGTGGGGAAACCGGGCAGCGGGCGGCGGCCCAGGGCCGCGCCCAGGAGCGACGTGCCGTCATGTGTGGGGGTCAGGCTGCGGTTCGGGGCGATCAGGGTCAGGGCGGTGACGATCAGCAGGGCGATCAGGAGGTGCAGCCCGCCCGCGCCCATCGAGAAGATCAGCCATGACGCCCCGGTGGTGGCAATCAGCACCAGCGCCGAGACCCAGGCCCAGCGCTTGACCGTATCCACCGCCAGCCCGGCGGCGGCGATCAGGGCGAAGTAATAGTAGAACAGCCACGGCGCATCCGACGATCCGCCCACGAGGAAGGGCGCGGCGGTGGCGCTGATGATCCCGCCCGCCGCCAGAAGCGGGCCGTGGAACCAGCCCAGCACGATGGCCAGCGCGGCCACCGCCACCAGCCCGGCCAGCGCCGGTGTCGGGCCGATCAGCCCGTAGAGCCCGCGCGCGGCGAGGATGCCCGCGAAGAGCGAGACCAGCCCGGCGGCGGAGAGCGTGGAGGGCAGGAAGCCGGTGGGCGTATCGGTGTCGTCGCCGTGGCGGCGGCGGATCACCTCGCCGCCGGCGATCAGCGCCGCGCCAAGGGTGAGCGCGCCAATGACGCGCCAGACAGGCGTGAGCAGCCCGTTCTCCACGCCGTATTGCACCATGAAGACGCCCGCCAGCGCCAGCGACAGCCCGGCCAAAGCCAGCGGCCAGTTGCCGCCGAGCCAACGGCCGAGGGCCTGTAGCCTGTCCGGTCGGAACACATAGGCGCGCGGCTCGGGATCGGGGGTTGGCTTTGGGGAGGGGGGATTTGCGGGCGTGGCGCTGATGTCCGCCGGGGTGTTGTCCGGGGGTGCAGCTATGGCAGGGGCAGGGGGGGCAGCGGGAGCGGCAGGGCGTGGGGTGTCCTGGCTGTCGGGCGTGTCCTGTCGGTTGGCGTTCAGGGTGGAGGAGAGGGCCTCGGCGCGTAGTTCGAGCGCTTTGACCCGGCGTTTCAGCTCCGAATGCGAAATCAGCAGATAGGGAACGCCGATCACGATCAGAAGGCCGAAAATCGCACTCAGAACGCCCAGAATTTCCATACGCCAATTCCTTGAAACGAAAATACGTTGCGCAGCCCTAGCGTGAGCCGAACAGGCCCGTCAACGCGCGTTTGACCAGCCCGGTTACCGAAGGGCGGCGCGACCGGGTGAAGGGCAGGGGGCGGCAGACCTCGATCGCGGCGACGCCGACTCGGGCGGTCAGGGCTCCGTTGACCACGCCTTCGCCGAAACGGCGCGAGATTTTCGACAGCACCCCGCCGCCCGCGACCGAGCCGATCAGGTCGTCGCCCACGGCCACGGCCCCGGTGGCAACGAGATGGGTCATCACCGCGCGGGCCAGCCGCCAGCTGCCCAATGTGCCGGAACGCCCGCCGTAGATTTCCGCGATGCGGCGGATCATCCGCAGGTTCGATGTCAGCGCCGCCACCACATCGGCCAAGGCCAGCGGCACCACGGCGGTCACGGTGGCGACCTGACGGGCGGCGGCCTCGATTTCCCGTGTGGCGGCCTGATCGAGCGGGGCCAGAAGTTCGGATTCGGCCAGCCCCAGAAGCGAGGCGGCGTCGAACTGATCGGCGCTGAGATCGGACAGGCGGTCACGGCCCCAGCGGGTGTCCTTGCGCCCCGCATAAAGCGCGGTGAGGTCGGCCACGACGGCGCGGGCCTCTGCCAGGCTGTCGCCGGACAGTGCGGCCTCGGCCCGAGATTGCAGGCGGTCGATGCGCGCCAGCCGGGAAAACGCCGCCAGTTCGCGCAGGGCGATGACCAGCAGCACCAGCACCAAGGCGGCGATCAGGCCGGTGACGCCGTAGCCCAGAAGCGGCGCGCGGGCGATCAGCCCGTTGACGAAATCCCATGCCGCGACCGAGACGACCGCGCCGAGGATCGCCACCAGCAGCCCCCAGAACAGCCGCGCCAGCCGCGAGGGTTTGCGCGCGGCCAGCGTGGCCACGGTTTGCATTGCGCGCCCTTCGGGACGGGGCGGCGTATCGGGATCGGGCACCGGCGGCGCGGTATCGGGCGTGGGCACCTGTGCGTCGTCTGAAAGGTCGATCAGGATCGGGCCTTTGGTCATGGCTGTTCCCCGTGCGTTGCCTGCCAGACCATGCGGATGTCGGGCAGGTTTTCATCGTTGCCCGCGCCGTTGGTGCGGGTGGCCTCGGCAAAGCCGTGGCGCACATAGAAGCGGCGCGCCGGGGCGTTGGCCTGAAGCACCCACAGGTCCAGCCGGTCGGTGCTGGTTTTTGCGTCATCGAGCAAGAGGCGGCCCACGCCGCGCCCGCGAGCGCGGGGGTGGACATAGAGCGCATGGATACGCCCCCCGTCGCGGGCGATGAACCCGGCGGGGCCCTGCGCGTCATGCACCACCTGCACCCAGCCCCGGCGGATCACCTTGAGCATGACACGCAAATCGGTGAGCCGCGAGCGCACCTGCGGCAGCCATGACGTGTTGCGGGTGAAGGCCCAGAGGATCGCCAGAAGATGCGGCGCGTGGCCGATATGGGCGCGCGTCACGGTCATAGCCGGTCCCCGATCAGGAACTGCGCGGCACGGTCCAGCCGGATATGCGGCGGCCCTTCGCCGGGTCTGAGCGTCAGGCGCGCGGGGGCGAAGTTCATCACCTGATAGTCGGCATCGAGCCATTTGTCGGCCCCGTCGCGCGCCGGGGTCAGCAGGCGTGCGGGGTCTTCGGGCAGTTCGCCGGGATAGAAGGCCGCCTGTTTGCCGGTCTCCAGAAGGCGCCCGCGCACGCAATCGAGGGTCCGGCCGTCGTGCCGGACGGTTTCCTCGACCGTGGCGCGCAGGGCGGCGAGGGTCATCGACTGGGTTTCGGCCCCGGCGAAATCCGCGCGGTCGCGGGCCTCGCGGGTCAGCGCCGCCATGATCGCGGTCAGGCGGGCATGTTGGGTGTGGTGCAGGTGATCGGCCTTGGTGGCGGCGAACAGGATCTTTTCCACCCGGCGGCCCATCAGAAGGCGGCTCAGGAAGGCGTTGCGCCCCGGACGGAAGGCCGACAGGATATCGGCCATGGCGCGGCGCATGTCCTCGACCGCCTGCGGCCCGCCATGGATCGCGCCGAGCGCATCGACCAGCACGATCTGGCGGTCGATCCGGGCGAAGTGATCGCGGAAGAAGGGTTTGACGATCTGCGCCTTGTAGGCCTCGAAGCGGCGCTCCATTTCCCGCCAGAGCGATTTGCGCGGCGGGCTGTCGGGTGGGGCGAGCGGTGCAAAGGTCAGTGCGGGCGATCCGGCCAGATCGCCCGGCAGCAGGAAACGCCCCGGTGTGCAGTCGTAGAATCCCGCGTCGCGGGCGGCGTTCAGGTAGGCGGTAAAACCCTTGGCCAGCGATTGCGCCACGGGTTCGTCGAGCCGGGCGGCGATATCGGTGGCTCGCGCCTGTTCCAGATAGGCGGCGGCCTGCGGGCGGTTTGCGATGCGGCTCAGAACCTCGGTTGACCAGTCGGCATAGGATTTGTCGAGCAGGGCGAGATCGAGCAGCCATTCGCCGGGGTAATCGACGATATCCAGATGCACGGTGCGCGGCCCCGACAACCCGGCCAGCAACCCGGTGGGCCGCACCCGCAGCGACAGGCGCAGTTCCGACACGGCGCGCGTGCTGTCGGGCCAGCGCGGGTCGGGCGCGGTGAGCGCGGCGAGGTGCGATTCATAATCAAAACGCGGCACGGTATCGTCGGGCTGGGGTTGCAGGAAGGCGGCGCTGATCCGGCCCTCGGACGCGGCCAGAAGGCCGGGCATGCGGCCCCGGTCCATCAGGTTGGCGACCAGCGAGGTGATGAACACCGTCTTGCCCGCGCGCGACAGGCCGGTGACGCCGAGGCGGATCACCGGCTCGAACAGGGTTTCCGACAGGGTGTCGGTGACGTTTTCGACCCCGCGGGTCAGGCCATCGGCAATATCGGTGATGATCAACTGCGGCCCCCTTGCCTGTATGACGATCAAGATAGCCATGCCCCGGCCCGGTTGCCAGAGGGGAGGTTTGGGGGATTGTTCCCCGGCGGGGGGCGGGGTATTTGGCGGACATGCCCAGATACGCGTTGAAAGTGGAATATCACGGTGCGCCTTTTGCCGGGTGGCAAAGGCAGGCCGATCAGCCCTCGGTTCAGGGGGCGATCGAGGCGGCGCTGGGCCGGCTGGAGCCGGGGCCGCATACCATTGCCGCCGCCGGGCGCACGGATGCGGGGGTGCATGGGCTGGCGCAGGTGGCGCATTGCGACATGGAGAGGGACTGGGCGCCGTTCCGGCTGTCCGAGGCATTGAATTTCCATCTGAAGCCCGACCCGGTGGCGATTGTCGGCTGTGCGCGGGTCGATGACGACTGGCACGCCCGGTTTTCCGCCGTGGAGCGGCGGTATCTGTTCCGCCTGCTGATGCGGCGCGCGCCTGCGACGCTGGAAAAGGGGCTGGTCTGGCAGGTGCCGCAGGATCTGGATATCGAGGCGATGCGCGCGGGGGCGGCGCATCTGCTGGGCAAGCACGATTTCACCACGTTCCGGTCTTCGATCTGTCAGGCGCAAAGCCCGGTCAAGACGCTGGACGCGCTGGAGATTGCGCGGGTCGAGGGCGTCAGCGGGCCGGAGGTGCAGTTTCGGCTGCGCGCGCGGTCGTTCCTGCACAACCAGGTGCGCAGCTTCGTAGGCACGCTGGAGCGTGTGGGGGCGGGGGCCTGGGCGCCCGAGGATGTGAAACATGCGCTTGAGGCGCGGGATCGCGCGGCCTGTGGCCCGGTCTGCCCGCCGCAGGGGTTGTACCTGGCCGGGGTGGGATACCCGGACGATCCGTTTACCGCATAAAAAAGCCCGGCACGCGATGGCGCCGGGCAGGAGGGGAAAGGATGGGTGTGCGGCGTGTCAGCCGAACACCTTGGTCAGGGCCGTGTCCGTCGCCGCGACGATCTGGTCGATATCGTCCTTGGTGGAGATCAGCGCGGGCGAGTAGCACAGGGTGTTGTTGAACCCCGGCACCGAGCGGTTGGTCACGCCGATGATCACGCCCGCCGCGTTGCATTCGGCCACCACGGCCTGTGCCTGTTTTTCCGGCACCGGCTCGCGGCTGGCGCGGTCCGACACCAGTTCGGCCCCGAGGAACAGCCCCTTGCCGCGCACATCGCCGATGACCTTGTGCTTGTCCTGGAGGGCGCGCAGCTGGTCGAGCATGTAATCGCCCATCACGGTGGTGTTTTCCAGCAGGCCCTCTTCTTCGATGATGGCCACGTTTTCCAGTGCGGCGGCGGGACCGGCGGTGCAGCCGCCGAAGGTCGAGATATCGCGGAAGTAATCGAGCGGGTCGGTCATGTCTTCCTTGAACATCTCGAACACGCGCTCGTTGGTGACGCAGCAGGCGATGGCGGCATAGCCGCTGGCCACGCCCTTGGCCATGGTCACGAAATCGGGCTCGATCCCGTAATGCTGATAGCCGAACCAGTGGGTGCCGGTGCGGCCCACGCCGCAGACGACCTCGTCGATATGCAGCAGGATATCGTATTTGCGGCAAATTTCCTGCACACGAGGCCAGTAACCTTCGGGCGGGGTGATGACGCCGCCGCCCGCGGTGACCGGTTCGAGGCAGAGCGCGCCGACGGTATCGGGGCCTTCGGCGAGGATCACCTCTTCGATGGCGTCGGCGGCGCGCTGGCCGTAGTCCTCGCCGGTCAGGTCCCATTGCGCGCGGTATTCCATGCAGTGCGGCACACGCACGAACCCGCCCGCGAAGGGGCCGTATTGCACGTTGCGCTCATCCTGTCCGCCGCAGGACATCGCCCCGATGGTCGAGCCGTGATAATCGCGGTCGCGGTAGAGGATCTTGTGCTTTTTGCCGCCGTAGCGCTTGTGCGCGATCTGGCGGACCATTTTGAAGGCTTTCTCGTTCGCCTCGGAGCCGGAGTTGGTATAGTAGACGCGGCTCATGCCAGGCATCTTGGAGATCAGTTTCTCGGAAAACTGCGCGCCGGGGATCGACCCGGCGGAGCCTGCGAAATAGTTCAGTTTGATCAGCTGATCGCGCACGGCGTTGGCGATGCGTTCGCGGCCATAGCCCACGTTCACCGTCCAGACCCCGCCGGACACGGCATCGAGGAACTCCTTGCCGTGCTGGTCCCAGACGCGCATGCCGCGGCCTTCGACGATGATGCGCGGCTCGCCGGTTTCGAAGGGTTTGTGCTGGGTCAGGTGATGCCAGACATGGGCGCGGTCGGCCTCGACCACTTTTGCGATGTCGTTTTGAAGATTGCCGTCCATCATTGGGGTGCTCCATCCGTTAAAGCCCGGCCCGAAGGCCGGGTTGCGGGCCACGGCCCGCGCAATTTCCTGCCTTCGATAGAGCCTTGAAACCTCTGTGGCTGATATATCCAGTTTATGGGTTTGCTTAAAGCCAGATTGAGGCGCTGGCAAAGGGGTGTTCCGGCAACCGCCGTATAAAGCGCGGTTTTTTCGTGCATTTTGCCCGAACCGGTCTTTCGCAAAAGCCGAAATTCCCGGCCGCGCCCGATAAAAACATTGATCGGAATCGCAAATTCGGCTCGGATGAGGCCACAAATCACGGGTTTGACAGGTTTTGCGCAGGTTTTCCGCCCCGAATGGCGAAAACCGGGGCCGGACCGGAACGAGCCGGAAATAAAAACGATCAACGGGAGATTATTTCATATGACACTCAGGACCAGTTTCATGTCCGCCGTGGCGGGCGCCGCCCTTTTGGCCAGCGGCACTGCCGCGATGGCCCAGGAAATCACGGTGGGCTATTTCCTGGAATGGCCGATGCCGTTCCAATACGCCAAGGTGCAGGGCACCTATGACGAAGCGCTGGGCATGACCGTGAACTGGCGGGCCTTCGATACCGGCACGGCGATGAGCGCGGCCATGGCCAGCGGCGATGTGCAGCTATCGGTCAGTCAGGGCGTGCCGCCCTTCGTGGTGGCCACCAGCGCCGGGCAGGATTTGCAGGCCGTGGACGTGGCCGTTTCCTATGCCGACAACGACAACTGCGTCGTGGCCGAGGCGCTGGAGATCGACAAGACCAATGCCGGGGAACTGGCGGGCAAGAAGGTGGCGGTGCCGCTGGGCACGGCGGCGCATTACGGGTTCCTCAAGCAGATGAACCATTTCGGTGTCGATCTGGCCAGCATGGATATCGTCAACATGGCCCCGCCCGAGGGCGCGGCGGCCATCGCGCAGGGCGCGGTCGACATGTTCTGCGGCTGGGGCGGCAGCCTGCGACGGGCGCTGGAGCATGGCAATGTGCTGCTGACCGGGGCGGAAAAGGAAGAGCTGGGCATTCTGGTGTTCGACGTGACCAGCGGACCGGCCGATTTCATCGCCGAAAACCCCGAGGTGGTGGCCGCGTTCCTGAAGGTGACGGCAGATGCCAACGCCATGTGGGCCGATCCGGCCAACCGTGACGAAATGCTGCCGGTGATTGCCAAGGATAGCGGCATGGATGTCGAGGCCACGGCAGCCACGATCGACACATTCGTCTTCCCGCCGGCCAGCGAGCAGTTGACCGAGAAATGGCTTGGCGGCGGCGCGCAGGAGTTCATGAAAGGCGTGGCGGACGTGTTCGTCGAGGCCGGCAGCATCGACGCGGCGCTGGACACCTATGAAAGCAACGTGAACACCGGGCCGCTGGCGCAAGCCAACGAGATGTAAACCGGGGCGTTCGAGCGCGGGCCCGCGATATCGTGCCGGGCCCGCGCCGGTCACTTTCAGAAATTTGAACGGAGACGCGATGTCGACTCTATCCATCGAAAATATCTCGATGCGTTTCGATCTGCCCAATGGCAGCCATGTTCAGGCGCTCAAGGATGTCACGCTGGAGCTGCAAACCGGGGAATTGATGAGCGTGCTTGGCCCATCCGGCTGTGGCAAGACCACGCTGCTGAATATCCTGGCGGGCTTTCTGGCCCCGACCGAGGGGCGGATCATGCTGAACGATCATCAGGTCACCGGGCCGGACGCCGAGCGCGGCATGGTCTTTCAGCAGGGCGCGTTGTTCGAATGGATGAGCGTGCGCGACAATGTGAGTTTCGGCCCGCGCATGAAGGGGCAGAAGAAATCGCAATACATGCCGACCGTGGATCACCTGCTGGAAGTGGTCGGGTTGCAGGATTTCAAGGAAAAGGCGGTTTACGAGCTGTCGGGCGGGATGCAGCAGCGCGTGGCGTTGGCGCGCTGTCTGGCCAACGACCCGGACGTGATCCTGATGGACGAGCCGCTGGGCGCTCTGGATGCGCTGACCCGTGAGAAAATGCAGGGGCTGGTCCTGAAGCTGTGGAAGGAAACCGGCAAGACGATCATCCTGATCACCCATTCCGTCGAAGAGGCGCTGTTGCTGGGCGAGCGCCTGCTGGTGATGGCCCCGCGACCGGGGCGCATTCACAAGGAATACCGCCTGCCCTTTGCCGATGACGGCGTGGGCAAGGACCTGCGCGAGGTCAAGAAGAACCCCGAGTTCGCCGAAAAGCGCGAGGAAATCCTGTCGATGATCTGGGACATGGAAGAAGAGATCATGGGCCGCGCCGAGGAGAGTGCGTGATGACCATCCTGATCATTTACATCGCCGTTTTCGTCGCCGCCTTCCTGATCGTGCGCAAGGGCGTCAAGCGGGCGATGGCCCGGCGCGATTACACATCGCTGAAAACCGTGACCTTCGGAGACGAAAGCGCGGTGCGCCCCGACCGGTGGGCCAGTGTCATTTCGGTTGTCACGATTTTCCTTCTGTGGGGGGCGTTCACCGGCAGCAAATGGGTGCCGGTCCATGCGCCCGGTCCCTTCGTGGGGGAGACCGAGTTCACCTATACGCTGGAGGCCCCGGACGGCAGCCGTGACGACGCCACGGTGTATGCCCGTGTCTTCAACGTGGGCGAGGACGCCGCCGAACCCGAGGTCGACCCCGGCGACGGGTTTGCCAAGAGCGACGCGATCAAGGTGGGGGCGTGGCGCTCGGAGTTGTTGCTGATGGACAAGAACGACGAGGTGAAGCGCAAGGACGGCGCCAAGGTGGTGGCGATCGACGGCCAGCCCGTCGCGCCCGGCGGGTCGGTGAGCGTGGCCAATGGCACGGTCGCGATCACCTCGAAAGGGTCGCTGAACTTCAGCCCGGACAAGGGGATGCAGATGGAGCCCATCTGGCTGCCCGCGCCCGAGGCCGTTGTCGCCCGTGTCGGCGAGATCGCCAGCGAGGGCTATCAGAACTTCACCCTGTGGGAGCATCTGTACTGGTCGCTGTTCCGGGTGATCGTGGGCTTCTTCTTCGGGGCGCTGGTGGGTATTCCGCTGGGCTATGCGATGGGGCTGAGCGACTGGTTCCGCGGCTGGTTCGATCCGATCGTGGAATTCATGCGCCCGGTGCCGCCGCTGGCTCTGATCCCGCTGGTGATCATATGGGCGGGGATCGGTGAATCGGGCAAGATCATCCTGCTGTTCCTTGCGGCGCTCTGGATCATGACGATCTCGGCGCGTGCGGGCGTGTCGGGCGTGGCGATTTCCAAGGTGCATGCGGCCTATTCGCTGGGGGCCAGCAAGTGGCAGTTGATGCGCTATGTGATCGTGCCCAACAGCCTGCCCGAGATTTTCACCGGCGCGCGGGTCGCGATGGGGGTCTGCTGGGGCACGGTGGTGGCCGCCGAACTGGTCGCCGCCGAAAAGGGCGCGGGTATGATGATCATGGTCGCCAGCCGGTTCCAGAACACCGATATCGTGATCATGGGGATCATCCTGATCGGGATCATCGGCTATGGCATCGACATCCTGATGCGCAAGGCCGAAACATGGCTGGTGCCGTGGAAGGGCCGGGTTTAGGGGGCGCTGCCCCCGTCGCGCGCTGCGCGACTCCCCCGGGATATTTTTGCCAAGAAGAAAGGGGCCGGCATCTGTCGGCCTTTTCGCCTTTTCAGGCCCTTTCGTCCTTGGGCGAACCCATCACCACATAGGACGTAATCGCATGGACCTGCGGCAGGGTGCCCAGAACGTCGGTGTGGAAGCTTTTATAGGCGGTCAGGTCGGCGGCCTCGACCCGCAGCAGGTATTCCACGGCGCCGGTGATGTTGTGGCATTCCACCACCTCGGGGGCGCGGGACATGGCGCGCTCGAACGCCTCCTGGCTGGCCTTGGTGTGCGTGTTCAGCCCGACCGTGACATAGGCGGTGAATCCGACGCCGAGCGCGGTGCGGTTCAGCACAGCGCGATAGCCCGCGATCACGCCCGTCCGCTCCAGCGCCGCGACCCGGCGCAGGCAGGCCGAGGGCGACAGGCCGACACGCTCGGCCAGATCGAGGTTGCTGATCCGGCCATCATGCGCAAGTTCGTGCAATATATGATCGTCTATTTTATCCATGACGGCGAATAATTGCATATAAAATTCCTCAGCGCAAAACAACGCAATTCAAATGCGCGATGTGCCGCATAAGATTGCGGTCATGACACTTGATTTGCTGACTGCCCTTGTGGCCTTTGCCTTTGTCACGGTGATCACACCGGGGCCGAACAACCTGATGCTGATGGCGTCGGGGGCGAATTTCGGGTTTCGCCGGACGGTGCCGCATATGCTTGGGGTCGGTCTTGGCTTTCCGGGGATGGTGTTTCTTGTCGGTATCGGCGTGATGCAGGTGTTCGACCTGTGGCCAGCCAGCTACGCGATCCTGAAAACCCTGAGCGTGGCGTATCTGCTGTATCTGGCGTGGAAGATTGCCCATGCCACCCCGCCAAGGGAGGTCGCAGCCGAGGGGCGGCCGCTGACATTCCTGCAATCGGTGGCGTTCCAGTGGGTGAATCCCAAGGCCTGGAGCATGGCGCTGTCGGCGATCACGCTATATGCCGCGAGCCGCGATCTGGCGGCGGTGCTGTGGGTGGTGGGCATCTATGTGGCCGTTTCCGTGATCAGCACGACCGGCTGGACTGTTCTGGGCCAGCAGATGCGCCGCCTGCTGAAAAGCCCGGCGCGGTTGCGGATTTTCAACTGGGTGATGGCGGCTCTGCTGGTGGCGACGCTGATTCCCGTGTTATGGCCCGCGCAAAGCTGATCCACGCGGAGCCGCCCTGTCATGGCGCTGACCCTTTGGCACACGGCGCAAACCCATTGCGCCACGTTCGATAGATTGCGCGACCGGATCGCGCCCGGACTCGAACTGCGCCATGTGGTGCGGCCCGAGTGGCTGGCCCGGTCGCAAGGGGGTGTCCCAGCCGATGTCGCCGCCGAAATCGCCAGTGCCGCAGGGCAGGCAGAGGGCCCGGTGCTGTGCACCTGCACCACCATCGGGCCGGTGGCCGAGACGGTGGGCGCCTTGCGGGTGGACTGGCCGATGATGCAGGCCGCCGCCCGTTTGGAGGGCGCGATCCTGGTGGCCTATGCGCTGGACAGCACCCGCGACGTGAGCCTTGCGCTGCTGGACCGCGCCCTGCAGAAGGAGGCCCGCCACGCCGAAGTGCGCCCGCTGCCCCTGGCGCAGTTCTGGCCGCTGTTCGAGGCGGGGGAACGCATGGCTTTCGACGCCAGTATCGCCGCCGGTATCCGCGAGGCCGCCCGCCGGGTGCCGGGGCTGGGATGCGTGGTGCTGGCGCAGGTGTCGATGGCGGGGGCCGCGCCGCTGCTGGACGATCTGGCCGTGCCGGTCCTGAGCGCGCCGGACCTGGCGTTGCGGGCGGCGATGGAAATGTGAATTGCAGACTCTTGATTTAGGTCAAGGAATACATTTCGAATCTGGCATGTAATCATCCTGAAGACTGCGCGTGGCAGAGATCGAAGCGGGTGTATCATGTCCAACCTCGTGAAAACCGCCCTGTTGGGGGCCGCGATCCTGGCCGGGGTGGCCCTGCCGCGGGCGGGTCATGCGCAGGACATGCAGGACTTGTCCGCACCTATCGCCGCGCCTGAGGCGCAAGGGATGGCGATGGGTGCGGATTTCATGAATCTCTGGCGGTCGGTTCCGTGTGAGGAACGGGTCGCCGGGATGCTTGCAATGGACCGGGACTGACCGGGCAAATTGCGTTTCCTTCCAACTTGCAGCCCCGTGCCGATGGCCGGGGCTGCCTTTTTTGGCTTGCCCGAAAGGGTGGCGATTGCAAATTGCCGCACACGCAGCCATATATCGCTGCGTCAATCTTGGAGTTTGCGATGACCAATTACCTCGACTTCGAAAAGCCTCTGGCCGAGATCGAAGGCAAGGCGGAAGAACTGCGCGCGATGGCGCGGGCAGGCGAGGGTGTGGATGTCGAGGACGAGGCCGGGGCGCTGGATCGCAAGGCCGCCGACATGCTGCGCGATCTCTACAAGACGCTGACCCCCTGGCGGAAATGCCAGGTGGCGCGGCACCCGGACCGGCCGCATTGCCGCGACTATATCCGCGCGCTGTTCACCGAATACACGCCGCTGGCCGGCGACAGGAACTTTGCCGACGATCACGCAGTGATGGGTGGGCTGGCACGGCTGAACGACCGCCCGGTGGTGGTGATCGGCCATGAAAAGGGCAACGACACCAAATCGCGCATCGAGCGGAATTTCGGCATGGCCCGCCCCGAAGGGTATCGCAAGGCCATTCGCCTGATGGAACTGGCGGACAAGTTCAATCTGCCGGTGGTCACGCTGGTGGACACCGCCGGGGCCTATCCCGGCAAGGGCGCCGAAGAGCGCGGCCAGTCCGAAGCGATTGCGCGCTCGACCGAGAAATGCCTGCAGATCGGCGTGCCGCTGGTCAGCGTGATTATCGGCGAGGGGGGCTCGGGCGGGGCGGTGGCCTTTGCCAGCGCCAACCGCGTCGCGATGCTGGAGCATTCGATCTATTCGGTGATCAGCCCCGAGGGCTGTGCCTCGATCCTGTGGAAAGACGCCGAGAAGATGCGCGAGGCCGCCGAGGCGCTGCGCCTGACGGCGCAGGACCTGATCAAGCTGGGCGTGGCGGACCGGGTGATCGACGAACCGCTTGGCGGCGCGCATCGCGACCCGGCGACGGCGATCGCGGCGGTGGGAAAGGCCATTGAAGCAATGCTGAGCGAGCTCGATGCAAAGGACCGCGAGGGCCTGATCAAGGACCGGCGCGAGAAGTTCCTGAAGATGGGGGCAAAGGGACTGACCGGCTGAGCTTGTTCAGGCCGTGACATTGGGGGCCCTGCCCCCGTCGCCGCAAGCGGCGACTCCCCTGGGATATTTCCAGCAAGAAGAAGGGGTTGCGCCCGGTTGAAGGCTCAGGTTTGCGCGGGATCAGGGCCCGGGCGTGTCCTGTACCTTGCGGATCGCCCACAGGGTTGTGACCGGGCCGATCAGTTCGAACACGACCGTCGTCGCGATGGTGAGGCCCAGGATCAGGTCGGCCCAGTCGGGAAATTCGCGTGCCGCGATCAGCGCCATGCCCACGGCCACCCCGGCCTGCGGCAGGAGCGCGAGGCCGTAGTAAGGCCGGTGCGCCGGGGGTGCGCCTGCCAGGGCACCGCCGAGCCAGCCGCCGACCAGCCGCGCGCCGATGCGCAGGGCGATATATGCCCCGCCGATCATGCCCAGTTGGCCCAGAAGGGTCAGGTCCAGAGAGGCCCCGGCGAGCAGGAAGAACAGGATCATGAACGGCCACTGGATATGTTCGATCTCGTGAAAGGCGCGTTCGTGATGCGGCGCGGTGTTGGCGATCACCGCCCCCACGGTCATTCCCGCCAGCAGGAAGGACACCTCGGCCCAGATCGACAGGCCGGCGGTCAGGAAGACCAGCCCGAGCGCCTCGGTCAGCAGCGGTTCGCCTTTTTGCAGGCGGCCTGTCAGGAACGCCGCAGGCAGGCCGATGGCGGCCCCGATAAGCAGCGCGCCACCGATCTCCCATCCCGCATCGGCCAGCAGGTGCCAGTCCGCCGCGCCGTTCAGGCTCATGGCGAAGACCACGGCCAGGGAAAAGGCGATCAGGCCCCAGGCGTCGTCGATGGCGACGATGCCCTTGACCAGATCGACGAAGGGCCCGCGCTGGCCGCTTTGGCGGATGGCGTCCTGCGTGGCGGCGGGATCGGTGGCGGTGGCGATGGCCCCCAGCACCAGCGCCACCGGCGCGGGCACGCCCAACAGCCACAGCCCGGCCGCGACCAGCCCCATTGTGACCAGGACGATCAGCACCGATACCGACAGGATCGCCCGCCCGTGGCGCACCAGCACCTGCCCGGTCAGGGAGCTGCCCAGTATGAAGGCCACCATGGTCAGCGCGACCACTGACAACACATCGTAGAGCGCCTGCAGTTCCGCCGGGATCAGATCGAGCCCGGCTCCGCCGACGGCGATTCCGCAGGCCAGAAGGACGGTGACGCGGGGCAGTTTCGTGCGGTGGCCGATGGCGTCCGCCGCCAGCCCCACGAGGAACAGCGCCCCGAGCGCGATAAGCAGGACGGGAAGGTTCATGGTTCAGGCCACCAGCATCCGCAGGCCCTGCGTGACATCCGAGCGCACGGCCAGCCGCAGGCCCGGCTCGTCCCCGGCCTTGAGCGCGGCGATGATCAGGCGGTGATAATGCGGTGGGTCCTTGCGGCGCAGGCGCCCGTAGAGGGCGCGCATGGTCGGCCCCAGCTGCAGCCAGACGGTTTCGGCCATGGCCAGCATCGCCGGGGCTTGCGCGCGCAGGTAGAGCGTGCGGTGAAATTCGAGATTGCGGCGGATATAGGCCACGGCATCCTGCCGGGCGATATCTTCGGTGATGCGCGCGTTGATGCTTTGCAGCCGTTCGATCAGGGCGATATGCGCGCGCGGCAGGGCGCGGCTGGCCAGTTCGACCTCGAGCAATGCGCGCAGGGCGGCCAGTTCCTCGATCCGGTCGTTGCTGAGATCGGGGGTGGTGACGCGGCCCGAACTGGACACGGTCAGCGCGCCCTCGGCGGAGAGGCGGCGCACGGCCTCGCGCGCGGGGGTCATCGACACGTCGAACTCGGCGCCGATGCCGCGCAGGGTCAGGGCCTGACCGGGGGGCAGTTCGCCGTGCATGATACGGCTGCGCAACCCGCGATAGACGCGGTCATGGGCCGACGGGGCCGGATCGGGGCGCGGATTGAGCAACATGGGTTATTTGTGATCACACAATGCGCCCGCGTCAATCGGGAATGCGTCTCAGTCATCGAACCTGTAGCGGTGCAGATCGCTGCCGTGGTCGCGCAGCCAGCGGCGCGGCCCCTCGTAACCGGGATACAGCCGGGCCACATGCGCCCAGAAGGCGGGCGAGTGATTCATCTCGGCCAGATGCGCGACCTCATGCGCGGCGACATAATCCAGCACCTCGGGCGCGGCCATGATCAGCCTCCAGGAATACATCAGCCCCCCGTTCGACGAGCACGACCCCCAGCGGGAGCGCGTATCGCGCAGGGTGATCCGCGCATAGGGCCGCCCGAGCGCCTGCGCGTAGCGGTCCGAGGCCGCCGCCAGCCGATCCCGCGCCAGCGTTTTGAGCCATGCCTGAAGACGCACGGCGATATTGTCAGCCGCGCCGGGCACGGCCAGTTCATTTTCGGCAAGGACGACACGGCGCCCGCTGGCGGGAATGATTCGCCGCAACCGTCCTTCGACCGGAATTTCCGCCCCCATCGCCACCGCTGTCATTTGCGGCTGCGCCTGCAACTGGGCGCGCAGCCAGTCCTCTTTCGAGCGGGCGAAATCCAGCGCCGCGGCGCTGCGCACCCCCTGCGGGAGGGTCAGTGTCACCCGCCCGTCAAGCCGCGACACACGCAATGAAATCCGCCGCGCGCGCGACGACCGGCGCAGGGTCAGTTCCACGGGGGGGTTGCCCGGCAGGATATGTTCGCCCATATGCCCTCCTGATCACGCTGACGCATGGCGTTGCTTAAAGGCTTTGACACCTTGTTCGCGTTATGGCAGGTGGCGCTGATCGTCGACAAGACAGAAAGATGTGAGGGGATTACCCATGCCCAAGGAAGAATGGGGCGTCAAACGCGTTTGCCCGACCACCGGAAAACGGTTCTACGACCTGAACAAGGATCCGATCGTCAGCCCCTACACGGGTGAGATCGTCGAGTTGGAAACCGGCAAGAGCCGGTCGATCACCGCCGATGACGAAGACGCCGAAACCAAGAAGATGAAAGGCGCCGAAATCGATTCGGATGCCGAAGTGCTGGACGATGACGACGTCGATGTCGATCTGGGCGATGACGTTCTGGACGATGACGACGACGACAACGTTTCGCTGGACGAGATCGCGGACGTGTCCACCGAGGACAACGAAAACTGATTGCGAAAAGGCGGGATTTTCCACTTGATCCCGCCTGCCGCTTTGCCTAGATAGCGGCGAACACAGGGCCGGATGGCCAATGTGACGGGGCCTTAGCTCAGCTGGGAGAGCGCTTGCATGGCATGCAAGAGGTCAGGGGTTCGATCCCCCTAGGCTCCACCAATTACCATTGAAACCATTGGATAATTTCGGGGTCTGGGCGATGTGCCCCTACATTGCCCCTAAATTTTACGTGATAGGTGCATCCCCCGGCAGGGGATGATTGCCCCTGTGCCGGGCCATGAGTCGGGCTTTGCCGTTCCAGACCTGTCCCAGAACGGCGATTGACGATGGACTTACCCGGAGCGCCCAAACTCAGCCCAGCTGAAAGCCGCGCGCATCGTCGGATGCGGCTTCGGACGTGGTTGACGCCCTGCGCGCCGCCGGTTCATCCACCCTCGCCCGTACGGTCAACCAGCTATTGCAGGCGATCGGCTTCGGTTTGTGGGTCGAGCGCCGGGCCCGCGCCGATGGAGTCGAGATAGTGGTCGATCATTTCGGTTCCGGCGGCGGAGGCCGGAGTGTAGCCATCGCCTGTCGGGGCCGAAACGCTCAGTGCCACGGCCCAGCCTGCGGAGTCCCGGCAGGCGACGAGGCGGTTTGAAACGGTGTCGGCGGTTTCGACGACGATCACCCTGCACAGGCCACGGTCGGTTTCGAAGCTGCCGAGCACTCGGGCAGGGCCCATGTTCTCGATATCCAATGTCGCGCCAGTTGGGGTATCGGACAAGAGCTGCGCCACGTCGTTCAGGCCGGTCGCGGTGTCCGGTGTGTTGCCACCTTTCAGGCTCCAGCCCAGCCCTATGCCGATTGACAGGGCTGCCGCGAGCGCCACCGGCCAGGCGAGTGCACGGCGGCGCAACGGCACGACGTTGGTCTCGTCCGGTGAGCGTTGGCCGTGCGGAGTGTTGGCCGCTTCGATCAGCCGCTCGGGAATCTCGTCTTGCGCGAAGGCGGCCCGCAGCGCCGCGGCGGTTTCGGAGAAGATCGCGTAACGGGCGGCAAGGTCGGGGTCGCGTTCGACCCTTGCACGCAGGGCGCTGGCCTGCATGTCATCCAACTCGCCGTCTGCAAGGGCCATAAGCATTTCGTCACTCACGTGTTCGGTTTCTCGGGAGGTCATCGCGCTTCTCCTTTTCGGCGCGTGTCTGGGGCGGCAATCCCCAGGTCGCTGGCCAAGGCGGTGCGTGCCCTTGCCAGCCGGCTCATCACGGTGCCAAGCGGCACGTCCAGCATCTCTGCCACCTCGCGGTAGCGCAATCCCTCGACGCAGACCAGAAGCAGAACCGCGCGTTGGTCCTGCGGCAGCCGATCCATCGCGGTGCGCACCCGCGCGAGTTCCAGCCGGGCCTCGGTGACCTGTCTGCCATCCTCGCCGATCAGGGCGTGGGGGGCATCGGTGTCGTCGATGGCGACAACCGGGCGCGTTGCCCTGTGGGTGTCGATCCATGTGTTCCGCATGATCCGAAACAACCAACTGTCGAGCCTTGTGCCGGGTGTGAACCTGTTCAGGTTTCCGAGGCCCTTTTCGACGGTTTGCTGAACGAGATCGTCCGCCTGATCCCAGCTTGGGGCCAGGGATCGCGCAAAGGCCCGCAAACGCGGGAGCATGTCGACGATCTGTTGTCTTATCGGGTCGGTCACGAGTGGTGTCCTGCCAAATGGTCCGCGTTCGGGCGGTTTACAGAGGGTATAACGTGGGCCGGATGTCAATTATTCCGCAAAATCGCCGAAAAATATCTTTCGCCGGGAATAATCGTGATGCCGGTGCGTTATATGTAGACAATATGCGTTTGCACGCGCTCCGGCCCGCAACACAGGATCATTGGCGATGAGCGACCGAAACGATGATGGCCCCGACCTGACGCGCAGGAAGTTCCTGACACGGATCGGCCTTGCCGGAGCAACGGCTTATACGGCCCCCGCGCTTACCCATTTGGGGATGGCGCATGCTTCGGGCGCCGGTGGCTCGGGAGGAGGAGGCGGTGGCGCCGGTGGCGCCGGTGGCTCGGGCGGATCGGGGGGCGGTGGCCGGTTCCTGCGGCGAAGAACAGTGCGCCGCACGCGGCGGCGTGTGGTGCAACGAACCCCGCCACCGCCGCCCGAACTCATTCTGTTCCTGCCCATCGGCATCGGGGCGGACCCTGTGCGGGAGGCCGGATACACCGTGCGGGCAGAGGCCGCGAACACGACGCTTGGCGGTACGCTTTACAGGTTGGGTCTTCCACCCGGCGTGTCGCCAGAAGACGGGACTGCGCAACTGGCCGCGCTTTTGCCCGGTGCGACAGTGGACGAAAACCACATCTACACCGCTGACGAGTTTCTTTGCGACGATGACGGTTGCGCCGCGCATCACATGATTGGCTGGTCCGGCTGGCCAAGCATATATGCGCCGCGCATCGGGATGGTCGATACCGGTATCAATCAGGACCACCCGGCGCTTGCCGGTCAGAACCTGATCGTGCATCAGGCCGATCTTGGGGAGCGGGCCGAAGCCGGCAGAAAACACGGCACCGCGATTGCGGCCATGCTGGTGGGGCGTCTGGATTACCGCGTGCCGGGGCTGTTGCCCAATGCCACGCTGGTTGCGGTCGAAGCCTTCCATCAAGGGTATTACGGTGAACAGGCGGATGTCTTTTCACTGGCCTCGGCGGTGGACATTTTGGGTACTGCTGACGTGAACGTCATCAACATGAGCTTTTCGGGTCCGCGAAACGCGATTCTGGGGCAATTGGTGCAGCGCATGGCCGAACAGGATATTGCGGTCGTGGCCGCTGCCGGGAACGAGGGGCCGGGGGCCGATCCGGTCTATCCCGCCGCTTTCGAGCGGGTCTTGGCCGTGACGGCCATCGACCGGAACGAGCGCGCCTACAGGCAAGCCAACCAGGGCGGTTATATCAACTTTGCCGCGCCCGGTGTCCGTATCTGGGCTGCCGCATCGGTTTCCGGGGGGCGCCTGAAATCCGGCACCTCCTATGCCGCGCCTTTTGTGACCGCAACTCTGGCGGTGCAGCGCCTGCGCGCGCCGGGCGTTCCGCTGGAGCAGATCGTGGATGAGATGAACCGCTGTGCGAAGGATCTGGGGGATGCCGGGCATGATCCGGTTTTCGGGCATGGCCTTGTCGCCGCGCCGGGGCAGTGTTTCGCGGACGATCCGCAACTTTTTCCGGTTGCCGGGGAATAAATCCGCCGAGGTTTCGTTTTCCTTACAAGGCCGCATCGGGACGTGGCCGACGGAAACCGAAAAGGAGAAGACCGATGGCTGACAACAACGATATCAACATTTCCCGCCGCCGCATGCTGGCGCGGCTTGGTTTGGCAACGGGCGCGGCCTATGTCGCGCCGGTGATGATGCACCTCAGTGCCGCCCACGCTTCGGGCGGGTCCGGCGGCGGAGGCGGTGCAGGTGGTTCGGGCGGTGGTTCGGGCGGGTCCGGTGGTTCGGGTGGCTCGGGCGGTGGACGTGGCGGCTCGGGTGCTTCGGGCGGTGGGCGTCGGTCGGGCCGCGGAAGGGGCCTGGGCCAGGCCGTGCGCGGCGCGATGCGCGATATCGGCATCCGATACTGAGATGCCGACAGGCCGGGAAACCACTCACGGTGGGGCGCGCTTCGGGCGCACCCCTCAGTCGCGTGTCGCAACGCTGACCTTTCCGGGTGCGCCGCATGTGATCGAACTGCATGACAGCGACATGTTGTGCAGAACTCTTGAAACGGTCATGCCCGCCTGGACGGGAACTATGGCACACGGGCCGGTGGAGGGTGCAACGCCTGTAACCACCATCCGGCAGCACGAGGACGGCAGTTTCAGTTTCCGGTCCCGGTGGGGGCAGCGCCCGTTGACCGATCTGGGGCAGGCCGGGGCGACCTGCGGGGCGGTGGCCGATATTACCCAGTCCTATCTGGATGCGCGGCCCGGCATTTTCGGGCTGCATTGCGGTGCGGTGCGGATCGGGGGGCATCTGATCGCGTTCACGGGCACGTATCGGGCGGGCAAGACCACGCTGGTCACGCGGCTGGGGATCGAGCCGGATTTCGAGCTGTTTTGCGACGATGTCTTGCCGATCGGCACCGATGGCAAGGCGGTCGCGCTTGGAATCCAGCCGCGGCTGCGCCTGCCGTTGCCCGATACGGTCGCGCCCGGTTTTGGCGATTACGTTTCGCGCAGCCTTACGGTGCAGGATCATCGCTACGGTTATGTTTCGATCCCGACCCAGGCACCACGAGGCACGCGCGCGCCGCTGGCGGCGCTGGTCGTGCTGTCGCGTCGGGATTGCGGCCCGGCGCGGTTTCACCGAATGGAACCCGCCGAGGCCGCAGCCTATCTCATCCGTCAGAACATCGCCGATCCGGGCGAGGCCGAGGCGCATTACGATCGGGTTGCCGCAATGGCCGAGGGCCTGACCTGCCTGCACCTGGTCTATTCGGATCTGGAAGAGGCGGTGGGGCTGGTCCGGGCCGCGTTCGAGGCTCCGGCCATTCCCGCGACCGATCTGGATATCGGTGCGGCTCTGCCCCCCGAAGACCCGGACGGGGAAGGAGAACCCGCCGATCTCGACGGGCTCTTTGTCCGTGCGGAGGATGTCAGCGACCGCCAGATCGGAACCGACACGTTCCTGTGGCAAATGGACCGGCGCAATTTCTTCAGCCTCAATCCCGTGGGGGGCGGGGTCTGGGCCTTGTTCGAAAACCCAGTTACCGGCTGGGAGATCGTTGCCACATTGCGCGAGGTCTTTACCGATGTCGCACCCGACGCCATCGGGGCGGATGTGTCCGCGCTTTTGGGGCAGATGCGGCAGGCGGGTCTTGTCATCCTGCACGACGCCGGCCCGGAACTGGACGATACCGAACAGAATTGAACGGGGTGTCTTAGCCCCCTAAAACTGTGCCAGTATCTGAGTGCCAATGGGGCCCAGAAACCGAAAGGCCGCTGACTGGGCTGGCACCCGCGTCAATGGCCAAATCGAAAAGTTTGCTGAAGTTGGACACCAGATCGCGCCCGTGATCGCAATCGCGGGAGGGGCCGATGTCTGAGGTTCTGCCTTTCTGCAAGATCGAGCTTCAATACCTTCTGGAGATGGTCACGGACCACGATCTGGACGACAACGCCCAGCGCGTGGCCCTCTACCTGGCACTGGCGCATGCAAACCACGAGACCGGCGAGAGCCGCCCGTCTTTCGAGACCATAGGTGCCGCCATCGGCAAACACGCCAAGTCGGTGAAACGGGCGCTGAACAAGGTCGAGGCGGCGGGCTACATGACCATCGAGCGGGGCACCAACAAGGGGAAATCGTCGCGCTACCGCCCGACCGAAGCGGCCATGCGGCGGGCCACAGATCGCCGCAGGGAGGGGGACAGGATCGCCCCCCGAACAGAGAACAAGAACTTAGAAAAGAACAGGGGCGCGCGTCCGCGCCGGATTTGCCCGATGATGGGCAATCCGGCGGAACGCGTCCGGACCTGGTGTTTGTCCCGAGGGGTATCTGCTTTGTCCGGGATTGGGATGCGCGGCTGGCCCGGGAAGGGATGACCACGCTGGAGCGCAGCCTCCCCCTGTCACCGCACGAGCATCACCTGGACTTCTGGCTTCCGGCGCGAACACCGGCCCCGGTGGATAGCGCGCAATGGCAGGCGCAGTTACGTCTTCCGCAGGATGTCGCCCCGACCTTGGAGGAGAACCGCCATGCGGTCTGAGGAAACAGCAAGGCGACCCATGTCATACGCTGGCGCTTCTGACACGGGACCTTGCGAGGGGCGGCAAGCCTCCCCTTGGCGGATTCAACCGGTCGTCGCAACGGTTCCAAATTGGAGGTTGTGATGACAATCCGCAAACGTGCCTCGGGGCACAGCACACGAAGCAAGCTATCTTCGCCAGGGCGACCGCGTGCGGCGTTGCGCTCTCAGCAGGCCAAGTTCTGGCAACTGATCGAACAAGGCGTTTCCAGCGAAGAGGCTGGCGTGCAAGCTGGTGCGTCTGCCCCGGTTTGCAGTCGTTGGTTTCGAGAGGCCGGAGGCATGCCACCTTCAACGTTCGCAAATTCGTCTATGCCGCTTTCCGGCCGGTGCCTTTGTTTTTCCGAGCGTGAAGAGATCGCTTTGTACCGAGCACAAGGCCTTGGTGTCTGTGCTATTGCTCGGAAGATTGGACGCTCTGCGTCCACCATTTCTCGGGAACTTCGCCGGAATTCCGCGACACGTTCCGGAGGATTTGAGTATCGCGCAACCACCGCTCAATGGCACGCGGATCGCGCGGCACGTCGACCCAAGGCAACAAAACTGGCGCAGAAAGCCGCCTTGCGGCAGTATGTCGTGGACCGGCTTTCAGGTCAGGTGTCTGACAGTAACGGGCACATCATCAGCGGCCCCGACGTGCCATGGACAAAAAGGCGATCTGTGCGTCGGCAACATCGTAGATGGGCAACGGCCTGGAGCCCGGAACAAATCGCGCGCCGTCTGCCGCTAGACTTTCCGGATGACCCAATGATGCGTATCAGCCATGAGGCCATTTACCAGTCCTTGTTCATTCAGGGGCGTGGCGCGCTACGCCGGGAGTTGGTTGCCTGTTTGCGCTCCGGACGGGCGTTGCGTGTCCCGCGAGCCCGGCTGTGAACGGCGGAGCAATACTCGGCCACGGTAGCGACGGCATAGTGTTGTCGCGGGCGGCGTAAAAGTCGTCCACTTTTGCCCTTTCGGATTTCGGGAGGGCTTGGGGATATACACCGTGGACTTGTAT
>NZ_JAHKSQ010000006.1:0-368161 GCF_018862045.1 Roseovarius sp. PS-C2
TAGTCGGCGCTGAATATCACGCTGTGAGCGACCTGAGGCCGGTTTGAGCGGCGATTGGGGCGCGTTTTGTCCCGAACATGGCGTAGATCGCTGCGACGATTTCGGCCCAAAGCGCCCTGAGGTGGGCCAGGATCATCCGGATGTTGTGGCCGCAGCCGCACAGGACAGCATGGAGCGCGTCGCCCAGCGTGCCCTTGAGGACGCAGCGGGCGAGGCGACCGTCGGTCTTCATGTGTCCAATCGCCGGCTCGATCGCGCTGCGCCGGCGCAGGTCGCGCCTGAGCGCCGGTGTCATCCCGCGCTTTTGCCCGGCGATGTAAACCGCCGTGGCCGTCACGCCGTGACCGCGGTAGCCGCGATCCACGAAGGCCCGCTTCGGCCGGGTGTCGGTCAGGATCTCCACCTGCTCCAGCGCCTCACGCAGCGTGTGACCGTCGTAGGGATTGCCCGGCATCGACCGCATGCCGACGACGAAGCCTTCCTTGTGGGTCGTCGCCACAGACACCTTGGTCCCGAACTCGTAACGCACCCGCGCCTTGCCCTTCGAGATGCAGTCGACCGCCGGTTCGTGCAGGGCGTAGAGCTTGCGCTTGTCCTTCGGCTTTTGCCGCAGCAGCCGGTCCACGAGGGCAATCTCCGCCTCGACCCGCTGCCGGAGGCTGTCGTCGGCGATGTCGCCTAGCTGACGCTGGATGTCTCGCATGACCCGGCCGGTATAGCCCTTCAGTCGCCGCAGAGCCTTGCGCATCCGCTTGAACTGCCGGGCATGGGCATAGCGTCCGATCTGGCCCGATAGCCGGGGCGCGAGCCGAGCGTAGCTCTGGCGCAGCGGCAGGTCCGCCGCCCGTGCCAGCGTCACCAAGCGCCGGCGCGCCTTCTCGTAGAGCCGTGCATCCGTCGGGTGCGCGATCGCCTTCTCCATCACCGTGGTGTCCACGATCACCGCTTCGACGCTCCGCTCCAAGATCACCCCTGACGCCCGTCCTGCTTCGATCGTCTTGGTCAGAAGCCACTCGACGCCCTCCTCGCCGATCCGCTTGCGCCAGCGCGTCAGTGACGAGGGATCGAGCGGGAAGCGGTGCTGAAAGAACGTCTCGCCACAAAAGTGCTGGTAATACGGGTTCTCCACCCAGCGCGCGACCACGGCCTCGTCCGACAGCCGGTAGGTGTGCTGCAGGTAGAGCAGCCCCGCCACTAGCCGCGGTGACGTCGCCGGGCGCCCGGTGTGCGACGGGAAGAACCCGGCCCACTCCGCCTCGAAGAACTCCCAGTCGATCAGCGCCGCCAGCTTCACCAACTCATGGCGCATATCGATCATGTCGGTCAGCCGTGGACGCAAGAGATCGTCCTGTTCCGGGGCGCGGGATTTGGGCTTCATCGCTCGATCCGAAATTGCAGGGTTCTGAGCCAAAACATACCAAATCCTGCAGTTCTACGACATCCCAAAACGCCGTTTAGGAAACGAAATCAACACGCTGAGAGTTGTTCAGACCGGACTAAGCTACTCTCTGCCCCTGCTGATCGGGTTGGTTGATATCATTTCTCTGCCAATACACCAGCGCCGGTGGCTTGCCGGCCAGGTTAGCTGATATGTATGTGGCGGAAAGCCGTTGTAGTCAAACAGGAAGGCCGGTGCGGGATTGGACTGGACGGGAAACTCACGTTCCTCCCAGTGACCCGAGATCACCAGCAGCGCTTTCGGCTTCGTCGGCAGGTTGGCGGGCAAGGTCTCCAGAAACTCGCGGTGCTTATCCCAGGTATCAGGTGGATCGCATTCCATGAAAAAGCACGGGCCGCCCCCATGAGGAATGAAAAGAGTTGGCATGCGGGTCATGTCTGTCTGTCCCTCTGGGTTTGCAGGACACCTCCGGGTGCCGTTTGACCACTACGGAATATTTGATCAATGGTGCATATTAAAGTAGGTACGGAAAAGTAACCAGTCTTCAGAAGCGTGGATGCCTATGCCCAAGACCCCACCTCAGTGCCCGATGGATTCGATCCTGCGTCTGCTCATGGGGCCGTGGACGACCTATATCATCTGGGTCCTGAGCGATCAGGGGCCGCAAAGATTCGGTGCGCTGAAACGTGCCGTGCCCGGAATATCGACCCGCATGCTGACCGAACGCCTGCGGATGCTTCAGAGCGCCGGAGTCATCTGGCGCGAACAGGCGGAGACAATTCCGCCCGCGGTCACCTATGGCTTGACGCCGCGTGGCAACGACCTGCGAGGCGTTCTGGACACACTGGGACATATCGCGGAACGATGGAAGGATGAGGGTGTCTTTGCAGACGATGAATTGAGGGCTGTTTGAATGTGCCAACTCGACAAATGCGCGAGCGCGCAAGCTTTGAGGAAGGCAAGACATGTGACACAACGCGTTCGATATCACGGTTTGGCATCAGGTGATTGGCATGAGGCAAAGTAAAATTGCCGATGTGCTGAGCGGAGCCAAGGTGGTCTTTCTGAGGTGTGGCTTCGAAGGAGCCAACGTCGATGTGATTGCCGAGGAATCCAAGGTGTCTAAGGCGACGCTTTACGCTCACTTCCCCAGCAAAAACATGCTCTTTCTGAGCGTTGTGCAGGCTGAATGTGACAGGCTTTCGGCCGAGATTTCCCGGCCGCTTTCAAGCGGCGACGAACCGCGAGTTGTTCTGGAAGAACTCTCGCGACGCATGATCGGGCTGGTCATGGATAATGACTACATTCGCCTTTTGCGTGCTTGCATCGGCGCGGTTGCGGTACTGCCCGAGGCGGGCGAAATATATATGGAAGCGGGTCCCAGACGGGCCACCAGAATTGTCGGGCAAGTCCTTCAAGGCCTCCATGAGGCGGGGTCATTGAAAGTGCACGACGCTCAAAGCGCCGCAAGTCAGTTTATCCATCTGTCTGTTTCCGGCGTCATCATGCCGCGAATGTTAGCCGTCGACCAGCCGATCGATGCGGTGGAGCATTCCAAGAGGGCGGTTGACGCAGGTGCCTATGCAGTCTACCCGTCGCCTGAACTTAACCGACCGGACGGTACAGAGGTGACGATGCGGAAGCACTCGGTGGAACCAAGAAACGCGTCTCTGAAAATTCTCGAGGCGGCGCGCGCGCTCGCCGCGCGTGAGGGCGCTGGAAAGATAACGATCGAGGCGGTCGCAAAGGAGGCGGGCCTCAGCAAAGGCGGCGTGCTCTACAACTTTTCGACGAAGAAGGCTTTGCTTTCCGGCCTGTTGGATCAGATGCTTGTCGCGCACCGGCAACTCCTCGAAAAAGTCCCGGAGCGGTACCCATCGCGCACTCTGCGTGGGCATCTCGAAACAGTCCTGCAATCGCAAGACTTGGATGATGATCTGTCAATGGCGATACTCGCGGCTTCTGCATCGGATCCGCGGCTGCTCGATCCGCTGCGGACTGAACTGACTTGTGACCTTGAGCGTATCCTGTCCGATGCGAAGCGCTCTCCGGATGCCATGATTGCGGTCCTGGCGATCCAGGGGCTGCGGTTCCAAATGCTTCTGAACCTTCCGGATGGCGGCGCGGATATTAGAGAAGGCGTCATCGAACGGCTAAGGACAATAATCGATGAACTCGAATAGTAAGAGCCGAAATTGGAAGCGGATCGCTTCAGTCATTGTGCTGGTGACTACGGCGGCCTTGGTTGTGCCGTTCCTTCCGGTGGCCGTGACCGATGTATTTGCCCAAACGGAAATGTATGGCGGCGAATCCGATGCCGACGCGCCCGAAGCACCGCAATATAATCGACCGGTCACGGTCGAAGTGACCCGTGCGCTCAGCCGCGTCATCAATCAATCCCGCGCGGTTGCCGGTCGTGTCGAACCCGCCCGCACAGTGGACATCGCGTTTCAGGTGCCGGGGCAGATCATCTCGCTTTACGTCGAGCCGGGCGACAAAATTGACGAGGGCGACGTGATTGCGGAACTCGATCAAGCCGATTTCGACCTTGCCGTAGACCGGGCTCAGGCCTCCTTTGACCTTGCGAAATCCGAGTTTGAGCGCGCGAGAAGTCTCGCCGAGCGGGGGGTCGCAGCCGATGCGCGCCTAGATACCGCGCGCGCCCAATTCGCCCAGGCGGACGTAGCACTTCGCGAGGCCAAACGGCGCCTGTCCCAGACAAGGATCGTAGCGCCATTCGACGCGATCGTGGCGCGTACTTTCGTTGAGGAATACATCAACGTTACCTCAGCCGCGCCGATCGCCCGCTTGCAGGATGTCAGTGAGATGCGGATCATGATTTCGCTGCCGGAGGAACTTGCCGCGCTTGCGCGTTCGGCGCTCGACGCTTTCGACATCGTTGCGAGTTTTCCCGCAGTGCCGGGCTATACCGCGCCGCTCGTCCTTCGTTCTTTTGCGACCGATGCAGACCCTACGGCGCAGACCTACGACGTCGAATTCGCAATCACGGATGATATTGATCCGCGCCTGCTGCCCGGAATGACGGCGGAGGTGCGCATTTCCAGTTCAGCCGAAGAAGATCGGCCGCAATCGGTCATCGTTCCGGTTTCGGCAGTGGACACGACGAGCCGGACCGAGCCATCCATCTGGGTTTACCAGGAAGCGTCCAACCAGGTCGCGCGGAGGACGGTCCGGCTGGGACTTCCGGTCGATGACGAAATTGTCGTTCTGGAAGGTCTCGAAGGCGACGAACTGGTCGTTTCCGGCGGTTGGTGGCGGCTTAGAGACAATCAAACAGTCGTAGCTTCGGGTCTCTGATCCCATTTCATAGGACGCATTAAGACCCATGGCACTCAGTATCTCTCGTGCGACTATTAAACGTCCGGTGGCAGCTTGGCTGGTCATCATCTTCTGCTTTGTCGGCGGTTATTGGGGGTTGAACACCGTTGGTCGCCTCGAAGACCCCAGCTTTACCCTCAAGACCGCGCTTGTTTTCGTGCCTTACCCGGGTGCCACAGCCGTAGAGGTCGAGGAGGAGGTTGCCGACGTCGTCGAAAACGCATTGCAGCAGATGAAGCAACTCGACCGGGTCGAATCAAAGTCCATGCCCGGCATGGCGCAGATCACTGTCGAGATTGAGCAGACCTACGGGGCGGACGAGATCCCCCAGGTGTGGGACGAGATGCGCCGCCGCATCAGCGACGTCTCGGGGGACCTGCCCGCAGGGGTGCGCCCGCCCATCATCAATGACGATTTCGGTGACGTCTATGGCATGTTCTATGCGGTGACGACCGAAGGGCTGAGCCCGATAGAACAGCGTGATCTGGCGACCACGTTGCGACTGGGACTGGTGACTGTAGATGGTGTCGCCAAGGTTGAGGTTCAGGGTCTTACCGAAGAAGTGATCAATATCTCGATCCCGTCTTCGCGCCTGACGGAGTTGGGGCTTCCCCCGACCCAAATTCTGGGCGTTCTGGCCGACGAAAATCAGGTCTTTTCCAACGGAGAGATTACCGAGGGCCCGGCCCGGATCAGCCTGTCGGTTCCGGCGGGCTATGTCAGCCCCGAAGGGATCGAGGAGCTTCGGCTCGGCGTGCCGGGACAGGTCGGGCAGGTGGCGGTCTACGATATCGCCCATGTGACACGTGAGGAAGCCGAACAGCCCAGCCAGATCATTCGTCAGAACGGAGCTTCGGCCTTCACCCTGGGCGTGTCGGCGCTGACAGACCGGAACGTGGTCGAGGTCGGCAAGGCGGTGTCGGCCCGGCTGGAGCGGCTCAAGGCCGGGCTGCCGGAGGGGGTCGAGGTCATTCCGATCTACGAACAGCACGTCGTGGTGGACGAGGCGGTTTCGAGCTTTCTCGTCAGTCTCGGACAGTCGGTCGGTATCGTCATCGCCGCTCTGATGCTGACCATGGGCTGGCGCGCGGGCCTTGTGGTGGGCGCGACGCTCGGGCTGACCGTCTTTTCGACGTTGTTCTTCATGTCGGTCTTTGGCATCGCGATGGAACGGATCAGCCTCGGTGCCCTGATTATCGCCATGGGGATGCTGGTCGATAATGCCATCGTGATTACCGAGGGCATGGTCATCGGTATGGCGCGCGGCAAGTCCGCCGAAGATGCCGCCGCCGAGACGGAAACCGCCACCTCGATCCCGCTGCTCGGCGCGACCGTGATCGGGATCATGGCCTTTTCCGGCATCGGGTTGTCGCCCGACGCAACCGGCGAGTTCCTGTTCTCGCTCTTCGCGGTGATCGCGATCTCGCTGCTGATGAGCTGGGCGCTCGCCGTCTCGGTCACGCCCTATCTCGGCAAGCTGCTGCTGCGGGCGCCGAAAGAGGTCTCCGACGATCCCTACAAGGGCGCGTTCTACGGGATATATCGCAGGTTCCTCTGGATGGCCCTGCGTAGCCGCGTGCTTGTCGTCCTCGTGATCGTGGGCATTACCGTCTGGTCCGTGATGGCCTTCGGGCAGGTCAAGCAGGCCTTTTTCCCCGCATCGAACACGCCGATCTTCTATGTCGAGGTCCAGATGCCGCAAGGCACCGACATCAACGTCACCGACGCCGAGATGAGGCGGCTCGAACAGATGCTCCTGACGGAAGAAAATGTAACGGATGTGACAACGCTTGTCGGGCGTGGTGCGAGCCGTTTCATGCTGACATACAATCCAGAGCAGGCGGATCCCAGCTATGGGCAGCTTATCGTCCGGGTTGCGGACGCCGAGGCGATCCCGGCCATCGCGAGCCGGCTGAACCAGGATCTGCCCGCCGAATTCCCCCACGCTCTGATCCGTGTCGAGGAGATCGTGTTCGGACCGCCGGCCGGTGCCGATGTGGCGGTCCGGTTCTCCGGGCCCGATCCGGTCATCCTGCGTCAGCTCGCGGATGACGCGATGCGGATCTACGAGGATGCCGGGACGATCACCAATCCGCGCACCAATTGGCGCCAGCGAGAGATCCTCGTCGAACCTATTGTCAATGAGTCACGGATGCGTCTGGCGGGCGCAAGTCGTGGAGCAATCGCGGACACCGTCCGCTACGGAACGTCTGGATTACGTGTCGGTGAGTTGCGCGAGGACGACGAGGTGATCCCGATCCATCTCCGCCTCCCTGAGCGTGAACGCGACGGCATTGACCGCCTTCAGGACCTGTCGGTGTGGTCCGACGGGGCAGGGTCCTACGTTCCCATGGCTAACCTCGTGGACCGTTTCGAGACACGCCTTGTCGAGGCGCTCGTTCACAGGCGGGACCGGGAGCGCACCATCACTGCGCTTGGCGGTTCTCGCAGCGACCTGACTGCGGACGAAGCCTTCCGAAGTGTCCGGTCGGATATCGAAGCCATTCCGCTGCCTGAGGGTTACATGATGGAGTGGGGCGGCGAATTCGAAAGCGCCGGAGATGCGCAGGCAAGTCTCGGCAAGCAGCTCCCATTGGGCTTCCTTGTTATGCTGACGATTTCGATATTGATGTTTAACAAGGTCCGCCAACCCCTGATCCTGTGGCTCGTCGTCCCGATGTCTGTGACGGGCATGGTCTTGGGGCTGCTGTTCACGGGCTTGCCCTTCACTTTCACAGCATTGCTTGGGTTCCTGTCACTGTCGGGGATGTTGATGAAGAACGCGATTGTTCTGGTTGAAGAGATCGATCTTCAGCGTGCCGACGGGGTGCCGGACTATCAGGCGGTTGTTGACGGATCTGTTAGCCGTTTGCGACCCGTTATTCTCGCCGCCGGGACAACGATTTTCGGCATGATCCCGCTGCTGCCGGATGCATTTTTTGCGTCAATGGCGGTGACAATTATGGGCGGCCTCGCGTTCGCTTCGATTCTGACTTTGATCGCAGTGCCCGTGCTGTATGCGCTGTTTTTCCGGATCAGACCGCCGAAGAAAGACAGCGCTACGTCCGGTGCTGCGGCACCCGCCTAAAGTCAGGCTGGCGCACGGGCGCGCCTACCGCAGTTAGCCTGTCGTGAGAGCAGTGTAGGCTTGATCCGCCGCCTCAAGCGCGCCTTCAAGAAAGCCGCCAAACGTGGGGGCCACTTCGGTGCCGGCAAAGATGAGCGCATTGTCCCAAAGACCGGACAAAGCGCGCGGCAAACCATAATCGGGGTGGGCATAAACGGTCCGCTGGTCAAGATAAGTCGCTGTGAATGGGTCTACAGCCCAGTCCTTGATGTATAGACGCTTTTGATTTTGTGCTTCGGGGCCAAAGAGCCGCACCAATTGCATGCGCACCTGCTCGCGCAGGGCCGCGGTGTCGCGCCTCAAATCTGGCGGGATCCCGATGAAGCCGAAGATGGCATAGGGACCACCCTCAGACGGGCTGGCATCGTGACATTCAACCATCGGGCCAACCCTGCTCATCGCATCGCCCGACAGGCCATTATCACGCCAGAAAGGGCGGTCAAACACAGTAACGACTTTGGCCTGTCCTGCCATCCAGGTCGCAATACCCTCCATCGCAGTCAGGGCGTCTGTGGGCAGCACAGGCTTATAGGAAAACTGCGCTGCAATGCGCGGTGGCAAGGCCAGAACGACCTTTTTTGCCATGATCTGCGCACCCGCGACCGTTTGGGCGGCGACGCCATCGCTCTTTTTTCGCAGCGCGTTGATTGGCGTGGCGCAGATGCGTTTGTCTGACGGAATTTCAAGCAACAGCTTGTCGATGAAGGCTGCGAGACCGCCTTGCAACCGCCATGAGCCTTGCATCGACGCAAAGCCGCGCCCGCGCTGGACATGGCCACGTTCGTCTTCGTACAAAAGTTCGCCTTGATAAAACTGCTCAAACCGTGTGAGCCCAAGACGATCGATCAGCGCCGCGATACGGGGTTGGCCGGGCCAGAACCACGAGGGGCCAAGATCAAAGGCGCCCGCATTGCACTGCTCGCTCAGGATACGTCCGCCCCATCTTTCGCGGGCTTCGACAAGCAGAAAATCTTGCTCCTCGGCCGATAGCCGCGCGGCGAGCGCCAGACCTGAAAGCCCGCCACCGATGATAAGGGTCTGCGTTTGCATCGTTCAGATTTCCCTGTGCGCAGTGGTTCGGCCCGTTTTCGTCAAACCTGCGGCGCTTTGGCATAGGGCAGATGCCCTGTTTTCATCCAAAGCGTTGCGCCCTCAGCCCCAGCTGTGGCTGTCAAGGCACTGCCATCAGGCAGACGCAGCCAAGCGTTTTGTCTCAGGGCTTCTCCATTCACCGTTGCGGTCCCGCTGATGACCAATACCTCGGCGCCGCCTGTTGCATCCAATGTCATGGTCGCGCCCGCCTCCAAACTGGAGAACGTCACTGTCTCGCGCATATCGCGGTGCAGGATAGCGGTCGCCACACCATTTTCGGGCGCGCCAAGCTCTGCTTCCATATCTTTGTGAAACTGGGTGCGGTCATCCGTGTCGAACTGCCAGAGTTTGACGAAAATCGTGCAACCCGCATCCGATCCCGGGGTATGAGAGGTCGTTGGCGGATTACGCACATAAGTCCCCGCAGGATAATCGCCATGTTCATCCTGAAAGACACCATCGAGCACGATGAACTCTTCGCCGCCCCCGTGGCTATGCGCTGAAAATTTGCTGCCGGGCGCATAGCGCACGATGGTTGTGGCGCGGGCAACCTCGTCCCCGATCCGGTCGAGCATCCTTCTGTCCACGCCCTTCATGGGCGAGGGTTGCCACTCGAGACTATCGGTGTCCACAACGACCTTCTGAGAAAAATCAGCGTTCAGTTCCATCTGTTTCAATCCTTTTCGTACCCTGCAAAGGGGGCGGTATGTCGTCCAGGTTTTACCCTTGACACCATCTGGTGTGAGTATGGGATCAACCGGGAAAACGCTGCGTCCATGCCTGCTGCAGCGCCTCAATCCAGCAGGCTGTCTTGCGCTCTTGGAGGCGCTTGAGGCAAATCGAACCGAACCGGCCTGGCTTTTTCCACCGCCGAACGGAGGCGTGATATCAGAGCAATGGCTTGACTGGCATCATCATCCGAGATCCCGAGATCTGCGAAATTTTGCGCCACAACCTGATCGGCGGCTTTCACGACCTGGAAGCCATATTCCGTGAGACGTAAAACAATGCGGCGTTCGTCTTCAGCGTCGCGCACCCGCTCGATCACGCCATAGGTCGCCATTTTTTTGGCGAGAGGCGAGACCGTGTTTGGTTCAACACCTACATGTTGCGAGAGCTCAGAAAGGGACATCGGTGCCTGCGTATCCAGAGCTTTCAAGATAATGTACTTTGCATAGGTCAGGCCGCTTTCTGCAAACGCCGCCTGATAATAGCGGCCAAACGCATGATGCAGCGTGTAGACCTGAAAGCAGGCCAGATCATTGAGGTTGGATTTCTTTTCCATGCACGCTAAGTATCCACATCAGTCGTAAATGCAATGCGGCAAAGCCACATTTGCGACCATAAACTTCGGGTACGAATTAATCCAACACGAAAGGACTTACTGTGACCAAGATCAACCGACGCAACCTGCTCAAAGGTGCTGCCGCATTGCCTGCAACCGCTGCTCTCGCAGGGGCTGCAACTCCGGCGCTGGCCGCAGGGCATAGCGCGATGCAAGAGGCGGCGCTTTATTCTGCTCCGCTCGGACAATACCGCATCACCGCTCTGCTCGACGGGATCGCACCTTTGGGGCGTGGTTTTTTCTTCGGCAGCGACGAAATTGACCCTGTCATGCAGCAGGTTGGCATCGGACCAGATGCCTTGCCCGCGCCTGTGTCGGCGTTCCTTCTGCAGTCAGACGACCGCACGATCCTGATCGATGCGGGTATGGGCGAGCAAGAACTGCTCGGGCCGGGCTTTGGTGGGGTAACACCTGCTCTGGCCGCAGCCGGTGTCGCGTCGGATGACGTTGATCTGGTGGTTTTGACGCATGCGCATCCCGATCACCTTGGCGGGTTGATCCGTGGTGGTGACGCGGTGTTCCAGAACGCCGAACTCGCGATTGGCGACGTCGAGGCGGGTTTCTGGACCGATGAGGCGATGATGGCGCAGGCCCCCGACGATGCGAAAGGCCTGTTCCAACTGGCGCAAACCGTGTTGAATGCCTATGGCACAAGAGTGACCCGCATCGCCGACGGTGGCGATGCTGCTCCGGGTCTGTCGATGATGCTGTCTCCCGGCCATTCGCCCGGTCATTCTATTGTAATGATAGACGGCGGGGATCGCCAATTGCTGATGATTGCCGACACGCTGCACTCGGCGGATGTGCATACGGCGTTGCCGGATGTCGGGTTTGGTTTCGACTCTGATCCCGCTCAAGCCGCAGAATCCCGCCGCCGAGTGTTTGATATGGTGTCGGCCGACAAGATGCTCGTCGCGGGCAGCCACATCCACTTCCCGGGTTTTGGCCGTATTCTGCGGGATGGTGAAGCCTATCGCTATCTCCCGTCGACCTGGATGTAATACTTGGCACTGCAAGGGGGCACCCGACGGCGCTCCCTTGCAGGTTGTTGGCGGCAAAGCGACATGAGATTCAATGCGGCGCACATTAAACAATTTCTTCGGACCTGCATCGTCAAGCTGCCATGCACTTATGGTGTCGCATGTCTCGTGTAGAACGGAGATGGTGAATTCCTGAGGCACACGCAAGATCACGGATTGCGGACGCGAAACCGTGACCGCTCCGACCAACGCCACGTCAGTGTGCATCCGACACTTCGAGGCAGGGCTCTGAAAGACTGCGCGAACTTGTCACCCTATCTGCTGGGTATCTGAACGCCGATATCTCTCAAACTCACAAATAAAACAACGAGGATACTATGACAAAAACAACTCTCTTTGGTTTCGACGGTTCAACATATGTGCGCACCGTGCGCTGCGTATTGGCGAGCAAGGGCGTTTCTTACGATCAGGTACCTGTCAACGTCTTGGAGGGCGAGCCGCAGGAACCAGAGCATCTTGAGCGCCACCCTTTCGGTAAGGTGCCTGTTCTCGATATCGACGGACTGCGCCTGCGTGAAACCGATGCAATCGTCCGATACCTCGAAGCGCGCGACCCGAAGCCTTCGATGTTTCCTGCCGACGCAAAGGTTTGTGCGAAAGCTGACGAGAACGCGGCGTTGATCGGCAATTACGGCTACGGTGCGATCATCGGGTTCGTGGCCTACCATCTGTTTCCCGACTTCGTTGGTGGAAAGGATGAAGAAATGCGCACATCCTGCCTTGATCAGGCCAAGAAGCTGGTCAGCCTTGTTATGGAGAATAGGGGCGACGCGCCGTTTCTCGCCGGGGATACACCCGGGTTTGCCGATTATCTGCTTGGGCCGCTCATGGCCTATGCGACCATGACCGAAGATGGCCCGGCGATCCTGTCGATCGACGGCGTGCAAGAGTGGTGGGACAGAATAAGCGCGGATGAGACCTTTGCGTCCACCGCACCGGACTTGAGCTGAAAAATGGAGAAGTGAGCGATGATCAAACTGACCTTGAACGGTGAGCCGCGCGAGATCGCGGCAAGTCCGGATACACCATTGTTGTGGGCGCTGCGCGATGAGCTGGGCTTGACCGGCACCAAATTCGGCTGCGGGGTTGCCTCGTGCGGGGCCTGTACGGTGCACGTCGATGGTGCGCCTGTACGCTCTTGTCAGACGTATGTGGGCGACATCGACGGCGCTACCGTGACTACGATCGAGGGCGCGCTGGACGAGACCACCGAAGCGATCCGCGCGGCGTGGGTCGAGTTGGAGGTGCCGCAATGCGGCTATTGCCAGTCAGGCCAAATCCTGTCGGCGGCGGCGCTGTTGCGGGACACGCCCAACCCGACCGACGAAGACATCGATGCGGCAATGGATGGAAACCTTTGCCGCTGTGCCACCTATGCACGGATCCGCAAAGCGATCCATCGCGCATCCGAAATTGTGGAGGGTTAACATGCTGAACAGGATTATCTCACAGGCCGTCCCAGCAGCGGGTACAACGCGACGCGGCTTTCTCAAACTGAGCGCAGGCGCTGCGGGTGGCCTTATTCTGGGTGGTGCGCTTCAGCCGACCGCAGCAGCTGCACAAGCTGGTACCGACGGTCTGGCCACGCCTTTCGTTCATATACGTCCGGACAACACTGTTGTCGTGATCGTCAAACATCTGGACATGGGCCAAGGGACCGCCACGGGATTGGCAACGCTGATTGCGGACGAGCTTGATGCGGATGCGGCGCAGGTCACCACAGAATTTGCACCTGCCAACACGGGTCTTTATGCCAACACGCTCCTGGGTGTGCAGGGCACAGGTGGATCGACTGCGATGCCCAACTCATGGCAGCAATACCGTGAGGCGGGGGCGACGGCGCGCGCAATGTTTGTCGCCGCGGCAGCCGAGACCTGGGGCGTCGATCCTTCGGACGTCACCATATCAAAAGGTGAGATCAGTGGTGGCCCGAACACAGCTACGCTGGGCGACATGGCCACCGCTGCTGCCAGGCAGGGCGTGCCAGACAGCGTGACGCTGAAAACGCCCGACCAGTGGGTGTATATCGGCAAGTCCTTTCCGCGGGTGGATGTTGCGCCCAAGACCCAAGGTGCCACCCACATGTTCGGCATGGATGTCGCGATGGACGGGCTGATGTACGCTGTTAGCCTGAGCAGCCCGCGCTTTGGTGGCGTGTTGGTCGGACTGAATGAAGCCGAGGCGCGGGCAATGCCCGGCGTGATCGACGTGATCCGCCTGCCGGATCGGGCCACAGTCATCGCTGAATCCACGTGGCAGGCCATTCAGGCGCGTAACGCTCTGGCTGCCGAATGGGATTTCTCGAACGCTGAAAATCGGGGCACAGAGGATTTGCGGGCAGAGTACACCGCATTGCTGGATGAAGATGGCATCGCATTCCATAGCGCCGCAGTCTCGGAGGCCGAAGAGGCGAAGGTGGTCGAAGCCGATTACTTCTTCCCGTATCTCGCGCATACCCCGATGGAGCCGATAGACGTCACCGTTCTGTTCGACGGGACCGAGGCGGCGTTTTGGACCGGATCGCAGATCCAGACCCTAGACCAGAACATCGGTGCTCAGGTCCTTGGCATTGATCCCGGTTCAGTGAAAATCGAGACCCTTTGGGGCGGTGGCTCATTCGGGCGCCGCGCGATCTATGACAGCCACTATGTGGCCGAGGCGGCGATGATTGCGCAAGCGTGGCTGCAAACCCATGGGCAGGCGCGCCCGATCAAGCTGGTCTGGACCCGCGAGGACGATGTGCGCGGCGGATATTATCGCCCGATGCACATGCACCGTGTGCGTGCCGGTCTTGATGCAGAGGGCAATATCACTTCGTGGAAACAGCGCGTGGTGGGGCAGGGTATCGCCATCGGAACCGCGTTCGAACAGTTCATGGTGAACAACGGCGTCGATGCGTCTTCTGTTGAGGGCCTTGGGCAGCACTCGGCATACACCATTCCGGGCTGGTCGGTCGATGTTCATCATCCGCTTGTCGGTGTTCCCGTGCTCTGGTGGCGGTCGGTCGGGCATACGCACACGGCTTATGTCGTCGAGACGATCATGGATGAGTTGGCGGAGGCGGCGGGTGCCGATCCGGTGGAATTCCGTCTGCGCTACCTCACCGATCCGCGCGCGCGTGGCGTGCTGGAACTGGCAGCCGTAAAGGCCGGTACGATACCGGCCGGCCTGACACGGGGCATCGCGGTGCACAAAAGCTTCGGTTCCTACGTCGCCGAAATCGCGGATGTTAGGATCCGCGAGGATGGCACCGTCAAGGTCGAGCGTGTGACCTGTGGTGTCGATTGCGGTGTCCCGATAAACCCCTCGAACATCGAGGCGCAGATTGAAGGTGGCCTGGGCTACGGCCTCTCGGCGATCCTGCGTGAAGAGATCACGATGACTGCAGGCGAGGTGGACCAGTCGAATTTCTACGACTACACGCCGTTTCGGATCGCCGACATGCCACGGGTGGACGTTCACATCGTCCAATCAACCGAGGCGCCGACAGGCATAGGCGAGCCCGGTACACCGCCAATTGGTCCCGCCGTGGCGAATGCAGTCCGCAGGGCAACCGGCAAGACAGTTCGCGAGTTACCATTTTCGCGTCAAGGACTGGCCTGACAATTGTAGGTTCCGTTGGCGCGCGCAGTCCTTTGGCGCGCGCGCCTTCTTGCTTTGACCCGTGGATGGATGCGGAGTGCCTGAACGCAGCGGTCCAATTTCCAGTATCGCGTGTTTAGGATTGATTTCCTCATCGCTGATAATCTAACATGTGTTAGGTTATCAGCGATGAAAGCGTATGACTGGACCACTTAATCACCTGAAAATCATCGAACTCGGTCATGTGATTGCGGGGCCGCTTTCGGCTGCGTTGCTTTCCGACTTCGGTGCCGATGTCATCAAGATCGAGGCACCGAACCGAACCGACATGATGCGTGACCTTGGACCCAAGGCCGAGGACGGAGTGGGTGTCTGGTGGAAAACGCTGGGCCGCAACAAAAAGACGCTGGGCCTCGACTGGAAGTCGGACGAAGGCCGGGACATTCTTCGCAAGTTGGTTGAAGGTGCCGACGTCCTTGTCGAGAATTTCCGACCGGGCGTGCTTGAGCGCGCGGGTATCGGTCCGGACATCCTGCATGGGTGGAACCAGGAATTGATTATTCTGCGCGTGTCCGGCTACGGCCAGGACGGCCCGATGCGGGATGTGCCGGCTTTTGGGCGAGCCGCTGAAGCGATGAGCGGTCTTGCGCATCTGACAGGTTTCCCCGACGGGCCGCCGATGCACCCGGGATTTCCGGCGGCTGACAGCACGACAGGGTTGATGGGCGCACTTGGCATCATGATCGCGCTTCTGGCCCGCGAGAAGGGAACCGCACGCGGTCAGGTCGTTGATCTGGCTGTGTTCGAGGCTTTGCTTCGGTTGATGGACTATCCCGTTCCGGCGCTAACAGGCGCAAACCATTCGCCTCGGCGCAACGGATTGCGTCAGCCGATGGATTTTGCCCCGGGGGGCATGTTCCGCACGTCCGACGGGGTATGGCTGACTGTTTCCGCAGGAAGCGCGGAAACCGCGCAACGGCTGCTGCGCGCAGTCGGCGGCGACACTCTGGCGGATGACCCGCGCTTCGCGACCCTTGCCGAGATGTCGCAGCACATGTCCATGGTTTTCGATGCCATCAATGATTTCGTCACCCAACACACACTAACCGAAGTGGAGGCCGAATTCGCCCGTCACGACGCGGTTGCTTCAAAGGTACTGAGCGTCGAGGAGATTGCGACGAACGAGCAGATACGCCATCGCGGCGACATCGTATCAGTCGAAGGCGAGCCGACGCAGGTTGTCGGCCCGATCCCGCATCTGAGCGCCACGCCGGGCGCGCTGCGCTGGCTGGGACGACCACCGGGCGCAGACACCCGCGCCATTCTGCGCGACATTGGTCTTGACGATGACCAGATCGACGCTCTTAGCGTCGCGGGGCTTGTCGGTCTGGATAAAAGGGAGGACACATCGTGACATTTCGGATGACGGATGAGCAAAGGGAAATTCGCGACCATATCCTGCGGATATCCGCGCAGTTCGACGATGATTACTGGTTGGAACGGGATCGCAACGGTGGTTTTCCCCATGATCTGCACAGGGCAATGGCCGATGGCGGCTGGCTAGGTATCGCCATGCCAGAAGCTGTCGGCGGTGCGGGTTTGGGGATCACCGAAGCGACCATCATGATGCAGGCGATTGCCGAATCGGGCGCCGGCGCCAGCGGGGCCTCGGCCATCCACATGAACATATTCGGGCTAAACCCGGTGGTGAAATTCGGGACGGACGAGCAGCGTGCGCGCATGCTTGGCCCGCTGATCGCGGGTGACGAAAAGGCGTGTTTCGCCGTGACCGAACCGACGACGGGGCTGGATACCACAAAGCTGAAGACCATGGCGGTGCGGCAGGGGGACAGATATGTCGTGCACGGGCAGAAGGTCTGGATTTCTACCGCGCAGGTGGCCCACAAGATGCTGCTTCTGGCCAGGACAACGCGGCTTGAAGATGTGAGCAGCCCGACCGAAGGGCTGAGCCTGTTCTATACCGATCTCGACCGGAATTTCGTTAATGTGCGAGAAATCGAAAAGATGGGGCGCAAGGCTGTCGATTCGAACGAAGTCTTCATCGATGGGTTGCCAATTCCGGCTGAGGACCTGATCGGGGAGGAGGGCAAAGGCTTTAGACAAATTTTGCACGGGTTGAATCCCGAACGCATCCTGGTGGCCGGAGAATGCATAGGTATTGCGCGCAACGCACTGGCGCGCGCGGCGCATTATGCAAACGAACGTGTGATTTTCGACCGCCCGATCGGCCAAAATCAGGGTGTTCAGCATCCGCTCGCCAAAGCCTGGGCGCGGGTGGAATCTGCCAATCTTATGGTGATGCACGCTGCTGCCCTTTACGATGCGGGAGAGCCCTGCGGCGTCGAGGCGAACGCTGCCAAGCTTTTGGCCGCCGACGCCGCGGTCGAGGCGACCGAAGCCGCGCAAATTACGTTTGGCGGATTCGGATACGCCAAGGAATATCACGTGGAGCGACTGGTACGGGAGGCTCTGCTGTTCCGCATCGTACCGGTGACACCGCAGATGCTTTTGTCGTTCATAGCAGAAAAAGCCCTTGGACTTCCAAAGTCTTACTGATCGGAGATAACGGGCGGGGCTGGTGGGAAAAGGTGTCTTGACCAATTTTCTAACACACGTTAGATTACTGGCAACTGCCCCTTAAGGGGAATGGGAGGAGGCGTCATGCTTAAGACGCAGTTCGGGTCTTCGATGGAGGACCTGTCGAACCGTGCAACCGTTTACGCGAGCGATTTATTCAGCGGTAAAACCGTTGTGGTGACCGGCGCTGGAGGCGGATTGGGGCTGGCAATTGCGACTCTGTTCGCGAGGCTTGGAGCCAATCTGGCGATCAATGGACGCAACGAAGAGAAGCTGGCTTTGGCCAAGGAGTTTCTCGAAAGGTTCGGGGGTGGAGTTTTCGCTGTGCCTATGACCATCCGGGAGCCTGAGCAGGTCGAGGATTTTGTCGCCAAGACGAATCAGGAGTTCGGGGCGATTGACGTATTGGTGAACAATGCTGGGGGTCAGTTTCCGCAAGCCGCGTTGGAGTTTAGTCCAAAGGGCTGGAATGCGGTCATAGACACCAACCTCAACGGCACGTGGTGGTTGATGCAATCCACGGCGCGCCACTGGGTTGCTAACAACCAATCGGGCTCCATCGTCAACATCGTGGCCGATATCTGGCGCGGCATGCCCGGCATCGCTCATACCTGTGCGGCCCGGGCAGGGGTAGTTTACCTGTCCAAGTCGGTTGCGGTGGAGTGGGCCCCGCACAATATCCGAGTCAACTGCGTGGCGCCGGGTTGCTGCGAAAGCAACGGTTTCGGGAACTACCCTCCGGAGGGTTCTGCGACATTTCAGGACTCCAACCCGATGCGGCACGCCGGGGACGAATGGGATGTCGCTGAAGGGGTTGTCTATATGGCGGCGAATTCAGGGAAATTCGTAACCGGTGAAGTTCTGAACATCGACGGTGGGCAGCAATTGTGGGGGGATCCATGGCCAACGGGGCGGCCGGACTACTTCCGGATTACCTGATGTTGGCCGTGAACCTTAGGGGGACAATGATATCTAGATGACGACTAAGATTAAAACAGCAATCGGAGCCGATGATAGGGCGATACTGGAGTGCAGCGGGGTCGAACGACGGTTCGGCGGCATCGTCGCTGTCAGCGGTGTTGACCTCGTTATTCGACAAGGGGAAATCTTTGGACTTGTCGGCCCGAACGGCAGCGGCAAGACAACGCTAACAAACGCAATTACCGGATTTTACCCGCCAAACGAGGGCAAAGTCCGGCTGGCAGGAAACGACATTACGGGTACGGCGCCTCACAAGGTTGCCAAGCTTGGGGTTGCGAGGACGTTCCAAAATCTTGCCCTGTTCAACGGGATGAGCGTTCTGGACAACATCCTGCTCGGGCGGCACATCCACATGAGCCCAGGCGTTTTGCGCACGGTGCTATATTGGTGGGCAGCACAGCGTGAAGAAATCGAGAACCGTAAAATCGTCGAGGAGGTGATCGAGTTTCTGCAACTCGAGAGCATCCGGCATGAGTTGGTCGATGGTCTTCCGATCGGGTTGAAAAAACGGGTCGAGCTGGCGCGGGCATTGGTGGCCGAACCACAGATGCTGATTCTCGATGAACCGATGGCTGGCATGAACCAGGAAGAGAAAGGGTATATGTCCCGTTTCATTCTGGATGCCCGTGCCGAACGCGGCGTCAGCGTTCTGCTGATCGAACACCATATGGATGTCATCACCGGCATTTGTGATCGGATGCTGGCCCTGAATTACGGGGAAATGATCGCCAGTGGCATCCCCAAGGAGGTTGTGAAGGACCCGCGGGTCATCGAGGCATATATCGGAGGGTCGCATGACTGATTTTACGAAGAACGGGTCTTCAGGCGGCGAAACGATTGGTGCACTTCTGGCGAAGAACGCTTCGCTCCACGGAAAAGATATTGCCCGTCGCGAAAAAGAGCGTGGGATATGGAAAGAAACCACCTGGGCGGAATACGCCCAAGAGGTGGTGGCCTGTGCGGCTGGACTTGAAAAAATCGGCGTGAAGCCTGGCAAAGCAGTGCTTGTTCTGGGCGATAACCGTGCGCGGTTGTATGGTGGCATGCTGGCTGTTTCGTTGCTTGGTGCTTACGCCATGCCCGCTTATCCGGGCGCAACTCTTGAGGAACTACGGCACTTTCTTGGCGAAGTCGAGATCTTTGCGGCCATTGCGGAAGATCAGGAACAGGTTGACAAGATCCTGGAACTGAAGGACGCGGGCGCCGAGGGCATCGACCACATCATTTATGATGAAGCGCGTGGTCTTGGTTTCTACGAGGTTGAAGGGCTGACGTCCTGGGATCACCTGATCAAAATTGGTCAGCACGATCTGAACGAAACCCCGGGCCTGCGTGAGGAACTGCTTAGTCGTGCGAAGCCGGAAGATCCGGCCATTTTTCTGCACTCCTCCGGAACGACGGGCGCGCCGAAGGGCATCGTACTGAGTCAGAAGAACGTTCTTGCTGCTGCTCGGAATGGACATGCGGCGGGTGCCTTCGACGAAAATGAGGAGATCCTCGCGTACCTGCCGATGGCCTGGGTGGGAGACTACGCCATAACCGTTGCCGCGGCACTCCTTTGGCGTTTCACCGTGAATGTGCCTGAGCGCCAGGAAACGGTCGTGCGCGACATGCGCGAGATCGCTCCGACCTTCTATCTGGCGGCTCCGAGAAGCTGGGACCAGATGCTGACGACAATCCAGGTTGGTATCGAAAATTCGACCCCTTTAAAGAAATGGCTGTACCATTTTTTCATGGATCGGGCCATCGCAGCTGAGACACGCAAGCTGAACGGAAAAAGCGGTGGTATATTGGAGCCTTTGGGCCGACTTTTGGGCGAGGCAATCATTTTCGGTCCGATCAAGGACCAGTTCGGGATGAGCCGACTCAAGAACGCGTTCACCGGCGGTGAAGCAATCGGCGAAGACACCTTTGTTTTCTACCGAGCCTTGGGAATCAAATTGCGCCAACTCTACGGCCAAACCGAAAACAGCGCGATCAATGCAATTCAGTCTCCGGGCGAAGTGCGCCTTCATACCGTCGGCAAACCCGCGCCCGGCGTCGAGGTGACCATCGCCGAGGACGGGGAGATCCTGGTACGCTCGGACAGCGTATTCGAAGGGTACTTCAACAAACCCGAAGCGACCGCCGAAGCCCTTGAGGGCGGGTGGCTGCATACAGGTGATGCCGGGTATCTTGAGGAAGATGGACACCTGGTTGTTCTGGGGCGTGTATCCGAGGTCATGCACACCGCCGACGGTGAACGTTACGTTCCAAACTACATCGAGAACCGGTTGAAATTCAGCCCGTATATCAAGGATGCGGCCGTGATTGGCGCCGGGCTTGACGAATTGACGGCTATGGTCTGCGTGGATTTCGAAGCCGTTGGCCACTGGGCAGAGGTGAACGGCGTGCCCTATGTGTCTTATGCCGATCTTTCTCAGCGTGAAGAGGTCGCGACGTTGCTTCGCGAGGCCTTCCAACGGGTCAACAAGGCCGTCACCGAACCATTGCGCCTGCAACGCTTTGTAAGTCTGCCGAAAGAATTCGACCCGGACGATGGTGAAATCACGCGAACCCGAAAACTGCGGAGGAAGGTCGTTCAGGAACGCTATGCCGACGTGATCGCGGCGCTCTACGACGGTTCAAAAGAGGTCCATGTAAGCGCGCAGGTGACTTACGAGACCGGGGAAGTAGGGAAGGTCGAAAGAAGCCTTCCCATCAGGGAGGTATAAATGGACTGGGTCTTTCTATCAGAGCTTGCGATCAACGGAGCCTTGACGGGTCTGCTGTACTCGCTATTCGCCATCGGCCTTGTGCTGATTTACAAGGCATCTTCGGTGCCCAATCTGGCTCAGGGCGGGTTGACCATGGTAGGGGCCTATGTGGTCCTGGCGCTGGCACGCGACGTGGGTTTACCCTTGTGGCTGGCCATCCCTCTGGCTGCGGTTGTCATGTTCGGCCTTGGGTTCGGCATTGAGCGTGTTGCTCTGCGCCGTCTCGCAGGTCGGCCGGTTGTCATGATCTTGATGCTGACACTCGGCCTCGACATTTTCCTGCGGGGTACAACGCTTGCGATTTGGGGCGGGACGTCACGTTCGATGGAATTGGGCGTCAGCTATGATCCACTGTTTTTTGACGACATCTTCATCAGCCGCATCCATCTGGTTGGTGCCGGTGTTGCGCTCGCCTTGTTTGTCGCATTCATGCTGTTTTTCCGAACCCGGACCGGGATCAAGTTGCGGGCGATCGCGGATGATTACATGGCTTCGTGGTCGGTAGGTATCTCGGTTGAACGCGGAGTTGGCCTGTCCTGGGCGCTGGCATCCGTTGTTGCCGTCGCTGCGGGCGTTATCTGGGGCGAGATTCAGGGTGTCGATCAGGCGCTGTCGCTGTTGCTTCTCAAAGGTCTGACAGTTGCCGTTCTCGGTGGTCTCGACAGTATCCTTGGCGCCGTGATCGCAGGCATCATCCTGGGCGTCGTCGAAAACGTTGTTTCTGATTTCCTCGATCCGCTTGTCGGAGGCGGAAGCCGTGAGCTTATCGTCGCCGCCGTGCTCATTCTTACCGTCATGATCCGTCCGCACGGGCTGTTCGGTCGTCACGACATCGAAAGGGTGTAAGGGATGTTTTACAGACTTTCCGGCGTCCATCACGCCAACTACGTTTCGGACAGCCGTATCTTCAAGGTGCCTGCCGACAGAAATCTGACAGCATTCATCTTTCTGATCGGTCTTGCCGCGCCATTCATCATCCCGTCGCTTTATCTGAACAGCTACATGCTTCCCTGGCTGATCTGGACGGCCGCCGCGCTTGGATTGAATCTGGTGACAGGTTGGGCAGGCCAACTTCACTTGGGTTATGCTGCGGTCATGGCCGTCGGAGCGTATTCGTCGATCCATGCCGCGCGTTTCGGGGTGCCGTGGGAATTCGCCCTGATCATCGGCGGATTGACGTCATCCGTGATCGGCAGCCTGTTTGCTTTTGCCGCTTTGCGGGTCAAGGGACTGTATCTCGCCCTTACCACTCTTGCGATGCAATTCGTGATGGACTGGGTTCTGACCCACTCTCCGGCGATCTCGGGGGGTTCACACGCGTCGCTCCAGTCACCGACATTGGCTCTGCTCGGGCAAGAGATTACCACTGATACTGGCTTCTACTATGTCGCCTTCGGCTGGTGTGTGTTGGTGACGATCTTCATGCTTAATCTCAAGCGTACTGGACTCGGTCGCGCCTTGGTCGCTGTCCGGGAAAAAGACTTTGCGGCCGCGATCCTGGGTGTGAACAGTTTCTACTACAAAATCCTCGCGTTCGCGACTTCGTCGTTCATCGCAGGCGTCAGCGGTGCGTTGCTTGTTGCCACCTTTTTCTTTCTCGCCGCACCCGAGCAATTTTCGGTTGCCGTTTCGATCCAGGTTCTTGCGATGGTGATTGTTGGCGGCCTTGGCAGCATTATCGGTTCCTATTTCGGTGTTGCCCTGATCCTTCTTGTTCCGGGTATCGTGAACGGTCTCGTCGTCACGCTGAGTGACGGGCTTGGCATGCAGATCGATGTTGAAACACTCGCTCACATCCCGAACGCAGTCTATGGCGCACTGATCGTCATTATCCTTCTGATCGAACCACTCGGTTTGGGAAAACTCTACGGCAACATCAGAGACTATCTGATGGTCTGGCCCTTCGATCAGTTCAAGAAATAGGGGAATGCCGATGCAAGAAAAAGTTGAAGCCCAGAACATTCTATCCATGAACAGCGTCGAAGTACTGTACGACAATGTAATACTGGCGATCAAAGGTGTTTCGGTCCAAGTCCCAAAGGGCGAGATGATCGCACTCTTGGGATCGAACGGAGCGGGAAAAAGCACCACGTTGAAAGCGATCAGCGGTCTTTTGAAGGCTGAGCGCGGACGCATCAGCCGAGGTGAGATAACGTTCCAGGGAGTGGACATTACCGAAGCGCTCGCGCAAGAACGCGTCGAGATGGGCATCTGTCATGTCATCGAAGGGCGGCGGGTCTTCGAACATCTGACCCCCGACGAGAACCTGACCGCCGCCGCGCCGCGCGGAATGTCCCGATCAACGCTGAATGCGGAAAAGGACAAGATCTACGGATATTTTCCGCGGCTTGCCGAACGCAAAAGTTCGCAAGCAGGCTATTTGTCGGGTGGTGAGCAACAGATGCTTGCCATTGGGCGGGCCCTCGTGACCCAGCCGAAGCTGTTGATGCTTGATGAACCAAGTCTCGGGCTTGCTCCGTTCCTGGTCGAGGAGATCTTCGGCATCTTGCAAAAGATCAATAAGGATGAGGGCCTGTCCGTCCTGCTGGTGGAACAGAACGCCCTGGCGGCTCTGGAAATCGTTTCGCAAGGGTACCTTATCGAGAACGGCCGCGTTGTTATGCACGGCACCGCCGAGGCGCTCAAATCTAACTCCGACATTCAGGAGTTCTATCTAGGCGGCGGAGAGACCGACTTTCACAACGTCAAGCACTACAGCCGACGCAAACGTTGGTTGAGTTGAGGTACTAATCAGAAGTTGTTCAGGGAGGAACAAATGAAGAAATTTACCAAAGCGTTGGCTGTACTATCCATGTTCGGAGGAGCAGTGTTCAGCACCCAGGCGCTGGCCGAGCCATTCAAGATCGGCATCTGCTACGACCTCAGCAAAGCCTATACCTTTGCCACGCCGCAGGTTTCGCAGGCCGCGATGGACCTTGCCAAGCTCATCAACATGAAGGGCGGCATCGGTGGCGAACCGGTCGAAGTCATCGTGCGTGACCACGGGAACGAACCGCAGCGCGGAATCGAGTGCTACTCGAAACTCAGCCGCGAGGGCGTCTTTGTTTTCGATACCCTGTCCACTCCGGTGTCTCTGGCTATCCTGCCGCGGGCCATGGAAGACGGGCGTATCCTGATGCAGTCTCTTGTCGGGCGCGGCGATGCCGTTGATGGCACCGTCTTCGATTGGGTCTATCCGATCGGGCCGACCTATTGGGGACAGGCCGCCAACGATGTCGCCTACATCAAGCAATTGCATGACGGCGATCTGTCAGATGTGAAGGTCGGGTTTGTTTACTTCGATTATCCCTTCGGGCAGGAGCCGATCGAGATCCTGGAAACCCTGTCCGAGAAAGAGGGTTTCGAGCTTGAACTGTACCCCGTGCCACTGCCTGGCAGCGACCAGGCCGGCGTGTGGTCGAAGGTGCGCCGCGACAAGCCCGATCATGTGATCGTCTGGATGCTGGGCGGTGCCCATGTGGTTGCCTCGAAAGAGATGAAGCGCAATCGCATTCCGATGGACAAATACATCTCGGTCAACTGGCTGAACGAAGTCGATATCGCCAACATCGGTAAAGAGGCCGCCAAAGGTATCAAGCGCGGGACCAATGTCGTGGGCGGTCAGGATATTGCCCTGTATCAGGAAATCATGGCCGAGCTTTATGACAAGGGCGAGGGATCCGGCCCGATCGAGAAGACGCAGGACGTTTTCTACAACACCGGGCTGGCCATGTATTCGATCATGTTCGAAGCCGCGCGCAAGGCGGCGGAAGCCGAGGGGCTGCCGATCACTCCGACATCCTACAAGGCCGGACTGGAGTCGCTTGAGGGCTATGACGCGAACGGGCTGATGGCCCCCGTTACGGTGACGGCCGAAGATCATGGCGGCGGGGGCAAGACCCGTATCGAAATGTGGGACGGAGAGACTTGGGTGCCGCAAACCGACTGGATCTCTGCGTACACGGACGTTGTGTGGGGTGTGGTTAAAGAGAGTTCCGCGAAATACGAGCAGTGAAAGACTGGTAGCAGGAAGGGCGACGCTACGCGGGGCGGCAGCGGCGTTTACAAAGCGGTATCACCGCCCCAAACCAAACCAACGGGAGAGAGAAAACATGAAAGTCAAACAGCACATTAAGGCAGTGGTACTTGCTACTGCGCTGGCAGCAAGCGCGACTGTTGCCTCAGCGCAGGACAAGGAGCCGATCCGCTTCGGACTCTGCTTCGACCTCAGTAAATCCTACACGTTCATTTCGCCGCAGGTGGCCCAGGCCGCGCAGGACCTGGCGATGTACACCAACGAAAATGGCGGTATCGAAGGGCATCCGGTTGAAGTCATCATTCGCGATCACGGCAACGAACCGCAGCGCGGTGTGGAATGCTACGAGCAGCTCAAGCGCGAAGGCGTTTTCCTTTTCAATTTTCTGTCCACGCCGGTCACGAACGCGGTTCTGCCGCGTGCGATGAAGGACGGCAACGTGTTGATGCAGTCCTTTGTTGGCCGCGGTGACGCGGTGGACGGCGAAGTGTTCGAATGGGTTTTCCCGGTCGGTCCGACGTACTGGCAGCAGGCGGCAAATGACGTTGCCTTCATCAAGGGTCAGATGGGCGGTGACTTGAGCAAGGCGAAGATCGGGTTCATCTATCTGGATTATCCCTTTGGCCAGGAACCGATCGAGATCCTGAAAACGCTTTCCGAAAAGGAAGGGTTCGAACTGGAGCTGTATCCCGTGCCGCTTCCCGGGTCGGATCAGGCCGGCGCATGGAGCAAAATCCGCCGCGACAAGCCTGACTACGTGATCAGCTGGCTGCTGGCGGGCGGGCATGTGGTCGCCTCGAAGGAAATGCGCCGCAACCGTTTCCCGATCGACCGCTATCTGTCGGTGAACTGGCTGAACGAAGTTGATATCGCCAATATTGGCGCACAAGAGGCGAAAGGCATCCTGCGCGGGACCAACGTGGCCGGTGGCCAGGAAGTTCCGATCGTCAAGACGATGCTGGACACCTACTATGCCAATGGCAAGGGCAGCGGTCCCGAGAGCCTGGTGCGCGACGTGTACTACAACACGGGCATGGCGATCTACTCGGCCGGTTTCGAAGCCGCGCGGATCGCAATTACTGAAAACGGTTGGCCGATCACACCGGAAAGCATGAAGAATGCCTATGAATCGATCGAGGACTTCGATGGAAACGGCATCATGGCCCCGGTTACAGTGACCGACAAAGACCACGGTGGTGGCGGCAAGACTCGGGTCGAACAGTGGAATGGCGAAACCTGGGTTCCGCTGACCGACTGGAGCGCCGACTATCTCGACGTTGTTTGGGATGTCATCAAGCACAGCTCCGCGACGTTCACCGTCGAATAAGCAAGATTTTCCCCGCGGCAACCATGTCGCGGGGAACTCCATACCTTACGTTTGTATATAAACCAAAGAAACGAAGCAGAGATCATGAGCCCTATCGAATTGACGATTGAAGACGGCATCGCAACCGTCTGTATCAACCGGCCCGAGCGCAAGAATGCGCTGTCCGTGGCTGCAACGAACGGGCTGACGGATGCCTGGGAAAAGATCGAAGCGGATGACAGCATTCGCGTGGCCATTCTGACCTCGGCCGATTGCGGTGTATTCTGTGCTGGGCTTGATCTCAAGGAAGCCACCCAGATCAAGCAGGATGAGGGGGTCGATATTCTGACCAAGATGCGCGATCCGTTTCACGAAACGATGCGCGACTGTAAAAAGCCAATCATCGCCGCCATGACCGGATCCTTGATGGCCGGTGGCATGATGTTGACGCTGAACTGCGATCTGCGGGTCGGTCTCAAGGGGACCAAGGTCGGTATCACCGAAGTAAAGATCGGTCGTGGCTCGCCCTGGGCATCGCCGGCATTGTCCATGCTGCCACAGCCCATCCTTATGGAGATCGTTCTGACCGGCGACCTGATGCCGATCGAGCGCCTGCACGAATACGGATTCACCAACTATATCGAAGACACTCCCGATGCTGTCCGCGCACGGGCCTTCGACCTTGCCAAACGCATTGCCAGCGCGGCCCCGCTGTCGGTTGTTGCCGCGAAAGGCAGTGTTCGCGCAACCATGGATCTGGGCTGTGCCGGTGGTCTGGAAGAGGGCAAGCGCCTGCACGAGGTGGTTTACGCCAGCAACGACGCGATTGAAGGCCCAAAGGCCTTTGCTGAAAAGCGAGCACCCGTCTGGACCGGGACCTGATGGAGGCTTGAATGACTGAGCTTATTCGCCTGGACAGGGATGGCCCTGTCGGAATCCTGCGTTTTCTTCAGCCGACAAAACGCAACCCTTACAGCATCGGGTTCGTCGAAGAACTAGTGGCGCTCCTGCGCGAAGCCGAACGTGACGATGCGATCCGTGTCGTTGTTATGACCGGTGGCGATCATTTCAGCAGCGGCGGCGATCTTGTCGGGTTTCAGTCTGAGATCGCGAAAGGCGCAAGGGCGACATCGGAAATGGTGGACCGCGTGCACGATGGCGGACGCGCGGCCTATCTGTTTTGTAAACCCTTGATTTCCGCGGTATGCGGCGTGGCTTTTGGCGCGGGTCTAAGCCTGGCCTTGTCGGCGGATATCGTCGTTGCCGCCGAAGATGCCCGGCTGTGCGAAGTCTTTGCACGCGTCGGCGGCTGTCCCGACACCGGGTCGAGCTGGCTGCTTCAGCAGCGTGCCGGGGCCGGCGTGGCGCGGATGCTGGTGCTCACGGGCCGCGAGATCGACGGACGCACCGCCCGGGACCTGCGTGTCGTGGAGGAATGCGTACCGGCCGACCGGGTCGAACAACGGGCGCTGGAAATTGCCCGCGAGATTGCAACGCACCCTATGTTTGGCGTTCAGACCGCCAAGCGTGTGATGCGCGCCGCAGCCGAGTGCAGCTATCTCGAGGCGCTGGATATCGAGCGCGATGCCCAAAGCGTTTTGCTGTGCGCGCATGACTTTCCCGAGGCCATGAAAGCGTTTTCGGAAAAAAGAACTCCAGAATTCAAAGACCGTTAGCTCGGTTGAAACCTTATCGCAAAACTCAAGGAGACCACGCCAATGAAGGTACTCGTGCCTGTGAAGCGCGTGATCGACTACAACGTGAAGGTTCGTGTCAAAGCGGACGGAAGCGGTGTCGATCTGGCCAACGTTAAGATGTCGATGAACCCTTTCGACGAAATCGCCGTCGAAGAGGCGATTCGCCTGAAAGAGGCCGGCAAGGCCGAAGAAATCGTCGTGGTTTCCATTGGCGTCAAACAGGCGCAGGAAACCCTGCGCACTGCGCTGGCCATGGGTGCGGATCGTGCCATTCTGGTGGTTGCCGCCGATGATGTGCACACCGACATCGAGCCGCTGGCCGTCGCGAAAATCCTGGCCAAGGTGGTCGAGGAAGAGCAGCCCGGTCTGGTTCTGGCGGGCAAACAGGCCATTGACAACGACATGAACGCCACCGGCCAGATGCTGTCGGCGATCCTCGGTTGGAGCCAGGCGACCTTTGCCTCGGAAATGGGCATCGATGGCGACAGTGCCGTCGTGACCCGCGAAGTTGACGGCGGCCTGCAGACCATCAAGGTCAAGATGCCCGCGATCGTCACTGTGGACCTGCGCCTGAACGAGCCGCGCTATGCGTCGCTGCCCAACATCATGAAGGCCAAGAAAAAGCCGCTGGATGAGAAAACCGCCGATGATTACGGCGTTGATGTCACGCCGCGTCTGGAAATCGTCAAAACCTCCGAGCCCGCGGCACGCGCGGCCGGTATCATGGTCGGCTCGGTGGACGAGCTGGTCGCAAAACTCAAAGAAGCGGGGGCTGTGTAATGGCTGTTCTTCTTCTCGCAGAAGTCACCAATGGTGAACTGGCAATCGACGCAACCGCCAAGGCCGTGACCGCGGCCAAGGCCCTGGGCGATGTGACCGTTCTGTGCGCGGGCGCCTCTGCTGCTGCCGCAGGCGACGCCGCCGCCATGATCGACGGTGTGGCTAAGGTTCTGGTCGCCGAAGACGCATCGCTGGGTCACCGCCTGGCCGAACCGACCGCCGCGCTGATCGCATCGCTGGCCGGTGACTATGAACATATCGTCGCCCCGGCCACCACGGACGCCAAGAACGTCATGCCGCGCGTTGCCGCGCTGCTGGACGTGATGGTCCTGTCGGACGTGTCCGGCGTTGTCGATGGCAACACGTTCGAGCGCCCGATCTATGCCGGGAACGCGATTCAGACCGTCAAATCGTCGGATGTGAAAAAGGTCATCACCTTCCGCACCTCGACCTTTGATGCCGCTGGCGAAGGCGGGTCTGCCTCGGTCGAAAGCATCGGCGCCGGGGACGACCCCGGCTTGTCGGAATGGGTCGAAGACAAGGTCGCCGCATCGGATCGTCCCGAACTGACCTCGGCCGGTGTGGTCGTGTCCGGCGGGCGCGGCGTTGGCTCCGAAGAGAACTTTGCCCTGATCGAGAAACTGGCCGACAAGCTGGGCGCCGCCGTTGGCGCATCCCGCGCCGCCGTCGACTCGGGCTTTGCACCGAACGACTGGCAGGTGGGTCAGACCGGCAAGGTCGTGGCACCGGATCTGTACATCGCCGCCGGCATATCGGGCGCGATCCAGCACTTGGCCGGGATGAAGGACAGCAAGATCATCGTCGCGATCAACAAGGACGAAGAAGCCCCGATCTTCCAGGTCGCCGACTTCGGACTGGTCGCCGACCTGTTCCAGGCCGTCCCCGAACTGACCGAGAAGCTGTAAGGGCCACGGCCCAACCCGCCAAAACGCATCAAAGGCCCGCCGAACCCCCGGCGGGCCTTTTTTGGTACGAGCCGAATGGGCGGCGAGCGGATCGGACGGACCAGGATGCGCGCGGTCCTAAGCCTTGTGACGCCTCGTCAGAACGGCTCCGGTTCATTGTCAAGAAGCAAAACACTTGTTAGATTTTGGCTCAACACAAGCTTGAATCGATAGGAAAAATTCATGTCTCTGATTAAGAACTCCCCTAGCTGGGCAGTGGATGAACACAAGATGTTCGCCGATAGTACACGCAGGCTTTTCGATGCAGAGATGGCTCCGAAGATTGAAAAATGGACGGAACAGGGAATTGTTGACCGCGACTTCTGGAAAACAGTCGGTCAGCAGGGTGTCATGGGTGGCTCGATTGCCGAAGAATATGGTGGGTTCGGTGGCGGCATCGGGTTCGACGCGATTACCGTCTACGAGCAGGGGCGCACCGGTGATACGGGTTGGGGCTATGGGATCCAGTCCATCGTAATCCATTATCTCAACGCATATGGCAGTGAGGAACAGAAGAAAAAGTGGTTGCCGAAACTGGTCAGCGGCGACAGCGTTGCGGCGATTGCCATGACCGAGCCTGGAACGGGCTCTGACCTCCAGAACGTACAAACCTATGCGGAAAAGGATGGCAACCACTACAAGATCAACGGATCGAAGATCTTCATCACCAACGGGCACGCGGCGGATCTGGTTGTGATCGTGGCAAAGACCGACCGCAACGCCGGCGCCAAGGGCCTTTCGTTGATCGTTCTGGAAACCGAGGGTGCCGAGGGCTTTCGCCGGGGACGGAACCTGAAGAAACTGGGTATGAAAGGTTCGGATACGGCTGAGCTGTTCTTCGAAGATGTACGCGTGCCTACGGCGAACCTGCTTGGTCCGGAAGAGGGGCAGGGGTTCTACCAGCTGATGAAGCAGCTGCCTTGGGAGCGGCTGATGATCGGCATTACCGCGCTCGGTTTTATTGATTTTGCGATCGATGAAACGGTCAAATATGTTCAGGACCGCAAGGCATTTGGAAGCCGGATCATGGACTTCCAGAATACGCGCTTCAAACTGGCGGAATGCAAAACCAAGGCCGAATTGCTACGTTCCTTCGTCAATGATGGGCTCGCGCGTCTTGAAGCGGGCGAACTTGATACGGCCACGGCTTCGATGGCGAAATGGTGGGGCAGCCAGACGCAGAACGAGGTCATGCATGAATGCCTGCAACTGCACGGTGGTTACGGTTTCATGATGGAATACCCCATCGCGCGTCTTTATGCCGACAGCCGGGTCCAGATGATCTATGGCGGCACCAACGAGATCATGAAGGAATTGATCGCACGTTCGATGGACGTTTGATCCGTCCGGTGCCGGGTGGGGCTATTCCCTACCCGGCCCCAGAATTTCGTCGCTGTGTTCCCCAAGTCGCGGGGCCGGGCGATGATCATGTCGCGCCGGGGTCGCTGAGAAGCGTATCGGCGGGCGTGTCGTCCAGATCGCACCTTCGGTCGGGTGATCAATCCGTTGAAAGAACCCGGTCGCGGCAAGATGGGGATCGTTCGGCAAATCTGACAGGTTGCGCACCGGCATGGCTGGTATGTCTGCCTGCTCCATCAGGGCAAGCCAGTCATTCGTGGTCCGGGTCAGCGCAATCTGCGCCACCATATCGTATACCGCGCCGATGTTGCGGCTACGGGTGTCCATGTCCGTGACCCAGACATGGTCGATCATGTCATTGCGCCCAACCGCCTTGAAAAACCGTGCCCATTGTACGTTGGTGTAGGGCAGAATGGTGATGTAGCCATCAGCGGTCTGAACTGGACGCCGGTGCGGAACCAGCATGCGGGCATAGCCGAAATCCTGCGGAGTCTCTTCAAAGGTGGCCCCATCCATATGTTCGGCCAACAGGAAGGCGGCCAGCGTTTCAAACATCGGAACCTCGACATGCTGGGCCTCTCCAGTACGTTCGCGGTGGAACAGGGCACCCATCACGGCATAGGCGGCGGTGACCCCGCCAAGCTTGTCGGCGAGAATTGTCGGGGCATAAGCGGGCGGTACCCCAGGGTCGCGCAAGGTTGCCAAGCTGGCCAATCCCGACACCGACTGGACGGAATCGTCGAATGCAGGCTTGGCGGCATAGGGCCCGTCCTGCCCGAAACCGGTGGCGGATACCATGATCAGGTTCGGGTTTTCCTGGCGTAGAGTTTCGGGATCCAAAGACAATCTGGCCAGCGCCGCAGGCCGAATGCTCGAAATCATCACATCGGCATCGATGAGCAGTTTGCGCAACTGATCGCGACCGGTTTGCGTTTTTAGGTCCAGTACGACACTGCGCTTGTTACGGTTGGCCCCCAGAAAAGCGGCACCCATCAGCTTGTTGCGCGATGGCTGGACCTGGCGAAGAAGATCGCCCTCGGGGCCTTCCACCTTGATCACATCGGCCCCCAGATCGCCCAGCATCTGCGTCGCCAAAGGTCCGAAAACCACAGAAGTCAGATCGACGATCTTCACGCCTTGAAGAAGCCCCGGTTTGTTCTCAGCGGTCATTTGGTTGTCCACCCTTTTAGTTGCCCACCGTTTTTATGAACGACGGCCGAACTCGGCGCGAAGGGCTTTGCCTTGCGCATCGAAGGCCGGGCAGGGGCCCAGTGCCGTTTCGCCGAGGCTGCGCCGGATCGGGGGGGTCGGGACGTTGATTTCACCGGAAGGCGTGCGAATTACGGACCGGTCAAGCTGGGGGTGACCGGACAGGGTCGCCACGTCGTTCACCGCGCCCGAGGCAATGCCCGCAGCGTCAAGCCGCTTCAGCATCTCGGCGCGGTCATGCGAGGCGAACACGGCCTTGATGAGAACTTCGAGCGCGGGTTTGTTTTCAATTCGCGACGTGTTGTCATGGAACCGGGGGTCGGTTGCCAAAGCCGCATCGCCCAGTATGTGTTCACAGAACCGTTGCCATTCGCCGCTGTGCTGAACGGTAATGACGACAAGCTGACCGTCCTTGCATTCATAGGCCCCGTACGGGCAGATGACCGTGTGGTTCAGTCCGACACGAGGTGTCGGCTTGCCAAGGTGATCGTGATACAGCAGCGGAACCGACATCCAGTCGGCCATCACATCAAACATTGCCACGGAAACGCCGCTGCCCTTGCCGGTGCGATCACGCCCGACAAGTGCTTCGCAGATTCCAGCATGGGCTGTCATACCGGTGGCGATATCGCAGACCGACACGCCCACCCGTCCTGGTCCGTCGGGTGTACCGGTCACTGATGCCAGACCGCTCTCGCATTGCACCAGAAGGTCATAGGCCTTGGCGTCGCGCATCGGGCCGTCTTCGCCATATCCGGTGATGTCGCAGGTCACGAGACGCGGGAAGCTCTCTCGCAGAGTCGCGGAATCGAGCCCGAGCTTGGCCAGCGCGCCAGGCAGCAGGTTCTGAATAAACACATCTGCGTTTTCCAGCATCCTGAGCAGGATTTCACGGTCTTCGTCGGCTTTAATGTCCAAGGCGACCGATTCTTTGCCTCGGTTCAGCCATGTGAAATAGGCGCTTTCACCGTTGGCGGCGGTATCGTAGGCGCGGGCGAAATCGCCTGCGCCCTTGCGTTCGATCTTGATCACGCGCGCGCCGGCGTCGGCCAGCCGCGAGGAGCAAAAAGGCGCGGCGACTGCCTGTTCCAGCGCAATGACGAGTTTGCCGGAAAGGGGGGCTAAGTCTGAACCTGGCATGAGTTTCTCTCAATTGATCCTGAAAGGTTGACTAAATCTAACAATTGTTAGAAAGATTATCAATACGCTTGAACAATGACTGGGTCGCTTGAAGGAGAACGCCTATGCAGGATGCCAAAGGACCAGACCAGCTTTTCCAACGCGCGCTGGCAGAGGGCGAGATCCTGCTGCCCAAGTGCGACGACTGCGGGGCCTATCACTTTTTCCCGCGAGTCCTGTGTCCACATTGTCATGGCGCCGCGATTTCGTGGAAGCAGGCTGGCGGCAAGGGACGAGTCCACACCACAACAGTCGTGCGCCGAAAGCCCGAACGGGGCGGCGACTACAACGTATGCGTCGTCGAGCTGGACGAGGGTGTCCGGATGATGAGCCGGGTCGAGGGCATTGCCCCGGGTGAGGTCGCCATCGACATGGCTGTAACCGCTTTCGTGGGCGAGGCCGAGGGCGCTCCGGCCGTGCTTTTCAAGCCGTCGGAGGGATAAGCCATGACCACAGAACTTCGGGGGAAATCCGCCATCGTGGGAACCGGTCATGCCGGTTTCGGAGAAGCCCATGGCCTGACGGCCTATGATGTCATGGCGCAATCCGCGCTTGCGGCGCTTGGCGATGCCGGGCTGAAAATGTCCGACGTCGACGGGCTGTTTTGCACCATGATGGAAGACAGCATGCCGGCGCTTATGGCGGCGGAGTATCTGGGCATCCAGCCCCGTTTCATTGATGGCACGATGTCGGGCGGTTCGTCCTTCGTAAACTACCTGACGTCCGCGACCATGGCGCTGGACGCCGGTCTGTGTGATGTCGCGCTGATTGTTTATGGCTCCAACCAGCGCACCGCGTCCGGCAGACTGGTGACCGCTTCACGTCCGCCGGCCTACGAGGCGCCGTATAATCCGCGCTATCCGATCTCGGCCTATGCGATGGCGGCGGCGCGGCACATGCATGAATATGGTACCACCCGCGAACAGCTGGCCGACGTGGCCGTTGCCGCGCGGGCCTGGGCGCAGCACAACCCCGAAGCGTTCGAGCGCGGCCCGCTGACCCGCGAGGACGTGTTGGGTGCGCGCATGGTGGGCGATCCATTGACCGTGCGCGACTGTTGTCTTGTCACCGACGGCGGCGGCGCGATCGTAATGGTCCGCGCGGACCGCGCCCGGGATTTCCCCAAGGTGCCTGTCTATGTGCTGGGCAGTGCGGCGGAGAGCTCGCACCGGCAGATTTCCCAGATGAAGGATTTCACCGTGACCGCGGCCCGCGACTCGGGCGCGCGCGCCTTTGCGGCGGCCGGAGTGACCCCTGCGGACATCCAGGCGGTCGAGCTCTATGATGCCTTCACCATCAACACGATTTTGTTTCTCGAAGATCTTGGGTTCTGCGCCAAGGGCGAGGGAGGGGCCTTTGTCGAAGGCGGGCGCATCGCGCCTGGCGGCGTGTTGCCGGTGAACACGAATGGCGGCGGCCTTTCCTGCGTGCACCCCGGGATGTACGGCATCTTCACAGTGATCGAGGCTGCCCGTCAGATCCGTGGCGACGCGCCGGGCCTTCAGCTGAAGGATATTGATCTGGCGCTGGCGCATGGCAACGGCGGTGTGCTGTCCAGTCAGGTCACGGCGATACTTGGATCGCAAAACACGCTCTGACGGCAACTAAGGGAGGAAAGCAAATGCCATTGGATTTCGAGGCACTATCGAACTGGGACTTTGAGGAAATCGAACAGACGCTGACCGAGAGGGATACCATCTTGTATGCACTCGGCCTTGGGTTCGGCGAGGATCCGACAGATAAAATGGAGCTGGCCTATGTCTATGAGGACGGGCTCAAGGCAGTTCCCTCGATGGCAGTCATTTTGGGGTATCCCGGCTTCTGGCTGCGCGACCCCAAGACCGGCGTAAACTGGCAGAAAGTGCTGCACGGCGAACAGTGGCTCGACATCTACAAGCCGCTGCCGACACATGGCCGGATTGTCGGCCGTAGCAAAATCGACTTCATCGCCGACAAGGGCGAGGGCAAGGGAGCCGTCATTTACCAAAGCCGCGATATTATCGACGCGGACAGCGGTGAAAAACTGGCGCGCGTGGCGATGTCGGCTTTCTGTCGCGGTGATGGGGGGTTCGGCGGTGAAAACCAGGCGGGCCCGGCACCCGCAGTGCTGCCTGATCGGGCGCCGGATCATATATGTGACATCGATACCCTGCCGCGCCAAGCCCTTATTTATCGTCTCAGCGGTGATTTCAATCCGCTTCACGCTGACCCGGATGTGGCCCGTTCTGTCGGGTTTGACCGCCCGATCCTGCATGGTCTGGCGACCTATGGGCTGGCGGCCCGGGCGATTCTAAAGACGTTGCTTGACTATGATTCTGCCCGGCTTGTCGGTCTGGATGTTCGGTTCTCGGCTCCGGTCTATCCCGGCGAAACCGTGCGGTTCGAAATCTGGGAAGAGGACGGCGAGGCCCGGTTTCGAGCGTCTATTCCTGCACGCGACGTGGTTGTTCTGAACAACGGCGCAGCGCGCTTCGCCTGAGGCAATGAAGATGGCTCAACCGCTCAAGGATATCCTGGTGCTGGATTTCAGCACCCTTCTTCCCGGTCCGATGGCGACGCTCATGCTGTCCGAGGCCGGCGCCGAAGTGATCAAGTTCGAACGGCCCGGAGTCGGCGAGCACGCGCGCCAAACCGAGCCCAAGATCGACGGAGAGAGCATCGGATTTGCCGTGTTGAACCACGGCAAGCGATCGGTGGCCATCGACCTCAAGTCAAGGGGAGCAGTGGAACGTCTGCGCCCCTTGATCGAGAGGGCCGATGTTCTGGTAGAGCAGTTCCGTCCCGGAGTGATGGACCGGCTGGGGCTTGGTTATGAAGCGGTGCGAAAGATCAATCCCGGTCTCATCTATTGTTCGATCACCGGCTATGGCCAGACCGGACCAAAGGCCAGCTCCGCTGGCCACGACCTCAACTACGTCGGTGATGCGGGTATCCTGTCGCTCAGTCGCGGACCGGATGACCAGCCAACGACACCGTTCGGGCTGGTCGCCGATATCGGAGGCGGAACATATCCGGCGGTGATGAATATCCTGCTGGCCCTGATAGCGCGGCAGGCAAGCGGGCAGGGAACGCATCTGGATATCGCAATGGCCGAGGGGGCGTTCGCCTTTGCCTATTGGGCACATGCCGAAGGTGTGATTGCCGGGCAGAACATCGAAAGCGGTGGCAGCCGTCTGACGGGTGGCCTGGCCCGGTATCGGCTTTATTCGGCTGCGGACGGGCGTCAGATCGCCGTCGGCGCGTTGGAAGAAAAGTTCTGGCAGTCGTTCTGCGATGTCATTGGTTTGCCGGTGGCCCTTCGCGATGACTGGTCCGATCCAAATGCCTGTGCCGCGGAGGTTGCACGTCGTCTGAGGGAACACCCCTCGACCCATTGGGAGCCTTTGCTGGCTGCGGCAGATTGCTGCTGTTCGGTCGTGAAGACGCCCGCCGAGGCGGCGCGTGACCCGCATTTCAAAGCGCGTGACGTGTTCGGGCGGACAGTAAAAATCTCCGGCCGGGACGCGCCTGCTTTGCCGCTGCCAATTGCGCCGGAGTTCCGTTCTTCGGGAAATTCGGTCGGAGTTGCAGCCACTCTGGGCGAAGACAATACGCGTTATGGCGTGGACCAACCAAAGACAGAGTAAATCCCGTTGACGGGCAGGTTTTGAATCGGTAATCTAACACTTGTTAGAAAAAGGGAGGGGCCAATGGACAAGTCTGACGATGACCTGCCGACTGAAGCTGAGCGTTATCTCATGCCATCGCGCTTTGTGGAAAGCGATAGCTTGGAAGTGCAGGGTTTCGTGACATCGGCTTTGCGTGATCTTCCTGTGGACGCAACCAATCGAGATAAGGCGATCCGCCTGTTCGAAGCGGTGCGCGACGATATTCGCTATGATCCCTATTGTTTTGCGCTGGATGAGGACTCGTACCGTGCCAGCCGTATCGCTGGGGCGGAAGCGGCGTTTTGCGTTCCCAAGGCAATTCTTCTGGCGGCTTGTTTGCGTGCTGTGGGTATCCCCGCCGCTCTGGGGTTCGCGGATGTGCGCAACCACCTGAATACACCCAAGTTGCAGGAGTTGATGGGGACCGATCTCTTTATCTACCACGGCTATGTTCAGCTGTGGTTGGGGAATGAGGCCTACAAGGTGACACCTGCATTCAACATGGAACTGTGTGAAAGATTCGGGGTCAAACCCCTGGTCTTCGACGGCTATAACGACGCGCTCTTTCACGAGTTCGACGAACAGAATCACCGGCACATGGAATATGTGAACGACCGTGGTCTCTATTTCGACGCGCCGATGGGTGAGTTCCTGGCGGCGTTCAAGGAAACCTATCCGAAGCTGGAAGAATTCAACCGCATCCGGATATCCAAGGATGCGAGCGGATACGATGACGGTTTCGCAAAGGAGGGTGCCTCTTGAGGTATCTGGAAGACTTCTCGCCGGGCCAAGTCTATCGCTTTCGCAGCGCTCCGATGAGCGCGGATTCGATAAAGGCCTTTGCCAAGGAATGGGATCCGCAGCGACTGCACACCGATGAAGACTATGCAATCGCCATACATGGTAGCCTGATCGCCTCGGGCTTTCAGACCATGCTTGAGGTGTTCAAGCCGGTCATGACCGAGATGATGGTCAATGTTGCCAATATCGGCGGCATGGGCTTTGACAATTTGCGCTGGCTGCGGCCGGTGCGCCCGAACGAACCCCTTGATGTCGAACTGACGGTCAACTCGGTCACACCGTCAAAAAGCAAGCCCGACAGAGGTGTTTTGCACTATACACTCAGCGCCAAAAACCCCGAGGGCGAGGTCGTTTTTTCGACCGACACCCCCGTGATGATCCAGCGAAAACAAAATGACACAAACTGATATCCTTTCCAGCGAACAAGAAGACCTTCGCCTGTTGCGCGAGAGCGCGCGCACGTTGTTTGAACGGGCGGGCGGAAGTGACAGGGCCCGACAACTCCGTGATGCCGGGAGCGGTTTCGATCCGGAGATGGTCCGGGAACTCGCCGAGGCCGGTGTTTTCGGCGTGGCGGTGCCCGAAGATCAGGGCGGGCTTGGCATGGGCCTAGCCGCCGGGGGTGTCATCGCCGAGGAAGTCGGCCGTGTGATTGCACCGGAACCGGTCGTGTTGACAATCGGTCTGAGTCTTGGCCTTCTGCGCCGCCTTTGTCCGGATCATCCGAAGATGGCACAGCTCATCGGCGGCGAAATTTCCTTGGCGGTTGCCTGGCAGGAACGCGGCCCCGATGGGGCGCCTGCCGATGCGACCTGCCGATACGCGGACGGAAAGCTGACCGGTGGCAAGGCCTGGGTCGTCGGTGCGATCGGTTCGCACGGGTTCCTTGTCGTGGCCGAACAGGATGATGGTCCGGTTCTGGTTCTGGCCGAGGCAGACGCGCAGGGGCTTGTCATCGACAAGCGGACGCAGGCGGATGGCAGCTCTCTGGGCGAGCTTTCGTTTTCGGGAACTCCGGCCGTGGAATTGGCCAGCGGCGGTGCGGTTCCCACTGCACTGGCCGAGGCTGTCGCCGATGCAACGGCGCTTGCCGCGGCCGAGCTTGTCGGCCTGAGCGAGCGTGCCTTCGAGATCACGCTCGACTACATCAAGACGCGCGAGCAGTTCGACAAGCCGATCGGGTCTTTTCAGGTCATCCAGCACCGTGCCGTCGAACTCAACGTGATGTGCGAGGTCGCGCAGGCCGGAGTGCGGGAGGCGCTTGCGCAGATGGACAGCGAAACCGATCCAAAAGTCCGGGCGCGGCTTGCCAGCCGGGCCAAGGCTCGCGCGGTCACCGCCGCCAAGAAGATCACGCGCGACGCCATCCAGCTGCACGGGGCCGTCGGTTATACCGACGAGTTCGACATCGGGCTTTATCTGAACCGAGCGCTGGTTCTGTCCGCTTGGCTGGGCGATGACGCCTACCACAGACGGCTTTGGTTCGAGGCGCGAGAACAGGAAGGAGCCGCACAATGACCGACTGGAACGCAATGAGCGATGCGGATTTCCGCAAGGAAGTGCGCGCGTTCTTCGAGGCGGAATATCCCGAAGAGCTGCGCCACCTGCCGCACCGCCCGAAGTTCGCCGAGATCGAACATTGGCACCGCAAGCTTCACGCCAAGGGCTGGGTTGCACCAGCTTGGCCCGTTGAATTCGGCGGTATGGGCCTAAACGCTGCTAAGCTGCTGATCTTTTATGAAGAGCAGCAGCGCTGGGGCGTCAATCGCGGTCGCGACATGGGCGTGCAGATGGTCGGGCCGCTGATCATCAAATTCGGCACCCAGGAACAAAAAGACTACTGGCTGCCGCGTATCCTGAGTTGCGAAGACATCTGGTGTCAGGGCTATTCGGAACCCGGCGCCGGGTCCGATCTGGCGAACCTGCGCACACGCGCAGAGATTGACGGCGACGACTTTGTCATCAACGGACAGAAGATCTGGACCACGATGGCGCATGACGCCACGCATATTTTCATGCTGGTGCGCACCGATCCGGATGCGCCCAAGAAACAACAGGGTATCAGTTTCCTGCTCGCTCCGATGGATCAGCCCGGAGTCGATGTACGCACCATCACGACCCTGTCGGGCGAGACCGAGTTTTGCGAGGTCTTCTTTGACAATGCACGGACGCCCCGCGAGAACCTCGTGGGCGAGCTGAACAAGGGTTGGACGATGGCCAAGGCGCTTTTGAGCTTCGAACGCATTTTCATCGGTTCGCCAAGTCTGGCCCAGAACGCTCTGGGACAGCTTGAAAGCTTTGCCCGTGGCCGTGGCGCGTTTGACGATCCGGTGTTCCGTGACCGCTTTGCCCAGGCGGCACTGGATGTGGAAGATCATGCCGCGCTTTATGCCCGTTTTGCAGATCAGCTCAAACGTGGCGAGACGCTGGGTGCGGATGTGTCCATGCTGAAGATCTGGGTGACTGAGTGCTTCCAGCGCATCACCGAGCTGATGATCGAAGCAGCCGGTCCCGATGGCGGCTCCATCGGGCCGCTTCAGGTCGGCAACGTAAGTGTCGATGTTCTGGCGAGTTTCTACAAGGCCAGACCTACCACGATCTACGGTGGATCGAACGAAATCCAAAGAAACATCCTGTCCAAGGCCGTCCTGGGACTGCCTGGCTGAACCCATACCGTGAGGAGGAAAAGACCCATGTCGGAGCGCTACGCAAAGTACGACAAACTGAAATTTGACTACCCGGCGGATCGCGTGCTGCGCATCACGTTCGACCGGCCCGAGACATTCAACTCGGTCGATGCCGAAACCCACACCCAGATGACGGACATGTGGATCGACATCGACCGCGACCCCGACATCAACGCGGTCATCGTGACCGGTGCGGGCAAGGCGTTTTCCGCCGGTGGTGATTTTAGCCTGATCGAAAACATGATTGGCAACTCGCACGAGATCATGAAGACGTGGAAAGAAGCCAAGGATCTCGTCTACAACATCATCAACTGCAACAAGCCGATCATTTCCGCGATCAATGGCCCTGCGGCAGGCGCGGGTCTTGTGGTTGCCATCCTGGCCGACATCTCAATCGCCGGGAAACGGGCAAAGATTGTCGATGGTCATCCCCGCCTTGGTGTTGCCGCCGGTGACGTCGCGGCGATTATCTGGCCGCTGCTGACCTCGATGGCCAAGGCGAAATACTATCTGATGACCTGCAAGCCCGTATCGGGCGAAGAGGCCGAGCGTATCGGTCTGGTATCAATGTGCGTCGAGGATGACGAGCTGCAGCAGATCGCGCTGGATACAGCCGTCGAACTGGCCAACGGCTCGCAAAGCGCGATCCGCTGGACCAAGTATTCGCTGAACAACTGGCTGCGCCAGGCCGGGCCGATCTTTGATGCGTCGACCGCGCTGGAGATGCTTGGCTTCATGAGCGAGGACGTCAAGGAAGGTGTGTTGTCGCACCGCGAGAAGCGCGCGCCGAACTTCCGTAAGGACTGCCCGCTTTAACGCCCGATTGGACGAGGAGGCATGGAAATGTCTGATGATATCTACCAAGATATAGCTCAAGCCTATGCCGCTGCGGCCAACAAGGCTCCTGGCCTGAAATCGCGATTTACGGCTGCCGGATTCTATCCGGCAGCCATCACATCGGTGGCGGACCTCTCGCGTCTTCCAGTGATGAAAAAAGAAGAACTTCTGAAGATCCAGCGCGAGAACCCGCCCTTTGGCGGGTTCCTGGCGTCTGATCTGAAGGATGTCGGACGGATCTACGTGTCCCCCGGCCCGATTTTCGAACCCGCCCTTTCGGGCGGTGGCGGCCACGGCCTTGACCTGCTGTTCAAGGCGGCAGGCGTGGGGCCGGGGGATATCATCCTGAACACATGGATGTATCATCTGGTGCCCGCGGGGCTTTTGTTCGACGAAGCCGCACAGGCCGCAGGCGCTACGGTGATCCCCGGCGGCGTCGGCAATACCGAGCTTCAGGCACAGATCATCGTCGAAACCGGCGTGACTTCGATCTGTGCTTCGACTGCGTTTTTCCTGACGCTGGCGGACAAGGTGATCGAAACCTATGGCCGCGACGCATGGAAGGTGAAAACCGCCTTTCTGGGCGGGGAAATGGGCGACTGGATGGCCAAACGCCGCCGGATCGAGGCCGATTACGGCGTGTCGACCTGGGCCGCCTATGCCACCGCCGATCTGGGCCTTGTCGCCTACGAGGACGGGGGCGAAGGCTACCTGGTTCATCCCGACCGCGTGGTGCAGATCTGCGATCCGGTCAGCGGCGAACAGGTCGCCCATGGCGAACCGGGCGAGGTTGTTGTGACCGCGCGCGATGCCACCTGGCCGATGATCCGGTTCGGCACCGGCGACAGCGCGTTTGCATTGGAAAGCAACGCGGATGGCAGCGTCAGCCGCATTTCCGCATTGCAGGGCCGGGTTGGCACCGCGGTCAAGGTGCGCGAGATTTTCGTTTATCCGCGCGTGGTTGAAGAAGTCGTCATCGGCACGCCGGGCGCAAAGGCCGCGCAGGCCGTGGTAGTGCGCGAGAACGATCGCGACATGATCCGCCTCTCGCTTGTGCTTGAAGACGGTGCCGACGCTTCTGCTGCGGAAGCAGCCGCCGCCGAAAGCTTTAAACTGCATGCGCGAATTCGCGCCGACGCGGTGAGCATCGTTTCGGAACTACCCGAGAATGCAGAACTGATCGTCAACCAAAAAGACGTCTGAGATCGCGTCTCGATCTTCGGCGACAACCGCAGAAACAGATGGGCGGCCGGGTGACCGGCCGCCCTCTTTCGTCAGGAACAGAGCGCATCTTTGGCGGCGTGGTATTCTCGGTCGAGACGGTCGATGTAGGCCGCCGTGGTCATCACCTCTTTCACCGCTCCGATCCTGAGCAGCCCGATCTGATTGGCCCAAGGTAATTGTTAAAGCGTTTCGATATTAACCTGAGACATATCCGGCAGCCCTGAAGTAATTCCAGCACTCTTCTGGATCGTAGAGATCGCAGATTGATCCGATAGCGTCGAAGACCTCGGTGAAGCTTCTAGCCCCGATCCGTCGCAAGTGGGCTTTCAGCTTTGAATATGCCTGTTCGATGGGGTTCAAATCGGGCGAGTAAGGCGGCAGGTACAGAAACCAGCAGCCGTGGTCGCGCAGGGCCTGCGCGGCGTCCTTGTTGCGATGCGTCGCGAGGTTGTCGAGGATAACAACGGTTCCTGGTGCGATCTCTGGGACCAGCACTTGGCGTATGTAGGCGGCAAAGGCCGGGCCGCCCATCGCACCCTGTATAACCCAAGGCGCGATCAGTGCATCCTGCGTCAGGCCCGCGATCAGTGTCTGCGTCCCCCAGCTTCCAAAGGGCGCGTCCATGGTCAGACGCTCGCCTCGTCTGGATCGGCCACGCAGGCGGGTCAGGTTCGTCTTCACTGCAGTTTCGTCAATAAAGACAACGCGGTCTGGCATCCGGGAGATGGTGGGCAAGCGATGCTTGAACCAATCGCCGCGCTGTTGCCTTACCTTGGCGCGACGGCGCTCGGTGGCAACCGGAGACTTTTTTTGTATGTGAACCCGAGCCGGGACAGCAGGTTGGAGATGGAAGAGTGATGCACTTGCACGCCCTCTGCCTCGGCCAGCGCGTCGCGTAGCTCGAAGAGGGTGATGTCGGGGTCTTGTGCAATCAACTCCTCAAGGAAAGTCTGATGCGGTGCCAGCTTGCCTTTGCCGCGCGGCGGTCCCTGCGGTGCGGGTTCCGCGTGACCCTTGGTCCTCACTTGGCGCGCCCATCGCGCACCTGTCGCAGGTGACAATTTCAGACGCAACGCCGCCGCACGCCCGCTTAACCCTTCGTCAATATATCTCTGAAACCGCGTCCTTAGTGCCGAAGGTAAAGGTGCTGACATGATCCATCCTCCCAAACAGGATGAAACAAACCTGATGCCTTAAGGGAATCCCTCGCGATTCAGGTTCAATCAGAAATGCTTTAATTCAGAGGTTTGCCTGGTCTATTTACCAAGCCTCTCCGCAAAGCCTAACAGATGTTAGAAAAATTGGTCAACAACTGAATCCGCTACCAAAGGAAACTGATCAGATCGCCGCGTACTCTGCGGAAAAGCTTCGAAGACCGTTTTGATCCTGACACCAGACTGTCCCGGAGGCGCCGGTCCCTTCATTGTGCAGTTGCAATTCGCAGGGCAGGGTGAGCGGCGCGAGTCCGCGGAACGAAAACCGGTGGGGCGATGTTTTTAACGCATCCGCCGCCAGATTCAGAAGCAGCGTGGCCTGCAATGGGCCATGCACAACAAGTCCGGAATAGGCTTCGGTTTCGGTGGCGTAGATGTGGTCATAGTGAATGCGATGGGCATTGAACGTCAGCGCCGAATAGCGAAACAGTAGAACAGGATCCGGTGTCAGGGTCGATCTGAGCGTGGTGGGGTCACCCGCGTCAGGTGCGCTCTCGCCCGTGCGGGGGGCGGAAATCTCACGATAAACGATCGTTTGCTGCTCCCGGATACAAAGCCGGTTGCCACTCGAATACTCATGTTCGACGGTCACAAAGACCAATGGGCCACTGCGGCCCTGCTTGGCCACTATGTCCCCGATCACCGAGCGGCGGGTGATGGTTTCGCCGATTTTCAGCGGCGCGATATGCGTAACATCGCCGCCAGCCCACATGCGGGCGGGCAGCGGAACAGGGGGCAGAAATCCACCCCTCGCGGCATGGCCGTCTTCTGACAGGGCGGCAGCTGGCACGGTATCAAGGACAAGGCACCAATGAATTCCCAGCGGGACATCGCCTGATCCGTCCCAAAGATGCGGACCGAGCGTGGCGCGGAATTTGTCGATCAGCCCCTCCGTCAGAACATCTTCCTTAGTCTCGGTGCGTCCCAGCCAGGGCGCCAGCGCGTCAAGGTCGATCTCACCCATAACCCTGGCCTTCAGAACGATCTTGGCATGCCGAGGATATGTTCTCCGACATATGACAGGATCAGGTTGGTCGAGATCGGGGCGACCTGATAGAGGCGCGCCTCGCGGAACTTGCGCTCGACATCGTATTCCCGTGCGAAACCGAAGCCGCCATGGGTCTGGATGCAGGCATTGGCCGCTTCCCAGCTGGCCTCCGAAGCCAGCAGCTTAGCCATATTCGCCTGCGCTCCGCAATCCAGCCCGGCATCGAAGCGCCTGCAGGCTTCAAAGCGCATCAGATTGGCGGCCTCGATGTTCACATAGGACCTGGCGATAGGGAATTGCACGCCTTGGTTCTGGCCGATGGGACGGTCAAAGACCACGCGGTCACCGGCATAGGCGCGGGCCTTGTCGACGAACCAGTATCCATCACCGATACATTCCGCCGCAATCAGGGTCCGTTCGGCGTTCAGCCCGTCAAGAATATGGTAAAATCCGCGCGCCTCGGTGCCGATCAGGTTCTCGGCGGGGATTTCCAGGTTGTCGAAAAACACTTCATTGGTTTCGTGGCCGGGCATATTGGCGATGGGGCGGACCTCCATCCCGTTGCCGATGGCCTCTTTCAGATCGACCATAAAGATCGACAGGCCCTGCGACTTTTTCTTGACCTCGCTCAGCGGCGTGGTGCGTGCCAGCAGGATCATCAGGTCGGAATGCTGGATACGGCTGATCCAGACCTTCTGGCCATTGATCTCATACCGGTCACCCTTCTTGACCGCGGTGGTCTTCAGTTTGGTGGTGTCGGTCCCGGTTGTCGGTTCGGTCACGGCCATGGATTGCAGGCGCAACGCGCCGCTGGCGATGCCGGGCAGGTATTTCTGCTTTTGCTTCTCCGAACCGTGCCTGAGAAGCGTGCCCATGTTATACATCTGCCCGTGGCAATGGCCCGCGTTTCCGCCGCAGCGGTTCACCTCTTCCATGATGATCGAGGCTTCCGTCAACCCCAGATCCGAGCCACCGTATTCCTCGGGGATCATCGCGGCGAGCCAGCCCTCGCGGGTCAGCGCATCGACGAATTCCTCGGGGTAGGTTTCGCGGCGGTGATAGTCGGGCGGGAACTGCGCGCAAAGCGCGCGCATGGCGTCGCGCAGGTCGTTATGGCTGTCGGGGGCCGAGGTCTGCATCGCTTATGCCGCCCCCGGACCCGACGTTTCAAGAATTTCCTGCTCGGCACGCTGCCACAGCTCATAGGAAATCGGGTTTTCGCTCTCTTCGAGGATATGACCGACCAGCCCGATGGACCGCGCCATGACGCCAAAGCCGCGCACGATCTTCCAGGGAAAGCCGAATTCACAGCAGATCGCCCCGATCGCGCCGGTGGCGTTGATCGGCAGCATCTTACCCGATTTTTCTTCGGCAACGGCCTGAATTTTCTGGATCAACTCGATGTATTCACCGGACTTGCCGTTCTCGGCAGCGATCTGGAACAGGCGCGGGGTGCGCGGATCGACCGGTTTGTGCACCGGATGGCCCAGCCCCGGCACGATCATCTTGCGGGCGCGAAATTTTTCTACCGTCTCGACGGCCAGCGCATCCAGATCGACACCGGTGCCCAACTTGTCCTGTGGCAGTGCCTCGTAAAGCATTTTCGAGGCACCTTCCATAGAACCGACAAAGACGGTGCCCAGCCCACACAAGCCAGCCGCCACAGCCGCCTGAAGCGATTCCGGCGCCCCCATATAGGTCATCCGCGCCGCCAGGGCCGAGGGCGTGATACCATGTTCGACCAGGGTAATGACGATGGCGTTAAAGACGCGGCTTTCCTCGGGCGTGGCCTTGCGGCCCGTTAGTTGCAGGAACGCCAGATCGCCAAGGTTCATATGGCCCAGGATCTCGTTGGGCAGGTCGAGGCCACGCACGCTGATCTTGTCAGGGGTGCTCCAGGCAATGCTGGAGCTGATTTTTTCTTTGCGTTTTCCCATCAGACCGGATCCCATGAAAAGACATCCGCCGAAACCTCGAGCGGCGTGAATTGCGATTTGAGCGCGGGAATGGCGCGCTCGGCGATTTCATCTGCGGTCCAGCCATCGCCGGAATGAACCGAGCGCACCGGGCGGGGCTGGTTGAACAGGAAAATCTCGTTGTTGCGCACGGCAAAGATCTGTCCGCTGACGCCTTCGGCCCTGTCCGACATCAGGAAACAGGCCATCGGCGCCACTTTGGCGGGCGTCATCTGCTTGAGCTTTTCAACCCGCGCCTCCTGTTCGGGCGTGTCGGTCTTGATCGAGGAAATCATCCGGCTCCAGGCGAAGGGCGCGATGCAGTTCGACCGCACGTTCCAGCGTTTCAGGTCAAGCGCGACCGATTTCGAGAAGGCCGCGATGCCCAGCTTTGCCGCCGCGTAATTCGCCTGCGCCAGATTGCCGATCAGCCCCGAGGTCGAGGTCATATGCACCAGCGCGCCGCCCTCCTGTTCGCGGAAATAATCGGCCGCCGCGCGGCTGGTGTTGAAGGCGCCATAAAGATGAACCTTCACCACCGCGTCGAAATCCTCGTAGGTCATTTTGTGGAAGAACCCGTCGCGCAGGATGCCGGCGTTGTTCACCACCGCGTCGATGCGGCCGAATTCCTTGACACCCGCCTCGATCATCGCGCGCGCGGCGTCCGGATCGGTGACGTTGCCGCCATCGGCGATCGCATCGCCGCCCGCCGCCCTGATCTCGGCAACAACTTTCTGCGCAGCGGTTTCGGTCTGGCCCGTGCCTTTCAGCGAGGCACCCAGATCATTGACCACCACGGCGGCGCCTTCTGCGGCTGCCATCAAGGCGATATCACGCCCGATCCCACCGCCGGCCCCGGTGACCAGAACGACCTTTCCGTCAAGTGCTTTTGTCATCTTCTTGCTCCCTCAGCGTGACTTGCGGTATTTGTCCAACCCGCCGGTGTGCATGACCCGGCCCATGAGCGGCACACCGATGATCTCTTCTGCTTTGACCGCCGCTGCGATCAGCTTGTCCAGATCAATGCCGGTTTCGATGCCGAGCTCGTGACACAGGAACACTGCATCCTCGGTGCAGACATTTCCTGCGGCGCGCGCGTGGCCGTGGCCCGCGAAAGGACAGCCGCCAAGACCGGCGACGGAGCTTTCGAACATGTCCACGCCCATCGACAGGGCCGCATAAACGTTGGCGATCCCCAGCCCACGTGTGTCATGGATGTGCATACCGATGCGCGCCTCGGGCGCCAATTCGCGCAGGGCGCCGATCATCCGTTTGACCGCCTCGGGGTTTCCCCAACCCATGGTGTCGGCGATCACAAGGATCGGCACGGGGATGTCCTCTTCCTCGCACAGTTGGAGGATAAAGCGGAAATCGTCCAAGATGCGTTCTTGGGGGATGGGGCCCTCGAGGTTGCAGCCGAAGGCGGTCATCACATAGGCCGCGTCGACGGTATATCCCTCTTCCTTGTAAAGACGGACCCAGTCACGTTGTTTTTCCCGCATCTCGGCCGAGGAACAATTGTTGTTCGATTGGGCGAATGCTTCGGAAGGATAGAACAGCAGACGCGGGTCGATATCGACCTCATGCGCGGTCAGGGCCTTGCGAAACCCTTTGTCGTTCAGCCACAGCGATGTGTAGTTCACGCCCGGTTTGCGCTTGATACGCTGGAACAACTCGCCGGTGTCCGCCATCTGAGGAACGTATTTCGGGCTGACAAAGCTGCCGACCTGAATGCGTTTCAGACCGGTTTCGCTGAGCATGTCGATCAGTTCGATCCGCTCTTCGACCGGATAGATCTTTTTTTCGATCTGGAATCCCTCGCGCGGGCCTTCTTCACGAAATTCGACGAATTTGGGAAAGTCGCTCATTTCATCACTCCTCGGATGGCAGGATCTCGGCGATGACCTGGCCGCGATCGACCATGTCCCCATTCGAGACGGATATATTGCTGGCGATCCCGGCCGCGGCCGCCCGGATCGAGATTTCGAGTTTCATGGATTCCATGACCGCGACCACGTCGCCTTCGGCTACGCTCTGACCACCGGAGACCTTGATTTCGACAATCATGCCGGTCAGCGGAGAGGTCACGGCGCGATCCCCCGCGGCATCGCCGCCGGCAAAGGCAAGGGGCGCGGCGGGGCGGAAGACCAGGCGGCCTTCGGGCGTGTCCAGTTCGATCACGCCCGCGTGCAGACGTGCCTCGATCAGATGGACGGTGTCGCCTTCGCCGACACGCCAACAGCCCGGGGTCAGTTCACGTGCCGACAGTGTCAGCGCCTCGCCGTTTTCCGAATAGACGGTGTATCTGGCACCCGGTTTGACAGGGCCGATGCGCAGTTCTTCGGATACCTCGTCAGAATCGGTGAGCGTCACGCTTTGCCCTGCTTCCATCGCATCGCCGCCCAGGCCGAGCCGCCAGCCGGTAAAGGCATCACGGTTGGTCCAGGGATTGGCATCCGTATCGCCGCGCGAGGCGGCCACGAACAGAATGGCGGCAACCGCTTTCCACAGATCAGGGCGAACGAGGGGGGACGCCTGTGTCAGCTCGGCCAACCGGCCGTCGATCCACCGTGTATGAACCTGCATCCGTTCGAATTCAGGGTTTCGCGCCAGTGCCCTCAGAAAGGCGCGATTGGTCTCGACGCCTTCGACCGCGACATGATCAAGCGCCGTGGCCAGACGTGCCAATGCGGTTTCCCGGTCGGGCGCGTGCACGATCAGCTTGGCGATCATCGGGTCGTAATAAGGCGTGACCGCATCGCCTTCCTCGACGCCGCTGTCGATGCGCAGGCCCGACGGCAGGCTGAGCGTGGTCAAGGTGCCGGTCGACGGGGCGAATTGCATCGCCGGATCTTCGGCGTAAAGCCGCGCCTCGACCGCGTGGCCGTTGATCGTCAGATCGTCCTGCACCAATCCAAGGCCCGCGCCTTCGGCAATCCGCAGGTGAAGCGCGACAAGGTCCAGCCCGGTGATCGCTTCGGTGACGGGATGTTCCACCTGAATGCGCGGGTTTACCTCAAGGAAGAAATACTCGTCCCCCGCGACCAGAAACTCGACCGTGCCCAGCCCGCGATAGTCCAGCGTTTCACCAAGGCGCACCGCGTCGCGCGCGATGTCGTCCATAAGCGTCCGGGGCAGACCCCAGGCCGGGGCTTCCTCGATGACCTTCTGGTGGCGGCGCTGAAGCGTGCAATCGCGTTCGAACAGATGCACCACATGGCCCTTGCCGTCACCTGCGATCTGCACTTCAACATGGCGCGCCTCGGGCAGGAAACGCTCCAACAGCAGCCCTTCGGAGCCGAAGGTGGATTTTGCTTCGCGCAGCGCGCCTTCGATGTCCTCGACCAGCGTGGTTTCGTCAGTGACGAGCCGTTGCCCTCGCCCACCACCGCCGCCGACAGCCTTGAGCAGCACCGGCAGGCCCATTTGGCGCACCTCCTCTACAATCTGCTCGGGATCGGACCGCGCACCTTCGGCGCCCGAAATCACCGGGACGCTGGCCGCCACGGCGGCCTCTTTGGCGCTGGCCTTGTCGCCGAAACGTTCAAGCGTTTCCGGCGTCGGCCCCATGAAGATCATGCCAGCGGCTTCGACCGAACGAGCAAAATCGGGGTTTTCGGCCAGAAAGCCATAACCGGGATGGATCGCATCCGCGCCCACTGATTGCGCAGCGGCAATCACCGCGTCGATTTTCAGATAGCTCTCGGATGCAGGTCCGGCGCCGATACAGACCGACCTGCCGATTTCGCGGACATGCAGGGCATTGGCGTCGGCCTGCGAATGCACGCCGACAGGGGTGATCCCGCTGGCCCGCGCGGTGCGCGCGATCCGGCAGGCAATTTCACCGCGGTTGGCGATCAGAAGCGTTTTGATTTTCACGGTTCGCTCCTCACATCCTGAACACGCCGAAGTTGGTATCGACCTTGGGTCTGCGCGATGTCACATCCAGCATCAGCGCCATGACGTCACGGGTCTCACAGGGTTCGATCACGCTGTCGATCCAAAGGTTGGACGCGAAATTATAGGCCCCCTGAAAATCCTCGTATTCCTTGCGGATCGGCGCCTTGAAGGCTTCCTCCTCCTCGGGGGTCCAGCTTTTGCCTTCGCGCTCGTTGATCTGGGCGCGGACCTGGGCCAGCACGCTTGCGGCCTGTTCCGGCCCCATGATCGCCGACCGTCCCGTCGGCCAGGCAAACATTGCGTCCGGCTGGAACGGGCGGCCCAGCATCGCCAGGTATCCGGCCCCGTAAGAGCCACCGGTGATGATTGTGAATTTCGGCACCCGGGCCGAAGACATGGCCGTGATCATCTTGGCGCCGGCCTTGGCAATGCCCATCTGCTCGACCTCGCGGCCCACCATGAAGCCGTTCACATCGGCCAGGAACAGCAGCGGAATATCACGCTGGACGCAGAGATTGATGAAATGCGTCGCCTTCAGCGCGGCTTCGACGAAAAGCACGCCTGTATTGGCGATGATCCCGACCTCATGGCCGTGGATGCGCCCCCAGCCGGTCATGATCGTGTCGCCATAAAGCGGCTTGAATTCGTGAAAATCGCTGTCATCCACCAGCCGGGCGACGATCTCGCGGTTGTCGGTCGGCACCTTGGGGTCGCGGCTGACGAGACCATATATTTCCTCGACCGGATAGGCAGGTTCACGCGGCGTTTCCGGCGTCTTGCGGGGCAGGGGCTTTTCGCCCAGGTGTCGGACGATATCGCGGGTGATGGCCAAAGCATGGGCATCGTCCTCGGCCAGATGGTCGGTCACGCCGGAGACAGAACAATGCATCTTGCCGCCGCCCAATGTTTCGGCATCCACTTTTTCGCCGGTCGCGGCAAAGGTCAGCTCTGGTCCGCCCAGGTACATGAAGCCCTGGCCGCGCACGATGACCACCTCGTCGCAGAGCGCGGGGATATAGGCACCACCCGCGGTGCAGGGCCCCATGACCACGGCGATTTGCGGCACACCGTCACCCGACATGCCGATCTGTTGGTGAAAGATGGACCCGAACTGGCCTTCGTCGGGGAAAAGGTTGGCTTGGTCGGGCAGGAAGGCCCCGCCGGAATCCACGAGCGTGATAACAGGCAGGCGGTTTTTCCAGGCGATCTTTTGTGCCCGGACATGTTTGCGGCAGGTGATCCCGAAATAGGTGCCGCCTTTCACTGTAGCATCGTTGGCGATGATCATGCACTGGCGGCCTTCGATCACTCCGATACCGGTGATGATGCCGGCGCCGGGCGGAACACCCTTGTGCATGTTCAGTCCGGCCAGCTCGCCGAGTTCCAGAAAGGGGGTGCCCGGATCGATCAGCCGTTCGATCCGTTCGCGGGGCAGGATCTTGCCTTTTTCCACATGACGTTCGCGCGCCATTTCGGGGCCGCCGACGCGCTGTGAGAGCCGGAGGGCATGCAGTTCATCGACCTTTTCGCGGTAAGACGCGTCGTTGGCGCGGAAGTCGTCCGACGCAGTGTCGAGAAGGGATTTCATTCTAGTCATGGCAGGTCTGGATATTTCCTGAGAACGAAGGCGACCTTCGCGGCGCCGGGTTTTTCAAAAGTGTCGGCCGCAACCAGGTGAACGTCGGCCTTGAAGACCAAGGAGTCGCGCAGCCGCTGCTCGATTTTCTTTTTGAGGGTGACGTCATCGGCCGGATCGCGATCGGGGCCGCGTTCGACAATCACCGTCAGCGCGCCCTGCGTGGTGTGGCCCTCGAAATCGGCCACGATTCGCATGACGCCGTTGGTGTCCGGCACCATTTCGGTAATGATGCTGTTGATCGCCGACGGGAAGACATTGGCCCCGCGCACGATCAGCATGTCGTCGGTGCGGCCGGTGCAGCGGATCTTCGGTCCGGTGCGGCCGCAGGAGCATTCGGTATCGATCACTTCGATATAATCGCCTGACCGGAACCGCACGAGCGGGCTCGCCTGGCGGCCGAGCGCGGTATAGACCATCTCGCCTTCTGCGCCTTTTTTCCAGGGAATGATCCTGCCGCTCTCCGGGTCGAGCAGCTCGGTCAGGACATAATCCATGTTGACCATGTGCATACCCGACTGGGCGTCGCACTCGGCCCAGTATGTCACGCCCAGATCGGTGCCGCCCAGCATCTCGGTGCATTTCGCACCCCAGGCCTTTTCGATCTTTGCCCGAATTGCGGGAATGCCGCCGCCGGGTTCGCCGCCGACGATCACGCGCTCGATACCCAGTTCGCTGGCCTTGCAGCCAAGCACCTCGGGAGCCTTTTCGGCCAGGTGCAGCACAAAGTTCGGGGCGCCGACCACGCAACGCGGGCGGGTGTCGGCGCAGGCGCGCAGCAGCCGTTCCGCACCGCCATCGGCGCCCACCGGCACATCGATCGTGCCCATGTACTGCAATCCCTGCATCACGGGGATGCCGCCGACAAAGCCCTTGGCGAGCGAAAATGCGTGCAGCACCATATCGCCGGGACGCACACCATTGGCAAAGAAACAGCGCGCTGTCATCTCGTGCCACATTTCGGCGTCGGATTCTGTCAGGGCCACATATGAGGGGCTGCCGGTCGTGCCCGACGAGGCCTGCATCTGGATGATGTCCGACATGGGCGCGGTACGGTGCTTGCCAAAGGGCGGCTCGGCGGCGAGGCTTTCGCGGATCTCGGTCTTGTAGGTATAGGGAAGTTTTTGCAGGTCTTCGATAGTGCGGATATCGTCGAATTCCACACCGGCCTCGGCGAACTTTTCCTGATAGAAGGTCGAGTTCGCCTTGAGATACGCCATCTGATCGCGCAGCCGCTCTTCCTGAATACGGCGCACCTCGTCGAGCGGTGTGCCCTCGATCAGGTGCCAGAAGCGATCATTTACCTTGTCGGCGGCATCCTCCCGCCGGAAGCGCATTCCAAATTGCATGTCGTTCTCCATGTCGGGCAGAGCGATCAATAAGACCGCGGCAGACCCATGACCTTTTCGCCGATAAAGCTCAGGCACAGTTCGCGATTCACCGGTGCTGTGCGCAAAAGGCGGACCAGCGGGTACATTTCGTAAAGCCCCGTATCTTCGGTAAAGCCCGATCCGCCATGCGCCTGAAGCGCCGCGTCGACCGCTTCGATCCCGGCCTCGGCGGCGGCATATTTGGCCATGTTCGACGACGCACCGGCGGGCAGCTTGTTGTCAAACTCCCATGCCGCGCGCCGGGTCATCAGACTGGCCATTTCGACTGCCGCATGCGCCTTGGCCATCGGGTGCTGCACGCCCTGGTGCGCACCGATGGGTTGGCCGAACACATTGCGTTCGGAGGCATAGGCCACGCCCTTGTTCAGGGCGAACCGGCCGATGCCGCAGCACAGTGCGGCCAGGATGATGCGTTCGGGGTTGAGGCTGTCGAACAGAATCGAGAATCCTTCGTCAACTTCGCCGACCACATCCTCGGGGCCGAGATCCACCTCGTCGAAGAACAGTGTCCACTGCTCCTCGGGCAGGGGGATCGAGATCTTCACCCGCTGCTTGTCGACGCCTTTTTTCTTCAGATCGACGGCGAACAGGGTAAAGCCGTCGGTCTTGCGGCTGACCTCGGTATGCGGTTTGGTCCGCGCCACCACGAGGCAGTAGTCGGCCACTTCGGCCCCGGTGATGAAGGTCTTTTCGCCCGACAGGCTGAACCGGTTGCCTCGACGCTTGGCAAGCGTAGTGGCCTTCATCGTGTTCGACCCGGCCCCCGGTTCGGTGATCGCGAAACAGAACTGGATATCACCGCGGCAGGCGGCCGGCAGTAGCTCTTTCTTGTGGAATTCGCTCCCGTGGCTGGCGATATGGGCCAGCGACATGGTCGGCCCGACCACCATCATCAAAAGCGGAATGCCGTGATTGGCGGTGCCTTCCATGAACAGGGCCATTTCGGTCATGCCAAGGCCCGCGCCGCCATATTCCTCGGGCACCATGATGCCGAGGAAGCCGTCATCGGCGATCTGGTGGAACATTTCGTGCGGAAACTCGTGCTTGCGCGCGTGTCTCAGCCAGTAATCGTTGTCGAACTTCTGCGCCAGCTGGCCGCCATACTCGTAAATCTGGCGTTGTTCGTCGTTCAAAGTGAAATCCATGTTCTGTCCTCAGGCCTTGAATCTGGGGGCGCGCCGGTTCTCGAATGCGTCGAGGCCCTCGGCCACGTCATCGCTGGGCAGTGCACGCACGGCGGCATCGCGCTCAAGCCGCATCTGTTGGTCGATACCAAGGTCCGCGCCTTCACGCGCCAACCGCTTCATCTCGGCGATGCCGGGACGTGAACGGGTGGCGATCTTCTGGCAGTATTCCAGCGAGATCTTGTGCAGATCCGCATCCGGCACGACGTAGTTGACCAGGCCGGCCTCTTTGGCCTCGTCCGACTTGAGCCAGCGGGCCGAGAACATCAGGTCGAGCGCCCGGCGCTGCCCCATCAACCGTGTTAGCCGCTGCGAGCCACCCCAACCGGGAATCAGCCCGAATTGCGCGTGCTGATCGCCAAACTGGGCGCTTTCGGCCGCGAAACATACATCGCATGCCAGCATCAGTTCGATCCCGCCGGCCAGACACAACCCCTGCACTGCCACCACGACAGGGAGGGAGGAGGTTTCGAGCGCACGCAGGTTGTTCATGCCAAAGGCGATGAAATGGTCCAGCGCGGCGGGATCGTTCAATTTACCCTTCACTTCCACCAGATCGGCGCCGGTGCAAAAGTGCTTGCCCTGCGCCCGGATGAGGATCGCCCGGATATCCGGGTTCGCCTCGAATTCCGCACGCGCGACAGAAATACGCTCATGCACCTCAAGTGACAGGCAATTGAATTTCTCGGGGCGGGCCAGTTCGATGATGCCGGTGTTGCCCTCGGAAGTGACGAGGATGGGGTCGCTCATTTCGCGGCTCCCTTCGCCTTCTTGTCATACTGCAGCGCCATGCGACCGACCTTTTCGCGGGCGATCACCAGCTTCTGGATCTGCGCGGTGCCGTCACCGATCTGCAGGCCGAGCACATCGTTGTAGCGCTGGTGGTGGGGCAGGTCGGTGGTGTAGCCGTAATGTCCGTGCAGGATCAGGCACTGGTGAAGGATCTCGCAGGCGGTTTTGGGCAGGTACCACTTGCACATGGCGGCCTGAGAGGTGTGCGGCAGGCCACGGTCGCGCAGGTCCAGCGTGTAATAGCAAAGCTGGCGCATCATGGTCAGTTGGGTCTCGGCCTCGGCCAGGGGAAAGCTGACACCCTGATACTGCACGATCGGGGCTCCGAATGCCTCGCGCTCCTGAACGTAGGCCCAGGTTTCATCCACCGACGCTTGCGCGGCCCCCAGGCACTCCAGCCCGATCAGTGCGCGGGAATAGTCGAAGCCCGCCATGATCGTGCCAAAGGCACGGTCCTGTTCCGCCATCATATTTTCGGCCGGAACGAAAACATCGTCAAAGAACACCGACCCGCGCCCGACAGGCTTGGTGCCGATGTCGTCAAAATGGGTGCGCTTGATGCCTTCCTGGTTCAGATCGACGAAAAAGGCGCTGACCCCGCGTGAGCCGCCGTTAGGATCGCCGGTACGGGCAAAGACGACCGCCGCATCCGCCTGACTGGCAAAACTCATGGATGTCTTTTCACCGTTCAGCCGCCAGCCGTTGCCGGATTTCTCAGCTCTCAGAATCAGGTTCGCCGCATCCGAACCGCCGCGCGGCTCTGTCAGGCCCAGGCCAATGACCGCATCACCCGAAACAACCTTGGGCACCCATTCCGACGCGATGTCCTTGGAGGCATGTTTGGCAACCATTCCGCCCATGAGAGAGCCCAGAAGCTGCACGTAACTTGCGTTGAAATCGGCATAGGCGATCTCTTCGACGATCAGCCCTGACGTGACAGAGCTTTCGCCGAGTCCCCCGAATTCCTCGGGCAGATCGGCCCCGATCAGCCCCAGTGCGCCCATCTCCTTGATCAGAGCACGGTCGAATGTATGGCCGCTGGCGCGTTCTTGATATGTGGGCGCAAGCCTTTCAGTTGCGAAGCGCTTTGCGGTCTCGCGAAACGCCTTCTGATCGTCTGTAGGCTGGAATTGCATCGGTGCTCCTCCCCATGAGCGAAAATCTTCTTTCCAAAAATCTAACAAATGTTAGAATGTAGATCAAGTGCAGTTTTGAGGAGGAGAACCAAAGTGAAAAATAGACCAGATGGAAGCTTTGAAACCATGCTCTCGCCCATCCGCGCAGGCCAGCATACATTGCGAAATCGTGTCATCATGGGGTCGATGCACACGCGGTTGGAAACCGAGCCTGACGGCATAGCCAAACAGATCGCGTTTTACGCCGAGCGTGCGCGGGGGGAGGCGGCGATTCTGATCACCGGCGGGTTTTCGCCCAATGCCGAGGGCATATTCGATCCAGAAGGTCCGCGAATCGATGATCCGGAAGAAGCGCTTAGCCTGCGCCCGATCTGCGAGGCGGTGCAGGCCGAAGGCAGCCTGATCTGCGCGCAACTCCTCCACGCCGGGCGCTATGCCAAGATCGAAGGGTGTGTGGCCCCGTCACCGATCCGCGCCCCGATCAACCGTTTCATCCCGCGTGAAATGACCGACGCCGACATTCTCCGTACCATCGAGGATTTTGCCGTGGCGGCCGCCAATGCGCAGGCCGCAGGCTTTGATGGCGTCGAGATCATGGGGTCCGAGGGATACCTGATCAACGAATTCACCGTCACCCATACCAACAAGCGCCAAGACGACTGGGGCGGCAGCGCCGCGAACCGCCACCGATTCCCGGTCGAGATCGTGCGCGCGGTGCGCGAACGTTGCGGCCCCGAGTTTCTGGTCATCTACCGGATTTCGGCGGCCGATCTGGTCGAGGGCGGCGCGCCCGCCGATGAAATTGCCGCACTGGCCCGCAAGATCGAGGCCGCAGGTGCGGATATTCTGAACACCGGCATCGGCTGGCACGAGGCCCGTGTGCCGACGATCGCCTATCCGGTGCCGCGCGGTGCCTGGCGCAAGGCGGCAGCCAACGTGAAAGCGGCCGTGTCGATCCCGGTGGTCGCCTCGAACCGGATCAACACACCCCAGCTTGCCGAAGACATACTTGCCTCTGGCGATGCGGACATGATCTCGATGGCGCGCCCGTTTCTGGCCGATCCGCATTTCGTGAAAAAGGCGCGAGAGGGCCGCGCGGACGAGATCAACACCTGCATCGCCTGCAACCAGGCCTGTCTGGATTTCATCTTTTCGGACCGGCCGGTCGGATGTCTGGTCAATCCAAGGGCCGGGCGTGAAACCGAATTCCAGGATACGCCAACCGACGCGCCAAAGAAAGTGGCCGTCGTCGGCGGTGGTGCCGCGGGCATGGCCACAGCCGCCGAGGCGGCGCGGCTGGGCCATGCTGTCACGCTGTTCGAGGCGCAGGACAAGCTGGGCGGTCAGCTGAATCTGGCCCGCGCCGCACCCGGCAAGGACGAATTCGACGAAACCCTTCGGTATTATGCCGGTCAGATGCAGAAACACGGGGTCACGCAGCGTCTGGGACAACGGGCAGAGGCGAGCGATCTTGAAGGCTTCGACCATGTGGTCATCGCTACCGGGGTCACGCCGCGGGTTCCCGACCTGCCGGGTATCGACCATCCCAGCGTCGCGACCTATGCCGAAATTCTGTCCGGCGACCGTGTGGCGGGCGACCGTGTCGTCGTGATGGGGGCAGGGGGCATCGGTCATGATGTGGCCGAGTTCTTGGTGACCGAACCCGCCGAGACTGCCAACTCCGACGTCTTTTGCGAAACCTGGGCTGTGGACCCCGAATTTGTCTCCTCGGGTGCCCTGAGTGGCGACCCTCTGGCCCCGGAACCATCGCGCCGCAAAGTCGTCATGCTTCAGCGCAAGACATCGAAACCCGGTGCAGGTCTGGGCGTCTCGACAGGGTGGATTCTGCGGAATGCGCTGCGCAAACACGGGGTCGAGGCCATGGGCGGCGTGACCTATGAATATATCGACGACGCGGGGCTGCACATCGTTGTGGATGGAAAGCCAAAGGTCATCGCGGCCGATACAATCGTGTTGTGCACCGGTCAGGAGCCGGAACGGGCCCTGGCAGAAGAGCTTGCCGCGCGCGGCGTCCCGGTTACAATGATCGGCGGGGCAAAGGAGGCCGCCGAACTGGATGCGCTGCGAGCCATTGATGAAGGCGTGCGCCTGGCGCAGGGTCTCTGAACCGAAGCCCGCGCAAGGGGGGATACCATGCTGACCGAAGTTTCGCGTGCAGGACGCGCCGACCTTTATTCGATCTTTCGAACCCGCGCACAGGATTGCGCGGGGGATCTGGCCATCGAGGACGGCAGCAAGAGACTGAGCTAGTTCACCCTGAACAAGTCCCAACGCATTGATTTTGTTTTATGAAGCGGCGTTTTCAGTATTCTGGAACTGCAGGATTTGGTAGGTTTCGGGCGAGAAGCCTGCAATTTCGGATCAACGTATGAAGCCCAAATCCCGCGCCCCTGAACAGGACGACCTGTTGCGCCCACGCCTGACGGACATGATCGACATGCGCCACGAGCTGGTGAAGCTGGCCGCCCTGATCGACTGGGAGTTCTTCGAGGATGAGTGGGCGGGGTTCTTCACGTCGCACACCGGCCGCCCGGCGACGTCGCCGCGACTGGTGGCGGGGTTGCTCTATTTGCAGCATGCCTACCGGCTCTCGGACGAGGCGGTGGTGGCGCGGTGGGTGGAGAACCCCTATTACCAGCACTTCTGTGGCGAGACGTTCTTCCAGCATTGCTTCCCGCTCGATCCTTCGTCGCTGACGCGGTGGCGCAAGCGGATCGGGGAAGAGGGCGTCGAATGGCTTCTGACCAAGACGATCGAGGCGGGCCGTGAAGCTGGAGTGATCTCCGAGCGGAGTGTCGAGGCGGTGATCGTGGACACGACGGTGATGGAGAAGGCGATCGCGCATCCCACGGACGCGCGGCTCTGCGAGAAGGCGCGCCGGCGCCTGGTGGCGCTCGCGCAGGAGGCAGGCCTGTCCCTGCGCCAGAGCTACGCGCGGCTTGCGCCGCGGCTGTCGGGCCAGGTCGGGCGCTACGCGCATGCGCGCCAGTTCAAGCGGATGCGCAAGGCCCTGCGGCGGCTGAAGGGCTATACCGGGCGCGTCCTGCGCGACATCCAGCGCCAGTTGGGCCGTGTGGCCGACGCCGGTTTGCGGGAGCGGATCGAGGCGGAGATTGCCTTGTCGGGCCGGCTCTTGCGGCAGAAGCCGAAGGACAAGGGCAAGCTCTACGCACTGCACGAGCCCGAGGTGGACTGCATCTCCAAGGGCAAGGCGCGGGTCCGTTACGAGTTCGGCACTAAGGTGTCGGTGGCAACCACGCACCGGGAGGGCTTCGTCGTCGGCATGCGGTCGATGCCCGGCAACCCCTATGACGGGCACACCCTTCGCGAGGCGCTGGAGCAGGTGGAGATCCTGACCGAGACCCGGCCCAGGAGGGCCTTCGTCGACCGCGGCTACCGCGGCCACGGTGTGCAGACGACCGAGGCGTTCATCTCGGGCCAGCGCCGCGGGATGACGCCGGCGCTCCGGCGCGACCTGCGCCGGCGCAGCGCAATCGAACCTGTGATCGGGCACATGAAGACCGACGGCCGCCTTGCCCGCTGCGCTCTCAAGGGCACGCTCGGAGACGCGCTCCACGCTGTGCTCTGCGGCTGCGGGCACAACATCCGCATGATCCTGGCCCATCTGAGGGCTCTCGTGGCCGAAATCCTCGCCGCTCTCATCGCCGCGATCGGTGCGATCATCGCTCTACCGCGGCCGAAATGCGGCATCAGAGCCGCAGCTGCGTGATGTTCAGGGGCGACTGAGCTATGCCGAATTGCTGGGGAGGGTCGATCGTCTGGCTGCCGTGTTTCTGGCCAGGGGCGTGGCGCCCGGCGACCGGATCGCGATTCTGTCGCATAAACGCTCGGAGTACCTGGAGGTCGAACTGGCAGCGGCAGGAATTGGCGCGATTGTCGCTTGCCTGAACTGGCGGCTTGCCCCCGATCAACTGTGGCACTGCATCGATCTGGTCGAGCCGGTGCTCGCGATCGTCGAACCGGACTTTTCAGAAATGTATCACGCCGTCGCGTCGACACCCTGTCTGACCATCGGGCCAGACCTGGAAACGGCCATTGCCGGGGCCGAGCAAGACCCGCGCATCGGGACCATGGTCGACGATCCAGAGGCTGGTCTGACGATCTTGTATACCTCGGGGACTACGGGCCTGCCCAAAGGGGCGCTCATCAGCCACCGCGCGCATATCGCCCGATCCATGGTTTTTGCGGCGCAGCTGGCGCTGGATCCCGGCGACGGGTTCATCGCTTGGGCACCTATGTTCCACATGGCGTCCACCGATCATGCGCTGGCGACGGTCCTGCGGGGCGGAACCGTGGTGATGGTAGACGGTTTGCAGCCTGCGGTCATCAACGAGGCGTTGTCGCGCCACCGGATCGGCTGGTTCGTGATGATGCCCGGTGCGCTGGACGCCTTTATCGCAGAACGACGCGCCAACCCTTTGCCGCTGAAGGGAATCAAGGTTTGCGGCGCAATGGCCGATCTGGTGCCGCCGCATCAGATCGCGGAACTGACGGCCCTTCTGGACACGCCCTATCTGAATTCCTTCGGCGCAACTGAAACCGGCCTGCCGCCGGGGACCGCCGATCTGATTGCGCCGGGTGTGACCCCGGACCGGCTTTCCAAGCGCATAAGCGCATTTTGCGAGGTTCGGCTGGTCGATCCCGACGACCGCGAAGTGCCGGATGGAACGCCGGGCGAAATGGCTGTGCGGGGCCCGACATTGTTTTCAGGCTACTGGAACGCCGACGACGCCAACGCCCGCGACTTTCGCAACGGCTTTTTCCACATGGGCGATCTGTTCCGGCGCAATGCGGACGGCACCATCGACTTTGTGGACCGGGCGAAATACTTGATCAAGACTGGCGGCGAGAACGTCTATCCTGCGGAAATCGAGCGTGTGCTTCTTTCCCATCCCGATGTGGTCGATGCCGCCGTGATCCGGGCCTTCGACGCGAGATGGGGGGAAAGCCCGGTGGCCTTTGTCGCCTGTGGCGATGACGGGCCGGATGCCGAGGCGCTGATGAATTTGTGCCGCGAAAACCTCGCTGGCTACAAACGGCCGCGCGAGTTTCTTTTCATCGCGTTCGAGGATTTTCCCAGATCGACCAGCGGCAAGATCCAGCGCCATATGCTCGAAGCCCGGCTCGCGGATTAATTTGCGCCCCGGCCCGATCGTCACCCCGCCACGCCCGTTCGCCCCACCAGCGCCATGAGCGTTCCGGTCATCGTTGCGACGAGCTTTTCATCCTGGCCCTTCACGGCATAGGCACGCGCCTCGCATATGGTCAGCGTCCTGCCTGGTTTCACCACGTCAGCGACGAAGCGAAACCGTTCGCCGTCCGCCGGGTTGAGTAGGTTGATCTTGAATTCGGCCGTCAACACTGCCGCGTCCGCTGGCATCAGCGAAAAGGCCGCGTATCCGCAGGCGCTGTCCAGCGCTGTCGACACGATTCCGGCATGCAAAAACCCATGTTGCTGGGTCAGAGCATCCTCATGTGCCATCTCCAGAACAATGCGGCCGGGCGATAGCTCGGCAATGCTGATCCCCAGCGTGTGCATCACCTTCTGGCGATTGAAACTGTTGCGCACGCGTGCGTCATAGTCGGGGTTTTTCGGTTTGAATTGCGTCATGGCGGGTCTTCCTCTTCGATTTCATTCGTCAATGACCAATCTTAGGCGGTCTTTGAGGCGCGTATCTTGTAGCGAAAGGTCAAAACGACGCGGAACGGACTGAGCGCGCAACGCGCCGGGCGGTTTGCCGGCGAAGACCCGGCAAGCGACGGACATATGGGATTGATCGCAATATCCGGCGTCCAGCGCCAGATCGCTCAGCGGAAGGCTCTGTGACGCGAGCTGCCCAAGAGCCTGGCGAAAGCGCCGCGAGGCGGCAAGCCGCCGCCGCGACACGCCGGTTTCCGCCCGCACCTTTCGACGTTCGGTCCGGTCGCTGTACGCTCCGGGTGGCGCGGCAAAGCCCATGCCTTTCGCGAGGCCGTCAAGCACTGCGATGAGCGCGGGCAGGTCACCGTCCCCGATCTGAACCCGGGCCAGTTCTGCGGCCAGCATGTCCAGCCCTTTGGAGTCGGGTAAGTGCTTCGGTCGTGACGACAACCTCAGCCCGGCCACGACACCATGGAATGGCCTTGGGCGGGGAGTGAAACCCGAGCGCGGTGGCGCCAGCGATACACGCGCCCCGCCGCTGTGGTCGCGCGTTACCGAAAGGGTAAAGAGGTCGGTTGCGAACCGCCCGCGTCCACCACCGCTCAGCACACCGGTATCGCGAAACACGAACAGATGATCGATCTCAGTGGCCGCTTCCTCAGGCGGCGCCCGTTCGAGATAAAGCGGCACCGCCATCAGGTTACTTGACGAAAGCATCCCGGTTCTCGGTGACGAAATCGGCAAATCGGCGCGCCGGGCGCTCCAGCACCTCGCTGACCGTGGTCTCGATGCCGGCTAGGTAGCCCCTGGGCGCGATAGAGGCCAGTTCGACCATGGCCCCGGCGACCTCGTCCTGCATTCCGCCGGCCACCATGCCCGCCCTGGCATCCTCGGCCGAAAGGGACACGCACGACACTGTTCGTCCCGTCACCCCGGACAGAAGGGCCGCGATGTCATCCCCTGCAAGAGCTTCGGGCCCGGTCAGACCAAGAGCCTTGCCTTCGTACCCCGGAGCGGTCAGCGCCTCGGCGGCGACATCCGCGATGTCGCGAGCGTCGATCCAGGCCACGGGTCCGCCCAGGTCGTCATAGTACACGGCGTCCTTTGCAATGTTGCCGGCCTGCCACAGCAGGTTCTGCATGAAATAGGTCGGCTGGACAAAAGTCCAGTCAAGGCTGCTTTGCTTCAGCAGTTCCTGGGTTTCGGAATGCCACTTTCCAAAGGTCAGCCCCGCCTTGGGCGACGCGCCAAGCCCCGTGGCCACAACGATATGGCGCACGCCCGCGGCCTTGGCCGCCTCGATCACGTTCGCCTTCCACTGACGCATGTCCAGATGGGCAGGCGTGACCAGGTATATCTTTTCCGCCCCGTCACAGGCCCGCGCCAGCGCGGCAGGGTCCGTGAAATCCGCTGCTACCGCCTCGCATCCTTTGGCTTTTAGCGCGTCTAACTTGAAGGGGTCGCTGGTGACAGCGCGCACGGTCGCGCCTTTTGCCATAAGCGTATCGACGAGGGGCGCGCCGGTGTTGCCCGTGGCTCCGAAAACAGTAATCATGGCTTTTCCTTTTGCAGGTCTACGATGGGTTGAATGGTTTCCGGGTTGCTGATCGACGACAGATCGCCCAGATCTTCGCCCAGCAAGGCGGCGCGCACGATCCGGCGCATGGTCTTCATGCTACGCGTCTTGGGCAGGGCCTCGATAAAGTGGATCTCGCGCGGGCGGAAGGGTTTCGAGACGATCTCTCCGACCCGATTCTTGAGCCGGTCCACAAGCTCTGCGTCAGGCGTAACACCTTGCGCCGCCACGCAGAAACAGACGACGGCCACGCCTTTGATATCGTCGGGTGCGGCAATGGCAGCGGCGTCAACCACCTCTCCGGTTTCGGTCAGGGCCGCCTCGATCTCGGGCGGACCGATGCGTTTACCTGCGATGTTCAGCGTGTCGTCGGACCGGCCCAGGATATACCATGTCCCGTCCGGATCGCAGCGCACCCAGTCGCCGTGCCGCCAGATGCCGGGGTAGGTGGACCAATAGGTTTCAAAATAGCGATCGCGGTCGCCCCGGATGGCCGGGGTCAGACCCAAAGGCGGCTGGGTCACGACCAGTTCGCCGACCTCGCCCGGTGCGGCTTCGCTGCCGTCCTGGCGCAACACCTTGGCGCCGACACCCAGGGCCTGGGCCGAAAATCCGCCGGGCTTGATTTCATGCAGCACGGTCGAGGTAAGGATCGCGCCAAAAAGCTCGGTCCCACCCGAGATGTTAAGCGGCACCGCGCGGCGGCGACAGATATGATCCAGTTGCCAAAGCCAGGCATCGTCGGTCCAGGGTTCACCGGTCGAGGCGACAATGCGCAGGGGCGACAGGTCGTAGCCCAACAAAGGTTCAGTATCCTGCGTCATGAACTGCCGTACCAGGGTCGGAGCCACACCAAGATGCGTGACCTCCATATCGAACGCAAGACGCAGCAGCCTGAAGGGATCGCCGGGCATTGATGGTGCGCCTTCGGCCAGCACCAGAGTTGAACCGGACAAGAGCACCGACAAAAGGGTGAGCGGCCCCATGACCCACCCCATGTCAGTCATCCAGAGGTGCCGGTCGTCCCGTTTCATGTCGAGGCAAAGCAGGAAATCGGCCGTGGCCTTGGCCTGTACGCCCAGATGGGTATGCACGACACCCTTGGGCCGCCCGGTCGTGCCCGATGTATAGGCGATCAGAAAGGTGTCATCGGCACTGACGGGAACGGCGGCAAACTCCGGACTGGCGCGGCCCACTGTTTCGGTCCAGTCCAGATCGCGGGCCGGATCGGCCACCGCACCGCCGAACCGTCGCAGGCTGATCACGGTATGAACCGATGGCAGGTCGGTCAAAGCCTGGGCAAGGGTCGCTTCCATCCAGACCGGCTTGCCTCGCCGGGGTGTGGCATCCGCCGTCAACACCGCCACGGCATCCGCGTCGTTCAGGCGCGATACGATGGCATGGGGCGCAAAACCGGAAAACAGCGGCACCGCAACCGCGCCCAGCCGGGCAATACCCAGAAGCGCGGCCTCGATTTCGGGGATCATCGGCATATAGATGCCCACCGCCTGACCCGGCTTTACACCGCGTGCGGCAAGGGCCGAGGCGACGCGGGAGGCTTCGGCGGCAAGGTTGCAATAGCTCCAGCGGCGGCGGCTTCCGTCTTCGCCGACCCAGTCGATAGCGACCTTGTTACCCAGGCCATCGGCAATTCGGGCGTCAAGACAGGTTTCCGTCAAATTCAACGTACCTTCCACGGCCCATCTGATCGATTCAGGCCCTGTGGAGATATCTCGCAACCGGCTGTAGGGCCGCTCGAACCATATCCCGGCATGGTCAATGATCTGGCCCCAGAACCAGTCTGGGTCTTCATTCGAACGGCGGACGAGTTCCTCGTAACTGTCAATGCCGCAGCCCTTCAGAAATGAGGTCAGAGTGCTTGTCCGCTGGATGTCAGAGCCTGGCTGAAACATTCGCAACCTTTCTAGAATGAAAAAGGGCCGCACTTAAGGCGCGGCCAGTCGGGGAGGTAACTCTTGGCACGGTTTGGCAGCAGCGCCTTGAGTCCGGCGCTGCTGCCAGCGTTTTAACCGTGCATGGACAGGCCGCCCGAAACCGAAATCACCTGGCCGGTAATGAACCCTGCGTCGTCCGACGACAGGAAGCAGATGATGCCAGGGTAATCCGTCGGCTGCGCAAGACGCTTCATCGGAATCGCCCGCTTGAGACCTTCGGCGATCTTTTGACCGGCCTCGCCTTCGGCAACCTGAGCGAACAGCGGCGTATCGGTCGGGCCGGGGGCGACCGCATTCAATTGAATACCTTTACGCGCCAGTTCACGCGCTACGGTTTTGGTGAACGAGATGATGCCACCCTTGCAGGCCGAATACACGGCTTCGCCGGATGATCCGACGCGTCCGGCGTCGGACGCGATGTTGACCACACGGCCGCCACCGTTCTTGACCATGCCCGGAAGCACCGCGTGATGCATATTCAGCGGACCGTAAAGATTGATGTCGATGACCTTCTTCCAAAGGTCGGGATCGGTGTCGAGGAACGGTTTGATCACGTCCCAGCCCGCGTTGTTCACCAGCACATCAATCGGTCCGCCGGATTCGAACTCGGCAACGGCGCTGTCGACCTGGGCACGATCGGTAATATCCGCCTGAAATGCCGTCGCTTTTCCGCCGGATTCAGTGATTAGTTTGGCGGTTTCATCCGCTCCGGCTTTGTTCAGATCGAAAACGGCGACTTCGGCACCCTCCGCGCCGAACCGTTCGCAAACCGCTCGGCCAATGCCGCTCCCACCGCCGGTCACAACGACCCGTTTTCCACTCAACCCTCGCATGTGGAGGTCCTCCTCTTCCGTTGCACCTTGAAAAGAGTTTGATTCGACACTCTCTCCGATGTATTCTAACAGTTGTTAGATTTATTGCAATGGACAGCCTCATCTACGACAAGTATCGACAATGGATGGCACGACAGATTGAAGATACCAGGATAGTGAATGACGATCTAAGCAAGTCGGAGAGGACCCGCGAAGCCATACTCGCTGCGGCTGCGCGACTTTTTCGGTATGAAGGCTATCACGCAACGACTATGCGCGACATCGCGCAGGAAGCTGGCATTGAGGCCGGCAGCATTTATTATCATTTTCAATCCAAGGACCAGATGCTGTGCGAAGTTCTCGATCTTGGCGTCCGTCAACTATATCAGGCGGTCAGTGAAATCGTTCGGTCGGCACCGACAAGTTCGGAGGATTTTCGCAAGACTTTCAGACTGCTGATTGAAACACACCTTACATACCTATTGACCGACAGTGACTTTACGTCAGCCAATATTCGTAACTATCCGATGTTGTCGGACGAAACACGCGCCCCGCATCGCGAATTGCGTGCATCATATGCGGATGCCTGGGGCAAATTCCTGAATGACGCCAAACGCGCCGGCCACCTTCGAAGCGACATATCCACTGCTGTGATCCGCCAGTTCATCCTAAGTGCCATGAACTGGACCGTAGAATGGTACGATGTCGACAAGTATCCGGTGCGCATCCTCGCGGAACGAATGTGTAAGCTGATACTTGACGGAATGTGTCCACATCGCAAGGCGGGTACCGAAGGCTTGAAGCTGTGCCCCGCCACTCCCGCCAAAACCCCGGATCCCGACGGCAAGGCGGCTAAGACCCGTGCAGAAATTCTAAAGGCCGCAGCGCGCGTTCTGAGGGACAATGGCTACAAGGCGACCACGCTGAGAAAGATCGCGGAAGAAGCGGACATGAAAGCGGGAAGCGTCTATTACCATTTCAACTCCAAAGAAGCGATCGTTGACGAAGTTCTAAACGCCGGACTGAGAGACTTGCTATCAGGTGTCGAAGCCGCCGTTCGGAAATTCGATGCCCCGTACGATCATCACGCCAGGATAGCGACTGCAATCTGGGCGCACCTGGATTTCCTCTTCAAGGCAAGCGAATTCACCTCGGCGAATATCAGAAGCTATGGAATGCTCCCCAATCATTTCAGGGAGAGGCACAGGGGTATTCGCCATGAATATGGAAAACTCTGGGATCGGATACTCCGTGAAGCTCAGGACGACGGTGCCATACGGTCGGATATCAAGATCGTCCCCTTGCGCCAGGTGATGTTGGGCGCTTTGAACTGGACGGTGGAATGGTTCGACCCGAACAAGGCAGGAGTGGAAGGATATCTATCACTGCCTGAATTCTCCAGCATGCTCATCAATCTGTTACTGGAAGGAATTTGTAACCGGGAAGCGGCCCCGTCCACAGGACAAGGTAGCCCAGAAAGCGGTTGCCCCGGTCAGACCAGAAGGAAGTGATACAGCCCTTCGGCAACCGCCTTTTCCCGATCCGTCTGCCAGCTGAGCACGCTGACGCTTGCCATCCGCTTGCCCTTGCGCGTGACGTTTGCGCGCGCAAAAAGCGGTCCCTTCACACCGGGTCTGAGGTAATCGACGGTCAGGTTGATCGGCTTGGCCGGAACGTCGGCGAAATCGGGCTGTACCGCGACGGCGGCAGTGGCCTCCATAAAACTCGCGATTATGCCGCCATGGTAGTACTCCATGATCGGGTTCCCGATATGGCGGTCATCAAAGGTCATTTCCGCTTCGGCATGGAGGCTATCCAAGCTTTGGACCTCAAAGTTGAGAAATCGGAAAAACGGCACCCGGGATACGTGGGCATTGACAGTTTGCAAATCCATCACGAGGCTTTTCCTTTGGTCATCGCTTCAAACAGGCTGGTTTCCCCACGCGTCAATGCAAACGAGGCGGTTCCACGGGCGATTTCAGCATTATCATGGCCCTCGAACCAGACGCTGCCGGAATTGAAGGCGATGTGGCGGGTCTGGCGAAAACAATGCGCTTGAACGATGACATCCGCGCGCGAACGAGCAGGGCGCAGGTAATCAACTCTCAGATCAAGAGTGGCCATGGTACTGACGCCTTCGATGGCGACAAAGTTAGCCAATCCAAAGACACTGTCCAGAAGCGCCGTCAGGATACCACCATGGAGCAGCGTTTGTTCCGCATCGGCGCAAAAGTCCGGATTGAACGGCATCCGAACGCGAACGCCTTCGGTCGAGACCTCTTCGATCTCAAGCGCCATATGCGTAATCAGACCCTTGCCGCGCGCATTCCACATCTGCGCGATTTGCTCCATTTTCTTTTTGGAGATATCAGACATGCAATTCTTCCATTAGCGCCCTGTGAAGTTGGGTTTTCGTTTCTCGATGAACGCAGCAACCGCCTCGTGATGGTCTTCGGTCTGATGCATGAGCGCCTGATAGGCCGCCGCAGAATTCAGGAAATCCGGTAGATCCATCCGTTCGGCATTGCGCATCAGACGCTTGGCGACGCGCACCGCACGCGGTGGTTTCGCTGCGATGACGGCGGCCCGTTCGCGAGCCCGTGCCATCAATTTTTCATGAGGCACCAGCTCAAGCACCATGCCAAGCTCCAGCGCTTCCTTGGCCTCGACCATGCGCCCTGAGAAGGTCAGATCGGCGGCCTTCTGGTGGCCCAGACGACGCAACAGGAACCAGCTGCCCGCATCGCCCGGAATGATTCCGAGATTCAGAAACACCTCGCCGAACCTTGCTTTTTCGGACGCGATGCGCATGTCGCACATCATGGTCAGGTCGCACCCCGCGCCCACCGCCGGGCCGTTGACTGCGGCGATGGTCGGAATATCCATGTTGTAGAGCGCAAGCGGCAGCCGCTGCACCCCATCAACATAGCTCTGCGCCGCCGCCAGCGGCTCCTTGCGGAACACGCTGTCGGAATCGTTCATTTCCTTGATGTCGCCGCCGGCACAAAAGGCCGGGTCGGCGCCGGTCAGGATCATGACGCTGACCTGCGGGTCTGCCTGCACCTTGGCGAAGGTCTCCAGAAGAGCAGCGATCATGTCGTTTCCGGTGACCGGGTTGCGCCGCTCGGGATCGTTCAGCGTAACCGTGGCGATCCTGTCGGACATCTCCAGAAGGACTGGGTGTTTACTCATTCTTGCCATCTCCCCGTTCGCGTTTCTCGAACATCGCGGGGTTGATCATGTCCCGCGCGTCATGACCCATATGCAAGGTCTCACCGCCGTCTACATAAATGTCTTCTCCGGTGATGAAACCGCCAAGTTTCGAGGCCAGGAAAATGATCGTGCCTGAGATGTCCTCGGCCGCCCCCATCCGGTTTAGCACCGAGCGGTTCAGCTTTTTCCACTGTTCCGGCGGAATCGGATAGCGGCCAAGCGCATCGGTCTTGATCGTGCCCGGCGCGACACAGTTCAGCCGGATGCCGTATTCGCCCCATTCGGCGGCCAGCGTTTTCATCATGCCCGTCACACCGGCGCGGGCGGCGACGGTGTGTGTAAAGCCGGTAAGCGCGGTGCGCGCCGAGATGGCGGTGACAAACACAACCGATCCACCATTGTCGTACATGAAGTGATCCGCCGCTGCCCGGGTCATCTGCCAAGACCCGATCAGGTTGTTGCGGATCACGGCTTCGAAGCCCTTGTTGGTGATATCGCGGGCGGCCGCGATATACTGGCCGCCGGCATTGTTCACCAAAACATCCAACTGCCCATAGTGCTCCTTGATCCGCCCCATCGCAGCTTCGATACTGTCTTCGTCGCGGGTGTCTCCGGGCACGACAAAGGCCTCGCCCCCCGCCGCCCGGATCATTTCGGCGGTCTCTTCCAGCGGTTCTTCGCGGCGCGCGAACAGCGCAAGCCTGGCCCCGCAAGCGGCCATTTCGATCGCCGTCGCCCGGCCCATTCCAGATCCGGACCCCGTGACCAGGGCAACCTGGCCCGCCATGAGATCCGACGCGTAACGCCTTGATTTCGCTTCGTTCATGTTCCGCCCCTAGTTCTTCAGCAATTCGCCAGAGATGATGAGTTTGCGAACCTCCTGGGTGCCTGCGCCGACCTCAAGCACGCGACCGGTCCGGTACAGCCGGTTCACTTCTGTATCACGCATGTAACCCGAGCCGCCGTGAATCTGGACAGCTTTGTCCAGCACGAAGGATGTCGCCTCAGCGGCCTTGTAGATCGCCGCAGCGGTGAGCTTGTGGATTTCGCCGCGCCCGCCTTCGCCCTCTTCGAGGCCTTCACACATGGCAGCGGTGCGCAAGGACAGGCTGCGCGCGGCCTCGATCTGCGTATACATGTCGGCCAGCATCGCCTGAACCATCTGAAAACTGGCGATCGGTTTGCCGAATTGCTGGCGTGTCTTGGCGTAATCGATGGAAATATCCAGCGCCCGCTGCGCAATGCCCAGAGCGTTGAAACAGACGATGGCACGTTCCAGATCAAGTCCGGACATGGTAACGGCAACCCCGCCATCCAGCTTGCCGACCATGTTTCTGGCCGGAACACGGCAATCTTCGAATACCAGTTCGCCCGTCGGCGAGCCGCGGAATCCCATCTTGTTGAGCTTCTGCGCCACCTTGAAACCGGGCGTGTCGGTTTCCACGATAAAGGCGGAAATGCCCTTGGCCCCTTTTTCGGGCGATGTCTTGGCATAGACCAGCACCAGATCGGCAATCGGCCCATTGGTGATGTAGATCTTGGCGCCGTTCAGGATGTAGTCGTCGCCATCCTTTTTGGCCGTGGTCCGCATCGAGCCAAGCGCATCAGACCCCGCGCCGGGTTCGGTCAGGCCCAGGGCGCCGATCAGCGTGCCGTCGCACAGACCTGGCAGGTATTTTCGGCGCAACTCGTCATTGGCGTTGCGATAGATGTTGTTGACGCACAAATTGTCATGCGCCACATGGGTCAGTCCGATGGCCGCAGAGGACCGCGACAGCTGTTCGGTGATGATGCAGGCCGAGGTGAAATCCAACCCAGCGCCGCCGAATTCCGGCGGCACGTTCAGTCCCAGGTAGCCCATTTCGCCCAGCTTGGGGAAAACCGAAGACGGCAGATCATCAGTATCGTCCATTTCGGCGTTCAGATGGTGGAATTCTGACATGAAGAACTTGCCGGCCTGATCGGCCAGCGCCTGCTGTTCGTCCGTCATGAAATGTGTCGGCAGAGCGATGTCGTTGCGCAGTTGCTTGTTCATTGTCTCGTCTCCCTCAGGCGCGCAAAAGTTCTTCGGCAATGATGATCTTGCGGACTTCGCTTGTGCCCGCGCCGATTTCCAGCAGCTTGTTGGCGCGGAACAGCCGGTTGATCTCGGTGTCCTGCATGTAGCCAGAGCCACCATGGATATGGCAGGCTTCGGTCACCGCCTTGTTGAATGCCTCGCCGGCGTAAAGACAGGCCGCCGCTGTCAATTTGTGGATTTCGCCGCGGCCCCCGGCCCCTTTTGGCAGGCCGGTACAGGCGGCCAGCGCACGATAACTGAAGGCACGCGCGGTTTCGACCTCGGTGTAGATCTCGGCCAATTTCGACTGCATCATTTGGAAACTTGCAATCGGCTTGCCGAATTGTTCGCGAATCTTGGCGTATTCCAGCCCAAGTTCCAGCGCGCGTTCGGCCATGCCAACGCAGACTGAGGCAACCATGGCACGCTCCAGATCCAGCCCGCTCATTACCACCGAAACGCCGGTGTTTTCCTGTCCAACCATGGCGGACGCGGGTACGCGGCAATCCTCAAACACCAGTTCTCCGGTTGGCGAACCGCGAAAGCCCATCTTGTCAAGCTTTTGCGCCACCTTGAAACCGGGATTGTCCGTCTCGATGATGAAAGCAGAAATGCCCTTGGCGCCCTTCGACTTGTCGGTTTTGGCGTAAAGCAGGATCACATCGGCAATCGGTCCGTTAGTGATATAGATCTTCGAGCCGTTGATGATGTATTCGTCGCCGTCGCGGCGCGCGGTGGTCGCCATGGACCCAAGCGCATCGGACCCCGCGCCCGGTTCGGTCAAGCCCAAAGCACCAACCAGTTCGCCCGAGCAAAGACCCGGCACGTATTTCTTTACCTGCTCTTCGGATCCATTGCGCAGCAGGTTATTCAGGCACAGGTTGTCATGCGCCCCGTGTGAGAGGCCCACAGCCGGATTCCACTTCGAAATCACCTCGGATACCAGCGCCTGGGTGAATTCGTTCTGTCCCGATCCACCTAGCTCTTCGGGTGCGGTAATCCCCAGCAGGCCCAGCTCGCCCATCTGCTTGAACAGATCATCGGGCCACCATTCCTCGTCATCCATACGCGCTTGCAGCGGGTGCAGCACCTCGCGCGACACCCGATCCACGTGGTCGACGATCTGGCGTTGCTCATCAGTCAAAGAATAGTTCGCCCTGATGGCTTCCAGATCAGCCGAGATGGCCTCACTTTGAGTGGTCATATAATCCTCCCGCAAAATGTCGTCCGCAGTGTTGACCAAAATCAAACACATGTTAGAAAATAGATCAAGCCAAGCTTTTGGCGACCTGACGTTAGAAAGCGCGGTGGTCAGAATAGAATACAGGGGGGGAGCTTCGGAAATGACTGAGAGCGTTGTTCAATCGCAGGCGCGCGGCAAAGAAGTGCGTATCACGATAAAACGTCCTGACCATCGAAATGCCCTCAACCGCGAGGTCGCGGACGGGATCATGGCCGCCATATGTGCTGCCGAGAGGGACAGCGATTGCCGCGTGATCGTTTTGACCGGCGAGGGTGAGCGCGCCTTCTGTGCCGGGGGCGACATCAAGGCGGGTGCGGATGGCGGCCCGTTTATTCAGGATCCGGCGGACCCGGATCATTTTGCCGGAAGGTTGTTCGAGACGGTACAGGCGTGCCGAAAGCCAACGATCGCACGCATCAATGGCGTCGCGATGGGGGCGGGGGCGGGCATCATCTGTGCCTGCGATCTGGCTGTGATGGCGGATCACGCCCGCATCGGAACGCCCGAGGTCAAGGTGGGCCTGTTTCCCATGACGATCGTGCCACCCATGATGCGCGTGCTGCCCCGACGGAGACTGATGGAGATGTTCATCACCGGCGTTCCTTTGACGGCCGAGGAAGCCCTGCAATTCAATCTGGTCAACTATGTGACCGATGCTGTGGGGTTGGACGACAAGGTTGCAGAACTGGTTTCCCAGATTGCTGCGCAGTCGCCGAGCGCGATCCGGCTGGGGAAATACGCCTGCCACGCGATGGAGGACATGACCTATCCACAGCAGATGCGGTTTGCAGAAACGCTGTTGCCGCGAGTAGCGCAGACCGAAGACGCGCGCGAAGGCTTTGATGCCTTTGTTACGAAGCGCAAACCTGAATGGACAGGCCGCTGACCAAGCGGGGAGGAGAGGTATATGTCAGAACAAAAACTGCGCATCGGATGTGCATCGGGCTTCTGGGGCGATACGCCGGAAGCGATCGGTCAACTGGTCTCAAAGGGCGAGATCGACTATCTGGTGTTTGATTATCTGGCAGAGGTGACAATGTCGCTGATGGCGCGGGCCCGCGCCAAAACACCCGAGTCGGGCTATGCGCCGGATTTCATCAAGGCGCTGGCACCCTGGTTACCAGACATCAAGGCAAAAGGGATCAAGGTCGTTGCCAATGCCGGAGGTGTGAACCCGCGTGGTTGCAGCGATGCGCTTGCCAAAGCCGCCGCCGGGGCCGGGATCGATCTGTCCATCGGAGTCGTGCTGGGCGATGACCTGTTGCCTAGGGCCGATGAAATTCGCAAAAGCGGTCAGACGGAAATGTTCTCGGGTGTCGAATTTCCAGACGATATATGGAGCATGAACGCCTATCTGGGTGCCCGCCCCATTGCTGCCGCGCTGGATGCCGGGGCCGACATCGTGATCACCGGACGCTGTGCCGACAGCGCCGTCGCGCTTGGCCCCCTGATGCATGAATACGGCTGGGGCGATGATGACTGGGACAAGCTCAGTCAGGGATCGCTGGCCGGCCACCTGATCGAATGCGGCCCCCAGGGAACCGGCGGCAACTTCACCGACTGGCAGGACGTGCCGGGTTGGGACAATATGGGCATGCCCATCGTCGAGGTGTCCGAAGACGGCAGTTTCATCATGACCAAGACGCCTGACACCGGCGGGCTGGTCGTGCCCGGGTCAGTCGGAGAGCAGATGCTCTATGAAATCGGGGACCCGCGCGCCTACCTGTTGCCCGACGTGATCTGCGACTGGTCCGGGGTCACCCTGGAACAGGTCGGACCCGACCGGGTGCTGGTCAAGGGCGGCAGGGGGCTTGGGCGCACCGACAGCTACAAGGTGTCGGCGACCCATGCCGATGGCTGGCGCGCGGTCTCTACCCTGACACTGGCCGCGATTGATGCCCCTGCCAAGGCCGAACGTGTGGCCGAGGCGATCCTGACACGCTGTCGCCGGATTTTTCGCGACCGCAAAATGGACGATTTTCGGCAGGTCAGCGTCGAGGTGCTGGGCGCCGAGGCGGCATATGGCGCAAACGCGCGCGCGCGGACCCGCGAGGTGGTGCTCAAGATCGGCGCGGTCCATGACAATCGCGCCGCGCTGAACATCTTTGCCGGTGAAATCGCACCGATGGCGATTTCGACCGCGCAGGGTCTGACCGGGTTCTTCGCCGGACGGCCAAAGGTGCAGCCGGTGGTCCGTCTATTTTCCTTCCTTCAGAGCAAGGCCGAAACCCCCGTCGCGGTCGAGGTCGACGGCAAGGATGTGCCCGTGAGCGTGGCCACTACGCCAGTCCACCTTGATCCGCCTGCCGCACCGCCCGCAGATAGCCGCGAGCCCGGCCCGGACGTTGTCAAGGTCCGCCTCGTCGATCTGGCCTGGGGCCGCTCGGGCGACAAGGGGAATATCGCCAATATAGGCATCCTTGCGCGTAAGCCGGACTACCTGCCATATATCCGCTCGGCTCTCAGCGAAGAAGTGGTGAAAGACTATTTCGTCCATGTCTGCGAAGGCACGGTCGAACGGTTCGACCTGCCCGGAAGCCATGCGCTGAATTTCCTGTTGCATGACTCGCTTGGCGGTGGCGGAATCGCCTCGGTCCGCATCGACCCACAGGGCAAAGGCTTCGCGCAGATGCTGCTTGATATTGAAATTCCCGTGCCCGCCGATCTGGCCGCACGTGACCGGCTAAACGCCGCGAACCCGAACTAAGAGGACAGGCCCATGACCATTTCGAAACTCCTGGTCGCCAATCGGGGTGAGATCGCGGCGCGCGTGTTGCGCACCGCCAAGGCCCGCGGGCTTGAGACGGCCGTTTTACGCCATGTCGCCGAGCAAGAGGGGCCGGCCCATCTGATCGCAGATGAGGTCGTGATGATCGACGGCCCGACGCCCGTGGCCGCCTATCTCGACATTTCTCAGATCGTCGCGGCGGCAACAAAGATCGGCGCGGACGCGGTGCACCCCGGCTATGGCTTTCTGTCAGAGAATGCCGGTTTTGTCGCGGCGCTGGAAAGAGCCGGAGTGACCTTTGTCGGTCCGACGTCCGAGGTCATCGACCTGATGGGCGACAAGGTCCGCGCCCGCGCCTTTGTCGAGGAACGCGGGTTTCCCGTCGCCCCCTCGGCGATCGAGGATGACGATCCGGCGAGCTTTGTCGAACGCGCCCGCGCCGTTGGCTATCCGCTGCTGATCAAACCCTCGGCCGGCGGCGGTGGCAAGGGCATGCGCGTCGTACGCGAAGACAGCACGCTGGAGACCGAAATCGAAACCGCGCGCCGCGAAGGCGAACGGTATTTCGGTGACGGCCGTCTGTTTGTCGAACGCTATATCGAACGCCCGCGCCATATCGAGGTGCAGGTGATGGGCGACGGGCAAGGCAACGTGGTACATTTCTGGGAACGCGAATGTTCGATCCAGCGCCGGTTCCAGAAGATTATCGAGGAAACGCCCTCTCCGGCGCTGACCCCCGAGCAACGGGGTGAGATCTGCGAAACCGCTGCCGGAATTGCCCGCGCCGTCAACTATCGCGGGGCAGGGACCGTTGAATTCATCTATGCGCAGGACGGGGCCTTTTATTTCCTGGAAATGAACACCCGCCTTCAGGTCGAACATCCGGTGACCGAGATGGTAACCGGCTTTGATCTGGTTGCTGAGCAACTGCGCGTAGCGGCGGGCGAGTGCTTGAGCGCCGCGCAGGCGGATATTCCCCAGATTGGCCATTCGATCGAATTGCGCATCTGCGCCGAGGACGCAACGGCCGATTTTCGTCCTGCGATAGGGGATATCCTGCTGCTGGACGAACCGATGGGCGAGGGTATCCGTGTGGACAGCGGCATTCTGGATGGCGGCAAGGTGACGACCGACTTCGACCCGATGCTGTCCAAGCTGATCGTGCATGGCCGGGATCGCGCGCAGGCCATCACCCGTGCCCGAAATGCGGTGCAAAACTATGTGGTTCTGGGGGTGACGACCAACACCGGCTATCTGGATGAAATCCTTGCGCATCCCGATTTTGCCTCGGGCGACGTATCAACCGGGTTTCTGGCTGAACAATCCGAAACGCTGACCGCGCCGGGCGAAGATGTCTCTGACCTGTTGATGGCGGCGGCGGCTCTATCGGACGAGCGACTGGTGAGTGACGTAATGCAGATACCGGAAATGTACCGCAAGATGGGCGGGTGGAGAAACTGATGCAACGGATTTTTCAGATCGACGGAGTAGAGACTGATTGCTGGCTGGGTCATGATGGCAGCCGGTTCGTGCTCAATACCCCCACTGGCGCTGTTGCCTGCCAATTGGACCCGACGGGTCTGCCGGGCGGTTACAAGCTGCGGGCCAAGGGTGTTGTGCGCGAATTGCGACTGGCCGTGGGGCCGGAAGCAACTTTTATGCACATGGACGGGCGAACCTACGAAGTCGGGCGGGTTGATCCCGCCGAACGCCTGGCCGGAAGCGACGGTGGCGCGAGCGACGACCGATTGGTGGCGCCCATGCCGGGTGTCGTGGTGTCAGTTGCGGTTAAACCCGGCGATGCGGTTGAAGAAGGCCAGCCGCTTCTGGTGATCGAAAGCATGAAGTTGGAAACCACACTGACGGCGCCGCGCGACGGGGTCGTTGCCGAAATGCCATTCGCCGAAGGCGACAGTTTCGGTCTGAAAGACATCTTGGCCCAATTGGCTCCGGAGGAGGAGTGACCATGCGCAGAATTGAAAGTCAGATCGACACCAATGCCGCCGACTACAAGGCAAATTATGCCGCCATGTCCGAACGGCTGAAGGAATTTCACGCCCGCCAGCACGCTGCACGCTATGAGCGCCCGCAGCGCGACTTTGACCGCCTTGCCCGCCAGAACAAACTGGGCGTGCGCGAGCGGCTGGAATTGTTGCTGGACCCCGGCACGCCGTTCCTGGAGTTTTCGACCCTCGCGGCCTGTCGTGAATATGACGGCGCGGTGCCCGGCGCAGGTGTGGTTACGGGGATCGGCATCGTGCAAGGCCGCGAGGTCGCCATCCACGCCAACGATGCCAGCGTCAAGGGCGGTGCCTGGTATCCGCATACCGTGAAAAAGATCGTGCGCCTTCTGGATGTCGCCTTGGAAAACCGCCTGCCGGTCATCCATATCTGCGACAGCGCGGGCGGATTCCTGCCGCTGCAGCACGGGGTGTTTCCCGACCGGTATCTGGGCGGGCGGGTGTTCCGCAACCAGGTCAAGCTGAGCCAGGCCAATATCCCGCAGATTGCCGTGGTTGGCGGACACTGTACGGCTGGCGGCGCCTATGTGCCGACGCTGAGCGACTACAACATCATCATCGAAGGCACAGGCGCGATTTTTCTTGGCGGTCCGCCGCTGGTCAAGGCGGCCACCGGCGAAGAGGTCGGTGTTCAGGAGCTTGGCGGCGCGGTCATGCACACCTCGGTCTCGGGCACGGGCGATTATCGCGCCGCGACCGAACAGCATGCCTTTTCACTGGCGCGCGAAATTGTCAGCCAGTGGAAGCGCACACCGAAAACGATCATCGAAACCGCATCTTTTGAGGAACCGTATTACGACCCTAAAGAACTCTACGGGATCATTCCGAAGGACCGGAAAACCCAGTTCGACATGCGCGAGGTTCTGGCCCGGATCGTGGACGGATCGCGGTTCCACGAATATCAGCCGGACTATGGCACCACGATGGTGTGCGGCTTTGCCCATATCTGGGGCTACAAGGTCGGCATTCTTGCCAACAACGGGGTGCTGTTCAACGACAGTTCTCTGAAGGCAGCGCATTTCATGCAGCTGTGCAATCAGAACCGCACGCCTCTGGTCTTCTTCCAGAACATCACCGGCTATATGGTGGGCCGCGAATACGAAGAACGCGGCATCGCCAAGGACGGCGCCAAGATGCTGATGGCACAGGGTGGCTCGGTCGTGCCGAAGTTCACCGTGATCGCCAATGCCTCTTACGGGGCAGGCAATTACGGCATGTGCGGGCGGGCCTGGGATGCGCGCACGTTATTCATGTGGCCCCAGGCCGAGATCGGCGTGATGGGTGCGGATCAGGCCGCCAATACTATGGCTGACGTCAAGATCCGGCAGCTTCAGCGCGAAGGCAAGGAATTGACCGAAGAAGAAATCGCCGCGATCCGCGAACCGGTGCTGGAAAAATACAAGCGCGATGTCGAGGCTTATACCTCGACCTCGGAATTGTGGGACGACGGCATCCTCGATCCGGCGGACACACGCAACGCGCTTGGCATGTCGATTTCCGCCTCGCTCAATGCACCGATCGAGGAACCACACTACGGGATCTTCCGGCTGTAAAGGCTTGAGGGACGGCACACCGGGTCGGGGAGTGCCGTTCCGCATCAAGGCGCTTCCAACTGGCGCTTTCGAAAGCTGAAGTAGTCCTGACCGGTCCGGTTCCCGGACAGGTCAGGACGATGTCTGCCGCGCCTCCTGAATCGAAACGACGTCAGAGGCCGCCATGCCGGGCCGGTCTGCCTCGACCGCCTTCAGCGGCTCGACCGGCGTCAATCCGGCCAGACAATCGCGCGCAAGTTGCTGGTATTCCGCGGTGCCGCGCGTTTTCCACGCGATTTCTTTCTCGCTGACCTCGCGGATCACCTTTGCCGGCGATCCCACCACCATCGAACGCGACGGAATCACGGTTTCGCCACGCACAAACGCCTGCGCGCCGACAATCGATTCCGCCCCAAGCTCTACACCATCCATAATGACGGAATTCATTCCGACCAGAGCGTTCCGGCCCACCGTGCAACCGTGCAGGATCGCGCCATGGCCGATGTGGCCGTCGCTTTCCACCACGGCGTCGCGGCCGGGAAAGGAATGGATGATGCAATTGTCCTGAACATTGGCTCCATCCCCGATCACGATCCTGCCGAAATCGCCCCGCAAGCTTGCCCCGGGGCCGATGTAGCATCCATGACCCAGGATGACATTCCCGATCAGAACGGCCTGAGGGTGGACATATGTATCCTCGGGCACGACGGGTATAAAACCCTTGAACTCATAACAGTATGCCATTCCGACCACCTTTCGTAAGCTGAGTGCTAAACGCTTGTCGGCGGTTGCGCCGGGACCAGAATCCCTCAATTGTGCCGCCGATCAGGGCGTGTGGCCCGAAATCAAACACAAGTTAGAAAATAGCGCAAGCTCCCTACGTCACAGCTTGGCGATATTGACACTTCCCAAGGTTAGAATTAAAAATCTAACAAATGGTAGAAAATAGACTGGCGGACCGATTAGGGTGGCCTGACCGAACTTGGGAGAGAGAGAAATGACAGACAAAGCCTATGTTGCAGGCGTTGGGATGGTCCCGTTCCAGAAGCCGGGAAAATCCGAAAGCTACGATGTGATGGCGACCGCTGCGACCCGGTCCGCTCTGGCTGACGCGGGGTTGGATTATGATAAAGTCCAACAGGCCTATGTTGGCTATGTCTATGGCGACAGCACCTGCGGTCAGCGCGCCCTGTACCATGTCGGAATGACAGGCATCCCGGTTCTGAATGTGAACAACAACTGCTCGACCGGATCGTCCGCCCTGTTCCTGGCCAGGCAGGCAGTTGAAAGCGGCGCGGTCGAATGTGCTCTGGCACTAGGGTTCGAACAGATGCAGCCCGGCGCAATCGGTGCGATGTTCCATGACCGGGTCAGCCCCTTTGCGGCATTCGACAGAGAAACCGACGAACTGGTTGGCAGTGCCGAGATCCCGCTGGCGCTGCGGTACTTCGGCGGTGCGGGCAAGGCGCATATGGACGAGTTCGGCACCCCCCTGGAAACCTTCGCAAAAATCCGCGCCAAGGCCAGCCGACATGCTGCGAAGAATCCGGTTGCCCTGTTCCGGCAGGAGGTGACGGCGGAAGACGTCATGGCCACCCAGGTCGTCTGGCCCGGCATCATGACCAAGCTCATGGCCTGTCCGCCAACCTGTGGCGCGGCCGCCGCGATCATTTGTTCCAAGGAATTCGCCGACAAGCACGGACTGGACAGTTCGGTTCGGATCGCGGCGCAGGCCATGACGACGGACGGCCCGGAAACTTTCGAAGCCCATGACATGCGCGAAGTGGTCGGCTTTTCGATGGCCAAGCGCGCCGCCGATCAGGTTTACGAGGACGCGGGCATCGGGCCCGAGGACGTGGATGTGGTCGAACTGCACGACTGTTTCGCCCACAACGAGCTGATCACCTATGAGGCGCTTGGCCTTTGCGGTCGCGGCGAAGCGGCGAAATTCGTTGATGATGGCGACAACACCTACGGCGGAAAATACGTGACCAACCCGTCGGGCGGTCTATTGTCCAAAGGCCATCCGCTTGGGGCGACCGGCCTAGCGCAATGTACCGAGCTCGTTCAGCAGCTTCGCGGCCAGGCAGATGCGCGCCAGGTTGATGGCGCACGTCTGGCGCTTCAGCACAATCTGGGCCTCGGCGGGGCCTGCGTCACCACGCTTTATGAAAAAGCCTGATAGCGACTTTCGGGAGGAATCAATATGACTGGAAAACTCGACGGGCGCGTGGCGCTGGTCTCGGGCTCGGGCCGGGGCATTGGCCGCGAAATCGCTCTCAAACTGGCCTCGGAAGGGGCCCGGCTGGTGATCAACGATCTGGATGCGGATCCGGCCAATGAAACCGCCGAGGCGGTACGCGCAACGGGAGCCGAGGCCGTGGTCTGTGCCGGCAGCGTCACCGAAGACGGTTTTGCCGAACGGTTCATCAAGACCGGCATGGACAGCTTTGGCGGGCTGGACATCATCGTGAACAATGCGGGCTATACTTGGGACAGCGTCGTTCAGAAAATGACCGACGAACAATGGCAGGCGATCATCGACGTTCACCTGACGGCCCCCTTCAGGATCCTGCGCGCCGCGCAGCCGGTGATCAGCGCCAAGGCCAAGGAAGAGGCCGCCGCCGGACAGGAAGTGTTCCGCAAGGTGGTCAACATCTCGTCCATCGCAGGGACCGGCGGCAATGCTGGCCAGATCAACTATTCCGCCGCCAAGGCCGGCATTCTGGGTGTCACCCGGACGATGGCCAAGGAATGGGGCCGCTACAAGGTCAACGTCAATGCCGTGGCTTTCGGCCCGATCCGCACCCGCCTGACCGAGGGCAGCGCCGACGGAGACAGCACGATCCAGGTCGAGGAAAAAGAGATCAAGGTCGGCGTGAATCCCGATCTCCTGTCCCAGATGGAGCACATGATCCCGCTGGGCCGGGTCGGCACTCCGGAAGAAGCTGCCGGTGCTGTCTATCTGTTCTGTGCGCCGGAATCGAACTTCATTTCAGGCCAACACATCATCTGCGGTGGCGGTTTCGTGATCTAAGGCATTTGCCCGGACCCCGTCATCGGGCCCGGGCAAGCACATTAATGTCTGGGCGGCCTCTTGGCGGTCGCCAATGCGGAATTTTCCGCAGACTCTAGTCTGGCACGATCACGACGATTTACTCACTTGGGCTATTAACCTAACAGGCGTTAGTTAGGCGTTGGGGCGATACGAAAGTCTATGGCACAAAACACGGCAATCAAAGTCAACGAGACATCGCGCAGCGCGGTTGGACGGGACGGGGTGCTGGACATTGCCGCGCGGCTTTTCCGCGAACAAGGCTACGGGTCCGTTTCGCTCCGAAAAATTGCCGAGGCCGCCGGGATCAAGGCGGGTAGCATATACTATCATTTCGGTTCCAAGGACGAGATCGTCGCGGCCGTTCTTGATGCAGGGATTCGGGTCGTTCACGCGAGTATGAGAGACGCCATCACCGACCTGCCAGCCGATACCGATGGCGAAACGATCCTGCGCTCTGCGATCCGGGCGCATTTGCGCGCGCTTCTTGATGTGAGCGATTATACATCGGCGAATGTGCGTATTTTCGGGCAGGTGCCGCAATCCGTCCGGGATGCCAACTTGCCCACGCGCAGGACCTATGAGGCTGAGTGGGACAGTCTTCTGTCCCAGCTTAAGAAAGATGGCACGCTGAAGCAAGACGTCGATATCCGTCGCCTGCGCCTGATGCTGATCGGTACATTGAACGCCACGCTCGATTGGTTCGACCCGGACCGCGGTAGCGCCGATGCGTTGTCACGCACCTATGCCGATGTGTTCCTCAACGGGATACTCCAAAGACAGGATACCTGACTTCATGGCACGTCTTGAAACAGCGGTGCTGACCGCATCAGAGACCTACACCCGCAACCACGCCGCACAAAGCGAGCGCGTCGAAACGCTGCGCGCGCGGATCGCCGAAGCAACGGCTGGCGGCCGCCCCGACATGGTCGCGCGGCATCGCAAGCGCAGCAAGCTGTTGGTTCGCGAACGGATCGACCTGCTGGTAGATACGGGCACTGCGTTTCTTGAGCTGTCGTCGCTTGCCGCCTACGGTCAATACGGGGGCGAGGTGCCCGGTGCGGGAATCGTGACCGGTATCGGGATCGTCCACGGGCTTCCCTGCGTTGTGATCGCCAACGATGCGACAGTGAAGGGTGGGTCTTTCTATCACGAAACCGTGCAGAAACACATCCGCGCCCAGGAAATCGCAGCCGAGAACCGGCTGCCCTGCCTCTATCTGGTGGATTGCGGCGGTGCCTATCTGCCAGAGCAGGACCGGGTTTTCCCCGATGCCCGCCATTTCGGCAATTCCTTTTATCGTCAAACCAACATGTCCGCGAGCGGCCTGCCGCAGATCGCGGCGGTCTTTGGAGGCTGCACGGCCGGTGGGGCCTATATCCCGGCCCTGTCGGACGAAGTCATCATGGTACGCGGCAACGCACGCATCCATCTGGGCGGCCCCTCGATCGTCAAGGTGGCGATCAACGAAGAGGTTGATGGAGAAACATTGGGGGGGGCCGAGATGCATTCGCGCGTCTCCGGTGTGTCTGACCATCTGGCCGAGGACGAGTATCATGCGCTTGCTCTGATGCGCGACATCGTATCCGAACTGGGCCTGTCGCGCCCGATGGGTCCCGATGCAACCTGCGCGCCGCCGGCGCGCAACCCAGAGGAACTGCTTGGCGTCATCAGCGCCGATCGCAAACAGCCCTATGACATGCGCGAGGTTCTACTGCGCATGATCGACGCCGGCGAATTCCGCGAATTCAAGCCCGGATGGGGTGAGACGCTGGTCTGCGGCACCGCGCGGATTCACGGCTATCGAGTGGGCATTCTCGCAAATAATGGGGCGCTTGTGTCCGACAGTTCGCTCAAGGGCGCGCAATTCGTGTCGATGTGCGATCAACGCAACATCCCGCTTTTGTTCCTCCACAACATCTCGGGCTTCATGGTCGGCACCGAAGCCGAGCGCGGCGGCATTGCCAAAGACAGTGCCAAGCTGGTCTATGCCATGTCGGTTGCCAAGGTGCCGCGCCTGTCGGTCCTCTTGGGCGGCTCATACGGGGCAGGCAACTACGGCATGTGCGGACGTGGTTTCGCCCCGAATTTTCTCTTTGCCTGGCCCACGGCGGAACTGGCCACCATGTCTGCCGACATCGCTACAAATGTGATGCTGGAACTGCGCCGCCAGAAAGGGGGCGACCCGGGCAAGATGGAGGCCGACATGAAGCTGATCGAGGAGCAGGTTCGGGCCCAGTATGGTGAACAGTCCGATCCCTATTATGCCACCTCGCGGCTTTGGGATGACGGGCTGATCGAACCCGCGCAAACCCGCGATATCCTTGGCCTGTGCCTGGCCATCGTGACATCGGTGCCCGAAGCCGGTCGCCATACGCCTGTATTCAGAATGTGAGGCTTCAAGTTGAACAATACCTACAACACGATCCTTGTCGAAACTGATGCGCGCGGCGTCGCCACGCTGACGCTCAACCGCCCCGACAAACACAATGCGCTGAATGGCGAATTGATCGCAGAGCTATACGATGCCGCCGAAAAGCTGGCTGCAGATGACGATGTGCGTATTGTGGTCCTGACCGGCGCGGGCAAGAGCTTCTGCGCGGGCGGCGATTTCAACTGGTTCTCGTCAAACATCGAAAAGTCCCGTGCCGAACGGGTAGACCAGAGCGCCACGCTGGCGCGGTTGTTGCGCCGTCTCGACACGCTGCCCAAACCCTTGATCGGGCGGATCAACGGCCCGGCCTACGGTGGCGGTGTCGGCATGATTTCCGTCTGCGACTACACCATCGGCGCCGAAGGCGCGCGCTTCGGTCTGACCGAGGTCAAGCTGGGCCTTCTGCCCGCGAATATATCGCCTTATGTGGTGGCCCGCATCGGCAAGGTGCATTCGCGTGAGACCATGCTGTCGGGGGCGTTGTTCGACACCGCCCGCGCCGAGCGGATCGGTCTGTTGACCGAAGTTGTCGCGTCGGGCGACTTGGACGCCACGGTGAACCGGGTGGTGCATGATCACCTTCAGGCCGCGCCGGGTGCCGTGGCCGATACCAAGGCGCTGATCGCCTATGTCGCGTCCCACGATCTGGAGACCAACATGATCTACACCGCCGACCGGCTGGCCGATGCGTGGGAGACGGAGGAAGGTATCGAAGGCATCAACAGCTTCATCAACAAGGGCGTTCCGTCATGGCGGGTGAAATGAGCTTCACCCGCGTTCTGATCGCCAACCGGGGCGAGATTGCCCGGCGCATCCAGCGCGGGTGCCGCAAACTGGGGCTGGAAAGCGTAGCGGTGTTTTCGGACGCGGACCGCGACGCGCCCTTCGTGGCCGAGGCCGATCATGCCGTCTGCATCGGTGGGGCCGCCCCGTCGGACAGTTATTTGAACGTCGAGGCCATCCTTGAGGCTGCGCGGGCGACGGGCGCGGGTGCGGTGCACCCGGGCTATGGTTTTCTGTCTGAGAATGCCGGTTTCGCGGCGGCGGTCGAGGCGGCGGGCCTTGTGTTCATCGGGCCGGAACCCGACGCTATCGCGCGGATGGGCTCCAAGATCGAGGCCAAGGCTGCCGCCGAAGCCGCAGGCGTGCCCGTCCTGCCCGGCTATCGCGGCGAGGATCAGTCCGACGCGCGCCTGCTGCAAGAGGCCGAGGCGCTTGGCACCCCCTTTCTGGTCAAGGCCAGCGCCGGCGGCGGCGGACGCGGGATGCGGCTTGTCTCCGATCTGGGCGACGCACCCGAAGCGATTGCATCTGCCCGGGCCGAAGCGCAGAGCGCCTTCGGCGATCCGGCGGTGTTCCTCGAACGCTATGCGCCCCGTGCCCGCCACGTCGAAGTGCAGGTTCTGGGCGACACTCACGGCACCGTGCTGCATCTGGGCGACCGCGATTGTTCGCTGCAACGCAACCACCAAAAGCTGATCGAAGAAGCCCCCGCCGCCGATCTTCCCGAGGCTGTGCGCGACCGCATGCGTGCGGCAGCGGTGCGGTTGGCGCAGGCGATCGGCTATCGCTCCGCCGGGACGGTGGAATACCTCTATGACCCCGGGCGCGGTGAATACTACTTTCTGGAAATGAATACCCGGTTGCAGGTGGAACACCCCGTGACCGAGGCGATCACCGGCATCGATCTGGTCGAATGGCAGTTGCGCATCGCGCGGGGCGAGCCGCTGGCGCTGACGCAAGGCGATGTGCAGTTTGACGGGCACGCCATTGAAATCCGCATCGCCGCCGAAAACCCGGACGAGAATTTCCGCCCCGAAACGGGCGAGATCAGCCTTTGGGCTCCGCCCGCCGGCGTGCGGCTCGATACCGGGGTCGAGGCAGGCTCGGTCGTCAGCCACCATTACGATTCGATGATTGCCAAGCTGATCGTCCACGCGCCGGACCGGGCCGGTGCGATCCGTCAGGCGGTTGTCGCAATGGATGCCTTTGCAGTCGGTGGCGTCGGTCTGAACCTGGCCTATCAGCGCGCGTTGCTGACACACCCGGATTTTGCGGCGTTCCGGCACCATACCTCGGGCCTGCCCGAGATGTTCTCAGGCGGCTGGAGTGAACCGTCCGCTGATCCCCGGGACATGGCCCTTGCCGCGATGGCGCTGCATCTGCATCTCGCCCCGGCGGGCGCGTCGCCCTGGGAAAGCCTGGGGTCATGGCGGCTCACGGCCCCTGCGGGGTGGCCCGGTGCAGCATCCTATTGGGCGACGACCAAAGACGACCAGATCCGCGTAAACGGCTCCGGGTCGGTGTTGACAGCCGTACAGCCGGACGGCCAGGCCATAACGGTCGAGAGCGCCGCTTTAGCCGAATGCCGTCTGAGCGGACGCTTCGACGGGGTTCCATTTTCGCGCACCGCCTATGTCGCGCGCGCGTCGAGTCACTGGCGGGTGCACCTGCAAACCCCTGCCGGAATGACCGCGACAGACCTGCGCACGCTGGAAGACCAGCATCTGCAACGTGCCACCGGTGGATCTGGCGGCGCTGACCTGATGTCCGCACCCATGCCCGGCGCCGTTGCCGAGGTGCGTGTCGCACTCGGCGATCGCGTCAAAGCCGGCGACACGCTGGTGGTTCTGGAAGCCATGAAGCTGCTGCAAAGCCTGCCCGCGCCGGTCGCGGGCGTGGTGACAGAAATCTATTGTGCACCCGGCGATACGGTCGCCGGGCACGCCCCACTTATCAAACTCGATCCAGAGGAAAACACATGACCAGACAAGACAGCATTACTCAGGTCACCGGCCCGTTCAACGAAGACCTCGAGATGATCCGCGACCAGCTGCGCCGGTTCATCGAAACCGAGGTGACAGCCAAGGCCGAGCCCTGGGAAGAGGAGGGCATGGTGCCCCGCGACGTGCTGCGCCGGATGGGTGATCTCGGCGTTCTGGGGATGCGCTATGACGAACAGTATGGCGGCGCGGGGCTGGACGTGATGTCCAGCGTGGTTTTGGCCGAAGAGGTCGGGCGATCCACCTTCGGCGGATTCTCGGCCACGGTTCTGGTCCACACCGACATGGCCTCGCCGCATCTGGAAAACGCCGGCACGCCCGAACAGAAGGCGCGGTGGATGCCGTCGATCACCTCTGGCGAAATGATCACCGCCGTCGCCGTGACCGAGCCGGGCGCGGGCTCGGACGTGGCCGGCATGCGCACCCGCGCGGTGCGGGACGGGTCGGATTGGGTGCTGAACGGCACCAAGATGTTCATCACCAACGGCGTGCATGGCGATCTCTACTTTGTCGGCGCCAAGACCGATCCCGATGCCAAGGGGTCGCGCGGGATCACCATGTTTGCGGTCGAAAAAGGCACGCCGGGCTTTTCGGTCGGACGGGCGTTGAACAAGACCGGCTGGCTGTGCTCGGACACTGCCGAACTGATCTTCGAAGATGTCCGCATCCCGGCCGAAAACGTTCTGGGCGAGGTCAACCGCGGTTTCTATTCGGTGATGAAGAACTTCCAGAACGAACGCATCGTCCTGGGTGCGATGGCCTGTGCCGAAGCGCAAACCGCGCTGGACATGACCGTGGATTACGTCAAGCAGCGCAGGGCCTTTGGCGGCGTTCTGTGGGACAAGCAGGCCGTGCGCCAACGGCTGGCCGACTGTCAGACGCGGATCGCGGCAGGACGTCAGCTGGTCTATCACGCCGCCGGTCTGGATGCCGCGGGCGGTGACTGCGTGAAAGAGGTCTCGATGGTCAAAGCCTATTGCGGCGAACTGGTGAACAGCGTGCTTTATGACTGCGTCCAGTTTCACGGCGGCATGGGTTATATGCGCGAAACACCGGTGGAACGCATGTCACGCGATGCCCGTGTGCAGGCCATCGGCGGCGGGGCGAGCGAAGTCATGTTGGAAGAAGTCGCCAAGCGCATGTGAGCTTACTATCCAAAAAAATAACAATCTTCAGAAACAAGGACGAAAAAGATGAATCTGGAAACCACTCAAAGCCAATCAGTCGCAAGACTGACCCGAGAGATCTCGATAATACTCGTCGGCACAATTCTTCTGACAATATCCGCCAAAATCGTGGTGCCGTTCTACCCGGTTCCCATGTCTACACAAACCCTGGTTGTCTTGGGTCTGGGCCTTTTCCTGGGGCCGGTGCGCAGTAGTCTTGTTGTTGTGGCATACCTTTTTGAAGGTCTGCTTGGCCTGCCGGTCTTCGCAGGCACGCCTCCGGCGCCGGCCGGACTGGCGTATATTGCGGGTCCCACAGGCGGATACCTGGTAGGCTTCGCACTTGCAGCGGCCGCTGCCGGATGGATTGTTCAAGCACTGGAAGGACTTCGGCCTTCATTCAGAGCATCTGTCGCGGTCTTTTTGGGCTCGATACTCATGTATTGCGCAGGGCTGTTATGGTTGGGTGGCTTTGTCGGCTATGGCGAAAAGTTGCTGAACGCCGGTCTTTACCCGTTCCTTCTCGGGGATCTGACGAAGGCGACAATTGCTGTAGTTCTGTATACTGCTTACCATAATCGCCGCGCTGTGTGACTGCCAGCCCAAGACTGTATCAGACTGTTTCAGTCTCATACGGGCCTGGTCCAATGTAAGTTGAAATGGTCCGATGCCGGATTTGACAGGCACCGGACGCCAGCCTGAGGTTTCCGGCGCCATGCGAGAGCAATGCGCAAAACTGTGCGAACCAAATTGTTCGCAATCAATACCTGGTCGCACACAATGAAAAGAAGCAGCATGTTTTTCTCAGAGCCGGAGCCTTGCCGCGCGAAGGGAGTCGAATTGGCCCCTGGAATTCTGAGGATCGTCGCGAACAATCCCGGAAAGATGACCTACCACGGGACAAATAGCTACATCATTGATACGCCTGATGGTCGGTTCATAATCGACCCCGGCCCAGCAGAAGACAGTACACATTTCGAGGCAATCATCGAAAATTTGGGGGCCAAACCATCCGGGATTCTGCTCACACACCACCATTCTGATCATTTTGGAGTCGTCCCAGCCCTGCGAGCACGGACAGACGCACCTGTTTATGCCTCACGGGCATTCCCTGACGATGCATTTCGACCTGACCGGTTTCTGGAGGACGGACAGGTCATTGCCGGTCTTACCGTCCTGCACACACCTGGTCACGCGAGCGACCACCTTTGTTTCGCGAGACCTGACGGAGTGCTCTTCACGGGCGACCACGTTATGAGTTGGAACAGTTCGATCGTCAGCCCCCCTGACGGAAACATGCACGACTACTGCGCGCAGCTACAGCGGCTGATTGAGCGCGACGATAGGATCTACTTTCCGGGGCACGGACCTATACTCCGGGATCCGCAACCTTACGTCAAACGGTTGCTTTCCAACCGCATGCGTCGCGAGGCGGAGATCCTCGCCCACCTCTCAAACACCCCGGATTCGGTCCAGAATATCGCCGCTTCCGTCTACCAGAAAACCGACCCACATATCGCAATGGCCGCAGAACGAAACGTTGCGGCGCATCTGGAGAAGCTGTTGTCTGAGTCGCGGGTGGTACAAGATGGCGGAGTCTGGAAATTAACATAAACTTCATTATGCGAGGTTATACTTAATGTTGCGATAGTATATTATTGTATGTATGCTGAACTCCTGTCACGAAGGCTCCTCAGCATGCGTTATTCATTCAAAAAGCTCCTCCCCTCGATCGCTGTTGCTCTGGCCCTTGCGGGCGTTTCCTTGCCGATGCCCGCCCGCGCGCAGACATACCCGATCGACTGCGCGATCCTACTCTGCCTGTCTGGCGGCTGGCCCGCGTCCGTCCCTTGCGCCCGGGCCCGTGCCGAATTCATCCGACGAATTACGCCTTGGCCGGTGGAACCGCCACTACAAATCTGGCGCTGTCCCATGGGCGCCTCCTATGAGATCGAACCTCAACCGAGCGGAACAAATCGGACCTTCGACGCGTTCTTCCGGATTGATAATGTGCGGCCACGCCAGTCATTTCCCATGACCCATCAAGCACCTGCAGTAATGGCAAAAACGGCCGTTTGGAGCGTTGACGAAACCTCAAACGAGTTCGTTCCCGTCGAACTCGCCCTGCGACTCGATCAAGATCGTGCGGACATCGACATCAGCGGACCAGAGTTCAATTTTGTCCGATCCATTCGAGTTTTTGATGTTCGCTTCGCCTCTCAGCAAGAAGCTGGAGAAAATAATCAATGCCGACGCTATGCGCTGGTCTATCTTGGCACCTACGGCACGCAGGGCAAATTTTCATGGGCCGTATCTGCGCCGACGGCCCTACCCGATGCTCATGTCGGGCTCGAAGGCTGGGGGTCGAACTGCCCACGCGTTTTTAATCGATCAGTATTCGTGGATTGGCGCGACTACGCGGGTAACTATGGGTTTGAACAGGTTGATTACTGACCCGTTCCAGGGGCCTGTCAAACGTCATTCGCCGCAGACACTCTCCGAGCCAACTCTACCCAAGGTACCGCTTTATGCACAGATACCCCCGATTGGCTTCGAGCTGTCATGACTGATCTTGTCAGCTGTCACGCCTTGGAATTTGGGTCAATCCACCGAAGTCGATTTCACGCTTTTCAGCGTAACTGAGGTCAGGCAGACACCTTGAAACCCGCTGCGGGCCATTGACATCCCACATCACCGCCAGCGCGCCCGTATTCCAGCGATACACCCACCCGACAACACTACGCTCATCCATCCCGATCAAATTCGCGATCGCGACGCCTTCGACCTCATCTTCGTTCACTGTTTACTAACTTCCTGCAATTCGGCGTTGTGGACAGCAGCCTGGATCTTAAATCGCTTGCTGCAACCGCATGCCGAGCCTGGTTATTATCGGTTACTGTTTGTCCTCGTGATAGCGATCTTCACACCGGGAGAATCCAGCACCGGTGTTTTCGATCAATCAAATGGTTCAAATCCTGTGGTCGGGCTCCGTGGCGGCTTCGACGATCGCCAGAACCTCGAATGGGTCAAAGCCGATGGCACGCGCCAAAACGACCAGCTCGACCACGTCGATCCGGCGTTCACCGCTCTCAATACGCGCCACCAGAGATTGATGGCACTTGAGCCTGTCCGCCAAGTCGTCCTGGCCCAAGCCCGCGTTTTTACGCGCGTCGACCAACGCCTGGCACAAAGCCTCTTGCCCTTTGCTTCTGATTGTATTTGCCACGCGTCACATACCTTTTGTGACGTCGCTAGCGGATGAAATCTGTTATCTAAAAAGTAGATATTTGAGAGTGTTATCGGCGTCTGGTTTCCACGGGCTGCTAGTCTGATGCTCCCGAGGTTGCCCATCAATCCCCTACCAATTGCAGAAATCGGCCATAGTCCTCGCTGACTTCCCGCGCTTCTTCGAAAGCGCGGGCGCGTTCGCTGTCGAGGCAACGGAAATAGCTCTGGATATCCTGGACGTAATTTTCAAAATCGCTGCGGATGATAGCCGCATAGTCCCGCGCGGCCTGCGAATCACTTGGCAGGAAGGGGCGGGGCGGGGCGAAGCAGGATTCCGCCAAAACCGGCCCGGGAACGCAGATCAGAAGGGCCATAGCTTGCAATGAGAGCAGGCATGTCAACCTTGGGTTTCTCAAACCTGTTATCTCCTTGATCGCGGACACTGGCCGAGACTAGTGTTTGCGCAACCAAACTACAGCCAAAGCACGATATTACATCTTGCGGTTGATAATATACTATCGTAACTCTGGGCTTCAAGTGGGAATGCCTGGGGTTGCGCCATTGGAGAAAGCGTGAGCCGGGCCATGAACTGGGACATCGAAGCACCAAATGTGGTTACGGAAGCCAGGTTCCGCGAGCTCGTGGAAAGCGGCTATAGCGCAGAAATCCTGTGCCAGGAGTCGGCACACAAGAAAGGCCCCAGCTATTACGGGGTCTGGATCATGCGCGTTGTCTCTGATGACGGGGTGGAAAAGCTCCTCGTCACCGCCCGCACGCGGACGACCTACAACGATATCAAGATCCGCGAGTTCAAGACGATCTCTGGCGTGGTGTCTTTCTTCATTGGCCTTGGTTTTGCGCATGTCGACCTGCCGCTTGAGGCGGGGACAAGCCGTACGCACAAACTTGCGCCGTCAGACAAAGCCCCATCAGACAAGGGCACTGACACCTAGCCTCGTCTGCCTCTGGCTGGTCGCAGCACCTGCCTCCGCGCAAATGGTGCTGGTCATGGAGAGCGACGGCTCCCTAACCCCGTCCCGGTCTCAGAGCAGTTTTGCCCGGAACTACAATGACGGCATTGGTCAGGGTTCGGCCTCCGATGGGATCGCGATCTTCGGCGAGGTAGCGGCCGGGCAAGAGGGCGTCCAAGTCACGGCCCTTGCCCGCCCGACTCCCCTGCCCCGCGCCGATGTCCTCTCCGGGATTCAGACCACGGCCTTGCGCTATGCCGGCCATCCGGGCCTGCGGCGCGCAGAGCTCTCCGTGAGGGATTGGCTGGCTCTCTACCGCGCCAATATCGAGGTTGAGAGCGCATACCGGCAGGATGCGATTTCAAGTGCGGGTGCCATTGGCCTTGGCCAATTGATGCCAGCGACGGCGCGTGATCTGGGCGTCGACCCGCGTGATCCGCTGCAGAACCTCGACGGCTCCGCCCGCTACCTCGCGATCATGCTGGAGACGTTCGGCGATCCACGCCTTGCCCTCGCGGCATACAACGCCGGACCCGATGCGGTCCGCCATTATGGCGGCATTCCCCCCTACCGTGAAACCCAGAACCACGTGGCCCGCGTCATGGCTGTCGTGGCCCGATTGGAAGGATCAAATTCATGAGACAGATTTCAAACCTCTTTGTCGCCTCACTGGCGCTATTCCTGCTCATTGCCGAGCCCGCCCTTGCCCAAAGCATCGATCTCTCCCCGATCCAAAGCTTGTTGCAGGGCATTGTCGATGCTCTAACCGGCCCGCTCGGCGTCGTGATCGCCACACTCGCGGTCCTTGGCGTTTTCTTGAGCTGGTTCTTCAATATCATCGATCTGCGTCAGGCGCTCTGGGTCCTCGTCGGGATCGCTGGTGTTGCGGCCGCCCCCACCATCGTCGCCGCGGTTTTCGCCGGTGGCTGAGCGCTCACCTCTCTTTCTGGGCCTCGTGCGCCCGCCCAAGCTTCTGGGCCTGCCCATCATGTATGCGATGGTCTGGCTTTTCGGCTCGGTGCTCTTGTTCGTCTGGGTCCAGCACATTGCGGTGCTGGGCGTAGCCGCCCTGCTCTATCCGGTTCTCTGGAAGGCCGCGGACTGGGATCCGCGTTTCATCGACGTGATGATGACGGCATTGCAGGAGACGCCACCGACGCGGAACCGCTCCATCCATGGCGGGGACAGCTATGCCCCGTGATGACGCCCATGATCCAGCGATCGATCCCCGCACAATGACGCCAGACTGGTATGCGCGCGAGACACGCCTTGCGCATATGCTGCCCTATGTGAGCCTCGTCGATGACCAGACCGTGCGCACCCGGGTCAACGAGCTCTTCTGCTGCATCCGGCTCGAGGGGATCAACAGCTACACGACGGACGATGCCTATCTCGACAAGGTGACGGCGCTTTTTGCCCGCATCGTCGCGCAACTTGGGCCGGAATTCAGCTATTACGTCCACAAGGTCTCCAAGGCCATCAAACCTGATCTCGACCCCATCCGCGAGGACAGCTTCGCAGGCGAGGTCGACCGGCGCTGGCGCGCGAAACTCGAGACCAGCGGCCTCCGCGACAAAACCCTGACGCTCACGGTCATTCATCGCCCGCCTCCCAAAAGTGTCCTGCCGTTCCTGAACCGCAGCGCGCCGGATCGTCTCAAGGAAGCGACCGAGAAGCGCCTTCGCCGATTGGGCGAGGCCGTAAACGTGTTCCTGTCTGGCCTGACGGAGCTTAACCCACGTGTGCTTTCGGCCAAGTCCGGCGAGTTGATCGGCTTTCTGGGGGCCCTCAACACTGGCCAGGAACTGCCGCTCTACCCGGCCAACACCTACGGCTTTTTGTCCTTCAACGTCGCCAATACCCGCGTGACGTTCCACGGCGATTATTTCGAGCTCTCCGAAGGCGTCGTGGGCCATCGCTACGGCAAGAGTTTCACCATCGGGGAATACTCGGAAGGCACCTCCTGCACCATGTTCGACATGCTGAACCTGCCGGTCGACATGATCGTCACGCACTCCTTCACGCCGATCAATTCGAACCTCATGGCGGGCCGCATCAAACGGCAAAAGCGCCAGATGCAGGCCAGCCAGGACGCGGCCCTCTCGCTCCTGGAAGCCCTCGACATCGCCGCCGATGATCTCGAGGCCAAGCGCCAAAGCTTCGGCGAGCATCACATGGTCGTGACGCTCTTTTGCGACACGCTCGAAGAGCTGCAGACCCTCAGCGCCGAGATCGTCAATGCCGCCGCAACCGAAGGCGTGAAGGTGATCGGCGAGCGGGTCGCGGCCAAGGCGCATTATCTCAGCCAGCATCCCGGCAACCAGCCCAAGCGCGTCCGCGCGAGCGCCGTCACCAATCGCAACTTCGCGGATTTCGCGGCCTTCCACCGGACGCAGCTTGGCAAACCGGCCGCGCAAACGCCCTGGGGCCGGGTCGTCACCTATCTGCCCACGCCGGAGCAGAGCGCCTACCGGTTTTCCTATCACGAGCAGGGATCGCCCGACAAAGAACCGACCAGCGGGCATACCCTGATCATGGGGCGGCCCGGGTCAGGTAAGTCTGTGCTTTCGGCCTTCCTGATGACCCAGGCCCGTCGCGCGGGCGCCCGGGTCTTCGTCTTCGATTACCGATCCGGTATGGAGATGGCGGTCCGCGCGAATGGCGGGCGCTACGCGTCCCTGAACGCCGGTCAGCCCACGGGCCTCAACCCGCTCTGGACCGAGACCGATGCGCGCGGCACCGCCTGGCTGTCGGATTGGCTTGCCGCCCTGCTCTACCGCGCTGACAAGCCGCTGACGCCCGCACAGACCAACCGCATCCAGGAAGTCGTCCGCCAGAACGCACAGGCCTCCAATCCGGCCCTGCGGAACTGGCGGGATTTCGCATCGCTTTTTGTGTCCACCGACGATGGCGGCGATCTGCACCAGCGCCTGCTCGAATGGACCGAGGACGGCCGCTATGGCTGGATCTTCGGGCAGAGCCTCGAGGACACGTTCTCGCTCAAGGGCGATGTGGTGGGCTTCGATCTGACCGGCATTCTCGACAGCGAGGCCGACAAGGAGCGGATGGCGGTTCTCTCCTATCTTTTCCGCCGGGTCGAACGCGAAATCGAGGATCGCCGCCCCACCATCATCGTGATCGACGAGGCCTGGAAGGCGCTCGACAACGCGTATTTCGCGGAGCGGCTGTCGAACTGGCTGGTGACCGCGCGCAAACAGAACACGGTTGCCGTGATGATGACGCAATACGCAAGCCAGCTCGAGCGCACCCGGACCGGCAAGACCATCATCGAGGCGGTGCCGACGCAGATCCTGCTGCCCAATATCCGCGCGCAGCCTGCGGATTACGCCATGCTGAACCTCACAGAGAAGGAGCTCGACGTCCTTCTCAACACGGGCAGCAACAGCCGTTTGGCGCTGATCCGCGACGATCAGGGCTCAATCGTCGTCGATGCCACTCTCAGTGCTCTCGGGCCCAATCTCACCATCCTCGGCGGCATGGAGAAAGGCGAGGCGCTCGTCGGCGCCGATTACCGCGACCGCCCCGACTTCTGGAGACTCTCATGATTCGCATTTTGTTGCTTCTCACCGCGCTCGGCGCTTTGGCCTCCTGCGCCCAGTATCAGGAACCGCAGGCCAATTGCTTCACGTTCTTGGCCTCGACAACACCCATTGAGCCTGATTGCACTTTCACGCCGCTTGGCACCCCGGATCGCGACATTGAAGTCTAAACTGCCTCATATCCTGGCACTTTGCCTGCTGCCCGGTCTCGCCTTGTCTCAAGGCGTGCCGACCAATGACAGTGGGCTGACCGCGCGTGACATCGTCGAGACAGGCGATCGCGAGGCAGACTTGGCCCTTCAGTCGGACAAGCTTGCCGTGCGCGAACTCATTGCCGAGATCGAACGGGAGCAGCTGGAAACCCTGCAACGCATCCTTGATGCCCAGACCAGCTTCGGCGGTCAGGGCTTGCCGGCTATGGTCTCGGGGCTGGAAAGCGGCAGCGGGGATCCGGCCCGGTCAGTCGAGGCGGTCTATGGCACGGGCGAGATCGATCCCAATCCCGGCGGTGCGCAGATGTTCGGCGACGCGTCTGAGACCATCGAGCAGCTCATCATCCGCGTGGCTCAGGAGACCAGCGGCTTTGCGGGAGTTGGCCGCGCAGGGCTCTCACCCGTCCAGTGGCGCGCGTTGCTGCAAGCGCTCATCTGGCAGGAAAGCCGGTTCACCATTGGGGCACGGTCTCCCGTCGGCGCCTATGGTCTCACCCAGATCATGCCGGGCACCGCCAGCGATCTCGGCATCAACCCGGAATACTATGACAGCCCCTATCTGCAGGTGCATGGCGGCGCGCGCTATCTCGCAACCCAGCTGAACACCTTCGATGGCAACATCATCAACGCACTCGCAGCCTATAACGCGGGACCCGGCCGGGTGTTCGAATATGGCGGCGTGCCACCTTTTGCCGAGACGCAGCACTACGTTCAGGTCATTCCAGAACGCTACAATCTCTATCTCAGCCGCATCGGCGGGATCGAAGCTTTGGGCACGATCGATCCCGCACTCTTGGCCAATTCAAACCTCTCGATCACGGGGCATGGGGCCGCCTTCTACGGCAACAACTCACCTGCCGCGATCCGGCAGGCCGCCCTGCGCATTCGGGACATTGTAGAGCGGATTTCCGATACGGAAGACGCCCAAGAAAGCATCGCACTCAACACCTATGCCCGCGCCGAACTCGTGCGCCTCGTCGTTGCACGCATCCGGCTTCAGGCGGCACGCACCCGCGTCCTCTCTGCCGAGGAGCTGGCCCAGGCCAGCGCCCGCATGGCCGAAGGCGCGTTCATGGATTTTACGATCAGGGAGATTGAATGATGGGACATCTGCTCTTGAGGATGGCCTTGGCCACAACGCTTGGGATTGGCCTGCATCTGGGCGCCCTATCCCCTGCCTTCGCGCAAGGCGTGCCGGTCGTCGATACCCAGAACATCGCGCAAAACATCCAGCAGCTCCGGCAGATGATCGAAGACGAGATTCTGCAAAACGAGCAGCTGACGCAGCTCCGCGAACAGCTCGGCCTTCTCACGGACCAACTCGCGGAGCTGCAACGAACCTACGAGGCCCTCACCAGCCTCGCCGAGCTTCCCGAAATCATCCGGACGGAAATGGAAGACGAGTTGAACGGTCTGCTCGACCAAGAGTTCGGGGACATCCTCGCCACGATTGAGGCGATCAAGACTGGGGATTTCTCGGGCCTCTCGGGCTCCGGCGCAGGCGAGATCGAAACCCAGATGGACCGGGTGCTGGCCGACCTAGGCTTTGACGAGGACACCCTCTCGGAAATGGCCACCAGCGGCAATCCCGGGGCCAACCGTGTGGCGACGCAAGCCACGACCGGCGCGCTCGTCTCAGCCGCCGCCCAGAACAGCTATGAAGACGCAGGCCAATCGCTCGAGCGGGTCGACCGCCTTGTGGGGCTCATCGACGACATGGACGAACTCAAGGAAAGCATCGATCTCAACACGCGCGTGACCGCGGAGCTCGCCATTGCGCTGGTCGCCATGTGGCAACTCGAAGCCATCCAGACCGTGGGCGATGGCACCGGCGGCGTGATCGATGCCGCCACCATCGCCGAAGAGCAGCGCTTCATGGATTTCACCTTGCCGGACCTGCGGGCCGAGTAATCGTGGGGGCATGACGGGTGGCGACTGAACAAGAAATCATCGAGGAAGAACTGGTCTATGGTGCCCTGCGCCGCGAACGGCTCTGGCAACGCCTTGGCCTGACAGGTCTTGTCTTCGGCATCATCGGCTGTCTGAGTGCCGCGGCTGTCTCGATCCTCGATGTCGACCCGCCCCCGGTTGTTGTCCCCTACGATCCCGCCACCGGCTTTGCTCTCCCCGAGGCCTCGGTGGGCGCTTCCTCGGTGACGGCCAACCAGGCGATCATCGAGGCGGAGGTCTTCCGCTATGTGACCGACCGGGAAGTCTATAACCAGCTCGACAACGATCTACGCATCCGCAGCGTTCTGCGCCGCTCGGACGGGGCCGCCGAGAGCGGGTTGCGGCAGATCTGGAACAGCGCCAACGAGAATTACCCGCCGACCGTCTATGGCCCCAACGCCAGGCTCGACGTGGAAATTCTCAGCATCAACCGGATCGGCACCAACCGCGCCACGGTACGCCTGCGCAAGCGTCTGACGTCCATTAACGGCACCCAGACCGGCCTCTTCACTGCGACGCTTCTCTTCGAGTTCCGCCCGGAGACCCGCCGCTCCATCGATGAGGTCTGGACCAACCCCTTCGGCTTCACCGTGCGCGAATATTCCATCCGCTCCGACAGATTGGAGAATTAGTTTGATCAATAAGGTCTTTGTTGCTGCCATGTTTGTCTTGCTGCCCAGCCTTGCCTTTGCCGAAGCCGTCCCGCGCGGTGGCCCAAATGACAGCCGCGTGCGCTTGGCCACCTACCAGGAGGGTCAGGTCTACCGTCTCAGCGTGTCGCTCACCCATGTGACCACCATCGAGTTCGGCGAGGGCGAAAGCATCCGCTCGATCATCGCGGGCGACACCGAGGGCTTCGAGATCGACGGCGTCCCGGGCGGTCAGGCCTTCGCGATCAAGCCTGTGGCGCGCGGGGTGCATACCAATGTGACAGTCTATACGAACCGCCGGAGCTACTACTTCAACGTCCAGGAGGTTCGCAGCCCAACCTTCTACGTGGTGCAGTTCCGCTATCCTGATGACGCTGCGCGCCCGACCCGGGCCATCGCCGCCCAAGCGCCGAACAACAATTACGGCGCCAGCGCGCGGACCGAGTTCACGCCAACGCGCATCTGGGATGACGGGACGTTCACGTATTTCGCGTTTCCAAGAAACGCGCCTGTGCCCGCGATCTTCCGCTACGCGGGCGGCCGCGAGCGCACGGTCAACACGCAAACTCCTGAAGACGGCGTGATCCGCGTCAGCGGCGTAAACCGCCAATGGGTCCTGCGACTTGGCGAAGAGGTGGTCTGCATCGAGGCGATCCCGCCCGCGGAGGCCACCTCATGAGCGATACCGGGAACACCGAGCTGGAAAAACGCCTCGCCGCCCTTGAGAAAGGCAGTGCCCGCGCGCCCATAGCGGCGCAGCGCCGGTCGCCCTTTCTCGCGCTGATCGTGGTCCTCGTCATCGGCGCAGGTGGTGCCCTGCTCTATCTCCTCTCACAGCCCGACGAAGAGGAAGCCTTGCCGACGGCCACCCCGGACGTTTTCCAAAACGAGGGGGACGGCTTTGGCGCTATCGAGACCTTGCCCCCGCCCGAGCCCGAGGTTGTGTTCGTCGGACCAGACCCCGTCGAGCCCAACGCGGAGCTTCTGGCGCAGATCACCGCCCTGCAGGCCCAGATCGAGGAATTGCGCAACGCCCCTGAACCAGTTGTCGAGGAAGACACCGCCGCCGCAGAGGCAATTGACGCGCTGACTGCTCAGATCGCGGCGCTACAAGCCGCCTCGGAAGCCGCACAGCAACGATTCCAGGACGAACTGACGGCGCGGGATCGCAGCCTTGAGCAACTCCGCATGGATCTGGAACTGGCCCAACTCGAGGCCAGCCGACCGCAACCCGCGCCAGCGGGCCCCACGGAAGATGAGCTGCGCGCACGCGAGCAAGAGCGACTGCGCCGCGAGGAAGAAGCCCGGCGCATGGCCGAGCTGGAGCGCCGCGCCGCGGAGGAACGCGCCTTCCAGGAGCGGCGCATCGCCTCGCCCACCATCGCGTTTGGCGGCACGTCCGGAGCGAATGAAACGGCTCTGACCGAACGCACTTTTGGCGAGGTGACGGATTTCGTGCTGAATGGTGCGTTGCCCTCCACCGTGACGCAGGCCCAGGTGATCGCCAATCCCTCCAACACCATCATCCAGGGCACCATGATCCAGGCCGTCATGGAAACTGCCCTCGACAGCTCACTGCCCGGCCAGACCCGTGCCGTGGTGTCCGAGGATGTCTACAGCGTCGATGGCTCCCGCCTCCTGATCCCGCGCGGCTCCCGCCTCATCGGGCGCTACCGTTCCGGCGTCGATATCGCGCAGCGCCGGGTAACCATCGCCTGGGACCGGATCATCCTGCCCGCGGGCCAAACCGTCCAGATCAGCTCTTTCGGGGGCGATGAACTGGGCCGTTCTGGCGTCACGGGTTTCGTGGACACACGCTTCGCCGAGCGTTTCGGGTCGGCCGCCCTGATTTCGCTGATTTCCGCCGCGCCAAGTGCCGCCGCCTCCGAGGTCCAGGATGAGACTGCCGCCGACGTTCTCGAAGACGTTGGCGATGATCTGGCAGATGCGACGGACAGCGTCATCGGCGACTATCTCTCAATCGGCCCCGTCATCTATGTCGACCGGGGCGCCCGCGTCACGGTCATGGTCGACCGCGATCTGGAAATATTCTGAGCCCATGTCGCCGAGCTATCTCGAAACCTCGCTCGACCGGATTAACGCCGCCGCCCGCGACGATGTCATCGAGATCTGCATCAACCCCGACGGGACCTGTTGGGGCGAATTCCAGGGCGATCACTTCATGCGCGCACTGGACCAGAGGCTCACGAGCGTTCAGGTCAGGGACCTCGGCAACCAGATCGCCTCCTCTGCCAATACCACGATGAGCAAGGACCGCCCCATCGTCTCGGTTTCGATCACCTATAAGGGTCGCCCGATCCGCGCGCAGGTCATCACCCCGCCCGCCGTGCTGTCAGCCATGTCGATCAGCTTGCGGTTCTTCTCGAGCCTGCCACTCGAGGGAATTGCGCTCGATTTCCTCTACGGAAAAGAGCGCAAGCTCGAAGACCTGCGCGTCGAAAAAAAGCGCGCCTTGCGCGCAGTGGTGGCCGCGGGTTTGATCGATGATGCGCTGGCCTTCTGCGTCGAGAACAAACTCAACATGATCGTCTCGGGTGGCACCTCCACCGGCAAGACCGTCGCCGCGCGCAAGATCCTCTCTCACGTACCGGCCGAGGAACGCATCGTGACCATCGAAGAAGCGGCCGAGCTTTTACCGACCCAGCCAAATGCCGTGACCCTCATCGCCAATCGTGACGCGGAATTCCAGACCGCCGATGTGCTTCTCACCGCCACGCTGCGCATGCGCCCCGACCGGATCATCCTGGGCGAGGTGCGCGGCAAGGAGGCCATGACCTTTCTGGAAGCCATCAACACCGGCCATGGCGGGTCCATGACCACGCTGCATGCCGAAACCCCGCAACTGGCCGTCCAGCGGCTCGCGATCGCCGCGCTCAAGACCGAGATCCCGATGACCTATGCCGACATGATCCAGTACATCGAGAACTCCATCGACGTGATCATCCAGGCCGGCCGGCATGACGGCAAACGCGGCATCACCGAATTCTACCTCCCCGGCATGAAACAGATTGGAGAAGCTGCATGAAGACCTTTGAATATGAAATCCTCTCCTTCCCGATGGACCGTAAGAACAGTCTGATCGAGATGCAGGCGGCATTGAATGCGAAGGGCCAGATCGGCTGGGAGGTGGTCTCAATCAGTTCGTCGGAGTTTGCCAATATCGGGCACACGGCTTTTCTGAAGCGTGAAACCTCCGACGGTGCCGATTTTGGAGACAACCGATGAAGCGTGGTGCAGCGCATTTCTTATTACTGTCAGTCGGTTTGGGCTTGATGGCATCGCCCCTAATGGCGGAGCGCAATCTCATCCCCAGTCTTGAGAGCATTCCAGATGTCTGCCCCGAACGCCCAAGCGAACCTGACTGGATGCAGAACATCGCCTTTCGAGACGCCTACCAGCGTGTCTTGGTCCAGGACATCTACCGGGCACAGAACATGGAGCGGATTGTTGAGACCGGATCCTGCGACTGCGGTCTTCGCTTCCCAGCATGGGATAACGCCGAAGTCACCTTCCAAGAAAACCACGCCAATGCGAACCGTTCAGAAATGCTGCAAGCGTCAGACAGTTACAACCGCCGCGCAAATGATTTTCGACCAGAAGCTCAAGCGATCTGCGAAGCAGTGGGTAATTGGTAAGGCAGCCCCGCGATGAGTGTCGTCACCTACTTCGTTGAAACCTCCCAAGCCTATCTCGATACCGCCGCTGAGACCCAGTTTGGTGCGGTTGCGGCAACGGTTGGCACGCTCCTGGTTTTGGGGACAACGCTGGTGGTGATCCTCGTCGGCATCAACATGATCTATCAATATCGGGCCATGGATGGGCACACAGCCTTCTGGCTCGCGGTGAAGATCGGGCTCATCGGGATATTCGCGACCAATTGGATGCAGTTCAACGCGTTCTCGTCTGCCATTCTCTATGGGATCGACAGTATCGCGGGCGCGCTGGTGGCCTCGGTCGGCGGCGGCAGTCCGGGGCCCTCTGGAACTTTCGCTGAAGAATTCGACCGGCTGATCGCGGAGCTTGGCGACTATCTGAACGCTGCCGGTTCCGAGCTGAACTGGATGGCTGGCGCCATGCTCGACATCGTCGGTGTGCTTCTACTCTCGATCCTTGGCGGACTGGCCGCCTTCATCCTCGTGGCCTCCCGACTGATGATCGCGCTTCTGATCGGGATCGCCCCGGTGATGATTTTCCTCACCCTCTTCGAAGTGACCAAGGACTATTTCGCGCGCTGGCTGTCCGCGCTGATTTCCTTTGCACTATACCCCATCGTCGTCGCAGGCGTGTTCGCAACGATCACAGGCGTTTCCTCCGCGCTCATCGGTGAACTAGGCGATCCCGAAGGGGCCTCAAACATCGGCGCGCTCATTCCCTTCTTCATGATGGTGCTCATGGCCAAGGGCTTCATTATCGCCACGCCCTTCATCGTCCGCGCGATCTCCGGCAACATCATGATGCCCGCCCTCTCCGGAGGTCTCGGCGGAGGCTACAGCTTTGCCCGGACCGCCATGGGAAGCCAGCAGGCCTACAATCGCTACCTCATCGGCGGGGCCAGTGGCGCAGAATACGCAGCCCTCAGGGCGCGGCAGTTCTTCGGGGTGCAGCAGATGCCTGTCAGGCAAGGGATGGGGCAGACGGGTCAAGCAAGTGGCTCAGTGTCATCGGGAGCCGGGTCTCAAATGCTGGCGCAACTCGCCCGGCTAGCAAGGTTGGGAAAGAGATGACTGCGCACAATTGGAATGCAGCAACCGAAGAAAAATTTGCACCTAACAACATGCTGGTTTTTATTCGCGAAGAAGACCATTTCTTTAGATTTCGCGAAAATACTCGGTCCCGTTCGAGATTGACTTTCTGCAGAATTCATATCGCCCCAAAAGCATGTGCAATCCAACAAGCCCTGTGTGAATGCCTAGCCAACTTCCAATAGACCACTACCAATCAAATCAAGAATTGCCTCTTTGATCAGTTCTGTCGCTTCACTCACATCATCAAGCGTCGTGTACTTCCCAAGACTAAAGCGCACCGATGATGATGCACGCTCGTCATCGAGTCCGATGGCGCGAAGCACATGGGAAGGCTCCGGTATCCCGCTTGTGCAGGCGGAGCCCGTCGAGGCAGCAATTTTGGGCTGCAGACGGCTGAGAAGATCGGCGGCCGATACTCCTTCAAAGCCAACACTGAGATTCCCAGGATGCTTGCGCTCCGTGTCAAGCGGCCCATTCACCCAAATGCGGCAGGGAAGGTTTTGTAGCTGCTTAAGGAATGAATCACGTAGGTCGGCCAGTTGCCCTCGGCGATGATCGCCTTCCTCTGACGCGGCGATACGTGCCGCGGCGCCAAAGCCGACGCAAAGTGCAGCCGGAAGCGTGCCCGACCGCAAGCCGTTTTGCTGGCCGCCGCCAAGGATTGTCGGCTGCATCAAAGGTTGAAGGTCTCGCCGAGCAAAAAGCGCGCCGATGCCGGAAGGGCCATACATCTTGTGACTCGACAAACTGACAAGATCGGCATGATCAGCAATCCGCGACACATCCATCGCACTTGGCGCTTGAGCCGCATCGCAATGAAAGTACGCACCGGAAGCGCCTGCGATGCGAGAGATTCTCTCAATATCCTGAATCGTGCCAATTTCATTATTGGCACCCATCACAGATACAAGAAATACATCGTCACTAATTGAATTCTCTAGGGCATCAAGATCAAGTGCGCCCTGTGTATCCACAGGCAAATGCTCAATAGAGAAACCATATTCCGCTGAAAGTGCCCGCCCAATTTCCAGGACGCACTTATGCTCAATGGAGCTCAGGAGAATCCGCCGCCGCTTGCTCGCTAAACCTTCTCGAGCTAAGCCGAGCAGAGCGAGGTTGTTAGCCTCCGTCGCCCCGGATGTGAAGATGATCTCGTCCGGGTCAGCGCCTATAAGCCTCGCGATCTCCGAAGCAGCACGTTGAACAGCTTGAGACGCGCGCCAACCAACGGCATGATCACTCGAATGTGGGTTGCCGAAGCGGCCTTCAAAATATGGCGTCATCTCGGCAAATACGGTCGAGTCGAGCGGACAGGTCGCTTGATGGTCGAGATATATCACACCGTCAATTTTCATAAACTTACCAGCACCTTATCGCGATCATATTCTGAAATCCCGCTCTGACGGCAGGTCAGAGACTTTCTGGGGGATATCCCCAGGAACAAGTTTGACCCTACCATATCTTGTGGGTTAGTGTCGAGCTGGATCAATCTTCCAGGACGAGACTCTATGCCACGAGGACCTATCTACAACGACGACTACAGACCACAATTTTCGGGCCACGAGACCTTCCCACTCCGCTACGGGTGGCTGAAGAAGGCATACGATGCGGTCTATGAACGCGAAGATGGTTCCGACGGTAAGCTCGCCTTCACGCGTGATGACTCCATAGCGCGGTTCGGCGTCGGCAAGAACATGGTCTCATCGATGCGCCATTGGGCAACGTCGTCCGGTATTATCGAAGATGGAGAGGGCGCCAATGCGCTTGTAACGACAAGTCTCGGCCGACAGCTATTCGGAATAAGCGGACTTGATCGATACATAGAACATCCTGCTACGCTTTGGCTAATTCATTGGAATCTTGCGGGCCGCCCTGAAAAAACAACTTGGTTTTGGAGTTTTAACAATTTTCCCGGCGTTACGTTTGAGCGCGAACAACTCGTTCGTGCATTGGAGAAGGTGGCCAAGGATCGTGAATGGCCGCGCGTTTCTGCTACGACCATACGCCGTGATGTCGAGTGCTTCCTGCGAACCTACGTGGCGAAAGCTGCGTCCGGGGCGGCATCGCCTGAAGACTCTTTGGAGTCTCCGCTTGCGGAGCTCGGTCTCATTAAAGCAGTTGGTCGCCGCGACGGCTTTAGGTTCGTGCGAGGGCCGAAGTCATCTTTGGGGAATGGGGTCTTCCTCTATGCTTTGATTGATTTCTGGAAAAACTACTCGTCTGCACAGACTCTCTCTTTCGAAGCTGTGGCGCACGAGCCGGGCTCGCCGGGGCGCGTATTCTTGCTTGATGAAAATGACGTTGCTGATCGGCTTCTGGCGCTTGAGGACTTTACGAAAGGCTCGTTCAGATGGTCGGAAACAGCAGGCCTCAAGCAGGTCATCCGCGATGTTGCATTGGATATGGAGGCAGCGCTCATTTACGCGATGTGTGATTACAAGAAAAAAACTATCGAGAGTAGAGAGGCGGCCTAGTCATGCTTTCCGAAACCGTGAACATTGGACGCCGATTCCAAAGATCGATCAAAATTGATAGCGATTACAATGACCTCAACGCTCTTGAGGGATTTGTCTGCCCAAAATCGTCAGTCGATGTTCTTCAGGCGGTGGCGCACCATGTCTCCGATACAGGGCATGGAGCGTTTACCTGGACGGGCCCTTACGGCAGCGGAAAGTCGAGTCTTGTCGTAGCGATGAGTGCATTGCTTGGAGGCGAAGATGAGTTTCGCTCGAAGGCCGAGGCGGCCATCGGTCGCAATGCGGCAGATGCAATTCTCGAAGCTCTCCCCCCGGAATCGAAAGGCTGGCAGGTTTTGCCGGTTGTAGGCAAGCGTGCGAGCGCGGTGGACATCATTGGGCGCGCCATTGAAGAGGCCGGGCTGGGTGACTGTCCTGAAACGGGAAAATGGACGGATGATGCTGTCGTGGCCACGCTTAAGGCTTCTACAGCAAAGGCACCGCGCAGCCATGGCGGTGTTGTCCTTTTTATCGATGAGATGGGTAAGTTTCTAGAAGCCGCCGCTCAAGATGGCACCGATGTCTACATCTTTCAGCTCCTCGCAGAAGCTGCCTCACGTAGTAAAGGACGCTTTATCGTCATCGGTATTCTGCATCAGGCTTTCGAGGACTATGCCAACCGGCTGTCGCGAGAAATGCGCGACGAGTGGTCGAAGATTCAAGGACGCTTTATCGATCTCGCCGTGAATGCGGCAGGAGAAGAGCAAATCGAGCTCATCTCTCGTGCAATTGAGAACGGGCGCGCGCTAACGAAACCTGGTTCACTCTCGGTGACGGTTGCCGACGAGATTAAGCGTCAACGACCGGCGGCGTCACGGCACCTCTCCGAAACGCTTGAGGGATGCTGGCCGCTTCATCCCGTTGTGGCCTGTCTTCTTGGTCCGATCTCCCGGCGGCGCTTCGGCCAAAACCAGCGCAGTATCTTCGGCTTCCTCAATTCAGCAGAGCCGCACGGTTTTCAGGATTTCATCCGTCATAATGACGCGGGCGTCTTATATGAGCCGGACCGGTTATGGGATTACCTTCGGGTTAATCTAGAGCCTTCTATTCTCGCGTCTCCGGACGGTCATCGCTGGGCAATGGCTGCCGAGGCGGTAGAGCGCTGTGAAGCTTTGGGGGGAAGTGAGTTTCACATTCGCCTCTTAAAGACAATCGCGCTGATTGACCTCTTCAAAGAACGTTCAGGGCTCACGCCCACTGACAGCTTGCTATCCGCCTGTCTGCCGGAGGCATCGAAAAAGACGGTGAAGGATGCACTCGGGCAGCTTAAGAAGTGGTCTCTTGTGATCTTCCGGAAGTTCGCCGACGCCTACGCAATTTATGCTGGCAGCGATTTCGACATTGATCGCGCAATCGAGGATGCGCTGCAGCGCGTTCGAGAGGTTGATTTCGCGGCGCTCAAAAAGCTGGCAGGACTTCAGCCCATCCTTGCCAAGCGGCACTACCATGATACTGGCGCCCTACGCTGGTTTGATGTCGAAGTGGCACCTTTGAATGACCTGATCGAACGCGCCGCAGCTTACGTACCCAAGTCAGGCACAATTGGTGCCTTCCTTCTTGCGATCCCCACGGAAGGTGAAAGCCAAGAAATCGCCGAGAAGCTGTGCCGTGAGGCGGCGCGTGAATCCAAGGACTGGGATGTTGTCGCGGGCCTGTCGCAGCGCGCATGGGTAATCGTCGATCTCGCAAGAGAGCTTATCGCGCTCAGTGAAGTACAAGAAGAGCATCCTGACCTCGCTGGCGATACCGTTGCGCAGCGCGAAGTGCAGGCGAGAAGAACGGCTCTTCAAGGTCAGCTCGAAGAAGAACTTAGGACAGCCTTTGACCATGCGACCTGGTACCTGAAGAACCACAAGCCGCAGAAATGGGATCAGGCCGAAATCAACAATGCCGCCTCTGATTTGGCCGCCAAGCGCTTCCCGCTCTCGCCAAAGATCAACAATGAGCTCCTTAACCGCATCAAGCCGTCGAGTAACGCCGTAGCCGCCCAGAATGCGCTATTGCGCGCGATGGTCGGCCGAGAAGGTGATGAGCGCCTTGGCATAGAGGGGTATCCTGCTGAAGGCGGCCTATTTGCTTCCATCCTAGAAGCGACCGGATTGTACGGAAAGGTAACTGGCGCCTGGCAGTTCCGCGCGCCGTCGAAAAAAAGCGATCCGAGCAATCTTAATCCGCTTTGGGAAGCCGCCTCGGAGCACCTGAGAGAGGCAAAGGACAGAACGGTTACCGTATCTGAGCTCTACGATCTCTGGGGTAAGCCACCCTTCGGCCTAAAAGAAGGGCTGAAGCCGGTTATGGTCGTGGCCTTTATCCTCACACAAAGAGAGAACGTCGCCCTGTACCGCGAGGGTATCTTCCAAGCGCGGTTTAAGGATATCGATGTTGAAATCCTCGCCAAAGATTCTGGTGAGATACAGCTCCGCTGGATGGACCTTTCCGATCTATCTCGTAGGTTGCTATCGAGCATGGCTGAAGTCGTGCGCGATCTCGATGCCTCAAACAGTCTGGCACACCTTGCGCCTATCGACGTCGCCCGCGGCCTCATTGCCATATTCGACAAGCTGCACCCGTGGACAAAGCGGACCATGCAGTTGTCCTCTAACGCAACGCGGGTGCGCGATCTGTTCAAGCACGCAAACGATCCGAACAAGTTCTTGTTCGACGACATTCCTACCGCGTTCGGCGGGCGCGGCGCACTCGACGAGGAAAACAATCTCCAGAGTATCGTTAAGGATGTACGCGAAGGGCTAGAAGAGCTTGTCGCCTCATACCCGTCGATGCTGCGACGTCTGCATGATCTCATGCTGGCCGAGCTTCAGGTGCCTAACGCCTCACCGCAGGCTCTCGGAGAGCTGCGCGCACGGGCAGAGAACATCCGTGAGATCGGCGGCGACTTCCGTCTGAATGCCTTCATCGGAAGGCTTTCTCAGTTTGAAGGGACAGAACAAGACCTAGAAGGCATTGCAAGTTTGGCAGCAAATAAGCCGCCGCGTGACTGGACCGATCCCGACCTCGATCGCGCTTCCGTCGAGCTTGCAGACTTTTCGCAGAGATTTATTCGGGCGGAGAACTTCGCGCGGGTAAAAGGCCGGACCGACAAGCGAAGCTCAATGGCGGTTGTCGTTGGTCTCAACGGCCGACCCGCTCCCATGCACGCCGAGTTTGAAGTGTCAGAAGCCGAGCGCAAGAAGGTCGAAGACATAATCAAAAGACTTGAAGATGTCATCGATGTCGAGGCCCCGAAGAACCGCCATCTGCTTCTTGCAGCACTCGCGGAGTTGAGTTCCCGCTACATGAGTGACGAAAAAATTGATGGCAACAAAATGGAAGTGGAACGAGTAGTATAATGAGTAATGCCGAAGCAAAGCATGTTTTGGGCTTATCGGGTGGCAAGGACAGCGCTGCTCTCGCAGTCTATATGCGCCAGCACCACCCAGAGCTTGATATCGATTATTTCTTTACCGATACGGGCAAAGAACTCCCAGAAGTCTACGAATTCCTTGGGCGACTCGAAGGGTTTCTTGGGAAGTCAATTTTGAGACTAAATCCTGACAGAGACTTCGACTTCTGGCTCAAACAGTACAATAACTTCCTGCCATCACCGCAAACGCGTTGGTGCACGAGGCAACTAAAGCTTAGACCATTCGAGCAATGGCTCAAGCCGATGCTGGAACAAGGACAAAAGGTCTACAGCTACGTCGCCATTCGCGGGGACGAGGAGTACCGGGAAGGTTATAGTTCCAAGCATAAAAATCTAAAGATCGTTCTGCCATTCAAAGACGATGGCATTGATAAGCCAGGTGTTCATGAAATCCTTGAATCATCAGGCTTAGGTCTACCCAAATACTATGATTGGCGCTCGCGTAGCGGCTGCACGTTTTGCTTTTACCAGCAGAAGATCGAGTGGGTCCGCTTGAAAGAGCAGCATCCAGAAGCCTTCGAGGAAGCAAAGGCCTATGAGAAAAACGCCGTGGAGAATGGCTCACCCTTCACTTGGAGCCAAGGGGAGTCACTTGATGAGCTGACAGAGCCTGAACGCGTAAGGCAGATTAAAGAAGACTACGAGAAGCGGCTTGAACGGGCGAAAGCAAAAAGGCAGCAGAACCCCCTTCGCGATGAACCGGATAGTCTCGACATTGATGAACTATACGGTCAGGCGAAGGGCTGCCTTGCCTGCCATAAATAATTGATTTTGGATAATAAAAGTGGCAGGATCGATGCCGCGTTCACAATAAAGATGAGCGATAGGGAGGGCGAGTAGCGGACTATGACGCACACAAACAAATTTGTAGATTTCTTGCGCCATTACGGTCCGATTTCTGCAACGGACAACATGTATGACGAGCTCATCCAAGCTGAGATTGATCGGAAAGGCATAGTGCCTCCAATCCAGATAACGCCGTCCAAACTTCCAGCAATACTTGAGAACTTTCGATCAAACGTGCCTAGGTCAGTGGTGCTCACTGGGACTGCTGGCGATGGGAAGACCTACCACTGCCGACGCGTGTTTGAAGAATTCGCTGATAATCCGCAGGAATGGCAAAAGGGGGAAAAGATTGTTTCCCTGCCACTTTCTGGGTCAGGAAAAACTCTTCGTATTGTCAAAGACCTCAGCGAACTGACGACAACCGAAAAAAACGATCTTCTACCCGGTTTCATGGATGCGATTGGCGATCAAAACTCTCCTAATGTTTATTTGGTAGCCGCGAACGATGGGCAGTTACTTGCGTCCTTGCGCGATTGGGCCGAGGCAAATGGTGAAGAGGCCTTCCGCACATTTGTCTCGATTGAGTCCATGCTTGTGACGGACAAGATCACCCGCGATGATCTCTCGCTCGACCTCTATAATCTCTCGCGCCTTGACGCAGCCAAGCATTTTCTTGCCATCATCGAACAGATTGTTGAGCATCCACAATGGGATAACTGCTTAGGGTGCGAGCTGCTTGATGCCGATGGAAACACACGCTGCCCGATCCGTATCAACAGGGATAGATTGCGCGCAAATGGCGGAGAGTCCCTTTTCCAGACGCGCCTCTCTCAGCTTCTCAGCCTTGCGCGGGCCAATCGCACGCACTTGCCCATCCGTGACCTTCTGCTCCTTAGTGTAAACATTCTGCTCGGTGACCGGGCGTCATCAAGCTTGCTGACGTGCCGGAAAGCCAAGAACCGTGCCGAGACGGACAACTACCGGATGACAAATCCCTACACGAATGTTTTTGGCGCTAATCTTCCCGAGAGACAACGTCAGCAATACCAGGCATTTACGGCGCTAGAGGGCTTCGGTGTCGGCCGAGAGACCGACAACCAAATCGATAACCTTCTTATCTATGGACGCTATAACAACGAAACAATCTTTGCTTCGCACATCGGGAGTGACCACTTCTACGGCGCAGATGCATACGCCCCTTTTCTCAGGGACTATCTCGAAGGCGAGCGAGAAAACATCACTGAGTTCATGAGAGCCTTGGCGAGGCAGCGCCAGAGACTATTTTTTACACTTCCGGATGACGGTGAGTTGAAGCCCTGGTCATTAAGTGTCTACCGCTCAGCTGATCTGTTCTTGGAATTTGGCCGGAGACTAACTGATAAGGCCGACATCTCTCGCATTTCTGAACTCTTGGTGCGGGGGCTCAACCGCACATTCTGCGGTATGATGATCGACGACGGCACGAAGCTCTATCTCTCCTCATCCGGCGGGGATGGACGCGGGCGCATAGCATCAATCCTTGAACACGAGTTGAGCGCGAGCCCGCAGCGACGTGATCCATACGTTCGTCTTTCACTAGCGTCCGATGACTTCACTCCCATTGTGCAAGTTATCGATCCAGCCGGAGGGCCTGAGACAGTCGTCGACCAGCTTGAACTACAACTTACACATTTTGAATACCTGATCCGCGTCGCACGCGGCAGCCTGCCCGCGAGCTTCTCTCGTCAGTGCTATGAGGACTTTTTGGATTTCAAGCTTCGGCTGATCGAGCGGCTCGACCAAATAATGGGGGCGCAGCCTGTGCAAGGCGAAGTGAGCCTTCGCGCCATTACTGTCGACCCAAGGGGGCGGCCGCAACCCGACAATATTCGCGTTCGTGTAGGTGACGCATGACACGACTTGATACTCCAACACATTACAAAGGCATTAAAGTCTGGGTTGACGAGGCGATCTGGGGACATCGTTTTTATAACGATCAGACCCCTTGGCTTGTTTTTCTGGAGTTCCTGTCCGTCTTTCGTTCCCGTGATCAAGTTCAGCACGGTCTAGCTGAGGTTCGAAATGAAGGCGCACACGAGCAGTTCACCTATGACACGCCGAGGCTGATACCCTTGCGTGAGCTAATCTTTAGCAACCCCCATATCCAGCATATTGATGCAAGTGAAAAGCTGGACGGTGAGAAATGGGACGCCTGGCTCAAGCAATTCGAGAGCGATCAAAGTTTCGCTTTTTTGCGAGACCGATGTGGCGAGTTTTCTGAGCTCGCAAGGATTGTCGAACTCTTCCAAAACACCGCTGTTGAACCACACAGGCAACGGAGATGGACAAGCCGCTTTTTGTTCCCTTACGGCCCCTATTGCCTTTACGCTGACTTGCCAAACAATCCCAATAGTAGTCCTGATAGACGCTTTTTCGCGCGTGGCGGGGAACTGTTGTACTTGATGCTCTCCCGCAGTGGCCAAGGCACCGAAATCGCCAAGTTGATTGGCGAGAAGATTCTACGGAGCGATAATTCCTGGAACCGCGTCGCTAAGGCACTACTCCCCGACGACCATCGGATCGATGCCAACTCCGTTACTGGAGGTATAGGCTATCTGCCATTTGCTCAGCGCGATGAATATAAAGAGCTTGCAAAGACATGGCGTCAGCTTCTTAGCCTTGATCTTCCAGGTAATGCAGTCATCGACCCCTTGGTGCGTCTTTCTGCGCTGCACATGCTCATCTACATGCTGCGTAGATCAATCGAAGAAACCGGTGATCAAGGCGAGCCTAGGTTTGTCCTTGAAATTCCAGCACCCAAAAAGACAACTCTATTCGAGATTTCAGCCGAGAACCTGCGCGCCAACCGCATGCTCACAAATCGAGCCGTTCGCGCGTACATAGACAGCGCGAAGAACGCCCCTGATTGGGAAGAAGCCTTGCAGAAGCGCGCGCCTGCTGACGCCGTTAGAGAGTACCTAACTGAGCGTTTTCAATGGGACCCGGAAGATGGTCCGGCCTCGGGCGACCCAGAGACGATCTTCAATGCCCTGAGAAGCTACGCTGAGAAACGGCATTCACAACACGTTTCAAAGGTGCATTTGGAATGGATGCGTCAAATCGGACTTGCTGTTTCTCGCCGAGGTGTGGGGACCTGGTACGCGCCCAATGATTCCCTCATCAAAGCGTTGGTTATGTGTACAGTTGATGGTGAGCGAGAAGAATATCATCGCTTTCTCGCCAAGCTTTACGACAGGTTTCGAATCGTAATCGCAGCTCCTGAAGCTGAAAAGGCTTACGGTCAGCTTCCGACGGATCAGTATGCGTTTTCACAGAACGCGCAGCGTCTTGAACAACGCCTTAGGACGTTGGGCTTGCTTCGGCGCCTGTCAGATGACTGCGCATATGTCGAAAACCCGTTCAGGAGGCCACTATGACTAGGACCGAGCTAATCGCGGCCGTGGCAACCGCCTCATTGAAAGAGCAGTTGTCCGGGGAACCTGAGGGTACACAGCGCATATGCATGTTGGGCCTCGACGCTGAAGTCGTTCGCGCAGTGGCGCAGGCTGTAATCGCAGATGGCGAAATCTCAAACGAAGTGATGGTGAGAGTGGGCACCGTCTTCGATCCGAATGGGGATCTGCCCACGGAAACAAGGAGCGATGAGTCCATCACTCATTGGCGGCACTGCCGCCTCCCAGACGACAAGCGCGCCGTCCTCTTTGCTGCCTCGCAGGATGAGCTGCAAAGAAACGACAAGAGCGTCGAGAAGGTGACGCGGATTGAAACTGATAAACTCAGGCTTCGATATGCGGATTGGATGCACTGCGCGGGCCTTACAGATCGGTTTCTTGATCAAAAGAAGAGAGAGCACTTAGCGGCTGCCTTGCAGGCTGCAAATGAAACACACGCAGCGCGGACGATTGAAACCTTTTCGGCTTTCGTATTGGCAATCTCGGACAATGTTATTTCAAAAGGTATGCCTTTGCAGAAGGCGGTAGATAATGCCCTGCCAGCACTAAGACTGCCGCGCAGCGCAGGCGACTTCGACAGAATCCCTGAAGCAAAGCGCGCGAGGAGTGCCGAGTGGGCTAAAATTTTTCGGCGACTTCATCAGAACGTTCGGCCTCTACTTGTTCGTGAAAACGAACGTGGAGACCCTATAGACGAACAGCTCGCAGAAAATCTTACTGCTGTTGGAGGTCGCCTGGAGCAACCTTCAATAGATATCATTCAACGGTTTTTGGATGATGATCTTTCTGCTGATGTCTGGCGGCAAAGCCAAGAAGACGTTGTTGAGCTCGATTGGCGCTCCGTTTCAGAGGTTTTTTTGGGCCCTAGGCGCCCAGACCGACTTCCACTTGGCGAGAAAACCGTCAAGTTCTTTGATGATGAGTTTGATGACTTGCTCGAAGACGATGAGCGGACCCTTCTGCTTGCTCCATTTCCAAAGGACCCCACAGACGATCTCGCAGCGTTGTTCGACCATTACCAGGAGCACATTGCACGTGATAAAGCACTCTACGCCGCTTGGGAAAAATTTGCCTTCAATAATCCAAAGCCATACTCTGACTTCTTCGTCGGTCTGATCGAGACTCTACAAAGACTCCGTGACCGAACAAACGATATCGAGCTAAAATCAAAAAAGCTGACTGTGCGTATTCCGCGCAGTCGTGAGAAGAGCTTTTGGCGCGGGAAGAACGCAGCTGTCGCCAGATATTTTGCGTTCCGTTTTCGCGGCATTGAACATCTATTCGGCTCTGACGTGACCTTTGACTTCGGAAAGATGCAGGATTTCTATTTCCCGAATGTGGACGCCGATCTTGCACGTAGCACATCCGGAGCCAAGGATGCTCGAAGTCTCAAGTTCGAAGTTGAACTCGACCCAGACGGCGCCAAAGCAAAGCTTCTCTTTATTTGGGAGATGTCCCCAGCCGCGCTCGCCTGCTCAATGGCAGATGATCTTGTCAGGATCGCGAATGCACAAGGAGACCGCGTACTTCTACCGACAGCCGATATTGCCCGGCAATCAACGAGTGCGAAGGGGCGTATACAGCGCATCGATCTGATGGAGGTAAGCACCATCCGGGATGCGCTGAATGGCAGTAACGGTACGATGGTCGCACCCAATAGAGCCAGTGGCGACCGTAGCGAGGCTTTCCTCGGCGAACTCGACAAACTATCAGGGCTGATCTCGCCCGAAGGAAGCGCAGCCATTCGAGATGCCTTCGAAGCCTTCCGTGAAGGGTATGCCGAGGCGATCCGAGCGTGGGTTGGCACTGACGGTGAGGGTATCGCCGCTGACAGTCTTATAACCCAGGCTAATAGATACGGTGATCTCCTTGAAGCGCTTATGGTTCATGCCAACAACGACCTTGCGCGAGAGACGCTTTGGAAAGAACTGCTGCGAGTAGGTGTTGCCAACGTTGGTGACGGCGCGTCGGCTGCGATTGTTCTTCCTTGGCACCCCCTGCGCCTTGCAGAAATCCACATCAAGGCTCACCAAACTGCTGAGCTTGTAAAGAGCGTGCTAGCAGCTGAAGAGAAGGACATATTCCGCGCCGACCTGCTCTTTGGGCAGAGAACCCTAGAGTTGCAGTCCGACTACTATCCGGAAGTCTGTATCGGCTTCGCCGAAGATCAAGCCATCCTGCTGTCCGTTGCTGAGTCCTCTTTCGATTACAGTTTAGCGGAACAACCCCGGCGTGGTGGCAACGGCAATGTCGAGGATGCGCTTGATGTTGAGCCTGGCGTCGCCGCCAAGGCCTTCAGCGCGGTCGGGGAACAGTTCTTGAATTTGCTTCCCCACGAGCGGACAAATTTCTCGGTTGTGCTATACAATGCGGAATCTAAGGCGCTTCCGAGCGCGCTTGCGGCGGAGCTTTCTAGCAAAGTTGAGCAAGAGAACGAGCTTCAATGCGACCTTCTCCTGACGCATTCGCAGCCGATGCGGATGCGCAAGGTTTACGAACAGCAAAATGTCGCAGTCAGCGATGATACCGGTTCGGTAATGGCGAGTGAGGCAGCCCGGAACTTCCTTTCAAGACTACGTGTCGGGTTTCTTGACGAAAGCGCAGTCACTGACGACGAAGACACCCGCGCGGCCGACCTTGTCGCCCTTCAGGATGTCATCGCCCGCAACGCAGAGCTACGTTGGAAGCGCGCCCCCGGAACGCAACGTCCGGACTTGATCTCTCATGTTCCCCACCGCTGGTCTCGCCGACGTCCTGTAGGAGCTGCGGATACGGCAACTTCCGTATATTTGACAGCTCCAGTGCAGCCGCAGGTAGGCCAACGATATCTGAATGCCATTCAGCTTTTCCTCGAAGGCGACAACGCACGTGCAGAAGACGTGATCCCCGCACGTGAGGTGAACTTCAAAGACACCCAAATCGCCGACGTCTTCAAAAACGCTCACCGCATTGGGGAATGGGTGGTCAATTACGACGAGCTTGTGGACCGTCGGCTCCTTTCGAACAACGGTGTTCAGGTCATACGACACATCCATGATCGCGGGGTCGACCGAAACATTACAGTATCGACGACGGCCAAGCCGCGCCTACTGCAAACCCTTATCAAGCAGCGCTTGGACCATATCGACCCAACCATCGTTGCAACTCATGGGATTGCCGCAGTTGACCGGCTAACCGAACAAGCCAACCAGCTCTCCGGCCATGTCGTGATGCGCGCCGCGCGGTACGGGCGCTACGCAAATGAGTTGCTGGGTGTCGTCCTCTCTATGGAAGAACTGAAACGCGGCCTCGGCGACCCTACTCTTCCAACAGGATGGTATTGCCTTGACGATTTCGCTTCCTGGTTTGGACAAAAGGAAGAGCAAATTGCCGACATCATGGCGATTGCGCCACGCATCGAGGACGGAAAGCCCGTTCTAAAGATCGCGATTTCCGAGGCGAAGTTCGTTACAGCACGCGGATACCGGTCACAGGCAAAGAAATCTGCAAAACAGCTCGAAGAAACCGTTTTGCGCTTGGGCCGGGCACTCGATCCCCAGGGTGCACGGATTGACCGTGAACTCTGGCTACATCGCATCGGTGATTTCATGATCGAAGGCATGCAGCCCTTTGATCCGGAAATACTCGGCGGATGGGACCTGCATAAGTGGTCAGAGGAAGTTCGCCTCGACCACGTGCCAATTGCGCTATCCGGTTTCTCGCACGTCTTTGTTCACGATGATGATGAATATGTTGATGCAGGCGGCTCTACTCAGTTAAAGGGCGCTTCTCACTGTATTCAGCAAGTGTTTGACAAACCGCGCGTCGCTTCTCGGCTGCGTGCCTTTGCCGTTGATCAACTTCCTCAAACTGAGGTTGGCGATATTGATCCCAGGGACCCTTGGGAAACGGCATTAATTTCACGCGCCGTGAATGGTGCAGTGCCTGATGAAGGCTCGACACCTCCGAACGAAAAAATGGATACGGAGACGTCCAATCAAGAAGAGGTAAGTTCGTCGTCCACGGAGACTGGCAGCGCCGATCCTGTTCAGGTCGAAACAACTGCTGATGAAAATTCAAACACGACAGAACTGACGGGCGCCGAAAAGAAAGACGAGGGCTCTGCGGCGCCCGAGATCACCAATATGCCATCCGCTGAGTTGGCATCCTGGCTCAACAGTTCCGGGACAAACGACGACGATGATGATGCGCAACGTTGGCTTGAAGAAACAGTCATCAATCTGCAGCGGGCGCTTCGCGGATACGATATGACTGCAGAGCTGATCGGATCACGCTTGACGCCCAACGCTGCACTCATTCGCCTTCGGGGCTCAGATGACCTCACGCTTCCCAAGGTCGAAAAGAGACGGCAGGAACTCCTGACCTCTCACGCCATAGATGTCATTAATCTCCTGGCGGCACCGATGGAGGTTATTGTCATGGTGCGGCGCCCGAAGCGTGCCATCCTTAGGTTGAGAGACCTTTGGAGACTTCGTGAGCTGCCGGAAACCGCCCCTGAAACAAACACGAGCTTGCTTATTGGCGCCAAGGAGGCTGACGGAGAGCTGCTATACCTCAATGTTGGAGAGGGATTTGCTGGCCAGCAACCTCATGGTCCGCACACGCTGATTGCAGGTGAGACCGGAAGCGGGAAAGGCGTTCTGGTACAGTCTTTGCTACTCGATATCTGCGCAACAAACAGCCCTGAGAGCGCACGGATCAGAATGATCGATCCGAAGGCGGGGATTGATTTCCCGTGGCTTCGTCGAATGCCGCACCTCGATGGTGATCTCATTACCTCAAGAGAGGAGGCCATTGAGACACTTGAGGAGCTTGTTGAAGAGATGGAACGACGCAACCGTCTTCTCGCAGACGCGGGTGTGACCAAACTTGCAAATTATAATAAGAAAGTGCCGCCTAGCGAACGTCTGCCAAGGATATGGGTCTTTCACGACGAACTTGCGGATTGGATGCTGATCGATGACTACCGTGATGCTGTCGAGCTCAACGCGAGCCGCCTTGGTGTGAAAGCCCGCGCCGCAGGGATCAATCTGGTCCTCATAACGCAGCGACCAGACAAGGATGCCCTCCCGATGCAGCTCCGCGCCAACTTGACCAACCGGCTTGTTCTAAAGGTTGCGGACAAACGAAACTCTGTTCTAGTGCTCGACGAACCAGGGGCGGAAAGACTCTTGGGGCGTGGCCATCTCGCAGCCAAGTTATCTGGCGAAGGCGAGATCATATTGGCCCAAGTTCCCTTCGCAGATGAAGACGAGATGGCGGAGCTAGCAGATTTGATACGCAGTGCCTGGTCGCGAGAATAACACGATTGCCACAATCGAAAGGCATCAGTCCATGGACCTAAAGAGTGAAGCATACCAGCAGAACTATCAGCAGTTCCGCTCGCTAAACCAGATCATGTGGCAGATTCCAGTTCTGGCAATGACACTTACAGGCGGCTTATGGTTTGGGGTTTCGCGCATACCAGAGAACACATGGCTTGTTACTGCTTTGCTGCTCACAGCGGTCGTAGGAAATGGAGCGCTTTTTGCGGTCCTGTTTCGCTTCCGGCACGTAATGGACTGCTATCTTGCCTGGTTGCGGCAAGCCGCGCCGGACGGATTCGTAGACGCGAGCGCAAACTCAACCACCGACAGTCGGCTAGAAAGATTCTGCAATCGCGACAAAACTGTTCGCAATTTGTTCTCCTTTATGCTTTGTTGGTCCGCGTTGTGCAGCCTCGCGCTCTTAGGTGCCTTCTGGTACGAACAAACATTCCAACAGGATCCCATGACGAAGAACCTAGACGCTATAGAATTCTACGATCAGCATGCAGCAGCTCTGGCCGACAGTTACGAGGCCGTATCCTTTGAAGATGCCTATCCTTTTCTGATTTCAACGCTTCCAACGAAGAGCTTGAGGATCATCGACATAGGTTCTGGCAGCGGTCGCGATGCGGCTTGGTTTGCATCCAAAGGTCATTCCGTCATCGCGGTGGAGCCTTCATCATCTATGCGAGCACTTGCTAAAGCCATTCATGAAAACGGTGGCATCGAATGGATTGATGGGCAGCTTCCTGAGTTAAGTCACCCACTTCTGTCAGGAGCCAAGTTTGATATTGCTCTGATGAGTGCTGTGTGGATGCACATTCCCCCAGAAGAAAGAGCACCTTGTTTGGCGCGACTCTATGAATTGCTTTCCGATGAAGGCGCTGCATTCGTCACATTGCGAATTGGCCCGTCTGACAAAGGCAGAAGCATGTATTCTGTTGATGCAACAGAGTTCGAGCAATCCGCTCAAAAGGCTGGTTTCTCTGTTAATTCCGAAGGCGAATTTGCAGATATTCTTGGGCGGCCAAATGTGCGATGGCTAGCATACAGGCTGTCCAAGGGGCCTTAGAACCGCAACCGTAAAATACGTACGTCAAATCTGACGCTAAATGCGTTGGTCAAGTTCAGTTTTCTGAGATACGAGCTTCCAACATACCAAGATTTTTTAAAGCGGTTTCAAACACTTGAACGTCAGCATTCTCTCTTTGGCCATCCATTGAATTCTCGTCAAAGAAATCCATCTCCATCTGTCGCTGCTCCTCGGCGACGACGGCTTGAACGACGGGCGCAGTCTTCTTTGGAGCACCTTCGTTTTGCCCTGACGGGTAACCGCCAGATACTTGGCTTGCGCTCTCCATATCCACATCAGCTTCACCTCCGCGGGGCACGTCCGACGGCGGCGTCATCGGCATGGCGCGCATACTCAACGGCAAATTGCCCTGCGCCCCCCCGCCCCCCGGCTCCGGAAACGGCAACTCGCCCGTCTGTGCTGCGTGGATCGCCTTGAACAGCCGATCGTCGAAGTACTGAATTCGCTTCGCTCGGACCGGCATTTGCGCATCGATCACCATGACGATCTCGTCGAGCGGTAGGCGGCGCGCCTCATCTTCGGGCAGGAGAGAGCTTTCTTCGGTCCGGGTGGACTGGCTACGGCCCTCGAAGGGGTTCTTGCCGATGGACTGGGATCGCGTGATGACGGTCTTCGTGGTCTTGCCGACCGCCTTGCTCAGTTCCTCGACAGTCTTCTCATCGGAGGGTGTCAGGTAGAGTTTCACGCCGGCATTCCCTTGCAGGGCGCGGCGGGTGTTTTCGCCGTAGATTTCATCGAGGGCGGGGATGGTTTGGGTGACCACGGCCAAATGGCCGCGATAGGTCCGCAGGGTCTCGATGCTCTCGACCACGATGGGCATTTTGCCCAAACGATTGAACTCATCGAGCATGATCATGACCGGCCAGGGCTCATCCGGTCCGGGGTCCTTTTCCTGCATGGCGGAGAGGAGATCGGAGAAGAAGAGCCGGATCAGCGGTGCCAGGGGTTTCACCATCAGGGGCTGGACGACAAGATAGACCGAGAAGGGTGTCTTGCGGATCGTGCGGAAATCAAAGTCTGACACCGCCGTCGCCTCATCGATGGCCGGGTTCTGCCATTGGTCGAGCCCCGAGGTCATCAGGAGCGAGACGTAAGAGGTCAGGGTGTCATTGTTGGTCGAGGCCAACCGCGTGAAGATCAGCTTGGCCGCACGGTTGTCGACCTCGTGACCCCGCGCGAAGTATTCCTTCTGCTTGTTCCCGCCCGAGGCCGCGATGCGGTAGATCTCGCCCAAGGTGGGGCGCTTGCGCTGGAAGGCCAGCAGACCTGCTGCCACAAAGAGATCGATCCCGCCCTTGAGCAGCCCCTGCACCCGGTCATTGTCGCTCTGCAGGAACAGCGTCGCCAGGAGCTGCAGTTCCATCTGCTGGCGCGCGGGATCTTTCAGCTCGAAGATACGCAGGAGCGGGTTGTAGCGATGCGTGCGCTTGCCCTCCCAATCGGTGGGGGCAAAGCGATAGACCTTGTCGCCTTGGGCTGCGCGGTGCCGAGCCGTGGCCTCAAAGCACTCGCCCTTCACATCGAGCGTCACGGCGGAGCCTTGCCAGGTCAGCAGGTTCGGAATGACGAAGCCCGTGGTCTTGCCGCGGCCCGTGGGGGCCACGATCAGCGCATGCGGGAAAACCTTGGAGCAAATGTAATTGGCGCGGGAGCCCGGCGTCCCCAGCTTGCCGAGGATGAACCCGGTCCCTGGCGCCCCGAAGAACCCATTGGCCTTCATCTCGCGCGCGGTCTGCCAATGGGTCTGGCCAAACCGTGTCAGAGCGGACCCCGAGAGGGCGAGGCTCAACATCAGGCCGGCGGCGGCGAAGCTGCCGATGATCAGGTGAATAAGTTGCGCGTCCTCCGGGCGGCGGTCCAGGATCGCAAGATAGTTCTGCGCGATATAGGCAAAGTCGATCTCGGCCCCAAAGCCGAGATCCTGGTAGGTCAGCACCGCCGAGGCGATGGTATAGCCCATGGCGGCGGTCACCAGCGTTACCAACAAGACACCGGTCGCGATCCGCGCCTTTCCCATGGGCGCGCTCAATGGACCTGACCCCGCTCGGTCTCGCCATCCACGTCTGTCGCGCGGTGTTTTTCGTATTCGGTGTCAGCCAGATCATCGACCACCTGGCGCAGGGCCTCCGTGTTGGCCGTCGCGGCATCCGATTGCAGGTAGACCTTGGCGACATAGAGCCGGTCGAGGCGGTCCTCGAGAACCTGTTCCAGCGCATCGGCATCGCCGGATGTGAGCCGGTCGAGTTGGCGGTTATCAAGCACCCGCGCGATCTCGTCGCGGAAGGCGTCCCGCTCCGCCTCGGTCTCGAAGGGCGCGGACAACTCCCCGGCCCGTTCATGGTCCAGCACACGCACAATCTCGTCTGCGAGGCGGTCGGCACGGTCAGTCTGCGGCGCCGTTTCATCGCGGGTGGCTAGACGTTCGTCACGCGTGCCAACCCCAAGCCCCTCGCGCAACTCGTTGTCGCGGCGAACCTGATTGATGGCCTCCGTGTCCCGGGTCTCGACGACGGCGGCATAGGTCGCGCCGAGCCCACGGGCGAGGTGGGAGGGCATGTCCGGATAGCGCGCTCGTAAATCATCCGTGACAGCATCTGCAACGGGCGTGCGGAGGTCGCGTCCTTCCATGATGCGGTCGACCTCGCGGGTGATCTCGCTGGCGCGGGCCGCATCGGCAATGGTCTCCCTGTAAGGTTCAGACCGGTCAATCACATCGCCAGGGCGTGCGAGCAGATCCGGGTGTGCCTCGAGATACGCGCGCTGTTCCGTCTCGATCCGGCGCTCCGCCCTTGAGACAACCTCCCTGTCCCGGTCCTCGATCTGCTGCGCGCTCAGGCCGTCTGCGCGCATCTCCTGACGGATTGTCCCTTCCATCGCCCGGACCGCGCCCTCGTGATAGTGGAACCGCTCTCTGACCGGTTCCGCTTCCACGACACCATCCCGGCGCAGCACGTTTTCCCGCTCCAGAAGCGTGCCAAGCGCGACATGCACATCGTTGAGAACGTCGCGCGCCTGTTCCAGATCAGCGCGGCGTTCAAGGTTCAGATCGCGCGCCTCGGCCACCTTGGAGAGATCATCGGCGATCCATTGATGCTCGAGCGCTGCATTTGAGGCGCCCGTCTCGATCCGGGCGACCACTTCCGATGTGCTGATGCCCGTGCCGCGCAGGGCCGCGTCGATCCGTGAGCGCAGGCGCGGCTCAGTGAGGCGTTCGAGCTCGCTCTCTTGGATGTTTGCCTCGGAATAGACCCCGCCCTCCGAGGGCGCCTCTGACAACGTACTCGAACGCAATCCGAGCGGCTGCATGTGCTGGACCTGCGTCTGGATCTCGATCAGGCGTTTTTCCAGCATGGGACGTTCCACGTCAGACTTCTCGGCGATCATGCCCTGCACCCGCGCGAGCTTTTCCGCATAGAGGCTGCTGAGATCCTCGAAACTTTGATCCTCGGCCATATACACATCTCCTATTCGGTCCACCTGCCCGCCACGCGCCAGCACCTCGCCCGCGCGGAAGAGCGCCGCCGCGATATCCTCGCGGGCCTCCCGGGAGGCTTCCGCGGCAAGCGAGTGGTAGACGGTTCTGGTGTTGGCGATCTCCGCCAGCGTCCGCGTCAGGTCCTGCCCCACACGTTCCCGCTCGCGGGGCGCGCGCCCCTCGTCCTTGGCCGCATAGACCTCGCTGGTGCGGGCCGGGTAATGTACAACTCCGCGATCCACCCGACGCGTGGCTTCCAGGCGCACGCCGTACTTCTCCGCCTCCTCGACCATGGCGAGGCGGAGGTCGTCATAGTTGAAGCGGTGGTTGCGCCCGAGGAAAAAGAACTCGCCTTCCTGCGAGCGGCGGTTCAACACCAGATGCGCATGCGGGTGATCGCGGTCTTCATGCACCGCGATGATGTAGTCGAAATGCCCCGCGTCACTCTGGAAGAACCGCTCGGCCACATCGGTCGCGATGTCGCGCACATCCTCTCCGCGCGTGCCGATGGGGAAGGACATGAGCAAGTGGGTGGTCTGGCCGAGCTTGGGCTTGAAGCCCGCATCCCACCGCTTGGCAAAGCGCTCGGTCAGATCCTTGATGTCACGCGCCTCGAGCTTCGCCTTGCCATCCAGAAACCCACTCGAGTCTACGATATGGGTGGACTTCGTGGTGAGGTAATCAAGCTGGTTTGCGAGCTGCGATTTGGTATGCGTACCGCCGCCCAGGATCGCCTTGAAGACGGCCGGCCGATGCCCTGCCGCCGCGCGCACAAGCTGGCTCTGCTTGGCCACGTGCAGCCCCTGCATCGAGCCCCGGATCCGGCTCCAGCCGTCCCGGAAGACCTCGCCCGTGACAGCATCGACGGCATCATTCAGCCGCATGGGCAAACTCCCTCAGCGCGGCCGTGGCCTCGAGCTGCATCGCGTCGCGACGGCGGCGCAGGAGCAGGTCAATCTCGTCAGCGGAATCCAGGATGAATCGCGCCAGCCCGCGCATCTGCGCAAGCCGCAATTCGGAGAACTCGGCACGCGTGCCACCATCAGCCCCCTGCCCCATCCGGTTGGCCCGCGTCATCTGCTTGGCGATCTGCGCGACACCATTGCCAACCTCGTGCAGAGAGGCGCGGTAGCGCGCCATCTCTGCTGCCATCTGCGCGTCCGGAACGAACACCCCGCCTGCGGCCTGAATGAGCCGCCGCAATCCCTCGGCCCGGCTCTCGATCCCCGCCTCGGCCAACACCTCGTCGAGCGCCGCAAGCTCCGCAGCCGTGACCTTCACACTGACCGCCGAGACCGGGATCGCGGCATCGGCCTGGCGCTCGGCATCGGCTTTCAGGACGTAGCGCACTGCCCGCGATGTGACCTCGAAACGCATCGCCAGCTCAGACGTCGACACACCCTCCGCGGCCTCGCGGACGATCTGCATCTTCTCGATCTCTGTCAGGCGTTTTGTTCGGGACATGCGGAAGAAAGACCCCCTATTTCCTGCCACCTTCCACCAAGGCTGCCCCTACCTTACGATAATATACCTATATGTCAATTATATACTTACGTCGCACTCAGTCTTAGGCAGCCTTGGTGTCCGCTTCCCCCGGGGCCCGCAGGGGCGCGGGCCTGCCCACTCGCCATCAAGAACCCCACCTGTCCGATGGGGCCCCTTCCCCAGCACCGCCCGAGGGTCTGACCGAACACGCATGTGTTCGGTCAGACCCTCGGGCGGGCGCAAACCCCACCGACAGGGCGGACAGGCAGGGTCAAGGAGGGCCAGATTTGGCTTGCCAAATCTCTGCCGCAAAAACCGGGAGGCCCTGGCCGATAGGTTTTTGCGGATGGCCCCCTTGAGGCTGACTGGCCGGTCTGTCGCGGCCTGATCATTCCGGGCGGAGTGCGTCCGTTGAACGCGCAGCGAACGGCACCAAGAAGGGTCGCTGCCGGCGATCACCCGCGCCGGTGACGGCATCCCTGGAACAGGGATCGGGCCGCCCCAAGATCGTCCCGGGGCGGCCCATCCTCGTCAGAGGATTCAGTCCTGGGGATCCTTCGCGCTCGGCGGGAACATCACCAGCTCCGAGACCGCGACCGGGAAGTCGAGCTTGAGGCTGAAGAACTCCGAGCCGTCCCCGTTGCGAGTGTTGCGGAACATCGCGCCCACGCGCTGAAAACGGGTGCGCTCCTGGCCATCGGTGTCGGTGAACTTGACGGGGACGGTGGCGACGTAGTGGTTGGTCATTTGGGTTACTCCTTGTTGCGATGGGGATCACCCAGCACGGGGGCAAGAGGCCCGGTCGCAAGCGCAAATGCGGAGGGTCCGCGGCTAGCCGTGGAAGCCGTATTTGTGCTTGCCGGAGCGAAGCGCAGGGCACGATTGGGCCGACCCCGTGCGATCCACATCTATGAGCAAAAAGGAGTGACACGGATGACCCTTGCCATCACGCCGACGCCACCATCCGCGTTCGCGTCCCGCCGAGCCTGGCCGGGGTGCTGACGGAGCCCGCCCGCGTGGGTGTGATGTTCCGAAACACCACCCGAGGGATGCGCAAGTCTTCAGCCTCAAGTGCGACATCTCGATCCCTCGCTTCTTGCCCCGCTAACGATGTGCGTGAGGTGCGCACCATCCCGAGCCCATACCGATGCGGATGGACCGCACTCTGACGGACCGGGTAGAGGGATAACGGTACTGGACGCCGCAGACTGCCGATCACGCGTGACCGATCGCACGCACCATGAGACATGACGAAAGGGCCGCGCCAAGCGCGACCCCCTCTCTTCAATCCTGCGCAGTCTTCTTCGCCGGGTCCGCAACCCGCATGACCGTCAGGCCTTTCGCTTCCGCCTTCTGCCCGAGGTTCAGCGCGACCCCGTTGCCGCCGAAGAGTACAACCCCCGTCGCCGCGAACTTGTCGTCCAGCATTTCGTCGTTGCACTTGAACGGTGCCGCCCGCCCGTGTGCGGACCAGCGCGGATCGAAGCGCGCCTGCGCGACCCCGCGTGCCCGGGCCCACCGGGCCGCAATCATCTCCGCCCCGTGCTTGCCACCCTTGTGGCAGAGGAAGATCTCCTGGTTGCGGTTCTGCTTGATCCGTTCGCGAACCTTGTCGAGTGTGTTGAAGATCACATCGACATCGGTCCAGTCGGTGGCGCCCGAGACAATCAGGGGCACGCCCTCGACTTTCGACTTCTCGGCGGTTTCACGGTCGTGCTGCTCCAGCAGTTGCCGCGCCTCGAACACTGCCCCGGTCTCTTTCGCCCGGACGCTTGCGCGCGACCCGGCTGCCGGGATGAAGGCGTGACCGGTCTCGATCTCGTAGCACTCCGCCGCCGCCTCGCTCATCACCTCGATGGCGCCAACAATCTCGCGCAATTGCAGAAAGCGCGCCTGCGCCTCTTCGAGCGCGGTCTCGGCGATTTCCGATCCGTCGTGGGATTTTGCCAGCGCGCCGATCTTGTCGGCGATGCGGTCGACCTCCTTACCAAGCGCGACTTTCCGGCGCTGCAGGATCGTGGCGAGCCCATGGGCCAACGGTTCGATTTCAGCCTCAAGGCCGGTCCCGCGCAGCGGACCGAGCAAAGCCTCGAAGCTTTCGCGGATGATGTGGTCGGTCAGGATGTGATCTTCCGGGATCGGCAGCTGCGCGTCCTTCTCGGTCAGTCCGAAAAGCTCGATGGTCTCGTAGGTGTTCGCATTGTCGTAAGCCATGTCTGGTCTCCAGTGTTCGGTTCCAAGGCCACCACGTGAGTGTGGGGGCATGGCCGAATGCCTGGTTTCCGAATCTGCCCGGGTCAGGGACGGCGCAGCCGCCGGCTTGCCGGGCGCAAAAGTTTTCCGCGCGCAGCACCCGACACACGCGCGCCCTCAGGCACGGGACCGCGCCGCACCACAAGCGCCGCCCTCGCCGAAAAGTTTTGCGATCCTTGACGCGGGCTGATTTGGGGGCCATCCGGAGGATATGCTTCCGCGCTCATGTGTGTGTGTTTTGACGGTAGGTTTGCCCGACCTGAGCAGGCAAACGGCCTGACCGGACGCGGGAGACGGATGAAGCGGCGGGATCGTTTTGCCCCGCAAAACAGACCAGAGCGCAATCCGGCGGAGCGGCCGGGGAGGAACGTGCTCGCGAGGCGGGCAAACCGGGATGCCAGGCGCGACGCCGCGGTGAGGCCGCATGGCCGAATGCGCGACGGACCGAAGGGCCGTTCTATGCAGTGCGTTGGCCGCCATTGCTGGTGGACACAAACAAACGGACATCAACGAGTTGCTGCTCTCGAAAAACGCCAAATCCTTTTGACTGGCGCACCAATTACTGCGTGTCGATTGATCGCACGGTTGATCACCGAGAGGCACTTTAAACGGCGGCGAACCTTTCCCCATTTAGTTTCTGCGATTAGGCTAGCTTTTCTGAGGCTCGGTTGCGACGATAGCTCTATTCGCAATCCGTTCACAAACCTTGCGATCTCCAGCTGCTCGCCAGTCATCAACCTCGGATGTCGCGATCCTATCATGAATAACCGCTTGAACGCGCTGGACTGCTTGAGGATCATCAGTAGCGACCCCAATGGGGATCGGAATATGAGCTCGCTCGGCCACCACGTGCGACACAGCAACAACCCAATGACCCGGCTTCAAGAGCAACTCAAGAGCCTGAGGCAAATCTTCGCCTAATCCCATAGGCAATCTGGTGGAGTCTGAGGGCGGCGTCGAGAGAAGCAGCGCCGCGCCAAAGGGACCATTTTGTTGCCTAAGAAACCAAGTGTATTCTGTGTCGCGTTCTGTCCCCTTTCGGACGCGAAAGACGGCGCTCACACTAACCTCTTTCGTGTGGTCGAACCGCCTTCCATTCTTTGAAAGCCGTCTTATGGCAGGATCAATGTCCGCATCAAGTCGCCAGGCATCACCTTCTGGTGGTGACCAAAAAACGATAGGAGGATCCCCAAAATCTGCGCTCAATTGCTCAGTGTCAACTCCGCCTGATGTTACAAATGACGGTAAAGACTGAGATATTAGCTGTCCTTGGCCACTGGTCACAATTTCGCCGGATCGCACCCTGCGAGCCCAATCTACGGGGTCCAAATGGGGCGCCCCTGGAAGTTCTTCGATAAAGCGCCCGATCCAAGAGATAGCTTTCTCGCCGTCTTGCGGAGTTGAAGCAGCAGTAATTCCCTTTCGAAACGCCTCAGCGCAAACCTCACGCCTCTCAGGAGAAGTCAGGGAACCTAAATCTATCCTAGAGACGTCGACATATGCGGCGTTGGAGGTGGGCGCCAGGACCACTGGCGCTCTAATGGCGGACGAGTCCCGCCCGAGTGGGACTACATTTGCGATCCGCGCTAAACCAACGGCTTGTGAAGAACTATCGCCGCTCCTTTCTGAGTGTTTGCGTGCTCGCCAAGCAAAAAAGCCATCCCGGAATGCTTTTGTGGCCTCGGGGCGCCCATCCTCACGGAGTTGCGTGCTCTCAAGAGGCAACATCCAAGGCCGTGCCTTCTCTCGCGGGGCTTCTGCAAAAGCGGTATCTTCAAAGGCAATTGTATCGGTAACCGGTTCTCTGTTCTGACCTTCGGAGTTTGGGTCGATTGCCTTTTTCCCTTCAGCGGTCAGCAGCAAATCAGGACCGCTCCTCGTGATGAGAGCATTAGTCGCAAGTTGAGAGGCAATAACGTCGAACTCTGCTGGCGCCAGACCAAGGTACTGCATCAACGCGGTTTCTGGCAAACGCTCGGCAATGAAAAGAGCCTTCAAGCAGGCCTCAGCAGGAGCTTCCAGTATCGGTTTACGCCGAAGTATCGCATCAATACGGTAACGGCGGGTTCGGGCTTCCAGGCAGACGGTAGCAATGGTTGCATCTTCTGACATCTTCTTAGTTCACCACAAAGTCGTCATGTTTAATCGGCCCGATACGACCCTTCAGGCATGGATGGGCCAAGACCTGAGCTAGCTTGCTATCGGAACTGGAAAACATGCGTTGAGAACCGAAAATCACCAAACGCTCCTTCGCTCGACTTAAGGCCACGTTGATACGGTTCTCAGTTCGCAGGAAGCCAATGTTCTTCTTGGAGTTATCTCGCACCAGCGAGACCATCACAATCGGGTTCTCTTTACCTTGATAACTATCAACCGTCCCTACTTTAATTTGATCACGCCAATTCCGATCGAGAGAAGAGGTGCCAATGCGTCGTTGAATAGCTGCTACCTGCTCAGCGTACATGGCAATTACACCGACAAATAGTTCGCTCTTTTGTGCGCATAAATGATTGTCCAAAAGGCCTCTGCCCTGGTCCGATCCAGCGAGGCGCTCTAAGCTCTCTACGATGTCCTCTACCTCAGAATCGTTGCTGACGCGGCCGGACCGAGCGGTTTCTTTCCCGCTTGAGCTTACCCAAGATATCTCGCTGTCGAACGGCCAAGGCAGGGCCCTCCACTCCGGCTGCGGCGCTCCTCGACCGGTCTTAAGTTTTCCATCATAGAAGACGTCAGAGACCATCCCCCCGATAGTAGGTGCCATTCTGTATTGAATGTCCAATAGCGCTGATGCTGTCTCACCGTAAGGGCTCCCAAAAGCCCTTTCGAAATCGCTACGCATCAACTGCGCTTCTTCAAGCCCCAGTTCCTTTGCCGCTTTCTGCAACGCCTCGCGATCAAGAAATGGTTCAAGTTGTTTCTGGTCTCCCACGAGCAAGACCTTTCGGCCCGTAACAAGTGGAATTGCCAATTCACTTCCTTGCGCTCGGGCAGCCTCGTCAACGACGACGAGATCAAATGCTTCATCAATCAATCCAAGTTTTTCGTCACCAAGACCGACACAGGTCCCGCAAACCAAACGACGTGTTCGGACAAAGACCGGTTCGAGAGCGCCACGCTGTCCAAGTGCTTCCTCGTACTCGTTTGCAGCCTCAAACAATCTGAGGATCAGCCGCGAAGCATCGGCCCGCTTCACACGATGGCGCTTCGCGGCATCTTCGAATAACCGAAAGCGTAACGCTAAAGGGTTCTGGCCAAGTTCGGGTTCGAGTCCATAGCTTGCGCACTGACGCTCCAAGACACCTTTCATCCGCTTGAGCATTTCAGCCTCAGCGGGTTCTGCAGCGCCCGAGCCTTCGATTTGTGATTGCAGCGCTTCAACCGTTTCGGCTGTCGCAACCACGCTACGAAGGATCTTCGAGCACTCACGAACAAATTCCGGCTCGATACCAAGAGGAGTCGCCAGAGCCACTACCCGTTCTGCGCGTTCTGCGGAGAAGCGCTGTCGCACACGTTCTTGTAGTGCCGCCGCGTGTGCATCTTTTAGGGCGCCATCAATCCTCTCAGCATTCGAAGCAATTCGAATTAGGTCAATTTCCTCTCCTCTGTTTCGAAACAAGTCCAGTAGCCGCGCTGCAGCCCCGTCAACGGCTTCATGCGTTTGCGCGGTCAGCAGTACATTCTTTGCTCCTCCATGTGTCAGAGCATGGTGAATGAAAGCCGCAATGAACATGGTTTTTCCAGTGCCCGGCGGCCCTTGTAGGAACGAGACAGGGCCGCGCTGCCAAAGCTTTGTAAGTGCTTGCGATTGTGGCTCATTCAAAGAGTAGTCAAGAGGCTTACGGCCAAGTTCAAGAAACTCACCAAGTGTGGCAGGGGCTCTATCTGAGAAGTACCTTTCCAGAGATACAATTTTGGGGGCGTCTACAATTTTCCGTAAAGCTGTTTGCCTACGCCTGATGTTTGACCTTTCGCCAATATCGATGAATTCCATTGGGACGTTTGGTCTGATGATTGATGGTGGACCACGATCAGATACGATCTCAATCACGCCCTCAGACCCACGCACTCTTTCAAGCTTGGCAACGGTTCGATCATTTGCCGCGACAAGCAAACCTGGCTCTAGGAGATTGGGTTCGGTCGCAAAGTCCACTTCAACACGGTAAACGTCCGGTCGGCTCACCATCCGCTTCGCTTCAGATAGCGCGGTTGCGCTTGGCCAGGTGGTGGCTTCTGCATCCAGCATTGCGTCCCAGACCCTTAAAGGGCTTGGCATGGCTGGTTCCGGTGATTGGTCTTGTGCTTCAGGCTCCTTTTTTGATGATATGCTGAGAATAGGGCGACGTTTGCGCTTTTGAGGATCCGGCGACTCAGGAAACATTTCGTCAAATCCTGGAAGATCGCGAACGAAGTTCCAGGAGTTCGAGCTCGCTGACGCATCTGAAACAAGAGTGAGTTCAATCCGATGACCTTTCCGGCTGGCGAATTGTTCGAGCCGGTTCGATGAGCGTCGGGATTGAGCTACGCGAAAGTTCTTTGTGGCGGCGTCAAATGAGACCTCAACCACGGCGTTCGAACCAACTATCGTAACACTTCGTGCACTTGGGTCCCTACCTATGGACCCATCGCTCTTGTCAAACAGAACGCGGTACCCGCCATCTTCTGGTGAGATGATTTTGCCATTCAGAATGTCTTTGATGGGAACTGCAATCGGCGCTTCTTCTTCGATTTTGGCCGCAAGTAGCTCATTAACATCCAAGAGAGAAATCTCTCTCCAATTTAGGCCAGCATCTTTTGGGCTCTCGGCTGCAAAAACCTCGGCTGCTTCAATGATATCACTTGCGGCAGCGCAGGTCTTGACAAGCTCCAAAATGATGCGACCTAGAGCCCTTCGGTCGCGCTGCATCGGATCGGGTTCGTGGCCACCATACGCTACCGTTTCTCTTGGCCCAGCCTCTTTGGTCGAAAAGTCCAGCCAGTCAATGATGCGAACAGCAACATCCTCATCTTCTGAATCTCCGTCTCCTGACTGATTTACCAACAAAAGGTTGGATGGAGAAAGATCACCGTGAGCAAGGTCGAGGTCGTGGGCAATCAGCACCGCCTTCGCGACAGAACGGCACAAATCGACTAGGCCGTCCTGGTCCAAATCTCGGATAAATTCATTACAGTCTGAGAGGCGATCCCCGGTTATCTCTTCAACGCAAAGGAACGGACCATAGGCGTCCAACGAACATTCGACTATCCGCGGCCCGATGGTAGGTGGGAGAACGGACAACGATTTGCCCCGCCGAACGAAATCTAAAATCGCTGAAGCTTGAGCCTGAGCATTACCGAGGGTCCACAGGCGTGCCCGCAGCATGGCTCCCGACCCCAGCTTGCTACGCCACTCAGTTACACCCGGTCTTGTCGGTGAAAGGCTTTCATGTATCGGGAAAGCCATCATGCAAGGTTCTTGGCGTCTATGTGGTTCAAGTAAGTCTATTGGGTCGTCTTCGCGGTCTTGCGAAAGCGCTTTTAGAAGTGCGCTGTGCGCTTCGATGCAATTGTCAAAACGCTCTCTAGGATTCGAAGACAGTGCCGTTTCAAACCAAGTATCCAGAGCGGGACCAATACCCGCCTCTGTCTTTGCTTCTTCTTTGACTGCGTAGAACGCGTATTCATCATCCAGTTCGTTTTTCGCTAGTGGTCCGAGAAGAATTTTTAGGCCGGCGTACGCGAATGCATGAACATCTGCGCGGAAAGGATCTAGCGCATCTGCCCCGTTGCTTTCTTCTGTGGCTGGATCGACCAGGCTACTGTGTGCAAGCCAGGCAAGACTACGAGCCGTTGTCTTGGTCTCGGGGGCGCGTGCCGTCACGAGATTCGATAGGCTGACACTTTGCCGCTCGAGGTCTAGCCAAACGCTATGCTCTCCAATATCCCGGTGGGCGACTTCTGCTGCTGCAAGCGAAGAACCAGCCTCCAAAAGGGCCTCAAAGAGAGCAATGCGAGTTTGGTTGGAGACCTCAGATCTGGTTCTCGGTAAAAACCGTTGGAGAACCATGTTGTCTGGGTGGTTCTGAAACAGTTCCCATCTAAGAGCGCCGCCTGAGTTGCTGCTTTCCTTAAACGCAAGCACCGGTGCGTCTCGACCGGTTTTGTGGCTGCGAAGGAACGCTTGGATGTTGTTCTCTCGCCCGACAAGAGCGTCTCGATCCGCGTCAACTATCGTTACGCCAACTTCCGCGTCGAAATTCCAGCGCCTTAGCAAGGCTAGGTCGTCATGTGCGTCTTTCGATGTCGCTTCGTAGTGTGCCCATAAGTCGGTCGAAAACACCTCATCGTTCTTTGCCCTGTAGGCCGAGTAGTCCATTTCGGCGACTGAAAAATGGCGGCCAATCTGAAAGAAACTTTTTAGTTTCCTGTAGATGTCGCTGTCTTTGTTCGTCAGTCCGGTCGGCGCTGACTTAAAAGCTGGTTTTCCAATTGTCGCATCAAGTCTCCTCGTGTTCTTTGAGTTGGCAATCAGCGTTGCAACATCCAATACTCTGCCTTTGCCGCCTTCTTTGTGGATTTGGGCAACTTGCGAAAAGTCGGTCGTCGAGCGCGCGAATACAACCGCCTTCATTACATATGGAACTGGATTTATCTTCGCGCTTCTCATGCTTGTGATTAGCGCATTTCCCGCGTCAATGAGTTTGAGAACAGGATCTCCCCCCATCGATCTTTGCTTTTTTCCTGAAATCTCTTGGCACCACTGGCCGCGATTGTAGGAGATTCTTCCAACCCAATCCTTGACGTCAATCATTAAAACTCGATCGTCGCAAATTAGGATGAGATCGACCTCATAACCCGAGTCTGATCTCGGGTCTTTTACAAAAACATTCGCATAACCAAACCAATTGGGTGGCAAGCCTTTTCTTAGCTCATCAAGTGCTGCAACCTCGCGCGCATGTGGTGAAGAGCCGCTCCACGATTTTATTGTAGCCATATCACCTCCGATCGTCAGAGCATCTTGCCGCATAACAACAAGGTGCGCGAGTAGTTTCACCTAAGCCCTACCTGCGCGCCTGCTTTGTCCCGCAGACCATTGGTTCTCTCATCGCCAAATCTTCCACGTGCGGCGAATGGACGGTATGCGGGCCTCGGATGCAGCATCTCGAATGTTCGTTGAACTGCATGATTGGGCCGAAAACGTAAGGTTTACTGCTTTAATCCAAATCGACGTCGCCCAATCGCGGCGCATGGACATGCGTCCGGACAAGGACTGCAGCGACCGCGCCCGCGATGGCGCCTAAAAGATGTGCCTCCCACGATACGCCGGTTTGACCCGGAAGAACGCCCCAAAGAATGGAACCATAGAGGAAACCGACCACCACTGTCGCACCCAGCGTGATCAGTGAGCGATCCACGAGGCCGCGCACGACGAGAAAGCCAAACCAGCCGAAGACCAGCCCTGACGCGCCGATATGGATGGCCGAGCTTCCGAACAGCCAGACAAGACCGCCGCCGAGGCCGATCACCACGGCGTTCACGGCCAGCAAGGCCCGCGTGGTGGTGGCCACCAGCAGCCCACCCATCACCAAGAGCGGCGGCGTATTGGCTAAAAGATGCGCGAAGCTTCCGTGCAGCAGCGGCATTGCGACGACGCCATCCAAACCATCGAGCTGCCTTGGAATCAGGCCGAAGGCCGGGTTCAAACCGTAGCCGATGATCCAATTGACGACTTGGACAGCCCAGAGCAGCGCGACAAAAGCGGCAAGCGCCGCGGCGCGCCGGAAGAAGACGCGCATGTGATCCCGGTTCATTATGTTGGCGACAGTAGACGTCACCACAGCGCCTACAATGATTTTTGCGCTGAACTGGATGCCGCCGCCTGTAACGCAGGTCATGGCGTCAACCTGGTCACGGCCCAGGCCAAAAATATGGCCTCGCCCTTACACCGTGTTGCCAGACCGCAGCGGCATGATTTCACGCTCGGGGCGCTTCAGGGTTTCGGCGTATTTGCGGGCATTGTCGTCAATCGTGCCGTGCCAGAGCTTCGAGACGAACTCGCGGGCGTCTTGGACCATCATGTCTTTCAGCGAAGAGGACAGCGCCATGAAAAGCTCATCCTCGCTGATCGCAGCGGCGCGGTGCATGGCGTCCGCGTAAAATGACGGGTCGTTGAGAACCTGCTCGCTCAGCGGCATCCGCGCAAGGTTCTCTTCCGGGATCGCCATTAAGATCGTGTCCTGCAGGTCGGTCAGATACGCACGCCGCGATGTAGACACCGGCTTTCCCGCCGCCTTGGCCTCCAGATTTGCCTGCCTTGTCCTCTCGAGCTTTTCTCTAGCATGGGTCATGATGACTTCTCGCTTGTGTTCAGGCAGCGCGAAACCGGTGCAACGCTCGATATGAGCAAGAAGTTCTGCAACCTCTGCTTCTACATCAAAGCCCTCGAACCACGGAGCTTTTCCAAGTCTCACCGCCATGCGCCTATCCCCGCCCAAACAATAGTATATTATCGTATATCATATTCAGTAGATCGCAAGCAGATGACGCCCGTCACGCAGCTAGACATGGAAAAAGGGGAACCGTGATCCCACGGCTCCCCTTTCGGTTCAGATCGTCTCCCCCTCGCGCGCCGATTAGGCGACCAAGGAGAGCCCCGCGCCTGCGTCCTGCGGCTGCTCACCGCTGTCGATGAACGGGATGATCGAGAAGGTCTGCCCGCCGCGCTGTTCTTCGCTCTGCACGGCGTTGACGCGCAGATCGCCATCCGGCGTGTTGATCAGCAGCGACAGGTAGTCATTGCCCGTGCGGCTGCTTTTCGCCATCCACGCCGAGCCGACGCGGATCGGTGTGCCCCGGGGCGAGCTGACCTCGATCCGGTAATCGGGGTGGGTCTCCTCGGATTTGTAGCTGTTCTCGATCAGCATGAACTCCAGATCGAACATCATGTTGGCGATGTAGCCGGTGAAGGCGTTGTCAGCGTCCATGGCGGTGAGCTCGCCCGAGATCGAGCCGGATTTCATCAGGCCGTTCGAGACCAGAGGGATGATCTCGAATTCGCCGCTTTGGGCCGCGCGCGCCTCTTTCGTCTGCACCGCGTTGACCCGGAAGGGGCCCAAGCCGACATCGATCTGCATCGAGATGTAGGGGTTGCCGCTGGTATTGCCGGTCTCGTTCCAAGCCGTGCCGATGCGCACCTTGCGGCCTGATTTGTTGACTGCCGTCACGTCAAAATCCGGGCTGCGTTCGGACATCTTGGCCCGCGCCTCCAACTGGATGGCAATGTCAAAGCGCGTCGAGTGGATCATGCCTGTGTATTGAGCGGTTGCGGTCTCGACATTGCGGGTGAGGGTTCCTGCGAACATGGGATGGTTCCTTTTGGATTGGCCGGTGTCTGACGTTCTTGCCAGCGCATCCGGGATTGCTTTCTCGACCCCTTGAGGGATCACAAACCAGAAAGCTCGCTTTCCTTTCTTCCCAACCTTCAGTTCAGCGCTGACGCCTGAAAGACTGTGCCACCTTCCCGCCGGGTACGACGCCCCTCGCCTGCCCGTCTGGCCTCGGATGGCGGTCCTGGGTATTCTCGTCGCCCTCCTCCGATCCCGCGATGAAGAACTCTGCTTCCTCCCCGTTCAACCGCTGCCCGCTCCGGTCGGTCAGCCCGATTGTGCTACCGTTCGGCTCAAACGTGATCAGGTATTGGCCGAGGCTGTCCTTGTGCACGCGGTAGCCGGTGTTGGCCCAATGTACGGTCTGACCTGCATTGATGGCGGCTTTGATCTCTCCGAGTGTCATGATCGTCCCCTCGCCTATTCTGCTGCCACTGAAGTTACGTCCCACGTGACGTCTGGTCCGGTTCCAACAATCCGGGAGAGGATGCCCGCTGTGTCGATCCCGTCCCCGTGCGGCAGAAACACCCGCAACTGAAAGGCGATGATCTCCGTGAAGCAGCCGAGGGCCTTGAGGCCGTCGATCATGCCCCGATCCGCACCGCCCAGCTCGAGGCGCATCTCGCCTGCGACACGGCGACGGGTCAGGGTCAGACCCCGGCCCAGATCGACAGGCGCGGTGGTGCCGAGGGCGGCGGTCAGCATCTCTTGGGACGTTTGCGGATTGGAGACGAGGAAGCGGGCGCGCAGCGCGGCCGCCCCTTCCTCGCTCAGCGTGCGCCCGATCATGGCGGTCGCCCCATCGGGCGTGACCCTGTAGATGCGTTCATTGGTGGTCGGAATGTCCTTCCAGATCGGCAACAGCAGTCCTGTCAACAGGTAGAGCTTGGTCGTGGTGGTTTTTGGCAGGGACGCAGCCTCGGCATCCCAAAGCCCTGCAAACTCGGGCCTTCCGATGTCTTCCCAGGCCGAAGACTCGAACCGCGTCTCCTCCAGATAGCTCGACCCGTTTGGCCTCACCGCCTTGCGCATCAGCGTGACAATGTCCTCGTCATACATCTGCATGGGCCGCGCCGAGATGAGCGCCCCGCGACCGGAGGCGCGGTTGACCATCGGTAGCTTGTCGGGATTGCGCGACATAGCCTCTTCGGCCCCAAGGACATGCACCGGATCCGTGACCTCAAGTCCGATGATCCGCGTCACGGCGCCGGATTTCGGGCAGGTCCAGAGATCTTCCGTGGAGACCTGTTCTATCTTGTCGCCGCGCAGGGTTTCCACGCCGAGATCGAGCATGCCCGCCGCGCGCGCCCGTTCGGTCTGATCGGCAATCCGGCGCATGAACTCGGCAAAGAGCGCGTTCTGCATGTGGATGGGAAGGGCAAGCACCCGATTCAGAAACCGCTGGATCGGCGGCAGCTCCTCAAGGAGCACCCCGTCCTTGTCGATCAGCCGCAGGGCCGTCCAGTCGATGAAGCTCTCGTAGCTCATCGCCTCGGCCCGCCCGGCGGCAAGATCGGCATAGTAGCCACGCAATGCCGCCCGCGCGATCGGGCTTTCGAGATTGTCCTCCTCGCGGAACATGCCCTGCGAGCCGGTCTCGCGCTGGCCTTTGGTGAGGGCCCCCAGCTGGTCGAGGCGTTTGGCAATCGTCGACGTGAAGCGCTTCTCGCCATGCACATCCGAGGTGCAGACCCGGAAGAAGGGCGCGCTGACCTGGGCCGAGCGATGCGTGCGGCCGAGCCCCTGGATGGCCGCATCGGCACGCCAGCCGGGCTCCAAGAGGTAGTGCCGCCGCCGCTTCTGGTTCTTTACCGTTTGCGCCGCATGATAGGACCGGCCCGTCCCACCCGCATCAGAAAAGATCAGGATATCCTTTTCGCCATCCATGAAGGCCTGGGTCTCGGAGGAATTGCTGCTGGCGGCGCGCTTTTCGATGAAGAGATGACCATCCTCGGCCTTGAGGGGCCGGATGGACCGCCCTGTGACTTCTGCCACGGCCTCGTCGCCAAAGGCCCAGAGGATCTGATCGAGCGCCGAGGGGATCGGGGCGAGCGTCATCAACTCCATCATGGCCGCATCGCGCAGGGCGAGCGCCTCGCGCGAGACAACGAGCGCCCCGGTCTCATCCCGCAAAGGTTCCGCCACCATGTTGCCGTCGATCTCGACGAGCTTTTGCGCATGGATCGGGAAGGCCTGTTCGAGGTATCCCAGAACATAATCGCGCGGCGTCAAGGCCCCCTCGACGAGTTCATCCTCCGGGTCCATCGTCTCAAGCCGACGCTTCAACAGGCTCTCACCCGTCGAGACCACCTGGATGACGCAAGCCTTGCCCGCCGCCAGATCGTCCTCGATGGCGCGGATGATGCTTGGAGCCTTCATGCCCATCAGGAGATGGTTGAAGAAGCGCTGCTTCGTGCTCTCGAAGCGGGACTTGGCCGAGGCGCGTGCGGTCGAGGCATTGGTCTCGCCCGAGGCATTGTTGACACCGGTCGCCGTCAACGCGGCTTCGAGATTGTGGTGGATCGTCCGAAACGAAGTCGCGTATGCATCGTAGATCTCGATCTGGGCGGGGGTGAGCGCGTGTTCGAGCACGTCATACTCCACGCCATCAAAGCTGAGGGCACGGGCCGTGTAGAGGCCGAGCGTCTTGAGATCACGCGCGACCACCTCCATGGCAGCCACGCCGCCGGCTTCCATCGCCGAGACGAAACTCTCGCGGCTTGGGAAGGGGTATTCGGAGCCCTGCCCCCAGAGCCCCAGCCGCGCGGCATAGGCGAGGTTGTGCACGCTCGTGGCACCCGTGGCCGAGATGTAGAAGACGCGGGCGCGGGGTGCTGCCAGTTGCAGCCGCAGGCCTGCAAGGCCCTGCTGGGAGGGTTTGACCCCCCTGCCCTGCTCGGACCCGGCCGCGTTCTGCATGGCATGGGCCTCGTCGAAAGCCAGCACGCCATCGAAGTCTTCGCCCATCCACTCGAGGATCTGGCTCAGTCGCGTGCTGCCGCATTTGCCCGCGGACCGTAGCGTGGCGTAGGTGACGAAGAGGATGCCACAGGTCACGGTGATGGGCTGGTCCGGTTTCCATTTGGAAAGCGGCTGAATGTCGGCAGGCGAGCCGCCGAGATCGGTCCAGTCGCGGATCGCGTCCTCGATAAGCGTGGCGGATTTGGAAACCCAGATCGCCTTCCTGCGCCCGGAAAGCCAGTTGACAAGGATGAGCCCCGCGCATTCGCGCCCCTTGCCGCAACCGGTGCCGTCGCCGAGGAAATAGCCGAGGCGATAGGCCCGGGCACTAAGGTCATCATCGGCGCGCGTCAGCTTGGTCTGGTCGTCATCGATGGTAAACCGACCGGGCAGATCGCGCCCATGGGCATCATGCGCCATGATGATGGTTTCCAGCTGCGCCTCGGAGAGATGTCCCTCCTCGATCAACCGTGCGGGCAAGCGCAAGTCATCACTGCCCGTGATTGAGGGCACGGGCGGGGCAACCGAGGCCATGGCGATGCTTTCAACGAGCGGCGTGGGATGTTCCTGTGCACCCGCGATCTCGATCCGCTGCGGACGGTAGCGCGCATAGATGTCCGAGATGGGCGTGTTGTCGCGCGGGATATCGAGGCTCTTGAAAGTGAGCGGGACAACGGCCTTGGCCCGAGATTTGGAGGGGACGACAGGCGCAGCGGCGGTCTTGCGCGGGGCAGATGATGGAACGGTCGGCCGCCCGTGAGGGATCGCTTCAGCCCGGTGGGTGGGCCGCATATCGGGCCGGGTTGCGGCCACGGCGTCGACAAATGGAAGGGCTTCGTCCAGATCGCACACAATGGCGCGGATCATCTCGCCGCACTCCTGCACCTTGTCGAAGACCATGAGCTGGGTTTCGACAGAGGTGCCGAGCTTGCGGTAGACCTGTCCCGGCATCGTGAGTGCCAAGCGCGGCGTGAGAAAACCGCAGGCGCGCGACCAATGCGCGGCATCGCGTTCGGGCTTGAATCCAGGCGGCATGATCGCCACCAGCCGCCCGCCGGGCGCCAGGCGCTTTGCAGCCGCGATAAGGTGTTTGGCGGCGATGTGTTTGTCCCGCGACCGATCGACCGAGGAGGCGAAGGGCGGGTTCATCACCACGACGTCGAGTAGAGCCGGCGTTTGCAGCAGATCGTCGATATGCTCGCCGTCATGGCCTGTGACCTCGCCACCGAAAACCGCGCGCAGGAGACGCTGGCGAAAGGGGTCGATTTCATTGAGCAGAAGCGTCGCACCGGCCCGTGCGGCGAAAGCAGCCAGGGCACCGGTGCCAGCCGAGGGCTCCAGCACGGTCTCGCCCTTGCGGATCGCCGTGGCCCGCAAGACCAGCGCCGCAAATGGCAGCGGCGTGGAAAATTGCTGCAGCCGGATCTGCTGCTCTGACCGGCGGGTTTCCGTCAGAAGCCGCGAGGCAAGCAGCTTTGCGGCGGCGATGTCACCCGCCGCGCCGTCCCAACGCAGCAGCACCTGGATGGCCGCGGCTTGCATCAGGTCATAGGCCATGCGCCAGTCCCAGGCACCGCCGGCATCGCTGCCATGAAACGTCTCGCGCATGATGCGCGCGAGCGCTGAATTGCGCAGGGGTTGGTTGTCGACCTCCGCGCCGATCTGCGCGAGCGCACAGGCGAGGTTAGCGTCGGAGATTGAGAGAGCCGGATTTGCCGGTTTGGGCCTGGACATGGGGATTTTCCTTTGGATCAGGGTCTGAGTTCCAAAGGACAAAAAGCCCGCTCTACACTTTGAAGGCGTAGAGCGGGCAATTTCTTAGCGGGGGGCCTGCACCCCGATCATGGCCACTGCTGCGCAGCATGAAGAACGCGCAAAATGGTCACCATCTCAGGGCTTTCAGCATAAACCACGATGTAGTTCGGCCGAACAACCATCTCCCTAGTCCCGTCCACACGGCCCGCGCGGTACATCTGAGGGCGTTCTGGAAGGAGGGACGTCTTGTGTTCAATCTCGTCTTTGAGAACTTGGGCGGCATCCGGGTTGTCGTCAGAGATGTAGTCAATGATTGCCAGCAAGTCGGCTATGGCCGTGGCTTTCCATTCAAGATTTGGCAAGGCGCTTCCCGTCAATCAATGCCTGGGCGTCTTGCATCGCCTTGGCATGGGGCGTTGTGGGCCTTGGATCGTCCAGCGCTTCCTGTACCTTCGCCCTGAACCAAGCGTCATAGGCATCCGGATCAGCGGTCAATCCGGCAGGCAAGCCGCCTTCTGCGGCCACGCGGGTCAGAAGAATACGCACCGCGTCGGAGAGCGTCAGACCGACGCCCGCAAGTGCGTCCGAAGCCTGTGCTTTCAGCTGATCGTCAACACGGACATGAAGCATGGATGTTTGGGCAGGCATGGATGGTCCTCCAGTTGATGGGAGTGATGTATCTCATTTGAGATACGAATTCAAGTCGGCAGTATGCGCGCGCGTGGTCCCGTGGTGTTGTCTCAGCGGGAAACTCAGCCACCCTGCCCCGCCAGGAACTCCGCCAGCACTGGGCTAGCCTCGCCTTTTGCGGAGCTGAGCAGCTCCGAGCCCGCAAGCGAGGCCTTCGACAGGCGTACGAGCCCACCGGTTTCCTCGATACGGTAGCAGCGGCGTTTTTGCCGACCCCGCCTGTAGTTGGTCACGGTGACGATCTGGCATGTACTGCCATCGGCGAGCGTCACAGGGGTGGCGAGCCTGATCTTGTCGCCTTCCTCGTAGTCCGGGATCGCGGCCCAATCCCGGCAGCGCTGACGCCAGGCATGGGCGTAGCTGCCTTCGTCTTTCAGGTTGGAGAGGAGCGCGATCAACGCAAGGGGAGCACGAGACTCGTTCGGTCCCGCGCTTTCCTCCATGTCCTTGTAGCCCCAGCAGCCGTCATCATATCGGGTAAGGAATACGGCGGCGAAAGTGATGGAGCCATCCGCATCGGTGACATAGGTCGTGTCTTCGACAGGGGTGCCGTCGATATTTGTGACCTTTGCCGCCGCGTACCAAGTCGAACCCACCTTGCAGGCTTTGACCAGTTCCGTCTTGCGCCTTTCGCCATGAGAGGTGCAGAGCCGGGCAATCTCCGCTTTCTCATCCGCGTAGGTCTGGATGCGGCGATCGGTATAGAAGAGCCAACCCATCACGCCGCCCTCCGGTCATCGATCTCCATGAGCGCATCGAGTGGCACGCGGTAGGGCTGCATGGCGTCGAAATCCTCGCAATTGCCGCAGTTCTGCACGATCGCGAAGGTGTCGCAGGCATCCTTGAGGATGACCCGGAAGGTACCGCCAAGGCCGGAGGGAACATCATAGGTCCCGCCGATGAGATAGTCCGAGGCACGGCGCACGAAGACGCGGATGCTGTGGCCATCCGTGGCGAGCCGGATCGTGCCCTGCCCCCGGTCGATGAGCACCTGCACGTCGTCCAGGATGTCCGTGTAGAACTGCCCGGTCAGGTCGCGAAACGCCATGCGGCGTTGCGCCATCCAGTCGGTATCCCGAAACGGGTTCATGCCATCGGCAAAGGCGAAGGAGGGATCGGCCTGCTCGGTCGTGACGATGCGGGTGGTCGTGCCATCGATGCCGTTCGAGCGCAGATGCACCCCGTTGCCGACGATGAGGATCAGGGCGGGCCTGTCTACAGGTCCGTTCCAGTTGGGCAGGAAGGTCTTGCAGCCGCGCGCATGGGCGATCTGCGCCGCGACAGCGGAGGCGGAGAACTTGAGAATAGCCATGGGGATGTCTTTCCGTTGTGTGTGGGAGGGTCGACCCGCGTGGGCGGCCTGCCGCGCGCGGGTCGCGTGATGCCTCAGGCCGCCTGCGCAGCCTCGCTGTCAGGCTCCGGGGTTTCCGCAATGGGCGCGTCTTTGAGGTCGACACCGGCGGTCTGCATCATCGGTGGGCACCAGGCGGCCACGGCAACACGCTGCGCGTCCGTGAGTGTGGCGAATGGCTCGGCGAAGAGCTTGTCACAGAAGGCGACGATCTCCTTCTTGCTCGATGAGGCCAGCGTCACCGCTTCCTGGGCCAGACCCAGATCTTCGCCGAGGATCTTCAGGAGCCAGGCCTTCTTGAAGCGATTGAACAGAGCCGCATTTGGGGTCCACTGCGCACGGATGTCGGGCATGATCTCGATCTCGAAGTCATGCATAAGGCTGTCGCGCTGGCGATCCCGCGCGAAGCAGGACTGCGTGGTGCTTGCTGTGGCATAGGCGACAAGCTTGGCCTTCTCGGCTGCCTCCAGCACGCGGAACGCCGCGAACTGATCGGCAGGGGACCGGGCCTCATCGAGCCACGTCAGATCGAGGGCATCGTGGGCCGCGGCCGCCTGCTCGAGCGAGGTGCCGTCGATGTCGTCCATCTTGGCATGGCTGCGGTATTCCTTGCGGGCTTCGACCTTGATCGCCTGCGTGACATTCATGCCGCTGCCCAGAACGTCGCTCACCAGCTTGAAGAGGGTCAGATCGAGCGTGGCCTCGGGGTGCAACGCCATCGCGGCGCCAAGGGCCATCGCACGTTCGGTCTTGAGATCCTCGGCCAGCGAAGCCGGATAGGTGATCTCGCTTGGGTCGGGCTCGTCCTTGCCGGTCTGGTTACCGGAAGGGCTGCGAGACGCCTCTTGCTTGTCCTCAGGGCGCACGAGGCCCACATGCAGCGTCACCTGTCCACCGGACCAGGAAGCGATCACGCCTGCGCGGGCGAGGTCCTCGGTGCTGTAGGCCTCCTGCAGGTCGCGCGCTTCTTCTTCCAAAGCGTCCACGCGTTCGTAGAGGGCATTGTAGGCATCGTCCTCGAGGCCCTCATCCTCCATCTCGAGCTGCAGCTGCTCGAGCTTGGCGGTGATCTCATCCACGCGTTTCTGGGCGGCCTCATCAGGCTCAATAGGGCCGGGATAGACGCGGCCGTAGTCGGCCATGGTCGCGTAATCATAGCGCACCATCGCATCGGCCCAGGCAAGACCCAGTTTCGCACGGGCTTCCTCGGCCGCGGCACCGAGCTTCTCTAGCAGGATGACCTCGACCAGTGCCGCATCCTCGAGCACCGAATGCTCCTCCAGCAGATCGGCCGCGATAGCGCCGCCGCGCGCTTCATAGTCCTCGCGCACGAAGGCCCCGATATCGTCGCTGATCTGCACGCCGCGGGATTTGAGAGCCTGACGGACGGTGTAGGCCTGCAGATAGCTGTCTTCCTTGGTCAGCGCCTCGTAGACCTCGCGCTGCACCTCCTGGCTCGGATGCTCCGCAAAGGCCTTCATCGTGTCGAGCGTGATCGTCTTCGCACGGGCCACAGCGCGGATATCCGGATGAATGAGGCCATAGCGCAACCGGCCTTTCACGGCGGAAACAGTGGTGCCGAAGGTTTTGGCGATGGTCTCAGGCGTCTGGCCGTCGACCTCCATCATCCGCGCGAAGGCCTCGAACTCGTCAATCGCGTTCATGGGGGCCTGGGTGATGTTCTCGGCGAGGGACAGCGCCGTCGTCACGTCGCAATCCTCTGGCACGAGGCGGCAGTCGATCTTGGTCTTGGCGGTGAAGCCCTTCGCGGCCTTCTCCACGACCAGCTCCTTCAGCGCGGCATGGCGTCGGCCGCCGGCGAGAACAGCGTGTTTGCCGTCGATCTTCTGGACGAGGAGCGGCTGAAGCAGGCCCAAGACGGCGATGCTGGCCTTTAGATGGGCGATGTTCTCGGGATCATAGGTTTCCGGGGAGTTACTGCGCACATTGGCGGGATGGGCAGTCAGATCGCCGATAGCGACGGATACGGGTTTGAAGCTTGCGGTCATGGGATGTCCTTCTCGGTAGTTATGGTGCGGCCCGCGCGTTCAAACGCGTGACCAATCCCCGGTTTCGGGGATCAAAAGGACAAGAGGCCCGCTTTGCCTTTTGAGGGGCAGCGGGCCTTAGGAGGCTGAGAAGTAAGTCTTGAGACTGCCCCTCGCCTACCAGTCGCGCGCCATCATGATGGTCAGCACACGCATGGTGGTCGCGGGGTTGTCCGGGGTCTCGGCAGCGTAGCGAAAATCCGAACCCGCCTCATAGAGATCAATTTTCCAGAATACGGTTTCACCCTGGATCTCGACCGCCCCGAAATCATGCCAGCCCTCCGGGTCATTCTCGGGTTCGAATGTGTCGAACGCCCCCGTGACATTCACCGCCTCGGCCATGAAACCGTCCCCCGCCTCCATGAGCGAGCGGGTCACATGCATCCGGCCTTGGATGGGCGCCTCTGGTGCTATCCCGAGGCAGGCGAGCTTGCGGAAAGCGTCATTCTGAGCGGCGATTACGGCGGGGTCTGGGCGGTCTGTCAGAGGCTGTGCTGCATTGGTCATGGGTCTGTCCTTTGAGAAGTTTGAAACACCCTTCCCAAAGCCTGCTTTCCCTTTGCCGACACACATCCCCTCAAGCGGCCTGGTCGACCTCCCCTGCCCTGCCCGCCTCCGATCGCGCGATAAGGTAATCACAGGCGCGCTGCGCATCGGCCGCGTGCTTGAAAATCGCGGTCTTGTCCGAGCGCAGCACCCGCAGCCAGTTGTAGAGGTAAGCGGCATTCATCTCGAGCGTATGCGACGTGAACCCAAGTTCCTGCCCCAGAAAGCACGACGTGAGCTCGGCCACGATCTCCTCGCGCGCATAGGCTGTGTTGCCGAACCGCGAAAGACCGTAGTCGCGGTTCAAGCGATGGCGCGCCTTTGTGGCATGGCCCAGTTCATGGGCCCAAACCCCATAGAAGTTTCTCGGGTTCTGGAACCGCGTAATCGGCGGCATGTAGACCTTGTCAACCGGCGGCAAATAATAGGCATCGCTGCCCGTGAAGACGGTGGTGATATCGATGGCATCAAAAAAAGCCTGCATATGGGGAATGGGTTCAGCGGGCGGATGCTCAGGCACCGGGTCCGGCTCGGGATGGAAGCTATCCGGCAACCCCTCGATCTGGCAGGCGTTGAACACGCGATAGGATTTCTGGAAACGGAAGACGCGGGTCTTATCCCCATCGGCCTCGTCGGCGTCTCCAGACGCCTCGTCCTGTTTCCGGCTCTGGCCGTAATAGACCACCACGGAGGACTTCTCGCCCTTGCGGACCTTGGCGCCCAGGGCATTGGCCTGCGGGATGGTCATCCAGTAGGGCGAGCTGTAGCCCGCCATCACGGTCCGCATGGTCAGCAGGAAGTTGTTGACGCCTTGATATGCCTCGCCGCCCACGCGCAGGGGACGTGTACTGCCACCAGCCGTCCAGGGCTTGCGCCACGGCAGCACGCCGCGCTCAATGATACGGATGATTTCGTTTGTGATGACCTCGGAGGCATCGAATTTGGGCGTGCGGGATCGGGCCATGGCTGGCCTCCTTTCGAGTTTTAATGAGAGGGAATGGTGATCAGGCTGACTGACGGGGCCGCGGATCGTTGAGGATCCTCGCGCTGAGCCCTTCGACCATGTCGATGTAGGCGGTCAGCGAGACGGACATGCCAGGACCGCAAGGTTCAGGGTCGACCGATCCATCCCGCGCCACCCGCAGCAGGTTCGCGAAGGCGATGACATCGGTGACGGGTCGGATATCGATGAACGGCGTGCCTCGTGCGACCGCGAGAGCGGCCAAGGGAAAGCGCTCGATCGGCGCGAAGGTCGACACGGTGGTCCAACCGAGATGGATGAACGTCCCGCCCTCTCCGCAGATTACATGGGCATTCGGCAATGTCGCCGCTTGCCTGAGATAGCCGAGATCACGCAGGACAGTCTCGCGTTCGAGATGCCGCGCCAGCGCCGACTGGCCGGTTCGGCGCAGTTCCTTGTGTCGCCACCACGAGGCAGCGATTGCGCGCAGCACGCGCAAGACACTTGTTTGCATGGGAATGCCCTTCATCAGGAAAGACAGACCGGAACCCGGCCCGGACCCGTCCGAGGAACCCCAAAGCCCCTCATCCGTCAGTCACAAAACCCGAAGAACACTTTTACTTTTCGTGGACCAAACCCATGAAACACCCAACCTCCACCGAACTGTACTGGCACGACGGGATGAGAACTTCCACAGGGCCTATCGGCTAGACCTGTGGCGGTTTCTTCTTCACGAGATAGCCCAGACCGCTCAATCGGCCCGCAACTGCCAACTTCTTCGTAAAGCCTGCTGATCCTTTGGCTTCCCGTCGATGTAGCGGATCGGCATCATGGAAAGGGAAGCCATTTCGATGAAGGCTATTATGGGCATGATTTCTCATCGCGAATACCAAAAACGCAATAACCTATTGTTATTAAATCGTTTTCCGCCATCGGACGGATCAGATCATTCCGCAGCCAACATCAAAGCACTCTTTTGAAGAGTTCGGGTGTCATGAAATCAAGAGATTGAGTTGCAACCGCTGTTCTGCGATGTCCTCGTCGTCCACTACGACCAAATCAGCGGAACGCGGGACCGCTGGCAACCAGCTGCTGCGCTTGAGGAGCCGATTGCCTCGCTGGCCATGTCGCCATTATCGAAGTGACTGAGAAGTTACGGGGTCCCCTTCCCCGCGCGCGGGAGTTCGAAGATCGAGCCCTTGGTCAAACGGTTTTGGCAACCATCGATCGTCTGCTCCTTGTGCGCTACGGCCCGTAGCCACGATATCATGCAACAGACATCCACAACCTACCTCTCAGGCATTAGCACCGATGAAGGCCAAGCGAATATCCGAGGCCAGGACCCAAATCGCCGTCAGCAGGCGCCGGATAGCGTAGAGCCAGTTATTGAGGGTATTCATCATCAGATCTCAGACATCGAAAAGGGCAGGGGCCGCGGAGACGCGCAACTGCTAGGTTGGCTGCAGCGCAACGATCTGTATGTTCTTCGCTAGCCGCCTTGGCGCTACTAGCAGCGATGGTCACCAGCTGAGGTTTCACCATGGTGATCGGGATGCCCTCGTCATCAGATCTCCGCCGCGACGAAGGCGAAAGCCACTTTCACGATCTCAAATACCGCCATACCTCAACCCCCTAACTTTTCTTTCTCAGACACCGTTTGTGTGCCGAGAGCCTACTTAACAGCTGTTAAGTTATGCCATGCCAGCCGCACGCGATCGGAGTTTAACAGCTGTTAAGCCGCGTTCCGCCGGCCAATCAATGCCATGACCATTGGGCCACAGGAAAACTCGCCTGCCGCAGCTTTGGTAGTCAGAGCTCGCAAGTATCCACCAGGCGATCTTATGTCGGCGAAGCGTTCCAGCATCGCAGCAACGACGATCGACGCTTGCTCCGGACCCATGAACCGCTGTGCTTCTTCCCATGCAGACGCACTGATCCCCATGGCTGGCCGCACATGGCACGCCGCATCGAAAAGCTGATGCCAATGCCGGATCTCACCTTGGTAGAAGGTCTTAAGCGAGGGGCATGCCGCTATCACTAGGTGGAGCGGGATCTTTGGCAGATGTCTTGTGTCCTGTTCATCAACGTCAGCCACCGGCTCATTCGTATCCACATCTGGCACACTCGCCGCCGCCCCGCTTTTTTCGAAAGCAGGTTCAAAATCTATAGATTCTTTATTTGAATTATGATGGTGACGCTCGGATTGGGCATCATTGGTGTTCATTTCTTCTGTTTCAGGGCCGTCAATGATGTTGCGTGCCTGGTCAAGGAGAGCTTCAAGATCGGCTCGATAGGCCGCGAGGTCCTCAATTGAAAGCTTGCGGCGAAGCGCGCGGGCTGTGAGGGCAGCCTTGTCGCGAAGCTGATCCCAGAAGCCTAGGCCTGGCTGCATCTCGTCTCCGAACTCGGCGAGGGCCGCGAGATCGCGTCGCATGAGGCTTACGACCTCTCTCAGGCGCCTGACGCGCTCCTCAGCCTCACGTACGGCCTCTGCGGCCCGTGCTATCTCCTCAGACTGGCAGTAGAGCGGGGAAAGATCGAAACCAAAGGCGACGCGGTCTTCGCCGTGCTTGCGGACGTAGCGCTTCCCATTGGGGCTATCGCGCCGCTGGAGCAAGCCAGCCTCGACGAGACGCGCGAGGTGACGACGCATCGTTGAGCACGGCATGCCATTGAGGCGCTCGCAGATTGCCTTGTTCGAGGGGAAGACGACCATCTCGGCGTTCCCGCCAAGCGCATCGTCCGGAAAGAAGCTGAGGAGCCCCTGCAAAACAGTCAGATCACGTTCCGAGACCCCAAAGGCCGCTTGCGCCTTGGAGAGCTCGCGCAGGAGTTCCCACTTGTTAACGGGTCTGGCCGGAACAGATGCCTCGGGTCGCTCGATGACGCGCAAATGAGCGTGCGAAATCGGCCGCATAAACGGCGAAATTGGTGTGTACTCCATGAAAATGTTCACGAAGACAAAAATTCTAGGACCCGCGAATCGCTTTGCGCTTGCGGGGTAGGGGCCAGAACGCTACATTCAGAAGTGCGAAAACTGAGATTTTGTAGCGGGCTGATCCCGGTGCGAAACCTTACAAAGGTCTCGTGAAGCTAGCTTCTCGGGGCCTTTTTCTTTTTGCCTGTATCGTGCCTCCTTCTTGTTGGTTGCTCTTCCTCAGTCTTCTGAACGCTTCCAGCGCTCATGAAGCTCGGTAATCAGCTTTGGGGCATTGCCCTCCAACCAGCTGATAAAATCAGGTTCATCCGTAGTCAGATCGAGTTTAAGCTGCTTGCCTTGGCGGCCGGTCTTGACCGTCGCAGCTCCGACACCGGGGATCGCCAAAGCAGGCACACCCTTTCTAGACGGGCTTACTTTCTTCTCTGCGCTCTTCGCAGCTGCCAGAACTGCGAGAAACGAACGCTCAGAAACCTCATCGACCGAGCCGGAACTGTCGGACTTGGCTGCATGAGCTATGGCTAGCAGTTGGTCCCGATCACCGTCGTAGGCACCCAAAGCCTTTTTGAGCTCTTCCCATCTCGGGCGACCAATCCCAGGAGCTGCACCAATTGCCTGGATGAGATCCTCACCGACCGTCCGAACGACACTCAAGAGCTGTGAAACCCCAGCTTCGTGGAGGTTAAGGACTTCGGCGACACCACGATTGGTGCGCTCAGCACCTTCCAAATGGTCGCCGTCCAGAAGCGCCGTCGCTACAAGCGCACGTTCAATAAAGCTCAGATCACGACGCTCTTGGTTCTCGAGAAGCTGATCTCGAAGCGCTTGATCACCTTCAACCTCTGTGACGATGGCTCGAACTTTGATACCGAGTTCGCGACATGCTTCCAAGCGTCTGCGGCCATAGATCAGGTTGTAGCGATCGCCTTCCAGTGGGCGGACCAAGACAGGCACACGCTGACCGTTCTTGGAAATAGAGTTCTTCAGGCCCTCAACTTCAATCTGAAGCCTGTCATCCAACCGTCCTTCGGTAACAATCTGCGCCGGATCGATCTCAAAAACACCGCCACGCAGTCGGCGCCCTTCAAGAGCGTCAGGAGCGTTGCGAAGGGTCTGCAGCGGCAGGCCAAGTTTAGGCTTTCTTGCCATTCCGCCCCCATGTGTTCTGGATGATTTCAGCGATCTCATCGTTCACTGCGTTCATAGATTCGATCGCACGATCAAACGTCTGACGCGTGAAGTCCTTCTTGTCAGCTTCGTAGAGCGTTTGCTTGGTCAAGCCGGCATCAGAAATTGCGGTCGACTCAACCATGTGATTGGTCAGGACCGACCTCCCAAAGAGCCCGCGAATGAAGGCGATGACTTCGGTCTGTGGCGCGTCGCCGACTTTGTATCGCGTTGGCAAGAAGCGGAGCCAATCGAAGCGCAGATTTGCACCTGCATCCCTGATTACTCCCAGGAGATCCGCCGTCATTCGCAGGAATTGGGACATCGACATAAGGTCAAGCATCTGCGGGTGAACCGTCACGAGCACACCCGAGGACGCGGAAAGTGCTGACATTGTCAAGAAACCAAGTTGCGGCGGACAGTCGATCACAACAACGTCGTAGTTCGCTTCAACACTATCGAGTGCGTCATGAACTCTCGCGAAGAACGCCTTTGCTCCGCCTCGCTGGATCGCAGCAGGCGTCTCGTGCTCGAACTCCATGAGTTCAAGGTTGCCCGGGATAAGATCAAGGCCGCGGATGTAGGTCTTGCGGATCACTTCGGCGATCGGAACCGGATCGTCATAGCGAACGGCATCATAGAGGGTTCCGCCCTCCATGAGGTCGAGTTCTGGCTGGATTCCGTGAAGAGCCGAAAGAGATGCTTGGGGGTCGAGATCGATCGCAAGAACTCTGTACCCCTTGAGCGCCAAGCGCTGAGCGAGGTGAGCAGACGTCGTCGTTTTCCCGGACCCGCCCTTGAAGTTCACCACTGAAATGACTTGAAGCTCGTCACCGTCGCGACGCCCAGGCACGTAAGTTCCAGACTTTTTTGCGTTTCCTTCAAGCGTCTGCCGGATTTCCCAGATATCGTCGAGCGTATAGCGGCGATGACTTCCCGCCGTCGTCTCGACGTCAACGATCTTTCCTTCTCGATGAAGCTTCCGAAGATAAGTATGGTCGACGCCAAGGAGCTCAGCAGCTTCGCCGCTGGTCAAAGTGCGCATCACCTTCTTTGCATCCGGTGGGAAGTGCGCAGCGCGCTGAGCATGCAGGTTCGACGCGAGAAGTTCCGCGTAGTGCCCGATGGCGATATCTAGATCTTGTTCTGCTTCGCTCATGTCTGCCCCGATCCGTGGGCGCGTTTTTTATGTGACCGCGCGTTATTTTTCGAGACTATTGCCCGACCAGCCAGATTCGTGCAAGCACTTTCTAGATTTAGTGGCAATCCGTTAAGCCAACACAAGTGTCGTGTTCACAGGAGCCCCAACTTTTCCGCACGCTCAAGCAGCATTTTGACCGAAGACGGCTGCCAGCTGGTACGGCCTCGAGGGGTGCGCTCACGCATCGATTCTAGCCGGTCGCAGATCGCCTGCAGTGTGATTTCGGGGTCCGAGCCTTTGATGGCAGCCACGATAGCTGGCAGGCGGTCATCGGTTTCGCGGCGTCCGGCGCGGCCAAGCACTTCATCTGGTAGAAACCCGTCGCGGACATAGGCTTTCACAGCACGGAGTAGGCGGCTTTGGGTCCAGTGCCGGTCGTGGGGCAGGGGGCCATTAATGATTCGCAAAACATCTTCCCAGGCCATATCCGGCCGTAGGCGTCGCACGTGGGGCACCCAATCCTGCGCGGTTTCGTTCAGGCGCTCCATGTAGCCGTCCTGTCGTGCCAGCCGCACCTTGCGCAGCGCGGCGGGGTCTTTGGTGCGAAGCCCAGGATTGCCACCAACGCGCCCTTTGGCGCGCGCAGAGGCAAGCCCGGCCTTTGTGCGCTCACGTATCAGCGCGCGCTCGAACTCGGCCGCGGCGCCCAGAACCTGCAATGTGAATTTTCCTTGAGGGGAGGCGGTGTCGATTGGATCCTGCAGCGAGCGGAAGAAAGCTCCCTTGGCCTCCAGACGTTCGATCACCTCCAGCAGATGCGACAGGGATCGCGCAAGCCGGTCGATCCGCACAACGACCAGCGTATCGCCGCTCTGGACGCGTTCGAGCAAACGCGCGAGTACAGGACGCGCGCGATTGCCGCCTGAGGCGTGCTCTTCAAAGATCTCGGCACAGCCCGCAGATTGCAGCGCCTTGGACTGGGGCAGGGGGGTCTGATCCTCCGTGGAAACGCGGGCATAGCCTATCAGGGGCATGAAAACGGGGCCGATTGCAATTTCATATGCCGTTACTAAACGACCGGTTGGTCGCAAACACTTACATCCCCGCGGCCTTGGTCAGATTCACCCGGAACCGGTCGCGGCGGCGCTGGTACCGGCGGGTCATCTCGGCCGAAGCATGCCCGAGCTGCTTCTGGACGTAGCGTTCGTCCACCTCGGCAGAACTGGCGAGACCGGCGCGTAAGGAGTGGCCGGAGAAGAGCGCCAGGCGGTCGTTTTCCGGCAGATCCGACCGGATGCCGGATTTCAGGACGGTGGTTTTGATCAGGCGGGCGACATGTTTGTCCGACAGCCGGGCGTCGAGCGCCTTCTTGCCGTCACGCGACGTCCGCACGAAGACCGGCCCGAAGTCGATCTTGGCAAAGTGCAGCCACTGTTCAAGCGCATGGACTGGGCAGGTCCGCTCAGTGGAGCCACGCCCAATCTCGACCTCGCGCCAGCCGGTCTTGGCGTTCAGCGTCAGCACGGCACCCTCGTCAAGGATCTCGATCCAGCCGCCGCTGTCAGGGGTGTCGTCCTTGCCGACATCGAGGCTGACGATCTCGGTCCGCCGTAACCCGCCGGCATACCCCGTAAGCAGGATCGCGCGGTCGCGGAGGCCCCGCAGGTCGTAGGGCAGGCAAGCGACCATGGCCAGAATGTCCTCCGGCAGGATCGCTTCCTTCTGCACCGGCGGGCGGGCGTGTTTGCGCCGGATCCCAGCCAGAACAGAGCCTATATGTGGATTTTTTCGGTCAATCGGCTGTCCGCGCTGCGCGTAGTTCCAGGCGAGACCGGAAAGCCGACGGTCAATCGTATTAACCGATAGGGCAGGGGTGCCGTTCGTTGGCGCAGCCAAGTGGGTCAGGTAAAGCCCGATCATTTCCGGTGACGGCGGCAGGGGATCGGTTCCCTTGAGCCTGCACCATCGCGCGAAGTGCTTCCAGTCGGCGGCATAGGCCCTGTTGGTGTTCTCGGCCGTCGAGGCTTTGGCGTAGTCACGTGCATTCTCAACCAGCCGATCGAGCGTGCCGGAACCGGCCACATGGGAGGGTAGGGCGATCGGATCGTTGCCCGCACGCTCTCTCTCGTCGCACTGAGTTTCATACCACGTATCAAAGGACGCTGAGCTCGATTTCTCTGGCTCTTGGGGCTGGTTTTCGGGTGTTTCTTCCATGCTCCGGAGCATACTTCTAATATGTCCGATAAGGCAAACTTATTGGACATAAGAAGATCGTGCAGGGTGGGGCGCTTCAAGCGCTATTCTCTGGCGTAAACCGCCGCGCAAGTGTAGGCTTTGGGCATGACAGTTGCCCGACCGGATCAGATCAACGACTTGGACACAGTACCCCGGATGCCCGCCTGGGTCACCGCCATGCGTGCTGAAACCCTTGAAGATGTTGCGTTTTTGTCGGGCGCGGCGTTGAACCACCTGCATCTTGTGTTGGGACGCGACGAGGTGCCCCAAGCCTTGTTACGGGATCGCTTGGCGCTGCGCGCGGCGGAGGCCTGTGTCGCGTTTTCCGGGCGGCCGGAGCGGGCAGGGGAATTGCGCGACGCCGTTCACCTTCTGCGGCCCGGCGATCTTCCCGGACCGGCCGGTGAAACCTCCCTCGCCTGGCGGCGTGCGGTGGAGCGGCCGGTGTCGATCAAGGCTCTGGGCCGAGCCTTGCCGGCCTTAGAGCCGAGCCAGATCGCGACGTGGCTCAATGCGGGGAAAGGGACGCCGGTAACCCGGGCCGCGATGGTGCTGGACGCGGTACTTCGCGAGGCACCGCGCGCTGAGGTTGCGGCGCTGATCCTTGCGGAGGCGGCCCTCGCCCAAGCCCTAGGTTGGGATCACATCGCGCCGCTGCTGGCCGCAGGCCTGAGGCGCGCCGACCTGCGCAAGCAAGGCGATGACCTTCGCTTGGCCTATCATCGGGCACTCGTCTCTTCGGTGATCCAGGCCGCCAGGCAGGCTGCGGACCTCGCGCGCCGGGCGGCGCATTTGAGGGCGGTCGCACCGAAACTGCGGGCCAAGGGAGCGGGCGACGCGGTCAAGATGTTCCTGACCCGCGATGCCGTGGCGCCTTCGGCCCTGCCTTTGCCGGATCGCGCCGCGCGGCGGCTCTGCGACCGGCTGGTCGACCTCGGTGCGGTGCGCGAGCTGACCGGGCGCGACACCTTCCGGCTCTACGGGGTGTAGGGATGGCGAAGGATCGCTCTGACTCCGAACTGGATCGCGAGCTGCCCGACCTGCCGCCGGAGTTGCGCTGGCGGGAATGGATGCGCCGGATCGAGGCGGTACTCTTTGCCTCTGCCTCGCCGGTGCCGCGGGACGACCTGGCGCGCGTGGTAGGGCAGGGGGCCTCGGTCGATCTGCTGGTCGAGGCCCTTGCCGCCGATCTGGAGGGGCGGGCCTTCGAGATCGCTCAAGTCGCCGGCGGCTGGATATTCCGGACCCGGGCGGCCTACGCGCCCGCGATCCGCGCTGCGGCAGATGTCGGGGACCAGCTGCTCGATCTGAGCGAATTCGACGTCGCGGTTCTGGCGGCCATCGCCTATCACCAGCCGATAACCCGCGACGGGCTCAAGGACATCTTCGGCAAGGAGATCAGCCGTGACCTGATCGGTCGCCTGCATGCGCGCGACTTGATCGGGACCGGGCCTCGTTCGCCGCGCCGCGGGGCGCCCTATACCTTTGTGACGACCGAGCAGTTCCTTGTCGCGTTTGATCTGGAGACTCTCGCGGATTTACCAGAGCGGGAGCAGTTGGAGGACGCAGGTCTGGATGGCGGGTCATAGGAATGGTGGCGGGCTGGCGATCCCTGCATTGGCCAAACGGTGAGGCATGTCGTGGACATTTCGTGACGCTCCCAATCGTGACTTGTTGAGAGAACTCAGGCTTCGATCCTGAGCCCTCTGAACAGAGCTTCCCAAGGGTCCCCATCCTCGGTCATCGCGCCCGGTTCCAAGTTTGCCATGTTCTCGTCGATGACTGCGTTGTGGTAGTTCTTGAGCCAGCTGTATTTGCGCCGCACCGTCGCGTTGGGACTGTCGGCGAGACCGCTCTCCACCAACGTTTTGTGCCTACCCAGAAACTCGATCCAGCCGGCGTATTCGCCGTCGAGCTCGCTGAGACTGGCGCGAAGATAGTCGATGTAGTGGAGGCCTGACTCGTCCTGGCGCAGGAGGTTGTTCAGGTGACGCTCGTCATCCTCATAGGAATGTCCTTCCCGCCAGAGCGTTTGGTCCTGCCGGTGGCGTTCGATGACATCTTCATGGATCGCAATGCGCGGGAAGATGACCTCGCCCTCTTCCATGAAATAGGCCTGAACGAGGGCAGGCCCAAACACCGGGCCACTAAAGTCGATGCCGAGATGCATGGGGCCAATCGTCATCGCGCCGCGCACCAATATGCCATTTGCCACGCATTCGATCTGGATGTGCAGCAGATCGATGAGCTCCCAGACCAAGGGGCCGGCCTGGTACTGAGTTTCAATGGTTCTGGTTCTTACGATCGCGTCAGACACGATCTCTGCATGGACTTCGCTGACCATCCGCATCTCGTCGGAGCGGGTGGGCGGCGTGGCATCCCCTTCGGACACCCTGCGAAACATCGAAAGCAAGTGCCTGGAGGCGCAGGGGCTGATCCGCGAAATGACAGGGCAGGGACGGTTCCGAATGTGGTCTGCCAAAAGCTGAAGGACGGGTCGTGGAGGAGCCCTTTTCGGGGTAGCGCCAGTGACAGGGCCGGTGGCAGCAACGGCGCGGCGGCATGCCCTGTTGCGCTCCGTGCTGACGATATGATGGCGCCAGTATCGCGCCGGTGCGTTTGGTGACGAGACGGCACGGCTGGCTATCCCGGGGCAACCCTCATCGGCAAGGTGCCGGGAAAGCGGCCACAGGCCCGGTCGGCTCGTCAGGCGGCCAAGGCGTGTCTAGGGACCAGAGGAAGGCGCCCGCCACATGACCCAGGTCGGGACCAGCGCGAGCAGGAATATACCGCAGACGATCAGGAAGCCGTCCTGAAAGGCCGCATTCGAGGACTGGATCATCACGGTCTGACCCAGGAACGATGCGGCGGCGGGCAATAGCTGAGAGTCCGGCAGTCCAGAGGCGTGCAGAAGGCCTGCAACCTCGCCCAGGAGGTCCATCGTCGCGGCATTGTCGCTGGTCTGGGTCGCGGCGAAGGCATCCGCGTGCAAGATCGTGCGCCGCTCGATAAACACGGTCAGAAGGTTCACCCCGAAGGCGCCGCCAAGTTGCCGGATGAAGTTGGATGCGCCCGAGCCCTGGCCGAGAAGGTGCGGTGGCAGAACCTTCAGCGCGCCCGACGAAATAGCGGGAAACACGAGACCCAGCCCCACGCGCGAAAGGACCGTCCACCAGGCGAGTGTCCAGAAGGCCGTATGGACATTTGCGGCCGCCATTAGCCAGGAGGATCCGGCAAAGACCGCCATGCCGAGGGCGATCATAATCGGAGCAGGCACCTTGTCGGACAATCGTCCCGCGATGGGAAAGACCAGCAGCATCGCAAAGCCCGAGGGCATCAGAAGAAGGCCAGCCTGCGTCGGCGTCATCCCCTGGATCTGCTGCACGAAGACCGGAAGCAGATAGGTAGACCCGAACAACCCCGCCCCCATGATGAAGGCAACGACCGAGGCCGAGGAGAAGGCGAAATTCGCGTAGAGCCGCATGTCGAGCATGGGTTTGTCTGTATGCAACTCCCAAGCCACGAAAGCGAAGGCCGAAACCGCGGAGATCGTGAAACCCGACAGGATGATGTTGGACTCCCATCCAAGCCGCTGCGCGTTCGACAGCGTGCTGAGCAGTACGGCAAGCAAGACCGACAGGATCGCCACCCCGACAAAGTCGAACGCCGGAATCGGCCCGCTTTCTTCCCTGCTGGGCAGGAACAGGTTCGACATAACGATGGCGACGCCAGCGAAGGGCAGGCCCAGGTAGAAGACGAAGCGCCAGTCGAAGGCATCCATGAGCACGCCACCAATCCAGGGACCCAGAGCCGGAGCCAGCACGACGCCAACGCCATAGATCCCCATGGCCGCGCCACGCTTCTCGGGCGGAAAGACCTTGAACAGCATGATCATGGCAAGCGGCTGCACGATGCCCGCCGCCGCCCCCTGCACCACGCGGGCCAGCGTCAGAACGGTCTCGTTCGGCGCGAGACCCCCAATAACCGATCCCGCTAGGAACACGCCCATCGCGGTGTTCATCGTCAGCCGCATCCCGAAGGCACGGTTGGCCCAGTCGGCCAGCAGCATCGTGGCGGTCATGGCCGCAAGAAAGCCGGTCGAGATCCATTGGGCCTGCACCGCGCTGATGCCGAAAGCCCCCATGACCGCCGGGATGGCGACGTTCACGATCGTCGTGGACAACACAACCGAGATGGTCGCGACCATGATCGAGCCCGTCGCCATCCACTTGTAGGCGGGGCCGTAACGCTCGAAATACCGGTCAACCTGTGACATCGACATAAACCTCGACCATCATCCCGGGCCTGAATTCGGTGTCGGTGGCGTCGATCGACACACGGATCGGCAGGCGCTGCGTCACTTTCGTGAAATTGCCCGAGGGGTTGGGGCTGGGCAGAAGCGCAAGCTGGCTAGTGGCCACCCCGCCCATCCCGATCACCTCGCCCTCGAAGGTCCGGCCCGGAAAGGCGTCGACGGTGATGCTGGCGCGCGACCCGACGTGAATTTTGCCGAAGTCGGTCTCCTTGACATTTGCGTCGATCCAGACGTCATCCGGCGCGTGATACATCGCGATGCGCGTGCCCGGTGTCACATATTCGCCGACATCGACAAAGGTCCCATCAACGATGCCGTCGAACTGGGCCGTGATCGTGCGGTGCGCGAGGTCGATTTCCTTCAGGCTGCGGTCGGCCTCGATGCCGGCACGTCCGGCAAGAACGGACGCAGTCTGGGACTCCAGCACATTCATCTGCTCGCCGTCGGCCTCGACGATCGCCAGGCTGGCGCGCGCGCTTTCGATTTCCGCGAAAGCAGCACGCTCCTGCTGGGCGGCGGTGTCCAGTGCCGCCTGGGACTCGTCGAGGGCTTGTTGCGACGTGATGTTCTGCTCGGCAAGCTTGATCGCCCTCTCGTGACGGGTCCGGGCGTTCGTCAATACGGCGAGCGATGCCTCATGATTTGCATCTGCGGCAGCTATCCCGGCCAGGGCCGCGTCCCGCCGGGCAGAGATCTGCTTTTCGAGCAGCACCTTGCGTGCCCGAAGCTCGGCCAGCTGCGCATCGGTTGCGGCAAGTCTCGACAGGACGGCATCGAGCTGCGGCTGCGCAGATGTGCGGTCGATTGCGGCGACAAGATCGCCTTTTGCGACAGTGTCCCCCACCAGAACCGGCATCGCCGTCACCCGTCCGGCGACCTCGCTGGATACGGTGACGACCTTGGCCGCGATCCGGGCATCGTTGATATGCACCTGGGTGAACCGCGCGGCTAGCCACGGGGCGGCCAGCCAGACGGCAACGGCAACCAGCGCGCCGATCACGATCAGTCTGGTCCATCTTGTGCGGCTGCGCCTTCGCGGGGGCGCCGGCTTGTCCGGGGCAGCCTCGTCCGCAACGGCTGCGCCCGCCTTTATGTCATCCATTTTAACCATCGCTCAAAATCTCCAATCTGTCCGCGATGCGGCTCAGTACTTTTGTTGCGATACGCAAATCTTGCCGGGAAATTCCTTCAAGAATTTTTGCCCGGCTGGCCGCCGAAATATCTTCCATTCTGACGATCAAAGGGCTCGCAGCCTCGGTCAGGTGGAGCGTCTTGGCCCGCCTGTCCCTGGCCGAAGGTCGGCGTTCGACCAAACCTGCGCCTTCAAGCCCGTCCAGCAGGCGGACCAGCGTTGCCGCTTCAATCCCCAGGGTGCGCGCCAGTTCGACCTGCGTCACCTCTTCGTTGCGCGAAAGTTCGAACAGCACGCTCCACCTTGCCTGGGACAGGTCGAGATCGCGAAACCGGAGGTCAAGATACCGCCTCCACATGCGTGCTGCCGCCGCCATGGAACGTGCGAAAGCCTCCAGAGGCTCGGTCTTGTCGGAATCGGACTGCATCGTTTTAGCTTTTCATTAGCTTGCAAATAGTTGCAAGCCTAATTATTATGACATCACTTATCTTGCAAGTGCTATTCCTGCCCCGGAGACCTGCCGATGTACGCCAAGATCCTGCTGTGTTACGACGGCTCGCGCGAAGGGCGACTGGCACTGCGCGAGGGAGCGCGGCTGGCGCAGATCACAGGTGCTGATGTGATCCTTCTGGCGGTGGTCGAGACGGGCGCAGCCAATGCGCTGGCGCAGGGTGCAGATGCGGGCGCGCTGGCCCACCAGCAAGCCGATTTCGAGGAGATCCTCGACGAAGGCCATCAAAGACTTTCCGCCATGGGGCTGGCACCCAAGGTCCGCATGGAGTTTGGCGATCCCGTCGCGAAAATTACCCAAGTTGCGACCGAAATTGGGGCCGATCTGGTCGTCGTCGGGCATCACCAGCAAGGCATCTGGACGCGCTGGATGAGCCGGTCGGTCGCGGCCGGGTTGGGGGACTCGCTAAAATGTAGCCTTCTTCTCGCACAAAAACTCGTTGAGGATTCAGAGCTTTTCGGCAACGGCTGAAGAGGTATGGCCAGGAAGCGGCTACGCCGCGTTACCGCAGGAAGCTGCGGAATCGTCGCAAGGCAAAGGCGAACATCGCCAATCCGATCACCACCAGCGCCAGCAGTTGCGGCCAGACCACCGCCAGCCCCGCGCCACGAAACAACACCGCCTGCGCAAGCGCGATGAAATGGGTGTTGGGCGCCGCCAGCATGACGTATTGCACCACCTCTGGCATTGATTCCCGCGGGGTCATCCCACCCGACAGGATTTCCAGCGGCAGCAGCACCAGAAGCAGTAGCATGGCGAATTGCGGCATCGAACCCGAGATCGTTGCCAGGAGAATTCCCAGCGACGTGGTGGCGAACAGGTGCAGAGCCGCGCCCACCAGGAACAGCGTCACCGACCCTGCCACCGGCACTCCCAGAACCCCCTGCACCATGAAGGTCAGCGACAGCCCTGCCGCCACCAGCACCACGCCGCCCATGCTGAGCACCTTGCTGGTCATGATCTCGACCGCGCTGACCGGCATGACCAGCAGGTGCTCGACCGTGCCATGCTCACGCTCCCGGATCAGCGCGGCCCCCGACAGGATGATCGACAACATGGTCACGGCGCTGATCACCGCCGTCAGAGCGCCGAACCAGGCCGGGTCCAGTGCCGGATTGAAACGGGCGCGCAATGCAAGATCAACCGGCGCCACGGCCTCCTGCCCGGTCCAGCCGGTGATTTCCTGATCGACGATCGCCTGGACATAGCCCGCGCCGGTAAAGGCCTGACTGACCCGTGTCGCATCGACGTTGAGCTGCAACTCGGGCCGTGCGCCCGCCACGAGGTCGCTCTGGAAATCCGGTGGGATGACCAGCGAGAACGTATCGATGCCGGCATCCATGCGCGCATCCATCTCGGCCATGTCGATCTGATCGGGTGTCACGAAATAGGGCGGCAGGAACGCATCCGCAATCCGCCGGGACAGGGGCGAGGCATCCTCATCCACGATGCTGATCGTGGCGCGGTTCAGCGACTCGGGCATGGCGGTGGCGTGGGAGTAGATGTCAAGGGTGAAGGCATAGAACACCAGCGCCAGAAGCAGCGGATCGCGCAACAGGCCGCGAAGTTCCTTGATCGCAAGGAAGAGGACATGCCGGGGTCGCATCGCTCAGGCCTCCTGCTTGCGTACGAAGAAAGCCCCGAGCGTAACAAGCAACGGCACCAGCAGAAGCATCGGCAGGAAGGATGCGGCCAGATCGCCGAAGTCCAGCGCCTTGGCAAAGACCCCGCGCGAGATCGTGACAAAATGGCTGGTCGGGAACACCTCTCCGATCACGCGCCCCATGCCTTCCAGCGACGAGACCGGGTCGATGATGCCGCCATACTGCGTGGCCGGGATCAGGGTGGCCAGCGCGGTAAAGAACAGCGCCGCGACCTGGCTGCGGGTAAAGGCCGAGATCAGTAGGCCCAGCCCCGTGGACAGGATGACATAGACCAGCGCCCCGGCCGAAAGCGCCAGAAGGCTGCCCTTGACCGGCACCCCGAAGACAAAGACCGCCAGCGCCAGCAGCAGCAGGAAATTGACAAAGCCCAGGACGATGTAGGGCACCTGCTTGCCCAACAGGAATTCCAGCCGCAGGGCCGGGGTGACATAGAGGTTCACGATAGAGCCTGTCTCTTTCTCGCGCGCGACGGACAGGACGGCGAGCATCGCCGGGATCAGCATCAGCAGGAGCGGGATCACTGCGGGCACCATTGCCGCCAGGCTTTCGACATCGGGGTTATAGCGATAGCGCATTTCCAGGCTGTAGCTGCCGGCGACCGCCTCATCGCCATAGACTTGGCGCAGCTGATCGGTCAACCAGTGAATGTGCATTCCCTGGACATAGCCGCGCACCGTGTCCGCACGCATCGGCATGGCGCCATCGAACCAGGCCCCGATCTCAACAGGGCGTCCGCGTTCGACGTCTGCCGCGAAACCCGGCGGGATTTCCAGCGCCAGGCTGATTTCGCCCGCGCGCATCCGTTGGTCGATGTCGGCATGGTCGATAAGCGGCGGCTGTTCGTCGAAATAGCGCGACCCGGCCAGATCGTTGACATAGGATTGGCTGGCGATGGTCTGATCAAAGTCGAGCACCGCGAACTTGAGATCCTCGACATCCATCGAAATGCCGTATCCCAGCACGATCATCAGGATCACGCTACCGACGCTTGCCAGTGTCAGGCGAATTGGATCGCGGCGCAGTTCCAGCGACTCGCGCCAGGAAAAACTCAGCAGCCGGGCAAGGCTGAACCGGCCGCGTCGCCGCTGTGGCGCGGATGAACCCTCGGCACCGAGTTCCACCCGATCCGTGGCCACAGGCGCGCCGCTCTCGCCTTGCGCCCGTTCAAGGTGATGGATGAAGGCATCGTTCAGCGTCGCCGCGCCGGCACCTTCGCGGATGGCTTCGGGCGTGTCGCTGACAAGCACGCGGCCTTCGTGCATCAGCGAAATCCTGTCGCAGCGCGTGGCCTCGGACATGTAGTGGGTAGAGATGAAGATCGTCACACCGTCCTTTCGGGACAGGTCCACGAGCGCCTGCCAGAAGATGTCGCGCGCCACCGGATCGACGCCCGAAGTCGGCTCGTCGAGGATCAGAACCTCCGGGCGGTGAATCAGCGCCACGGCCAGCGACAGCCTCTGACGGAGTCCCAGCGGCAGTCGCAGTGGCAAGCTGTCGAGAACCTCCTCAAGATCGAACCGTTGCGCAAGTTCGGCGATCCGCGGCGCGATCTCGTCGGGTGCCATATCGAAAAGCCGCGCGTGAAGATCGAGGTTCTGACGAACCGTCAGTTCGGAATACAGCGAGAAGGATTGCGTCATGTAACCGATGCGCTTGCGCGTGGCCATGTCGCGTGCATCGACCGTTCGGCCGTCGATCCGCGTGGTTCCTTCGGCAGGTTCCACCAGCCCGGTCAACGCCTTCATCGTCGTCGTCTTGCCGCATCCGTTTGACCCGAGAAAGCCGAATATCTCGCCTTTCCCGATGCGAAAGCTCACGTTCTTGACCGCTTCGAAGTCACCGAACCGGACGGTCAGGTTTTCGGCTTCGACGATGTAGCCATCGCGAGCCGCGGGGTCACGTGGCGGGACGGTCAGCTCGTGGTGCCGGGCGCGCATTTCCGCGGGAAGAAGTGCTATGAAAGCCTCGTCAAGGTTGGCAGCACCGGTGCGGTTCAGTATCTCTTCGGGGCTGCCAGCGGCAAGCACGCTGCCGTTATCCATGGCGACCAGGTGATCGAACTCGGCCGCTTCCTCCAGATAGGCACTGGCGACGATCAGGCTCATGTCCGGTCGCATCGCGCGGAGACGCGCGATCAGAGCCCAGAATTCACGCCGCGACAGCGGATCGACGCCCGTTGTCGGCTCGTCCAGGATCAGCAGATCGGGGTCGTGGATCAGCGCGCAGCATAGGCCCAGCTTCTGTTTCATGCCGCCCGAGAGCTTGGCCGCCGGGCGGTCGGCAAAGGGCGCGAGACCGGTCGCCTCCAGCAGTTCGGCGATCCGCTTGTCGCGCTGGTCTCGGCCCTCGCCGAAAAGCCGGCCGAAGAAATCCACGTTCTCTCGCACCGAGAGCGTGGGATAAAGATTGCGCCCAAGCCCCTGCGGCATATAGGCGATCCGTGGGCAAATTCGGGCACGGTGCCCGGCGCGGCGCATGTCGCCGCCCAGCACGTCAAGCCGCCCCGTCTGTATCTTCCTTGCCCCGGCGATCAGCGCCAGGAAACTCGATTTGCCGACGCCATCAGGTCCGATCAGACCGACAATGCAGCCCGCCGGCAGGTCGATCGAAACTGCATCAAGTGCCCGGACCTTGCCATATTGAAGCAAGAGCCCCTCTGCCCGCACCACGGGTCCGGAGGCCGTCATTCCAGCACCCTGCCGTCAGCGGCCTCCGGCCAGGGCAGCGCGGGGTCCAGCCGAACCCAGGCGACGCCGGGCAGACCCGTCTTGATGTAATCAAGGTATTTCTCCAGAAGTTCCGGCGCGATCCGAGCGCGGACCCGGAACATCAGCTTCTCGCGTTCGACCTCGGTCTCGACCGTTTTCGGAGTGAATTGTGCCACGTCCGACACGAAGGAGACCTCGGCGGGAATGACGATACCCGGTGCCGCGTCCAGGATCAGGCGGGCCTCGGTCCCCAGCCCGGCACGCCCCGCCGTGGCGGTTTGCAGGAAAAACGTCATGTACACGTCGTTGAGATCGATCATGTTGATCACGCGTCCGCCTGCGCCTATGACTTCGCCCGCCCGTGCAACGATGTACTGCACCCGCCCTGGCCGGGGAGCTTTCAGTGTGCTGTCCTCGATCTCGACATCGATCGCTTCGATCGTCGCCGTTGCCGCCGCCACCGCCGCTTCGGCTCCGACCACTGCCGCTTCAGCCGCGGACACGCCGATCCGCGCCGCCGCAAGCCGCGCCTCGGCCGAGGCGACCGCGGCCTCGGCTCCAAGCGCGTTCGACCGGTCGATATCGAGTTGGCGCTCGGACGCGATGCTGTTTCCCGCCAGCGCCTTCGAACGGTCGAACTGGCGCTGCGCGGCATCAAGGGCCGATTTCTGCTGCGCCAGAACCGCCTCGGCCGCGCGCACTTCGGCCTGACGCTGCTGAATCATGAGCCGCGCATTCTCGACGGCGATTTCGGCACGGCGCAGTTCCGCCTCCGCCTGGTGGCGGTTGGCTTTCAGCTGACGCGTATCAAGCGCGGCCAGCGGTTGCCCCGCCTCGACAAGCTCGCCCTCCCGAACCAGAATCGTTTCAATCCGTCCGGGGAGCTTCGAGGCCACATCGATCTCGACCGCTTCGACGCGCCCGTTCCCGCGCGCGAACCCCTCGGGAACCGCGCCATCGCCGTTGCCCTGCCAGACCAGGAAGCCCAATACGGTCGCGGCCACGACAATCGTTGTGAAGAGAAGGTATCTGGTGTTTTTCATGCTGTGCTCGATTGCTGCTACGGGCCGGAAGTCGTGAAATTTTCAAACGATCACTTCACCATTTGACTTTCTGCACCTGATCTTGGAAGTGCGTCGATCAGCGCTGTTTGAGTGGTCGAACCCATCTTGCCTTTCGGCGTCGCATTGGGACTTGCCCATGCTCGGATCGCGAACACTGTCTGACGGATTGACGACTTTTTGCGTGTTACCTGACGAAACCGGACATCTCATTCCAATCTTCGAATGTTCCATGTTTCTTAACAGGTTTCCTAAGGGCTCGGCAATGCGGCGCGGTTTCCCACCGCTGCCATCTCTGGCATCGATACCCGCGGTGTCATCCCCACCCACAGGATTTCCAGCGGCAGCAGCATAAACAGCAGCAGCAGGGCGAATTGCGGAATCGAGCCCGAAATCGTTGCCTTGATAATGCGGATCATCGTCGAGGCGACATTCTAGAACGGAACCTGAGAACGCCCAGAATGGTCGTAGTCCGGGCCGCATTTCAGGCTAAGTAGCGCCTACAAGAAAGCCGCTGCGTAATGGGTAAGTCAAGCTGCTTTTCTGTTTGGACCGAACGCCTCGCGCCTTTGCAGCATGGTCCACAGGACATTGACGCGGCGGCGTGCGAGGGCGATGAGCGCTTGGGTGTGGTGTTTTCCCTCTTGACGCTTGCGGTCGTAGAAGGCTTTGGACAGCGGGTCCTTTTGGGTCACGGCGCAGAACGCGCTTTGGTAGAAAACCCGCTTGGGCGCCTTGTCACCACCATAGGCTCGCCGCCATCCCGCACATTTCCCTGATTGGCGTTGGATTGGCGGCAGTCCGGCCATCGCTGCAAGCGCGTCCGCCGAGGAGAAGCGCCCGATGTTGCCGAGCGCAGCCAGAAACTCTGCCGTCAGCACCACCCCCATTCCCAGCAACGAACTGATGAGGGCGCCGTCAGGGTGGTCGCTGAGAATGCTCTCGAGGTCTTTTTCGATACGGGCGATCTTTTGTCGGGCTTCAAGGGCTTCCGCTGCCAGTTCGCGGATCAACTCAGCTGTGGCCGCTTCGCCGGGAACGATGATGGTTTGCTCCCTGGCGCAGTCCAGGGCACACTGGGCCAGAGCCGCGCTGCCATGCAGGTGCGGCATTTTCTTCAGATGCGCCACAATCCTCGCCTGTCCGGCGCGCCGGATCTCGGTCGGCGTGACATAGCGGGTGAACAGCGCCAGCGGCACCTTGCAGCAAAGGTCGAATGTCTGTTCTAGGCCGGGGTGAATGCCGCACAGTAGCCCCCGGATGCGGGAGATCCGGCGCACCTGGTCCTGCAGGAGATCGCGCCTGCGCCCCACCTTGTGGCGCAGCGCGACGCGCGTGTCGGCCTTCGGCGATCTGGTCAACAGGCGGCTGGCCAGAACCGGGCGCAGCTCACGCGTACGCACCAGTTCCGCGATGTTACGGGCATCGCGGGGAACGGACTTGCGTTCGCCTCCGGCAAAGCCTTGTCCCGCCCGGTTCACGGCAATGCCCGGGGTGTGCACCAATGCAAACCCCGCCTGCGTCGTCGATACCAACCGCCCAATGCACGACCTTGGCCGCGTCAATTCCAATACATATCGCCATCTCCCACCCTCTTCAGTGCCTGCTCCGCGCATACCCCGTCGCGCCTGCATCGCCTTACAAAGCCATCGAGGGCATCGCGTAATCAGTGGTTATTCAGGGGCGGCAGCGAGGGTGGCACAGCGACCTGAGCCATCAAGGACAGCCAGCATAACAACCATGCCCTTGCCACCTGCGTACCAACAGCTTCGCACCGTCGATAACGCAGTGAAAAGGGGTAAGGCCGCATGACCCCCAAGTTCTGCCCTTTGCTTCTCGGTCTTACGGGCAACGCAACACCGGACGACCGGCAGAACCGTGTGCGAGTTACCGCTTTCGCGGTACAGACTGGTCTGATCTGTCGTATACTATTGTCGTGCGCGCTTTCCGGCGCGCGTAAATCCGGTTCTTCGCCGCCTTTCGTCCCGCGTGGCGCGCCATTGGTGGCAAGGTTCTAGCCCGCGCTTGCAAGTATGGTCCGGGTCGTCAGGGTAGGCGGAACCCGTGACCAGGCCGCCCCGTCGCGTGCCCGTGAGAAACCCTCGGCGTACAGGCGGCGCATATATGTCGTATCGAACTCGAATGACTCCACATCCTCGGGTACCGGCGTTTCGATCGAGGTGACGTTGAAGCCGATATCTGCGTCGCGGGCGAAATCATAGGTCGCGTTGACCTGGCCCCGCGCCTGATATTTCAGAAGGGTCGAGACCGAGCGCGCCGCGATTGCGCCGGGATTTTCTTCCACCAGATCGAATCCGGGCTCAAGACGGAGGTTCATCAACATATGGATGTCGGTGAGGGCTGTCTTTGCCGCACGTTTCCCCCGGAATGAAACCATCGCCGCCTCGGGCAGGGTGAAAATATGCGAGATCAAGGCCCCGTCGCCGTGCATTTCCTCGAACGGTCGGCCAGCGGCGGTCTGACCTGAAATCCGGATCGGCGGGAATGCACCGGGTATCGCGGCCGAGGCTAACAGAACATCCTCGAACATCGTCGCCGCGCGCGGATCGCCACTGGCCGCGATCGCGCCCATATTCCAGATGATTCCGACCTGCGAATCCAAATCCGTGGTCAGTACGAACAGGCGCCTGCCGCGACGGTGCTCGGCGGCAATGGCAGCGAGCAGGTCGGGTGTCACAAAAAATGCAACGAGGCGGCGCAACGGTTGCCGGTCGAAAAGTGCCCCGCGCGTCAGCGCCTCCAGGAGCGAAGGGCGTCCGCCGATTCCCTCGGCCACACCGCTGGTATAGAGATTGCGCAGGGTGTCATCCTGATCGGGACCGAGAAAGGCCAAAGGCGCGATCAGCGCGCCGGTGCTGACACCACTGATGACCGAGAATGTCGGACGGGTTCCCGCCGCGGTCCAGCCCGCTAGTACGCCTGCCCCAAAGGCACCTTCGGCACCGCCGCCGGACAGCGCCAGATAATGCGACCGATGTCCGTCCCGGAACCGCGGTGCGTAAGCGACGGGATAATCTTCCGCAGGTGCATCGGTCCTGACGCGGTAGTCGGCACCCAGAAGCCGGGTCGAAACCCCGTCATCCGGGCGGTAGGGGATGCGGGGAGACGCGGTGCAAGCGCCGACCACGCCGGAGCCGAGCAGGATCATCGCACCCCGTCTTGAAATCAGGCCGTGTCGGCCCGCAACAATGTCATCATTCATGCACGGTTCTCCACTTTCGAAACCTGCTGAGGCACGTGATCGATTAGCTACTCCCCAATCATTGGACAGTTTCGGGTGTGACTTAAGCTAGTCGGCGCTGAATATCACGCTGTGAGCGACCTGAGGCCGGTTTGAGCGGCGATTGGGGCGCGTTTTGTCCCGAACATGGCGTAGATCGCTGCGACGATTTCGGCCCAAAGCGCCCTGAGGTGGGCCAGGATCATCCGGATGTTGTGGCCGCAGCCGCACAGGACAGCATGGAGCGCGTCGCCCAGCGTGCCCTTGAGGACGCAGCGGGCGAGGCGACCGTCGGTCTTCATGTGTCCAATCGCCGGCTCGATCGCGCTGCGCCGGCGCAGGTCGCGCCTGAGCGCCGGTGTCATCCCGCGCTTTTGCCCGGCGATGTAAACCGCCGTGGCCGTCACGCCGTGACCGCGGTAGCCGCGATCCACGAAGGCCCGCTTCGGCCGGGTGTCGGTCAGGATCTCCACCTGCTCCAGCGCCTCACGCAGCGTGTGACCGTCGTAGGGATTGCCCGGCATCGACCGCATGCCGACGACGAAGCCTTCCTTGTGGGTCGTCGCCACAGACACCTTGGTCCCGAACTCGTAACGCACCCGCGCCTTGCCCTTCGAGATGCAGTCGACCGCCGGTTCGTGCAGGGCGTAGAGCTTGCGCTTGTCCTTCGGCTTTTGCCGCAGCAGCCGGTCCACGAGGGCAATCTCCGCCTCGACCCGCTGCCGGAGGCTGTCGTCGGCGATGTCGCCTAGCTGACGCTGGATGTCTCGCATGACCCGGCCGGTATAGCCCTTCAGTCGCCGCAGAGCCTTGCGCATCCGCTTGAACTGCCGGGCATGGGCATAGCGTCCGATCTGGCCCGATAGCCGGGGCGCGAGCCGAGCGTAGCTCTGGCGCAGCGGCAGGTCCGCCGCCCGTGCCAGCGTCACCAAGCGCCGGCGCGCCTTCTCGTAGAGCCGTGCATCCGTCGGGTGCGCGATCGCCTTCTCCATCACCGTGGTGTCCACGATCACCGCTTCGACGCTCCGCTCCAAGATCACCCCTGACGCCCGTCCTGCTTCGATCGTCTTGGTCAGAAGCCACTCGACGCCCTCCTCGCCGATCCGCTTGCGCCAGCGCGTCAGTGACGAGGGATCGAGCGGGAAGCGGTGCTGAAAGAACGTCTCGCCACAAAAGTGCTGGTAATACGGGTTCTCCACCCAGCGCGCGACCACGGCCTCGTCCGACAGCCGGTAGGTGTGCTGCAGGTAGAGCAGCCCCGCCACTAGCCGCGGTGACGTCGCCGGGCGCCCGGTGTGCGACGGGAAGAACCCGGCCCACTCCGCCTCGAAGAACTCCCAGTCGATCAGCGCCGCCAGCTTCACCAACTCATGGCGCATATCGATCATGTCGGTCAGCCGTGGACGCAAGAGATCGTCCTGTTCCGGGGCGCGGGATTTGGGCTTCATCGCTCGATCCGAAATTGCAGGGTTCTGAGCCAAAACATACCAAATCCTGCAGTTCTACGACATCCCAAAACGCCGTTTAGGAAACGAAATCAACACGCTGAGAGTTGTTCAGACCGGACCAAGTAGTTTGCATGCCATAGCATGCTGCGACGGGATGCCCCGATGCAGAGCCCGGATTTGCGGGCCTGTTGCTCTTGTCGGGCGCTCGCTCGCGGATGCAGTTAGGTCACGAGACGGATACCGATTTGGCGAAATGGGTGGAGGATATCGTCGCCGGTTGAATTGTCAGTGACGACGCTGTCTATCGCGTCCATGTCGCAAATGCGAACCCGGCTTGTTTGGCCCATTTTCGTATGGTCGACCAACAAAACCGTTTCGTTCGCCTGTTCCAGCATGGCGCGGGCGATTTCCGCCTCGTGCAGGTCGTAGGAAAACACGCCCTGCGCGGAGTCCAGCGCCACAGGTGCGATGAACGCCGTATCGACCTTGAAGCGCCGGATTTCGGAGAGGGTCAATTCGCCGAATGTGGCGGGCACGTCGCTCATCATCTGTCCGCCCAGGAGGAAAAGGTCGATGTTCGACTGTGCACTCTGGATGGTGTTCGCAATATCGAAGGAGTTTGTGATCACCGTTATATCCGAAAGCCCGGCCAGAACCTGCCCGAAAATCGAGGTCGTCGTGCCGGCATCCACGAAGATCGAACAGCCCGGCACAAGAAGCGCCGCTGCCTTGCGCGCGATGTCGCGTTTGGCTCGGGTTTGTGCCGTGCGGCGTTTTTCAAACGGGGCCTCGCCGCCGGTCTGGCGCAATACCGCGCCGCCATGCACCCGGTCGATCGTGCCGTCGCTTTCCAGATCGACCAGATCGCGGCGCACCGTTTCGCGCGAGACGCCCAGAACCTGCGCCAGATCGCCCGCCGAAATCTGCTGGTTTGTCTCCAGCATCGCCAGAATGCGGCGGTGACGTTCTTTTGACCACATGCTACCCGTCCGATCCGGTTCCCGCGTTTCGGCCCAGATAGGCCAGTATCGCCTTCATGCCAAGCAAGGCCGCTGCCACCACCGCCATGACGCAGCATGAAAATGCCGCCGCCTGCGAGGTCAACCCGGCATCGTCCAGTCGCATGATGGTGACGGCGGCCACCGACAAATCCGGCGTGGTCAGGAAAACCACGGCGGACAGCGTGACCATAGAGCGCATGAACAGGAAGAAGAACACCGAGATCAGCATCGGCGCGACGAAAGGCGCGATGATGTTGACGGCTACGCGTCCCAGTCCCGCGCCAAGGCTGCCAGCCGCCTCTTCCAGTGCCGACGGCAATTGCCGAAAGCCGGTCATCACCGTCAGGAAGGCCTGTGTATGGTAGTGATAGAAATTCACGATCCCGATCAGGGCTGCTGTTCCATAAAGCAGGTAGAGTGGCGTCGCCGTGGAATTGAAGGTCAGGATATAGGCCAGACCCAGCACCATCCCCGGCACCGCCGCAGGCATCGCTGCCAGAACCTGCAACGGCTGGGCCAGCATGGCCGGGGCGCGGCGCAACCCGACCGCCAGCAGGAACACCAGGAATGTGCCCCCCGCCGCCGCGGCCAGCGAAATCCAGATCGTGATCCAGAGGGATGAATACCCACCAGCCAGCGTGATGTCGTAATGTTTCAGCGTCAGCGACATGTTGTAGGGCCAGAGACGCACGAAACTGGCGTAGAACACGATGGTGATCACCGACAGGACCGCTAGGCAGATCAACAGGTTCAGCCCGGCCATGGGCAGATCGCGTGCCGGGGTGAAGCGAGGCACGAAGCGTTGTGCGTTGGCGGGGTGCCGTCCCTGAAGCCGCATCGCGCGGCGTTCGATGTAATAGGCCGCCACAGTGGGCAGCAGCAGCATGATGCCCACGACTGCGCCCATGTTGAAGTTCCGCTGTCCGATCACCTGAGAATAGATTTCGGTGGCCAGAACCGAGTAATCCCCGCCGATCACCGCGGCATTGCCGAAATCGGTGATGGTGATGATGAACACCACGAAGGCCGCGTTCAGGATGCCGAAACGCGCGGCGGGCAGGGTCAGGTCGCGAAACTGGCGCATGGGTGATGCGCCCATGACCTCGGCGGCCTCATAGGTGCGCGCATCCAGCAGAACCAGTGCGGCACCGATGATCATCACGGCCTGCGGCAGGGCGTAAAGGGTATTGGCGATCAGCAGACCCCAGAACCCGTAAATCTCCATCTCGACGCCGAATAGTTGGTTGATCACCCCATTGCGCCCCAGCAGGAAAATCAGCCCCAACGCCTGCACCAAAGATGGCGCCAGCAATGGCAGGACGATCACCGCCCGGATCAGCCGCTTGCCCCGAAAAGCGCAGCGATAAAGCCCGTGCGCGATGATGAATCCCAGAACGACACTGAGTAGTGTCGTTGCGCCGCCCATGATCATCGAGTGGCGTGTCGCCCGCCAGAAACCGGACGATCCCAGAACCTCGGCATAGTTCGACAGGCCGTATTCCCCGTCGATCGTGGTGATCGAGCGCAGGAAGACGATGGCCATCGGATAGAGAAAGAACAACACCAGCCCGATCAGGGGAACGCCGACACAGACCAGTGCAAGTGCTTTGTCGCCATCGAAGCGGGCAGGGGGTGCGCCCGCAGCGCCGTGCGGCAGGGTCTTGTCGGTCATGCCGCAGCCCCGGTCACGTCGTCCCGGACCCACACGCAATGCTCCGGCGCGATCCCGAGTGTCAGCTTGTCACCGGGATGAAATCCGCCTGCGCCGTGGGTTTCCACCAAAAGCGGGCCAAGCGGGCTATCCAACTCGATGCGCTTGAGATTGCCCAGAAAGCTGATCTCGCGCACGGTTGCGGTGCCATCGGCATCGGGCGTCAGGTCGATATGTTCGGGACGGATGCAGGCGATGTAATCCGCATCCGGTGCGTCGGGCCGTGTTTGCAGCAGATCGGGCTGAACCCGGCGGATCACGCCGGTTTCGATCAGATTGCTGGTGCCCATGAAATCGGCCACGAAACGGGTTTCGGGCCGGTGATACAGGTCTTCGGGGGTGCCTGCCTGCACCACGGTGCCGTGGTTCATGCAGATGATCTTGTCGGCCAGCGCAAGCGCCTCTTCCTGATCGTGGGTGACCATCAGGGTCGGAATGCCCAGAGTTCGCTGAAGCTGTCGGATTTCGCTGCGCAGATCGGCGCGCACTTTCGCGTCGAGCGCCGAAAGGGGCTCGTCCAGCAACAGAACGCGCGGATCGACGGCGATGGCGCGGGCCAGGGCGATGCGCTGTTGCTGACCGCCCGAAAGTTGAGAGGGAAACTTGTCGGCCAGTTGCGGCAGTTTGACCAGTTCCAGAAGCTCACGGACCCTGGCGGCGATCTGATCGTTTGCGGCGCCCCTGATCCTGAGACCATAGCCGATATTCTCGGCCACGGTCATGTTCGGGAAAAGCGAATAGGATTGAAAAACAATGCCGAATCCGCGTTTGCGTGCGGGTTGATTGGACAGGGTTTCCCCCTCGATGGTGACGAGACCCGAGTCGGTTTCGGCCAGGCCCGCGATGATCCGCAACAACGTGGTCTTGCCACAGCCGGAAGGCCCCAGAAGGCAGACGAATTCGCCTTTCTCGATGGCGATGGATACATCATCGAGGGCCACGAACGGGCCAAAAGTTTTGGTCGCATGCTCGACGGTAAGATACATTTGGGATCTTCCGATACCTGAAATGAATTCTGTTAGGATGGTATGACGGCGGGTTTCCCCGCCGCCAGGCGCCTTGCGGGTCTTAGCGACCGAAGCGTTCGCGCCATTCTTTCTTGGTCTCGACCTGGCTTTTGGCCGAGGCGTCGAAATCGACATCGGCCAGAACCGTGCCGATGTCCGCCGGCAGGCCAGCAGCGGCGGCGGCCTCGGACTGGCCCACGCCCGGCACGGTCACCAGTGCCTTGTATTCACCGTAGAGTGCGATGGCTTCGTCCGACATCGTCCAGTCGAGGAACTTTTGCGCATCCCCGGCATTGTCGGTGCTGGACAGGATGCCATTGGCCTCAAGCTCGTAACCGACGCCGCCTTCGGGGAAGACCATGGCCAGAGGATAGCCTTCCTGAATCGATTGCATCGCGGTGAATGCCAGCGAGATACCCACCGTATATTCGCCGATCCGGGCGGATTTGCACGGTTTCGACCCAGACGAGGTATATTGCGCCATGTTGGGATCGACGGCCTCAAGCTGCGCCCAACCGGCCTCTGCGCCCATGGATTGCAACACTGCGTTGACGTGCAGATACCCCGTCCCGGACGAATTCGGATCGGGCATCAGGACTTCGTCCTTGAAGCCTTCCTGCTCGAGATCGGCCCAGCTTGTCGGCATGGGCAGGCCTTTTTCTTCGAGCCGGGGTTTGTTCACGCAAAAGGCGCCCATATAGCCGATGGGCGCAAACCAGCGGTTTTCGGGGTCGCGGAACCGGTCGGGCAGAACACCGACGCCCGCCGCTTCATAGGAGCTCATCATTTCGAGAATGCGGGGGTCCATCATCGCGGTCACGGCCCAGCCCCAGATCAGGTCGGCCTGTGGGTTGTCGGCCTCGGCCAGAATACGCGCCCCGAGCTTGCCGGTGGACAGGCGCAGCACGTTCAGTTCCACATCCGGCAGGGCCTTTTGGGCGGCTTCGGTGTAGGCGGCCAGTTCTTCCTCTTCCAGTGCGGTGTAAATGGTCAACTCACCGGCGGCAGCGGGCATCGCCAGGCCAAGCGCCAGAAGAGACGCGGTAATTCGTGAAGCAGAAATAGGTGTGGTCATTGTCTTCTCCTTGTTGTCGGGTCCCGCAGGATTGAGCGGGCAGGCAGCGGCCTTTGGGCCGTTCTTATGGTTTCCAACCCTTCCGGCGGGCGTGGGGCCGGACCGGATTGCGTGGGTATTTGTGTAGTCTTGCATTTTTTTGCGTTTTGTCTATGCCTAATTGCATCCGGGCGTGACAAAGGCGCAAGGGGTTGCCCCAATTGAGGAAAAACCATGCAAGACACGACACTCCCCTCAAACGACAAGGCGCTTTGTGCGTTCGCGCATGAGCTTGCGGATCTGGCCCGGTCGATCTCGATGCAGTATTTTCGCACCGAACTCGATGTGCTGGAAAAGGACGATCTTTCGCCGGTGACCATAGCCGACCGTGCTGTCGAGGCGGCGATGCGGGAGCGAATCGCGCAGGTATATCCCGATCACGGAATTTACGGCGAAGAGCAAGGTCAGCAGGGTCTGGATCGTACTCATATATGGGTGGTCGATCCGATTGACGGGACGAAAAGCTTTGTGACGGGTATGCCCACGTTCGGAACGCTTATCGCCCATCTCGAAGAGGGGACACCGGATCTGGGACTCATCTCGATTCCTCCGACGGGCGAATGTTGGACCGGGCAAGTGGGCATGCCTACAACTTTCGGAAGTTCTCGTTGTGTAACAAGCGGTTGCGCGTCACTCGCCGATGCGCGTTTTTACACCACATCGCCGGATATTTTCGACGAAACCGGATCGCGGTGTTTCGAGGCGTTGTCGCGGCGTGCGCGCATGCGGCGCTTTGGCGGGGATTGTTATGCCTATGGGTTGTTGGCCTCGGGGCATGTCGATGCCGTTTTCGAAATGGACCTGCAACCCTATGATTACATGGCCCTGGTTCCGGTGGTCGAAGGGGCGGGAGGTGTCATAACCGACTGGCAGGGAAGGGCTTTGACGCTTGAGTCGGATGGGCGGGTCATTGCGGCGGCGACGCGGGAGTTGCATCGCGAAATGCTGGAGATCATCGCGACCGTTTCCTGAGTATACCGCGCATTTCATGCCGGTTCGGATGGCTGACGCGGGCCTGGGCGGGCGGATGGATCGGGCGAGAAATTTGTACGAAACGTACGAAGTGTACGCGGGTTTTGTACGAAACTCCGGGCCAATCGGAACGGTTGCATACATCATGGACACATCCCGGCCCCGGCGCGGGTGGATGCGCTCGAATCGGGGCTGATTGCCCGGTGAGCGGAGCGGGAGTCACGGAGGTCAATTTTGTCCCGACTGCTCCAAAAGTATAGAATCGGCAAAAACTTCTAACCAATTTCGCGATCTCGCGTTAGGCTGCGTTTGGTCCGTGGCGGGTTTGGTGCAACTCCTGATCTGCCACGCGGTCAAAAATGGGAGGAGAATCATGACCAAGACGATCACGACCCGGCGTGGTGCCCTGCGGGCATTTGCGGGTGCGGGCGCGGCAACACTTGCGGCCCCTCATCTTGCCACGGCACAGGGCCAGACGACGACGTGGAAAATCCAGACGAGCTGGCCCGGAGGAGCGGGCCTTCAGGTATTCAAGGACTGGTGCGCCACAATCGAGGAGAAGACGGGCGGCGAACTGGCGTTCCAGCCATTCGGCGCGAATGACGTCGTGGGCGATTTCCAGCTTTTCGATGCCGTCAAGAATGGCGTGCTCGAAGCGGTGAACCCGTTCACGATCTATGCGCAAGGCATCATTCCCGCCGCGACCTTTCTGACATCGATTCCGCTGGGGCTTCGCAACCCGCATGAATTCGACGTGTTCTACTATGGCCTCGGGGGCATTGATATCGCGCGCGAGCTTTATGCGGCGCAGGGCCTGCATTTCGTCGGTCCCGTGCATCACGGCCCGAACATCATCCACTCGAAGGTGCCGATCCGTTCGATCGACGATTTCGCGGGCCGCAAGATGCGCCTGCCGGGCGGGATGGTTGCCGAGGTGTTCACCGCCATCGGCGCGGAAACCACGGTTTTGCCCGGCTCGGAAATCTTCCCGGCGCTGGAAAAAGGCACGATCGACGTGGCGGACTATGTCGGCCCGGCGGTGAACTATGCGCTGGGCTTCAGCCAGGTGACCGATTACATCGTCATGGGCCCGCCGGGCTTCATGTCGCTGTATCAGCCGGTGGACATCATGGACATCACCGTGGGGCAGGCCGCATGGGATGCGTTGTCTCCGGCGATGCAGCAGTTCGTCGAAATGGAAACCCATGTCTATTCGGATATGCACCACGCCGCGATTCAGGCCGCCGACCAGGAAGCCTGGGGCAAGTTCGCGGCAGACGGCACCGAAGTGACGCGCCTGAGCCAGGACGACGTCGAACTGATGACCGAAATGGCCGTGCCGATCTGGTTCGACTATGCCAACCGCGATCCGAACGCCGCGCGGGTCTTCAAGATCCAGCTGGATTACATGATGTCGGGGTCGCTGGGATATGTCGATCCGGCGCTGACCGAGGGGCTTGAGCTGAAACTCTGAGCGCCTGACGACTATGATTGATAGCCGCCCGGCGCCGATGCGCCGGGCGGTTTGTTCACAACTCCAATCGAAAGAGGACAGAAATGCCGGGGCTCAGCTTTACGCTGCCGCATTGGCTGTATTGGGTAGGATTGATCGTGTTTCCTATCGTGGCGATGGTGCTTTCGCGCCGTCCGCAGCCCGCGCAAAAGCGCTATACGATTCCACTGGCCTATATGATCGCCGTCACCGGCGGGATCATCGGGCTGCACCGCTTTTACCTGAAAAGCATGCTCGGGCTGGTTTTCATCCCGATCTTTCTTTTCATCCTGTATGCGAACAGCCAGACGCACGAGGCGCGGACGATCGTGTCGAACTATGCCAACGAGCTTCGGGTTGCCGAGCGCACGCTTGGCCGCGAAGAAGGCCGTGTTGCCGAGGCGCGCGAGGGATTGGCCGACCTGCGGGCGGCGTTCGAGGCCGCCGAGGAGGGCTCCATTGGCCAGCGCAGCGCGGAGCGCCGCCTGACGCGGGCCGAGGACACCATCGAGAAGGGCGAAGCGCGTCTTGAAGAGGCGCGCGCCGCGGTCGAGGAGTTCACGCCGCTGCGGGACGCCGAGGAAAGCCGGCGGGCCTTCTGGGACAGTTCGGCAGGCAATGCGTTCTACCTGATCCTTGCGCTGCTGGCGCTTGATTTCGTCCTGATCCCCGGCCTTGTGAAGCGCGCCAATGCGACGATCCCCGAGCATGAGGAAATCTCGGAGGCGGAAAAGGCGCTGGCGGCGCTCGAAGCCGAGGAGGGGCCGCAGCACGATTCCGATTACGCGACGAACTGGATCGACCGGCTGTCGCTGTTCTGTGGGGAATTCGTGGCCTATTGGGCGGTGATCGCCGTATTCGTCTATTACTACGAGGTGATCGCGCGATACGTCTTCGGGTCGCCCACCAACTGGGCGCATGAGGCGATGTACCTGATGTTCGGGATGCAATACCTGATCGCGGGGGCCTATGCGATGCTGACCGAAAGCCATGTGCGCGTGGATATTTTCTATGCGCCGCTGTCGAAGCCGCGCAAGGCGTGGGTCGATCTTCTGACATCCGTCTTTTTCTTCATCTTCGCGGGGACGCTTCTGGTGACGTCGTGGATTTTCGCCATGGATGCGATTGCCGTGCCTTCGGGCAATTCCGTGCTGTCCGACTGGGCGCGCGGGCAGATCGGGTTTGGCGAGATGGTTTCGGGCTTTGGCCTGAACCAGTGGACCGATCCCAACATTCGCTGGGGCGAGATCAGTTTCAACGAATGGGAGGTTCCGCTGTGGCCGATGAAATGGGTGATGGTCATGGGGGGGCTGTTGTTGGTGCTGCAAGGCATTTCGAAACTGTCGAAAGACATCCGTGAAATCGCGCGGGGGAACTGAGCATGGGTATTGATATTGGAATCGAGCTTCTGACGCTCATCATGTTCGGCTCGTTGCTGGCGCTGCTGATGGCGGGGTTGCCTCTGGCCTTCGTGACCGGCGGTCTGGCCTGTGTCTTTCTGTTCGTACTGGGGGATGCGCGGGCGCTGAACATCGTGCCCAGCCGGATTTTCCCGTTGATGACCAACTATCAGCTATCGGCGATCCCGTTGTTCATATTCATGGCGGCGATGCTGGAAAGGGCCGGGATCATCAACGACATGTTCGATGTGATCTACAAGGTTCTGGGCGGCGTCAAAGGCGGGCTGGCCTCGGCCACGATCATCGCCTCGACGATCCTTGCGGCGATGGTCGGCGTGATCGGGGCGGCGGTGGTGACGATGGGCATCATCGCGCTGCCGGCGATGCTGAAGCGTCATTACGACCCCAAGATCGCCATGGGCTCGATCATGGCGGGGGGGACGCTGGGTATCCTGATCCCGCCGTCGATCCTGGCGATCATCTATGCGGTGGTGGCCGAGCAATCGGTGGGCGAGCTGTTCATCGGCGCGGTCATTCCCGGCCTGCTGTTGTCGGGGATGTATATCCTTTACGTGTCGGTGCGCTGTTACGTGAACCCGGTGCTCGGCCCGGCCATTCCGGTGGAAGAACGGGTTTCGAATGTCGAGAAACTTCAGCTGGTCGGGAAGATGGCCGCGCCGATCACGCTGGTCGTGGTCGTGCTGGGCATCATCTTTTCGGGTGTCGCGACGCCGGTTGAGGCTGCCGGGATCGGCACCTTCGGGGCGTTCATCGTGGCGGCGATCCATCGCAAGCTGGACTGGCCCACGGTGCGCGAGGCCTGCACCACCACGCTCAAGGCGTCGGCGATGGTGATCTGGATCATGTTCGGTGCGACGATCTTTGTCGGGCTTTACGTGCTGGAGGGCGGTCAGCAATTCGTGCAGGATGCGCTGGCGGCCACCGGATTCGGCCCGTGGGGTATCCTGATCCTGATGCAGGTTCTGCTGGTCGTGCTGGGGATGTTCCTGGACTGGGTCGGTATCCTGCTGCTGTGCGTTCCGATCTTTGTGCCGATCATCAAGGCGCTGGGCGCGGCGGCCTTCGGGCTGTCCAATCCCGAGGATCTGGTCCTGTGGTTCGGGGTGCTTTACCTGGTGAACATGCAGATGAGCTTCCTGTCGCCGCCCTTTGGCTATGCGCTGTTCTATCTGCGCGGGGTTGCGCCCGAGTCGATCCCGATGACGGATATCTTCAAGTCGGCGCTGCCGTTCCTGGCGTTGCAGGTGGTGGGGCTGGTCCTGTGCATGGTCTTTCCCGAGATCATCACATGGCTGCCAAGGCTGGTTTACGGCTGATCAGGCTGCCGGATCGCCCCGCCGGTTGGCGGGGCGGTCTTTACTCCGGGCGAGGCAAGAGATGATCAGGACCGCCGTCTGCCGGTTTGCGGGCGGCTTTTCTGCAGTTTGCCCTCCCAGATCCCGCGGCGGACCAGTTCGCGGGCCACGTCGAGGGTCATCGATTCCACCGCGTGGCAGGCGCGTGTCATGACGCGGGCGGGGCTTTTCACCAGATAGACGGGGCGCGTCATGGTGGGTTCGATGATCGGGGCGCGCAGCAGGTCGCCGCGTTCGACGAAATCCTGCGCGGCGACCGGCGCGAAAATGGTGTAGCCGGAGCCACGCGCGACCAGTTCCTTGATCTGGGTCATCGCGTCCATCTCGACCACGACGTTCAGGCGCACATCGTGTTGTTTGCAATAGGCTTCGATCTGGTTGCGCAAGCCGCTGGAGGGCAGCACCATGTCCAGCTTTTCCAGGGCCCGCAACGGCACAGGCGTACCCGGGGGTGTATCCAGCGGCCAGGCGTCCGGGGCGGAATAGAAGAACAGTTCCTCGTCCAGAACATGGGTGCCGCGCAGCTGGCCGCCGCTTTTCAGGTCATAGAGAAAGCCAATATCCACGGTCCCGTCGAGCAACCAATTTTCGAGATAGCCGCTCATCGCTTCGACGGCGCGCAGGCGGACCTCGGGCATCTCGAGGCGCACGGTTTCGGCGAGGGGCACGGACACGATCATCGAACAGGATGGCGGCATTCCGAAAACCACCCGTCCGCTTATGGTGCCGCCGCGTTCGCGCATGTCTTCGATGCAGCGGTCCAGACTGTTGCAAATCCCCCGCGCATGTTCGAGGAGAATGCGGCCTTCGTCGGTCAATGCCGTGCCGCGTGCGGAGCGCTCGACCAGTTTGACCGAAAGTTCCTCTTCCATGCGGTGCAGGTGTTGCGACAGCGAGGGCTGCGCCACGCCGATGGCCTGAGCCGCCGCCGAAATCGACGGCGCCTCGGCGACGGCAAGGAAATAGCGCAGGTGCTTGATATCCATCGTCCGGCCTGCCCGTCAGTCGAACTCGATAACCTGCCGGATGGCCGTGCCGTCGTCGAGCTGATCCATGGCGAGGTTGATCTGGTCCAGCCGCAAGCGGTGGGTCAGCATCTTTTCGACCGGAAGCTTGCCTTGCTGGTGCAGCGAGAACATGCGCGGCAGGTCGCGTTGCGGCACGCAGGAGCCGATATAGCTGCCCTTGAGCGCACGTTCCTCGGCCACCAGTTTCAGGGCGTTGAGGGGCATCCGCGCATCCGGGTGCGGCAGCCCGGCGGTGACGGTCGTGCCGCCGCGGCAGGTGCAGTCATAGGCGGTTTCCAAAGCCTTGACCGATCCGGCCAGTTCGATGGCGTAATCCACCCCGCCGCCGGTCAGGTCGCGGACCGCTTCGGTTGTGTGTTCGTCGGCCTTGACGGTATGGGTTGCGCCCATGCCCTTTGCCGTTTCCAGCTTGGAGTCGAACGGGTCGATCACCACGATCTGCCCGGCCCCCGCCGCCTGCGCGCCCAGCACCGCAGAGAGGCCGACGCCGCCGAGGCCGACAACCGCAACCTTGCTGCCGGGTGTGACCCTGGCGGTGTTGAAGACCGCGCCCGCGCCGGTCAGCATGGCGCAGGAGAACAGCGCGGAAATATGCGTTGGAATATCCACGTCGACCTTGACCAGTGACTGACGGGCGAGAACGGCGTGGGTGGCGAAGGCAGAGACGCCGACATGATGGTGCACGGGCTTGCCGTCCATCGACAGGCGGCGATGGCCGGTCATCAATTCGCCCACGCCGTGGTGTTTCGCGGCGCGGGTGCACAGGGCCGGTCGTCCTTCGGAACAGGGCAGGCAGGTGCCGCAGCCGGGGGCGAAGATGCATACCACATGATCGCCGGGGGCCAGATCGTCGATGCCGGGGCCGACCTGTTCGACGATGCCCGAGGCTTCGTGCCCGAGCACCATCGGCACCGGGCGGGGGCGCGTTCCGTTGATCACGGACAGGTCGGAATGACAGACCCCGGCGGCGGCGACACGGATCAGCACCTCGCCGCGGCCCGGCTCGTCCAGTTCGACATCGCGAACGGTCAGGGCCTTGTTCTTTTCGAAGTCGCGTTCGATATTTTCGCGCTCCAGCACAGCTGCCTGGATTTTCATGGCATGTCCTCCCGTAGTCTGAATTCCAACCGCACGGATCGTGCGTTATGGGCGCCTAAAGCGAAACATTTCCACTTTAATAGTGTTATAGGATAGTGCCGCATTATTATGCGCTGCAATAGCAAAAACATATAACTGGAATAGCGCTATGATATTGGCGTAGGCTTTAGCTCTTGGTCTACGATCGCATGCAGGCCAAAGGGAGGGGCCTGATAATGGAATCCATTCTTTCGAAATCCGCGATTATTTTGTCCGTTTGCCTGACCAGTGGCGCCATTGCCGCCAGTACGAATTCGGCTTTGGCCGACAGCAAATGGGGCGCCGACGATCAGCTGGGCGCGGCGAATCTCATGACTTCCGAAAGGGTTAAGGGAGCGGCGGGCCTTGTGACCGAAGGCAAGGTTTACAGCCTTGGCATGAAGGTCGGACCCGATACGCCGGCCTTTCCGCCGCGCAGCCTGTCGGTGACGATCCTGCAGCCGAATCAGAACGGCAACAGCGGGCTGGGTGAGAACAATTTTACCTATAATGACGACATTTTCATGGGATGGCTGGGTATCGGCTCGCAAATCGACGGGCTGGGCCATTCCGGTGTGGATCATGTCTATTACGGCGGGCGCACCTATGAAGATTTCGCGCCGGCCTCGGGGCTGACGGAACTGGGGCTCGACAATCTGCCGGGTCTTGTGGGGCGCGGGGTCATGCTGAACATGGCGGCGCATTTCGGCACCGACATGGTCGAAGAGGGCGTTGCCTACACCGATGAAGACATCAAGGCGGCCGCCTCGGCGCAGGGTGTCGAGTTGCGCGAGGGGGATGTCGTTCTGTTCCATTCCAACTGGATGGAGTTGCTGGACGGCGAGAATCCCGATCCCGAGCGCTTCGGCGCCGCCGAGCCGGGGCTTGGCGTCAGCGGGGCCGAGTATCTGGCCGAGATCGGCGTGATGGCCGTGGGCGCCGATACGTGGGGCATGGAAGTCGTGCCAGCCGAGAAAGAAGGGCAGGCCTTCCGGGCGCACCAGATCCTGCAGCCCGAAAACGGCATCTACATTCTCGAAAACATGGATACGCGTGAACTGGCCGCCGATGGCGCACACGAGTTCCTGTTCGTTCTGGGGCAGGCCCGCATCGAAGGGGCTGTCCAGATGATTATCAATCCAATCGCGATCCGCTAATGGATCGCACCTAAAGGGAGGAAACCAGATGAAGACCCAATTTGTGAAACGAGTCGTGGCCGCGACGATCGCGGCTGCGCTGCCGCTGGCAGCCAGTGCGGCGGACAAGCCCGAGAGCCTGAATGTCGGGATGACCACATTCCTGACCGGCCCGGCCTCGGTCTTTGGGGTGCCGGCGCGGAATGCCGCCGAGATCCTTGTCGAGAACATCAATGCGGATGGCGGCATCAACGGTGTGCCGATCAACATTTCGTTCATCGACGAGGGTGCAGGTGCCGAGGCGCTGACCTCGGAATATCGCCGCATGGTGGAATCGGGCAGCGTCGAAGTGATGATGGCGGCGATTTCGTCGGGCAACTGCCAGACGCTGGCGCCGCTGGCCGAAGACCTGCAGGTGCCGAACCTGATGTGGGATTGCGGCACGCAGCGGATTTTCGAGGAAAACGACTATAAATACGTTTTCCGCACGCAGGCCAACGCGACACCCGAAATGCTGTCCACGGTGCTGTATCTTCTGAAGACGCACCCGGATTTCAAGACCATCGCGGTGGTCAACCAGGACTATGCCTGGGGCCGGGACAGCTGGGATATCTTCCGCACCGCGCTGAAGGCGATGAAGCCCGATGTCGAGGTCGTGGCCGAGTTCTTCCCGAAATTCGGGTCGCCCGACTTCTCGACCGAAATCTCGCGTCTGCAGGCGTTGCGCCCCGACGTGATCCTGTCGACCTCGTGGGGTGGTGATCTGGATACCTTCGTGCAGCAGGCGTCGCAGCGCGGGCTGCTGAACACCTCGACCTTCGTTCTGCCGCTGGCGGAATCGTCGCTGGAGCGTCTTGGTTCGGCCCTGACGGCAGGGCATATCGTCGGCGGGCGGGGTGATCACTACTTCCTGCATCCGGATCGCCGTGACGACGAGGACTTCAAGGCGTTCATGAAGCAATACGAGGAAAAGACCGGTGAGGTCAGCGTCTACCCCGTGTTCCACGCCAGCCAGGGCATTGCCGCACTGAAGGCCGCCTATGAAAAGGCGATCGAGGAAAACGGCGTCGACTGGCCGAGCGAAGATCAGCTTCTGGCCGCGCTGGAGGGTCTGAGCTTCCAGGGCCTGGGGCGCGAAGTGACGATCCGTGAGGACAACCAGGGTATCGAAGATCAGTTGCTGGGGACCAGCATGCAAACCGGGGACTACCCGTTTGCCACGATGGAAAACATCATGATCTTCGACGGCGACGAACTGACCACGCCGGTCGGCCAGAAGTCGATCGACTGGGTCGGTACCCTCGATGCAAGCTTTGTCGACAGTGTGACCGTCGATACCTACGAGAACTGATCGTCGCTTGTGAAACTGTCGGAGAGGGCATTCGATGCCCTCTCCGCACCATTATAACTCCCGGATAAACACATGAATCTCGCGATTTTCCTCCTCGCCTTGTTCGACGGTGTCGCCTATGCCGCGCTGGTCTTTATCGTGGCGCTCGGGCTGACCCTGATCTTTGGCGTCATGCGAATACTGAACGTGGCGCACGGGTCGCTCTATGCGATCGGGGCTTATGCCACCGTCTCCCTGACCGGCTACTTTCTTGCCCTCGGGTTCGCGCCGGTCTTTGCGTTTCCATTGATGATCGTATCGGCCGTGCTGGTCGGGATTCTGATCGGTGGGCCGCTGGAATATTTCCTGCTGCGACGGATCTACGACAAGTCCGAAGTGCTGCAATTGCTGGTGACATTCGCGGTGTTCATGATCCTCGAGGACGTGCAGCGTCTTATCTGGGGAACACGGCCTTATTTCGAATCCTCCGCGTTGCAGGTTCTGGGCAATGTCAGCATCTTTGGTGTGACCTACACGGCCTATCAGCTGATCCTGCTGCCGCTGATCGCGGTGGTGCTGTTGCTGGGTATGCGGTTTTTCCTGCGCCATACGATCACCGGCAAGCTGATCACCGCCACGACCGAGGACCGCGAGGCCGCGCAATCCATCGGTGTGGACGCCGACAAGGTGTTCCTGTTCACCTTCGTGATCGGGGCGGTTCTGGCCGGTCTGGGCGGGGCGCTGGCATCGCCGACAACCTCGATCCTGCCCGGTATGGGCGCTGACATGATCGTGCTGTCCTTTGCCGTGGTCGCCACGGCGGGGCTGGGCCAGATCGAAGGCGCGGCGCTGACCGCGCTGATGATCGGGCTGGGACGTTCGTTCGCGGTGTACCTGTATCCCGAAATCTCGGTTCTGGTGCCGTATCTCATCATGGTTCTGGTTCTGCTGGTGCGCCCCGAGGGGCTGTTCGGCAGCCCGGCCGCACGCAAGATCTGAGGCTCGGGATGACCACAAAAACACATTCAACCAAGGCGAAGGCCAGCATGAAGTCACCTCTCACCTTTCTCTGGGTCATCGGGGTTCTGGCGGTTATCGCCGTGCCCTTCACGACGCCTTCGATCCAGCTGTTGTTCAATTTCGCGATGGCCAAGGGGCTGGCCGTGCTGGGCGTGACGGTGCTGTTGCGCGCCGGTCAGGTCTCGTTCGGTCATGCGCTTTATTTCGGGATCGCGGCCTATGCCGGGGCGTTCCTGATGGCGTCGATGCCGGCGGCGGATTTCTTTGTCGTGCTGGTTGCCGGCGTGATCGGGGCAATTCTGGCAGGGCTTTTCGTGGGGCTGTTCGTGGTGCGCTATCGCGGCATCTTCTTCGGGATGCTGAACCTGGCGTTTTCGATGATCTTCTGGTCGATCCTCGAGAAATTCTATCACTACACCGGCGGGGCCGACGGTATCCGGTTCGAACGCCCGACGGTTCTGGGGCAGGTGCTGTCTCACGGCCAGTTCGAGCTGATGCTCTATTATTCGGTGGTGGTGCTGATGGTGGCGCTGGGGTGGTTCACGCAGCGCTGGTTCGCATCGCCCATCGGTCAGCTGTTCCAGACCATCAAGACCAATGAAACCCGGCTTGAATACCTGGGCATCTCGCCCCGGCGGGCGCTGTTGTCGGGGTATCTTCTGTCGGCGGCGCTGTGCGGTGTCGGCGGGGTGATGATGGGCATGGCCCAGGGTGTTGTGACGCCGGAATACGTATGGTGGGTCCGCTCGGCAGAGATGGTGTTCATCGCGGTTCTCGGTGGTGCGGGTTCTGTTCATGGCGCCTTCCTCGGGGCTCTGATCTACGAGGTGGTGCGGACCTATGCCTCGGTCTATGCCGGTGACATCTGGCAGATGATCCTTGGCGGGTTCCTGTTGATCATCATCCTGTTCGCGCCCGGTGGGCTGATCGGTATTCTCGAGTCGCTCTTTCGGCGTGGCTCGGACAAGGAAGGAGCGCGGAAATGAGTGACGTTCTTCTGGAAACCCGCAATCTGGTGATCAAGTTCGGTGGCGTGACTGCGGCTGACAATGTGTCGCTCAAGATTCATGCGGGCAAGAACCTGGCCATCATCGGACCGAACGGTGCGGGCAAGACGACCTTCCTGAACATCTGCACGGGCTGGATCAAGCCCAGCAACGGGCAGGTGTTGTTCGAGGGGCAGGACGTGACCCCCCTGCCGCCGCGCAAGATCGTGGATCGCGGCGTGGCGCGGGCCTTTCAGATTCCGCAGTTGTTCACCGAGCACACGGCGCTGGAAAACCTGCTGATCGCGGTATCGGCGCGGGACAAGCTGCGCAATCCGTTTTTGGACATGCACCAGATTCCCGAGCGCAAGGAAATACTGCACCTGCTGGACATGGTGGGCTGTGCGGATGTGGCCGATACGCTGGTGGTCGAACTGTCCGAAGGGCAGCGCAAGCTGATCGACATTGCCGTCGCCCTGGCGCTGAAGCCCCGGTTGTTGCTGATGGACGAGCCGACCTCGGGCGTGGCGTCTTCCGAGAAGCATTCGATCATGGAAATCCTGATCGGTGCGTTGAAGGAGGCCAATGTCACATCGGTGTTCGTCGAGCACGATATGGGCATCGTCGAGAACTATGCCGACGAAGTGGCCGTGTGGAACAGCGGCAATGTGCAGTTGCGCGGCTCGCCCGCGGAAATTCTGGAGCATCCCGACGTGATCCGGGACGTGATCGGGGAGGTGGTCTGATGCTGGAATTGCGTGATGTGAATGCCTCGATCGGGATTATCCCGATCCTGCGGAACCTGACATTCAGTATAGACGCGGCCGAAACCGTGGCCCTGATCGGGCGGAACGGCGCGGGCAAGACGACGCTGCTGCGCACGATCATGGGCTTTACCAAGGCCAGCGGGGAAATCCTGTTCGACGGCAAGCCGATCACCGATTTGCACCCGCCGAAACGGCCCGGTCTGGGGATCGGATATGCGCCGGAAGACCGGCGGCTTTTCTCGGCCTTCACGGTGGAGGAAAACATTCTGCTGCCGGCGCAGGCCGCGCGGCTGAGCGCCGCGGAAACCGCGAAGCGGCTGGAGCGTGCCTATACGGTCCTGCCCGAACTGCGCGAGATGGCGGGACGTCCCGGCGGCACCGTATCCGGCGGGCAGGGCAAGATGGTGGCGCTGGCCCGTGCCCTGATGCTGGGCACCAAGCTGATCATGCTGGACGAACCGTTTCAGGGGCTGGCCCCGGCATTGGCGCTGCGCTATGCCGAAGCCCTGCGCACCCTGCGCGATACGGACCGTTCGGTCACCCTGATCATTACAGAATCCAATCCCTCTCTGCTGCGCGGCTTTGCCGACCGCACGCTCGTTATCGAACGGGGCGAGGTGGAAGAGGGCTCTCTTGAACCTGAAGGAACGAACGCATGAAAGACTCCGACGTAAATGCAAAACTGGTCATTCCCGAGCCGCTGAACCTGATCGCCAACGAATGGGTGCCGGCGATTTCCGGCAAGACGATGGACGTCTTGTCGCCGCTCGACGGCTTGCCCTTTGCACAGATTGCCGACAGCGACGAGGCCGATATCGACGCCGCCGTGGCGGCAGCTCGCGCAGCCTATGACGGTGGCGAATGGTCCACGCTGACCGCCGCCGAACGTGGCCGCCTGATGATCCGCCTGTCCGAGCGTATTCTGGAGAACGTGGAAGGCCTGGCGCAACTCGAAACCCGTGACAACGGCAAGCCGATCAACCAGGCGCGCGCCGATATGAAGGTGACGGCCCGCTATTTCGAATTCTACGGCGGGGCCGCCGACAAGGTGCATGGCGAGGTCATCCCCTTTCTCAGCGGTTACAATGTCGAGGTTCATCGCGAACCCCACGGTGTGACCGGGCATATCATCCCGTGGAACTATCCCGCGCAGATGTTCGGGCGGTCGGTTGCCCCGGCGCTGGCCATGGGCAACGCGACGGTCCTGAAACCCGCCGAAGACGCCTGCATGACCGCGCTGCGCATGGGGCAACTGGCGATCGAGGTGGGCTTCCCCGCCGGGGCGATCAACATCGTCACGGGGCGCGGCAATGTGGCCGGTCAGGCGCTGGCCGACAACAAGAAGATCGACTTCATCTCGTTCACCGGATCGCCCGAGGTGGGGGTCATCATCCAGACGGCGGCCGCAAAGAACTTCATCGGTTGCACGTTGGAACTGGGTGGGAAATCGCCGCAGATCGTGTTTGACGACGCCGATCTGGAGGCCGCGTTGCCGGTGCTGGTGAATGCCGTGATCCAGAATGGCGGGCAGACCTGTTCGGCGGGCACGCGCGTTCTGTTGCAGCGCGGGATTTACGACAAGGTGGTTGCCGAACTGACTGCGCGTTTCAAGGATATTGCGGCGTCGGATTCCGGCGAGGATGCGGTGCTTGGGCCGCTGATTTCGGCCAAGCAGAAGAAGCGCGTGGAAACCTATATCGAAGAGGCTGACGCGCCGCTGATGGCCCGCGGCAGCGTGCGTCAGGACGCGCCCGAGGGCGGCTATTACGTTGCGCCCGCCATTTTCGGCCCGTGCGATCCGCATGCGAAGATCGCGCAGGAAGAGGTGTTTGGCCCGGTTCTGTGCATCATTCCGTTCGAGGACGAGGCCGAGGCGATCTCGATTGCCAACGATACCGATTATGGGCTTGTCGCCGCGATCTGGACGCGTGACGGCGGGCGGCAGCAGCGTGTGTCGAAAGCGATGCATTGCGGCCAGGTCTTCATCAACGGCTATGGCGCCGGGGGCGGGGTGGAACTGCCGTTCGGCGGTATCCGCAAATCCGGTCATGGCCGCGAAAAGGGCTTTGCCGCGCTGCACGAGTTTTCGCACATCAAGACCATCATCAACAATCACGGCTGACCCTTGCCGTGTGTCACCGGCCCCGCCTGAACGGGGCCGGGGCAACGACAATCAAAAAGGAACAAGACTATGAGACTTGAAGGAAAACGCACGCTCGTCACCGGCGCGGCCTCGGGCTTTGGCAAGGGGATTGCGGAAACCTATATTCGCGAAGGCGCGAAGGTGGCGGTTGTCGATCTGAATGAAGAGGGTGCCAAGGCCGTTGCCAAGGAACTGGGCGAAAACGCCATCGCGGTGACATGCGATGTGTCGAAGGGCGATCAGGTTCAGGCCGCTGTCGATGCGACCGTCGAAGCCTTTGGCGGGCTCGATATCGTGGTGAACAATGCGGGCTGGACCAACCCCAACCGCCCGCTGATGGAAACCGACGAAGAGACCTTTCGCAAGATCTATGACATCAACGTGGTGTCGATCTTTCACATGACCAAGGTCTGCGTTCCGCTGTGGCGCAAGTCCGGCGGTGGCGTGATGCTGAATGTCGGTTCGACCGCCGGTATCCGCCCGCGTCCGGGCCTGACGTGGTACAACTCGTCCAAGGGCGCGGTGAACCTGATGAGCCGCTCGCTGGCGGTGGAACTGGCGCCCGACAATATCCGCGTGAACTGTATCGCGCCGGTGATGGGTGCGACCGCGCTTCTGGAGCAGTTCATGGGGGTTCCCGATACGCCCGAGAACCGCGAGAAGTTCATCGCGACCATTCCGATGGGCCGCATGTCGCAGCCGCGCGACATCGCCAATGCCGCGCTTTACCTTGGCTCGGACGAGGCGGATTTCATCACCGGTGTCGTGCTTGAAGTCGATGGCGGGCGCACCGTCTGAACGGGACTATTCCGCGAATTGAAACAGGGCGTCCGTTGCGGGCGCCCTGTTTTCGTTTCAGGGGGTTAACGGGTGCGCGCCCATTGGCGCGGGCCGCTGTCATGGATGGAGTCGCCCTTGGTGTCCACCGCCACGGTGACCGGCATATCCTTGACCTCGATCTCGTAGATCGCCTCCATCCCCAGATCCTGATAGGCGACGGGGCGGGCGCTCTGGATGGCTTTGGACACGAGATAGGCCGCCCCGCCCACGGCGATCAGGTAGACCGCACCGTGATCCTTGATGGCCTCGATCGCCTGGGGGCCGCGTTCGGCCTTGCCGATCATGAGTTTCAGCCCCGAGGCGGCCAGCAGGGGGCCGGTGAACTTGTCCATCCGTGTCGAGGTGGTGGGGCCTGCGGGGCCGATCACCTCGTCCCCCACGGCGTCCACCGGGCCGACATAATAGATCGCGCGGCCCTTCAGATCGACGGGCAGGGGCTTGCCCTGGTCCAGTTCGGCCAGCATCCGCCGGTGGGCGGCGTCCCGCCCGGTATAGAGCCGCCCGGACAGCAGGAGCGTGTCGCCCGGCGACAGGGACGCGAGCGTGGCGTCATCGAGCGCGTCAAGGTCGATCCGCCGCCCATCGACGCTTGCATCGCCCAGATCGGGCCAAAGCGACAGGTCGGGTGGGGTGAGCTGCGCGGGGCCGCTGCCATCCAGCGTGAAATGCACGTGCCGCGTGGCGGCGCAATTGGGGATCAGCGCGACGGGAAGCGAGGCGGCATGGGTGGGAAAGCTGTTCACCTTCACGTCGAGAACCGTCACCAGCCCGCCAAGCCCCTGCGCGCCGATGCCAAGGGCGTTGAGCCTATCGTAGAGGTCCAGCCGCAATTCGTCTTCTGCGGATTGCGGGCCACGCGCCTGCAATTCGGTCATGTCGATGGGATCGTTCAGGGATTCCTTGGCCATGGCCATCGCCTTGTCGACGCTGCCGCCGACGCCAAGCCCGATGATCCCCGGCGGGCACCAGCCCGCGCCGAGTTTCGACACGGTGTCCACCACCCAGTCCGCCACCGAATCCGACGGGTTCAGAACCGTGAATTTGGTCTTGTTTTCCGACCCGCCCCCTTTGGCCGACACGGTGACGGAAACCTTGTCACCGGCCACCAGCTCGGTCTGGATCATGGCGGGCGTGTTGTCCTGCGTGTTGCGGCGTTTGCCCAATGGGTCCGCGACGATCGAGGCGCGCAACGGGTTGGCCTTGAAATTGTAGGCGCGGCGCGTGGCCTCGTCGATCAGCTCTTGCGGGGAGCGGCGCCAGTCGATGGGGGCCTGAACGCCGACTTTCAGAAACACGTTGGCGCTGCCGGTGTCCTGACAGATCGGGCGGTGGCCGGTGGCCGCCATGCGCGAATTCAACAGGATCTGACGCATCGCGTTTCGGGCCGAGGTGCTTTGCTCGGTCTCGTAGGCGCGGGACATGGCCTGAATGAAATCCGGGGTGTGGTAGTAGGAAACGTATTGCAACGCGTCGGCGATGCTGTCGATCAGGTGATCTTCGGTGATTTTGTCGGTCATTGTGTCCCTCCGGCGCGGGCAAGGATCTGTTCGGCGCGCTTGACCACCGGGGCGTCGATCATCTGACCATCCACCTTGATTGCGGCCGCGTTTTCGGCGGCGGCGGCGGTGACGCGTCTGGCCCAGTCGAGTTCGTCCGGCGAAGGGGCAAAGCCGCGTCGCGCCTGGGCGATCTGAGCAGGATGAATGATCAGCTTGCCGCCAAAGCCCATGGCGACGCTGTGTTTGCAATCGGTTTCGATGGCGGTTTCGTCCTTGATCCCTTGCGTGACCCCGTCCCACGGGGCGGGGCGGTTTGCCAGACGCGAGGCGAGAACGAGTTCGGATCGCGCATGGAGCAGTGGCTCGCGTTCATGGGCGAGGCCAAGGTCGGCGGCATAGTCGATGGAGCCGAAGGCCAGCCGCACACAGGCCCCGGCCACGGCTTCGGCATTGCGAAGGCCGCGGGCGGTTTCGATCAGCCCGATCACCGGCAGGCCGGTTTGTCGGGACAGGGCGGCGCAGGCTTCGGCGTCTTCGGCCTTGGGCAGGATCAGCCCGTCGATGGGCAGGCCCTTCATCGCGGCGGCGTCTTCGGTGAAAAAAGGGCTGTCCGTGGCATTGATGCGGATCAGCACGGGTACGTCGCCGGGGGTGCGTGCGGGCAGGTCGGCCAATGCGTTGCGCGCGGCGTGTTTGTCCTCCTCGGCGACGGCATCTTCGAGATCGAGGATGACGGCATCCGCACCGGCCCCCTGTGCCTTGGCAAAGCGATCCAGTCGTGTGGCGGGCAGAAACAGCGGCAGGGTGATCCGGCTCAGGGGCATGGAGGGGTCCAATCGTGATGGGTCAGGGTTTGTCGGCGGGCATGACCAGCGGCTCGAGCAGGGCGCGCATGTTGTCGGGGATGGCGACCGGGCGGCTGGTTTCGCGGTCGACATAGACATGAACGAACCGGCCCTGCGCCGCGGCGGTGTCGGATTCTTTCTGAAAAACGCCCAGTTCATAGGTCACGCTGCTGCGGCCCAAGCGGGCCACGCGCAGGCCTACGTCGATGGCTTCGGGAAAGGCGACGGGGCTGAAGTAGCTGCATTCGCTTTGGGCGACCAGGCCGGTTACCGTACTGCGACGTATGTCCAGAACGCCGCCCTGGATCAGGTAATCGTTCACTGCCGTGTCGAAGAACGAGTAATAGGCCACGTTGTTGACATGCAGATAGGCGTCGTTGTCCATCCAGCGTGTGCTGATCGGGCAGAAATGCACGAAGGCATCGCGATGTTCGGGGGCGGGGCGTTGGCTCATGCGGGGTCCGATCCGTGGTTAATGTGCCGCGCGGGGCGTCGGCATCGTCGAACTGCAGCACAGAATCGCATCGCCTGTCCAGCCGGGCCGGACAACCCGGCGCGATCCGATGGTTACCATTCGGCGAAGGCTTCCATCGCCAGCGGGCCGCCCACCTTGGCCGTCCACAGGCGCAGGCCGCTGTCATGCGGTTCGGCGTTGACCGTGAAATCGGCATCGTCAAAGATTGCCGACAGGCTGCGGAACCGGAAGCGCGCGGGCGTGGCGCCGTGCAGGTCGGCGGCCATCTGGCACAACATCGTGGCCTGCATCGGGCCGTGCACCACGAGGCCGGGATATCCCTCGTCCTCGATGCAGAACGGCTTGTCGTAATGGATGCGGTGGCCGTTGAAGGTGAGCGCAGAGTAGCGGAAGAGCAGCGTCGGATGCGGATTCACGGTGCGGGAATGCTCTCCGGTCCCGGCGGGGGCGGGATCGGCCTTGGGCTTGCCCAGCGCAGCGGCGGGGATATCGCGGTAGACGATGTCCTGACGTTCGCTCAGCACATGGCGGTCATCGGAGGTGACCTCGTGCTGGACCGTGACGAAGCACAGCGCGCCCGAGCGCCCCTCTTTCAATTGGACATCGGTGATTTTCGAGTGACGTGTCACCTCGTCGCCGATCCGGATATCGCCGTGGAACGTGAAGGCCCCGCCGGCCCACATGCGGCGCGGCAGGGGCACCGGCGGGAGGAAGCCGCCAAGGGCGGGGTGACCGTCGCGGCCCAGTTCGGACATGGGCGCGATGGGTTGGGCCAGGCAGAGATGGATCAGGAGCGGGGCCTTGCCCCCCTGATCCGTGTCGGAACTGCGGTCGAACGTGGCGTTGAACTGACGCACCAGTGTGGGCGACAGGGTTTCGCTGTCGATTTGTTCGCGGCCGATCCAGGTTTGCAGATGATCGATGTCGAGGGTCATCGCCTAGTCCTCCAGCGGGTTCAGCGCCGGAATTGCGCCATAGGTCCGATCCTCGCCGATAAAGAGCGCTCCGGGGGCCGGGTAGGACACCGGGCCGTTCGGGCTGTCCACGGTGATGCGGCGCAGATGCGGATGGGTCGACAGCCCGGCCATGTCGTTGACCGAGGCCAGGGCGATCTTGCATTTCTCCAGCAGGTCGATGGCGGTTTCGGCATCGTAGCGGGTAAAGGCCTCGGCGACGATGGCGTCGGTCTCATCGCGGTTTTTCACCCGCTCGACATTGGTGGCAAAGCGCGGATCGGTCCCGAGGTCTGCGTTTCCGATGAAATCCTTGCACAGCATGCGCCATTCCCGGTCGCTCTGGATCGAGATCAGGATGTCGGCACCGGATTTGGGCGTGAATACACCGTAGGGCGCGATGGAAGGATGGGCCAAGCCGATGCGTTTGGGGCTGTTGCCGCCTTCGTGGTTCAGCAACGGAACAGTCAGCCAATCGGCCATGACATCGAACATCGACACCGAGATACGCGCGCCCTGTCCGGTGATCCCGCGGCGGATCAGCGCCTCGAGAATCGCGGCATGGGCGGTTGCGCCCGTGGCGATATCGACCAGCGAGACACCCACCCGTGCCGGTTCGGACGGGCCGCCGGTGATCGAACACAGCCCGCTTTCGGCCTGAATCAGCAGGTCATACGCCTTGCGGTCGGACATCGGGCCGTCTTCGCCATAGCCCGAGATCGAGCAGGAGATCAGCCGGGGATAATCGCGGTGCAGACGCTCCAGATCGAAACCGAGCCGCGCCAGCGCGCCGGGCTTGAGGTTCTGCATCAGCACGTCGGCCTTGGCCAACAGCCCTTCGAGCGCCTGTTTTCCGGCGTCCGAGGTGAGGTCCAGCGTCACGCTGTCCTTGCCGCGGTTGAGCCAGACGAAATAGCTCGACTGTCCCTGGGCTACATCATCGTATCCACGGGCGAAATCGCCTTCGGGGCGTTCGATCTTGGTGACATGCGCCCCGGCATCGGCCAACCGTCCGGTGGCGAATGGTGCTGCCACGGCCTGTTCGATGGCGACGACTTCGAGACCTTCCAATGCCTGCATCAGAACGACCTCGGCATACCGAGGAGATGCTCGGCCACATAGGACAGGATCAGGTTGGTCGAGATCGGGGCGACCTGATAGAGCCGTGTCTCGCGGAACTTGCGTTCGACATCGTATTCGCAGGCAAAGCCGAATCCGCCGTGGAACTGGATACAGGCATTGGCGGCGTCCCAGCTGGCCTTTGCGGCCAGGTATTTCGCCATGTTGGCCTCGGCGCCGCAGGGCTGACCGGCATCATACAGCGCGCAGGCCTTGTAGCGCATCAGGTTCGCGGCCTCGACTTCGATAAAGGCCTCGGCGATGGGGAACTGCACCCCCTGGTTCTGGCCGATGGGGCGGCCGAAAACCTGCCGTTCGCTGACGTATTGTGTGACCTTGTCGGTGAACCAGTAGCCATCCCCGATACATTCCGCCGCGATCAGGGCGCGTTCGGCGTTCAGGCCGGTCAGGATGTATTTGAATCCCTTGCCCTCTTCGCCGATCAGGTTTTCCTCGGGGATTTCCAGATTGTCGAAGAACAACTCGTTGGTTTCGTGGTTGACCATGTTGAGGATGGGTTTGACCTCCATCCCGTTTTTCATGGCCTCCTTGATGTCGACGAGGAAAATCGACAGGCCTTCGGATTTCTTTTTGACCTCGGCCAGCGGGGTCGTGCGGGCCAGCAGGATCATTAGGTCGGAGTGCTGCACGCGGCTGATCCAGACCTTCTGCCCGTTGATCACGTAACGGTCGCCCTTCTTGACGGCGGTCGTCTTGATCTTGGTGGTGTCGGTGCCGGTGGTCGGTTCGGTCACGCCCATGGATTGCAGGCGCAGCTCGCCGCTGGCCAGTTTGGGCAGGATACGCTGGCGCTGCTCTTCGGAGCCGTGGCGCACCAGTGTGTTCATGTTGTACATCTGGCCGTGGCACGCGCCCGAGTTGCCGCCCGCGCGGTTGATCTCTTCCATGATGACGCTGGCTTCGGTCAGGCCAAGGCCGGACCCGCCGTATTCCTCGGGAATCAGGGCCGCCATCCAGCCTTCGCGCGTCAGGGCGTCGACGAAGGCTTCGGGATAGCCGCGCTCTTCGTCGATCTTACGGTGATATTCTGCGGGAAACTGAGCACAAAGTGCCTGCACGCCGTCGCGGATATCTTGATAGTCGTCGTCTGGGAAATTCATGCTCTGCTCATATGTCGCGTGGGGGTCCATCAGGGATAGCGCGCATAGCACCTATCGGGCAAATATATGTTTTCGATGTATGGCATAGGATTATCATATCGCTTCAAGCCGCAACTTGAAACGTGCGGGGCCGGTTCCGATATGCGAAACGGTGTCTTGCGCCGGCTGGAACGCCCGCAAGGAGATGGGGCGAAACGCGGCCCATAGGCCATGTTCCCGAACGGAAATGCCCGACAGGCGGTGCGCAATTTCCCGGCGTTACCGCATGTCAGGCTTGCCCGGTCCGGGCATGGGCAATCTTGGTCAGGCGGTTGCGAACATGTCCTTGTAGCGCTCGCGCAGGATGTTCTTCTGGACCTTGCCCATGGTGTTGCGCGGCAGTTCGTCGATCACCTCGATGCTGCGGGGGTGTTTGAACCGTGCAAGCGATTGGCCGACATTCTCCATGATCGCCGCGGTGTCGGGGGTGGCCCCTGGTTGCGCCACCAGAACCGCCACCACGGTTTCCCCGAAATCGGGATGCGGCACGCCGATCACGGCGCTTTCCAGCACGCCGGGCTGTTCGTCCAGCACCAGTTCGATTTCCTTGGGGTAGATGTTGTAGCCGCCGGAGATGATCAGGTCCTTGTTGCGGCCCACGATGTGGACATAGCCATCCTCGTCGATCTTGCCCAGATCGCCGGTGATGAAGAACCCGTCTTCGCGCAGTTCGGCGGCGGTTTTCTCGGGCATCTGCCAGTAGCCCTTGAACACGTTGGGGCCGCGGACCTCGATCTGGCCGATTTCACCATTCGGCAGCGTATTGCCGTTATCCGGGTCGGTGACCTTCAACTCGACACCTGGCAGGGGGAAGCCCACGGTTCCGGCGCGGCGTTCGCCCTCGTAAGGGTTCGAGGTGTTCATGTTGGTTTCCGTCATGCCGTAGCGTTCCAGAATGCGATGGCCGGTGCGGTTTTCGAACTGCACATGGGTTTCCGCCAGCAACGGGGCCGAGCCGGAAATGAACAGGCGCATATGCTGCGCCAGATCGCGGGTGAAACGCGCATCGTCCAGCAGACGGGTATAGAAGGTGGGCACGCCCATCATCGAGGTGGCGCGCGGCAGCCATTCGATGACCTGATCCAGATTGAACTTGGGCAGGAAGATCATGCTGCCCCCGGCCGCCAGCGTCACGTTCGTCGCCACGAACAGCCCGTGCGTGTGAAAAATCGGCAGGGCATGCAGCAGCACGTCATCGGATGTGAAGCGCCATTCCTTCACCAGCGTCTCTGCGTTCGACAGAAGGTTGTCCTGCGTCAGCATCGCGCCTTTCGAGCGCCCGGTCGTGCCCGAGGTGTAAAGGAAGGCGGCCAGGTCGCCTGTTTTGCGGTCCACGGTGTCGAACGAGGCGGGGCAATCCCCGGCCTTGTCGGTCAGTGAGCCCGTGCCGTCGGCATTCAGTGTTTCGACCTGCGCGCCAAGGCGGCTGGCAACCGCGGACAGCCCGGATTGGCGGCTGTCGTCGCACACGATCAGGGACGCGCCGCTGTTCTCGATGAAATAGGCCAGTTCGTCTTCGGTATAGGCGGTGTTGAGCGGCAGAAAGATCAGCCCGGCCTGCACGCAGGCGGCATACAGTGCCAGCGCCTCGGGCGATTTTTCGACCTGCACGGCAACGCGGTCTCCGGTGCTCAGGCCAAGCCCCGTCACGGCGTTGGCGATCCGTGCGGCCTTTTGCAAAAAGGCGTCATGGCTGAGCGTGGTGCCGTCAGGCAGATACAGGAACGGCGTGTCCTTGCCGGCATGGTTTCCGAACAGATGGTCATAAAGGGGATTAGCCATGATTTTACCTTTCCTTTGCCTGCCCTGTATTGGCTGCATTCGCGGCTGATTTCACGTCGGAGCTGGCAACGACCTTGAGCGTCGTGACGAATGCTTCGTGGTTCTGGGCGACCTTCCCGAGGTCATACAGATAATTCACCATCGCGCCACCCGATTGGGCACGCCCCTTGTCGGATGTATCCGCGTTGGCATGAACTGCATGTACGGTCGCCCCGTTGCCAAGGTGAAACCGCGCCACAGGGTCATAGGGCAGGTCATCTTTGCGCTTGGCGTTGATCAGGTAATGCGCTGCCAGCGCGCGCATCTGTTTAGGGTCGTCCATGGGCAGATCAATTGCCTGCTCGGCGGCCCACGGGCCAAGCCCCGGAATGGGCGACAGGGTGACGAAAGTCTTGAGATTGCCCATCTCGGAGGCCAGGTCCGAGGCAACCTGCTTGATCAGGAAATTCCCGAACGAGATGCTGGCCAGCCCTTTCTGGCAGTTCGAGATCGAATAGAACACGGCGGTGTCGGTGTCTTCCGGCTGGGCGGTGTCGCGATCCTCGGCCAGCAGGCCTTGGATCGAGCCGGGGGTGCCCTTGGTCAGCGCGACCTCGACGAAGATCAGCGGCTCATCCGGCATGGCCGGGTGAAAGAAGGCGAAACACCGGCGGTCGCGCGGTTCCAGCCGGCGGCGCAGGTCATCCCAGCTGTCGATGGCGTGAACGGCCTCGTAGGCGATGATCTTTTCCAGAATATGTGCCGGGCTTTCCCAGTTGATCGGGCGCAGCACCAGGAACCCGCGATTGAACCACGAGGCGAAAAGGTGCCTGAAATCAAGGTCCAGCGCCTCGAGTTCCGGTTCGCCCCGGCCAAGCCGCAGCAGATCGGCCCGCATCCGCACAAGCGCCCCGGTCGCGCCGGGCAGCCCGTTCAGCCGCCGGATCAGTTCCTGCCGCCGGGGTTCGGATGCGGCCATGAAGGCGCGGTAGCTGTCCTTGGAGGGGGCCTGTTCATAGGCATCCAGGGCGGTGCGAACTGCCTCGGCATCGATGTTCATGGCATTGGCCAGATGGCGGAAGAAGCCCAGCTTTTCGTCGTCCGACATCGCTTCGAAGCCGGACAGGATACGTTCGGCCAGCGCCAGCCCCGAGGTTTCTCCGGACGAGCCGACCAGTTCGTTCGCCATCACGTCCAGCGGTCTGGTCTCGGCGCCTTTCAGGCCGAAGGGCCGGTAGCGCCGCTCGAATACCGTGGACAGGACATCAGCCAGAAGGGTCATCAGGCGGCTCCCATCACCATATTGGGCAGCCATGTGGCAAGGCCCGGGAACAGGCACAACAGGATGATCGCGAGGATCATGCAGGCCACGAAGGGCAGCGACCCGGTCAGGATCGTCTTGAGCGAGATATCCGGCGCGATGCCGTTGATCACGTAGAGGTTCAGGCCGACCGGCGGCGAGATCAGGCCGATTTCCATGTTGATCGTCAGCACCACGGCGAACCAGATCGGATCGAACCCGGCGGTGGTGATGATCGGCAGCAGGATCGGGGCGGCCATCAGGATGACGGCGACCGGCGGCAGGAAGAACCCTGCGATCAGCAGGAAGACGTTGATCGCGCCCATCAGAATCCAGCGGTTGACCTCGAGCGTGCCGATCCATTCGGCAATCGACTGGGTGATGAACAGCGAGGACAGCATGTAGCTGAACACACCCGCCGCAGCGATGATGAACAGGATCATCACCGATTCCTTGGTGCTGTCGCGCAGCACGACCCACAACTGGCGGGGATCCCACAGCTTGTAGATGACCATCGCGATCACGAGACACAGCAATGCGCCGACGGCTGCGGTTTCAGACGGCGTGGCGATCCCGCCATACATGGCGTAAAGCACGCCGATGATGATCAGCAGGAACGGAAGGACGCGCGGCAGGATTTCGAACTTCTGGCGCCAGGTGTAATCACCCGCGCTGAGGACAGAGGCCGACCCCGACCGCCATGTCGAATAGAGCGACCAGGCCATGAACAGGCCGACCAGCATCAGGCCGGGAATGACACCGGCCAGGAACAGGCGGCCAATCGAGGTTTCGGTGGCGATGCCGTAGACGATCATCGTGACAGACGGCGGGATGAGGATACCCAATGTTCCACCGGCAGCGATCGAACCAGCCGCGACCCCATCGGGATAGCCGCGTTTACGCATTTCCGGGATACCCATCTTGCCGATGGCCGCGCAGGTTGCAGGGCTTGATCCCGACATGGCGGCAAACAGGGCACAGGCACCGAGGTTAGAAATAACCAGCCCGCCGGGAATGCGTGTCAGCCAGCGTTCAAGCGCCTCGTACAGGTCTGCGCCCGCGCGGGTCGAGGCGATGGACGCCCCCATGATGATGAACATCGGGATCGACAGCAGGGCGAAATTGTCCAGCTTGCCGAACAGGATTTCGGGCATCAGTTCCAGCGAGCGCAGCCCGTCGAAGACGATCAGGAACCCGGCCGAGACGATCAGCAAGCCCATCGCGACCGAAATGCCGGAGAAAAGAACGAGGATCGTTGCAACGGCAACCAGTGCCCCAAGCAGCAGAGGGTCCATCAGGCGTTCTCCAGTCCAAAGGGTTTGTCGACGCCGGTGATCAGGGCGACGAAATCAGCGATCAGTTGCAGCAAGAGCAGGGCGAATCCGATTGGCAGCGACAGGTAGGGAATCCACAGGCGCACACCCCAGACAGTGTCCGAGCGCCAGCCGCGATCCCACGCGAAATGCCAGTATTCGTAGCCGTAAAACAGCATCACCCCGACAATCAGGATCGACAGCGACAGCGTCAGGATCGCCAGCACGAAACGCGGGCGTCGCGACAGGGTCAGTGGAAACAGGTCGACATTCACATGGCCGCGCAACCGCTGCACATAGGGCAGCCCGATCAGGGTGGCCGCGATCATCAGGTAGATGACGGCTTCGGTTTGCCAGATGGTCGATCCGTTCAGGACGAAGCGAATAAAGATCATCTGGCAGGTGATCGCCACCGCGGCCACGATCATGGCCGCCGAACACCATCCTGCAAGGGTCGATATGGCGGCGACGAAACGCAGGAACGGGTTGTTGCCTGTATGCGATGTAACTGCCGAGCTGTGACCGGCCATGGCTGCCTCCGTTGATTTGTGTGAAATCGGGTGTGGGGCAGCGCGCAAAACGCTGCCCCGGATCGGTCATTCCACGGCCAGCGCCATATCCAGAAGCGCCTGCCCGTCAGGCACTTCTTCGACGAAGGCCTTGTAGGAGGTTTCCTTGGCCAGGGTGCGCCAGGCTTCGAAATCCTCGGGCGACATCTTGGCGATTTCCACGCCTGCGTCGCTGAACACCTCGACCGAGGCGGCGTCTTGTTTCTTGGCTTCTTCGAGATAGAAGGCTTCGGCCTTTTTCGAGGCTTCCAGCAGGGCGTTCTGCTGTGCTTCGGTCAGGCCCTCGAAGGTGGTCTTGTTCATCAGCAGGGGCTGATACATGAACCACAGCGCGATATCGCCGGCAGGCGTATAGCATGCCACCTGTTCATAGATGCGATAGCTGACGAAAGACGAGGACGAGGTGTTGGCCGCGTCCAGAACGCCGGTTTGCATGGCGTTGTAGATTTCCGACGAGGCCATCGACGCAATCGAGGCGCCCGCACCGGCCAGCATCTGTTCGAACGCCTTGCCTGCGGCGCGCATCTGCAGCCCGTTCACGTCTTCGGGGTTTTTGATGCACTTGTCCTTGCCGGCAAAGCCACCGGCCAGATACCCATGCACCAGCACCATCACATCGTCATCGGCCATCTTGGCCTCGAGCGCCTCCATGAAGGGGCTTTCGGACAGGCGCGCGGCATGATCGTGGTTTTTCACAAGGCCCGGCATCAGGGTCAGGTTGTAGGCGGGTTGCTGGCCACCTGCATAGCTGAGCGGCAGAACCGTCATGTCCAACTGGCCACGGCTGAGCGGTTTGTATTGTTCGCGCGGCTTGAACAGGGATTTCGATCCGAAAATCTTGATGTCCAGATCCACGTCTGCGGCGGCGACCTCGTCGGCCACGATCTGTGCGACCTTGTGGCGGACGTCCTGATTGGACCACTGGTGCGACAGGCGCAGTTCGGTGGCGCTGGCCAGGGTGCCGGTTGCAGCCAGAGCCGCCGCAGCCACGGCGGTTTTCATGAAAGTTTTCATTTTTCTCCTCCCAAAGATGGACCCCGGCAGAACCGGGTGTCCCGGAGAGAGTAAGAGGGGATTGTTTTGCAAGTCAATATTTTTGTATACAAGATAACAAATCTTGCATCCCGACGGGCTTGTTAGTACAAAAACCTCATGGAACCACGTCGCGCCGATAGCATTGCCGAAGAGCTGGAAGAACTGATTTTCGCCGGCATGTATCGGGATGGCGACCGGCTGGACGAGATGCGCCTGGCCGAGCAGTTTGGCGTGTCCCGCACGCCGCTTCGCGAGGCTTTTCAACGCCTTGCCCTGTCCGGGCTGGTCGAGTTGATCCCCCGTCGCGGGGCATTCGTGCGCCAGCCCGGCCCGGTCGAACTGATGGAGATGTTCGAGGTCATGGCCGAGCTCGAAGCCATTTGCGGGCGGTTGGCCGCCATGCGGATTTCGGATGCGGCCCTGGACGAACTGCGCAGTGCGAACGCCAATTGCAAGGCTGCCGTCGAGGCGCATGACTCAGATGGATATTACGCCGAAAACGAGCGATTCCATCGAATCATCTATCAGCAATCGGGTAACAGATTCCTCGAACAGGAAACTGCCAAACTGCACAAACGGCTCAAGCCGTTCCGGCGGCAGCAATTGCGGTTTCGCGGGCGTATGGCGCAATCCATGGCCGAGCATGAGGGGATCGTCGATGCGCTTGTGCAGGGCGATGCCGCCGGGGCGGGCGAGGCGTTGCGCGCCCATGTCGCCGTGCAGGGCGAGAAATTCCACAACCTGATGGCCAGCCTGCAAAGCGCGGCGGAGTAGGACGCCGCCAAAGGGCAAGGGCCGCATCTATGCCTGCCATGCGGTTTAGCGAAAATCCGCAGGTCCGTTCAGGGTCCGGGCCTGTATCTTCAAGTGATCTACCAGAAAGTGCTATTGTGGGCCGCATGATGATCACCGATATCGACGACTATTTTACCAAGGGCTGCGGGCGTTGCGAGCGCTTCGGAACAGGGAGCTGTTCGACAAGGATCTGGGGGCAGGGTCTTGCCAGGTTGCGGGATATTTGCCTGTCCGCTGAACTGAGTGAGACGGTCAAGTGGGGCCATCCCTGCTATATGCATGCCGGGCGAAATATCGTGATTATCGGCGCACATAGAAAGGACTTTCGCCTTAGCTTTTTCAATGCTGCGCTCATGAAAGACCCCGAAGGTGTATTGGAAAAGCAGGGTCCGAACACGCAACACCCCGACATGATAAGGTTTACGGCCAGTGATGGGCCGGAAAGGATGGAAGGTGTGATAGGCGCTTATCTGGAGGAGGCCAAGGACTATGCGGAAACGGGAAAGAAGCCTCCAAAGGACGATAGGGAGCTGGTGTTACCCGATGAACTCGTGGATGCGCTCGATGCGGACACGGAGCTTGCCGAGGCTTTCGAGGCGCTGACGCGCGGGCGCCAAAAAAGCTATGTTATCAACCTTAATTCGGCCAGGAAAACAGAGACCAGACTGAACCGGATCAGGAAGTTCCGTGCAAAGATCCTTGACGGGAAGGGCGCGATGGAGCGCTGAAGGCGATAGTGCGCCAACGCCCGGTTCGGGCCGTATGGCTGCCGTTGCAGGGCGGAATCGTGGCGAAAAGGTGTAGTCGGTGCTCTCCCATATCAGCCCCTGCAGGGTCAACGGCCCGGCAGGGGGGAAAGGAACAGGTGAGTTGACTTTCGGCACATGCGTTTGCCGGGTTGAACGCCCTCGGGCAAAGGACTACGTTCTGATTCACAATCCGTTGGGGTGCCCCGTGAGGGGGCTGAGAGGCGCAGCCAACCCATCGAACCTGATCCGGACAATGCCGGCGGAGGGAACGGAGCATGACCGAAGGTCCGACATATCAGTTTGACGTCCTGTGTCTCCTGCCCCCGATGCCGCAGGAGTGAGACAATGCAGACACCCCCAAAGGCCCTGACAATCGCCGGTTCCGACAGTGGCGGCGGCGCGGGCATTCAGGCCGACCTGAAAAGTTTTTCCGCCCTTGGCGTTTATGGCGCAAGCGCGATCACCGGTATCACCGCGCAGAACACGACAGGCGTGCAGGCGGTCGAGGCGGTGAGCGAAAAGATGGTGCGCGCGCAGATTGCCTCGGTTCTGGACGATATCGAGATCGGTGCGGTCAAGATCGGGATGCTGGGCACGCCTGGGATTGTCCGGGCCGTCGCCGAGGCGCTTGGCGATTATGGCGGTCCTGTCGTTCTCGATCCGGTGATGGTGGCGAAATCGGGCGATCCGCTTCTGGCGGACGAGGCCGTGGCGGCCCTGATCGAATACCTGCTGCCGCGTGCCGATGTGCTGACCCCGAACCTGCCCGAGGCCGCGCGCCTGTTGCAAACCGGCGTGGCAGAAACGGCACAGGATGCCGAGACGCAAGGGCAGGCCCTGCGGGCGATGGGTGCAACGACGGTGTTGATGAAGGGCGGTCATGGCTCGGGCGATATCTGTGTCGATCTGCTGATCGCCGCCGATGGGGTCGAACGGATCGAGGCGCCGCGTATCCACACCGGCAATACCCACGGGACCGGATGCAGCATGTCTTCGGCCATTGCGGCCGGGCTGGCCTCGGGGCTGGATCTGCGGGCGGCGACGGCGCGCGCGCATGGCTGGCTGCAGGGGGCGATCCGGGCGGCCGATGGCCTGCATGTCGGACAGGGGCACGGCCCGGTTCACCATTTTCACGAGGTGTGGTCATGACGCAGGAGATCACGATCATCGGGGCCGGGGTTGTCGGGCTGTGCGTGGCAACGGAACTGACGGCGCGGGGCGTAGAGGTGCGGCTGGTGGATCATCAGGCGCAGCCGGGTCCGCATGCGTGCTCATGGTGGGCCGGTGGCATGTTGACCCCGTTCTGCGAAGGCGAAACCGCCGAAGAGCCTGTCGTGAGGCTGGGGCAGGAGGCTGCCGATTGGTGGGCGCGCGCCGGGGTCGAGGTGCATCGCAAGGGATCGCTCGTGGTCACGCTTGGGCGGGACCGGGCCGAGCTGGATCGTTTCGCGCGAAGGACGGAACGGCACAGCCTGCTGGACCGCGATGCCCTGGCCGAGGTCGAGCCGCAGCTTGACGGGCGGTTCGACCGCGCCCTGTTTTTCAGGGGCGAGGCGCATATCGTGCCGCGCGCGGCCCTGACGCATCTGCGCGACCGGTTGGAGCATAACGGGGTCGGGATTACGGCTGATGCGGAGCAAGGCGGGCTGACCATCGACTGTCGCGGGCTGGCGGCGCAGGATGTGCTGACGGATTTGCGCGGGGTCAAAGGCGAAATGGTGATCTTGCGCGCGCCGGATGTCGCATTGCTTCGGCCCGTGCGCCTGCTGCATCCGCGCCATCCGCTCTATATCGTGCCGCGCGGTGTCGGGGTGTTCATGCTGGGGGCGACCCAGATCGAAAGCGGCGAACGCAGCCGCGCGACCCTGCGGTCGGTGGCCGAATTGCTGAATGCGGCCTATGCGCTGCACCCCGCTTTTGGCGAGGCCGAGATACTGGAAATCGGCGTCGATGCGCGCCCGGCCTTTCCCGACAACCTGCCGCGCATCCGGCGGCGGGATGATACGATTTACGTCAACGGGTTGTTCCGGCACGGTTTTTTGCTGGCCCCCGCGCTGGCACGGATGGTGGCGGAACTGGTTCTCGATGGGAAAACACCGGAGGTGATGGATGAAGATCAACGTGAACGGTGAAGGCCGGGAAGTCGCCTCCGGCACGCTGGACAAGGTGCTGGACGAGCTTGGCTATGGCGGGGCCAGGGTGGCCACCGCCGTCAATGAAACCTTCGTGCCGGTGACGGTGCGGAGCCAGATGGAGTTGAGCGATGGCGACCGTCTGGAGATCGTCGCGCCACGGCAGGGGGGATAAGTCATGGTATCGTTTTATGGAGCCGAAGTGACCTCACGGCTGATGTTGGGCACGGCGCAATACCCGTCGCCTGCCGTGTTGGAGCAGGCGTTTCGCCGGTCCGGGGCGGGGATTGCGACGGTGTCGGTGCGGCGTGAGGCCGGAGCCGACCGGGCGGGGGCCGCATTCTGGGATCTGGTGGCGCAGTTGGGCGTTCGGGTTCTGCCCAATACCGCCGGGTGTCATTCGGTGCGCGAGGCGGTGACGACGGCGCAGATGGCGCGCGAACTGTTTGAAACCAAATGGATAAAGCTGGAAGTGATCGGCCATGCCGATACCTTGCAGCCCGATCCCTTCGGGCTGGTCGAGGCGGCGCGGATTTTGACCAACGAGGGGTTCGAGGTGTTCCCCTATACCACCGAGGATCTGGTGCTGGCCGAGCGGTTGCTGGAGGTCGGGTGCAAGGTGTTGATGCCCTGGGGTGCGCCGATCGGAACCGGGTTGGGCCTGACGAATATCTATGGATTACGGATACTTAGGGCGCAGTTTCCCGATGTGCCGATGGTTGTGGATGCGGGGCTTGGCCTGCCCAGTCAGGCGGCGCAGGCGATGGAGATGGGGTTTGATGCGGTGTTGCTGAACACGGCGGTGGCCAAGGCGGGCGATCCGGCGGGGATGGCCGAGGGGTTTGCCCGTGCGGTCGAGGCCGGGCGGCTGGCGTATGAGGCCGACCCGATGGAGCCGCGCGATATGGCGGCGCCCTCTACCCCATTGATCGGAAAGGCATTTTTGGAATGACGCTGGATCGTTTCTATCCGATTTTCAACGATGTGGACTGGTTGCGCCGGATGTTGCCGTTGGGGGTGAAGCTGGTGCAGTTGCGGATCAAGGACCAGCCGGGGCAGATTGTCGCGGATCAGGTCGCGCAGGCGCGGGATTTGTGCCGGAAACACGCTACGGCATTGATTGTAAACGATTATTGGCAAGTGGCGATTGATGCGGGCTGTGACTGGGTTCATCTGGGTCAGGAGGATCTGGACGAGGCCGATATCGCGGCGATTCGCCGGGCCGGGATCAAGCTGGGGATCAGCACCCATGACCGGGACGAACTGGACCGCGCGCTGGCGCTGAGCCCGGATTATGTGGCGCTTGGGCCGGTCTATCCGACAAAGCTGAAGCAGATGAAATGGCATCGGCAGGGGCTGGAAAAAGTCAATGAATGGAAGGGGTTGATCGGTGATCTGCCGCTGGTCGCCATTGGCGGCATGAGTGTCGAGCGGGCGGCGGGCGCGTTTGAGGCCGGGGCCGATATCGTGTCGGTCGTGACGGATATCACGTGGAACGACGACCCCGAAAACCGGGTGTGCGAATGGCTGAAGGCCACCAGATGAGCCGCTATGCCCGCCAGATGGCCGTGCCGGGCGTGGGTATGGACGGGCAGAGCCGTTTACAGGCCGCGCGCCTGTTGGTGGTGGGAGCCGGAGGGCTGGCCGCGCCGGTGCTGCAATATCTGGCCGGGGCCGGGGTGGGGTATATCCGTCTGGTCGATTGCGACCGGGTGGAGATGTCAAACCTACACAGGCAAACGATTTTCCGCGAACACGATCTGGGCCGGCCCAAGGCGCGTGCGGCTGCCGATGCCATGCGCGCGCTGAACCCCGAGTGCAGGATCGAGCCGGTCGAAGCCCTGCTTGGCCCGGAAAATGCGGCTGATTTGTGCGAAAGTGTTAACCTTGTGGTCGATTGCGCGGACAGTTTCGCCGTCAGCTATATCCTGTCGGATCATTGCAAGGCTGCGAATGTGCCATTGATCAGTGCATCCGTCACGCAAACTTCGGGATATGCAGGTGGATTTTGCTGTGATGCGCCAAGTTTGCGGGCGATCTTCCCGGAATTGCCGCAAAGCATGGGGAACTGCGCCGAAGACGGGGTGCTTGGCCCGGTGGTGGGGCTGTTGGGCAGCCTTCAGGCGCAAATGGTCATGGCCGTGGTGATGGGGCTGAAGCCCAGCCCGCTGGGGCAGATGGTGACCTGCGATGCGGGGGCGATGCGGTTTGGCGGGTTCCGCTTTGATGGGGCGCCCGAGCCGGAGTGGCAGCCGGGATTTATTGCGCCGATAGCAATGCAAGACACTGATTTCATTGTGGATTTGCGGGCCGAGGATGAGGCCCCGTTGATCTGCGAAACTGCGCTGCGCCTGCCGGTCGAGGCGTTCGGGCCGGATGGGCCGCACCCGGAAACCGGGCAAAGGGCGGTGATGGTGTGCCGGTCCGGCCTGCGGTCCTGGCAGGCGGCGGAGCGGCTGAAACAGGTCTGGGACGGTGAGATCGTTCTGGTCGCTGCCGGAGACTAGGCGTTTCGTACGTTTTGTACAAAGCGTACGCGGGTTTTGTACGAAAATCGGGGGTCTTGGGGAAATGTGCGCCCATGATGGACGCAACACGCACAAACGGCGCGAAGCGGGCGGGCAAGCCGAAGCCTGCCCGCCCGACTCGGATCACATGCTGCACTCGTCGACATAGGCGTTGGAGTGGTCCTCCAGCGCGGTGCCGATGATCTTGTTGGTGAACACGTCGCCCTCTTTGATCACCTCACGGACATAAATGTCCTGAATGGGGTGATTGTTGGCGGCGAAGGAGAAATCGCCCCGGACGCTGTCGAATTCGGCGGCCTTGAGTGCGGCGCGGAAGGCATCGGCATCCGAAACGTCGGCCTTGGCCATCGCCGAGAGCAGCAGGTTCGCGGTGTCATACCCCTGCGCGGCATAAAGCGAGGGCAGGCGGCCGTATTCCTTCTGGAACTCTTCGACGAAGGTGGCGTTGGCCGCGTTGTCGATATCCTTGTTCCACTGGCTGGTGTTCTTCACGCCCATTGCCGCGTCGCCCACGGCCTGAAGGATGCCCTGATCAAAGCTGAAGGCCGGGCCGACCACCGGCAGGTCAAGCCCGCTGTCGGCATATTGCTTGAGGAAGGAAATCCCCATGCCGCCGGGCAGGAAGAAAAAGATGCTGTCGGCGCCGCTGGCGCGGATCTGGGCGATCTCGGCGGCGTAATCTGTCTGGCCGAGCTTGGTATAGACCTCGCCCGCCAGTTCACCGCCGTAGAGGCGCTTGAAGCCTGTCAGGCTGTCTTGGCCTGCCGGGTAGTTGGGGGCGAGGATGAAGGGCTTGGTATAGCCCGCATCCTTGACATAGGCGCCTGCGGCCTCGTGCAGGTTGTCGTTCTGGTAGGAAACCGAGAAATAGTTCGGGTTGCAGCCCTTGCCCGCCAGCGCCGAGGGTGCGGCGTTGGTGGACAGGTAGAACTTGCCCTGTGCGGTGGCGGCGGGCACCACGGCCATCGCGAGGTTGGACCAGACGATGCCGGTCAGCACATCCACCTTTTCGGACTGGATCATCTTGTCGGCCAGTTGCACGGCGATGTCGGGCTTGCGCTGATCGTCTTCGACCACGATGTCGAGGTTGTCGTTGCCCGCCAGCTTGGCGGCGAGCAGGAAGCCGTCGCGCGTGTCGATGCCAAGCCCGGCCCCACCGCCGGACAATGTGGTGATCATGCCGACCTTGACCGGCGCGTCCTGCGCCAGGGCGGCTGTGCCGGTCAGCGCCATGCAGGCGGCGGCCACGAGTGATGTCAGTTTCATGTGTTGGTATCTCCCTTGGTGTCGTTTTTTGTGCCGGTGTCTCAGAAGGCCTTGAAGGTGAGCGTGGTTTCCGTGCGCTCGATGCCGTCGATGTCCAGCAGGTGATCGTTGATGTATTTGCCCACGTCCTCGCCGTCGGGGATGTAGAGCTTGAGCAGCAGGTCGAACGGCCCGGACGTCGAATAGAGTTCGGAGTGGATTTCGCGCAGGGCGATTTCCTCGGCGATTTTATAGGACTTGCCGGGTTTGCACCGGATGTTGACGAAGACGGGGCGCATGGTCTGACCTCATTTGAATGCGGGCGTATTTAAACGCGAAAGGCGGCTGAATGGAAACCGTGATTTTGGGGCGGTTCAGCCGGGGAAGGCTGCGGCAAGGGCGATTTCGACCATCGCGGCAAAGCCGGTTTCGCGCTGGTCGGCTGGCAGGGCATCGCCGGTTTGCAAATGGTCGCTGACAGTCAGCACCGCCAGCGCGCGGGCCTTGTGGCGCGCAGCCAGCGTGTAAAGCTCGGCGGCTTCCATTTCCACGGCCAGCGTGCCGTGGCGGGTGAGCTGGTCTGTCAGGTCGGGGCGTTCGTCATAGAAGGTGTCGGTGGACCAGATGCCGCCGATATGCGGGGTGACGCCCTGATCTCGCGCGGCGGCGGCGGCGGACTGCAAAAGGCTCCAGTCGGCACAGGGGGCGAAATTCACCTCGCGCAGGATGGTGGAGGATGGGGTGCTGATCGAACTGGCCGTCATGGCGAGGATCACGTCGCGCAGGGCGACATGGGGCTGCATCGCGCCGCAGGATCCGATGCGGATCAGGGTGGTCACGCCATAGTCGCGGATCAGTTCATTGGCGTAGATCGACAGGCTGGGCATGCCCATGCCGCTGCCCTGAACGGTCACCGGGTGGCCGCGCCATGTGCCGGTATAGCCCAGCATGCCGCGCACCTCGGTCACGCAGTGCGGGGCGTCGAGAAAGGTTTCGGCGGCCCATCTGGCGCGCAGCGGGTCGCCGGGCATCAGGACGGTCGGGGCGATGTCGCCGGGGGCGGCGCCGATATGGATGGTCATGGGCGGGCCTTTAGCGTTGGTACTTGATGAAGGGCGTCAGGGTGGCGATGCGATCGTAGAGCTTGCGCGCCTGTGCGTTGAAATCCTGTGTCATCCAGTAGACCGAGGGCGTGCCGTTGGCGTCGGCGGCGCGATAGACCGCCTCGATCAGGGCGCGGCCCACGCCGGTGCCGCGCACGGACGGATCGGCGTAGAGATCCTGAAGGTAACAGACATCCTCGATCCGCCAGTTATGGGGATGGTAGATGTAATGCACCAGCCCTACGGGGGTGTCGCCCTGCAGTGCCAGAAACGCCTGCTGGCGGGGGGTGTCGGGGTCGATCAGGCGGGCGAAGGTGGTTTCATAGACCTCGTCGGGGACGCTGGTTTCGTAGAACTCCAGATAGGCCCTCCACAGGTCGCGCCATGCCGGTTGGTCCTGATCCTGAAGCGGGCGGATTGTGAGGGTCATGGCGGGCTCCTTGTGCATGGGTTCGGGGCAGTTTGGCGCGAATTGCCGCCCCATGCCAGCCGATTATGCCGCCGCCGTCCCGGCATTTTTCCGCTGAGGGCATTTGCACCGTGCGCCGCGATACCCCATGTCGTGACAGGCAGCCCGGCGCATTTGCCGGGCAACGCAATGCAAACGGAGACATGGATTGACCCTGACACCCAAGATCGCCCCCGTCCTGACCGCCGTCGCGCTGGCGCTGGCGACCCCGCTTGTGGCGCAGGACAGCGCCCCTGACGAAATCACTGCGGAAAGCATCACCGATACGCAGATCGAGGCCTTTGCCAATGCCGTCATGGCCGTGCAGGCCGTCAGCCAGGAATACATGCCGCGCATCCAGCAGGAGCAGGATCAGGAACAGCGGCAGGACATCATCGCCGAGGCCGAAGCCGCCGCCATCTCGGCCATCGACGAGGTCGAGAACATGAGTGCCGATGAATACCGCGCCATCGGCGGCATCGCCCAGAACGACGAAGACCTGAACAAGCGTATCATCGCGCAACTGGAAGAAATGCAGGCCGAGGCCGAAGGCGCGGCAGAGGGCGAATAACCCCCTCCCGGATGGAACGACGCGCAAAGGCCCGGTCATGCGACCGGGCCTTTCGCTTTGGTGGTTGTTTTACCCCTGCGCGGTTTTGTGGCGCTCTCGGTGGGGCGCGTTGCACCTGATCGGTTCAGCTTGGGGTCTTACCCGAACAAATCATGGCCTCAAGCCGGGCCTCAACGCGATCGCCCGTGTCGAATTGCGTCAGGCAATCGCGGACTTCTTCCCATGCCCTGGATTTCGCGGTGTCATCAAGGTCGGCCACGACAGCGCGATAGGCCCCGGCGGCTTCTTGCAGCAGGTGCATGGCGTCGTCTGCACTTGGCAGGGAAACGTCGGCATGGACAGTACGGGTTTCAATGCCTTCAAACCCGCAATCCTCCATGAGAGTTTCCAAAACACCGTTGCCACCCAAGGCGAACAAGCCAGGACTGCCGGGCTCGGGAGGGGCCTTTCCGGCATGTCGAAGCAGGATCGCCATTGGTCGCGACAGAAAGGGGCTGTTCACCGGTGATGTGAAAACGAGCGCCGCAAAACGTGCGCCGGGGTTCAACAGTTTCCCCAGAATGTTCAGGGCCCTGTGCGGTGCGGGAAACAGCATCAGGCCCATTCGGCAGATTGCAGCATCGAACGGGCCAAGCGACGCATCCAGATCCTCGGCGGCGTCAGGATGGGTTTCTATGTTGTCTACACCGGCGTCGCGGGCATTCTGGCGCACATGTTCCAGCATTTTGCTTGAAATATCACTGGCAAGCACCCGGCCTTGTGGCCCGACGCGCCTGGCCGCTTCGATACTTTGGCTGCCAGCCCCGCAGGCAATGTCCAGAACCTGCATTCCGGGTTCAATCGCGGCCATATCGAGAAGCTGGCCGGTGGCTTGAGAAAACCCCTGGGCAATGGTGTTTTCCCATTTCGCCCAACCGGGCGCTGCCATCTCCCAGGTATTTTTCAGTTGTGATGTCGTCGTTTCGTCTACCATCCGATGCCCCACCGCATTGCGATGTCGCGGCGTAGTCTACCACAAAACGATGCCCGACTCACGGTTGAACCGCGGCTGGCCTATCTTTCGGCCAGTCGCGCAAACGAAGATTCCTGTCTCGCCCGTTGCCGTATGGCGGAGGGGCAGGGGGCGCGGATCGAGTTACTCGGCGGCCACGGCCCTTGGATCGGCGAGCGTCACGATGTCCATCATGATGGTGTTCAGCTCGAAATCCTTGGGCGTGTAGACGCGGGCGACGCCCATGTCGCGCAGGCGTCTGGCGTCGTCTTCGGGGATGATGCCGCCGACGATCACCGGCACGTTGCCAAGCCCGGCCTCGCGCATCCGCTTCATCAGGTCCTCGACCAGCGGGATGTGCGAGCCCGACAGGATCGACAGGCCGACGACATGGGCCTGATCCTCGATCGCCGCGCTGACGATTTCCTCGGGGGTCAGGCGGATGCCCTCATAGCTGATATCCATGCCGCAGTCGCGGGCGCGGAAGGCGATCTGTTCGGCGCCGTTGGAATGGCCGTCGAGCCCCGGCTTGCCGACAAGGAATTTCAACCGGCGGCCCAACTTGTCGCTGACCGCGTCCACCGCATCGCGGATATCGTCCAGACCTTCGGTCTTGTTCGAGGGGCTGCCCGACACGCCGGTGGGGCCGCGATATTCGCCATGCACGGCGCGCATTTGCGCGGCCCATTCGCCGGTGGTGACGCCGGCCCTGGCGGCCTTGATCGACGCGGGCATGACATTGCGCCCCTCGGAGGCGGCGGCGCGCAGTTCCGCCAGCGCCTCCTTGACCGCGGCATCGTCGCGCTGGGCGCGCCATTCGTTCAGGCGGTCGATCTGTTCGGCCTCGACCGCCGGATCGACGACCATGATGCCGCCATCTTCGCCCATCAGGGGGGAGGGTTCGCCCTCGGTCCATTTGTTGACGCCGACGACGACGGTGTCGTTGCGCTCGATCCTGTTGAGACGGTCGGCGTTGGAATCGACCAGCCGGGATTTCATGTATTCGATGGCATCCACCGCGCCGCCCATGCTGTCGATATTGGCCAGCTCGTGACGCGCGCCCTCCTTGAGGGCTTCGACCTTGGCATCGACCGCCGGGTTGCCGTCGAACAGGTCGTCGAATTCCAGAAGGTCGGTTTCATAGGCCAGAATCTGCTGCATTCGCATCGACCATTGCTGATCCCACGGGCGGGGCAGGCCCAATGCCTCGTTCCAGGCAGGCAGTTGCACGGCGCGGGCGCGGGCCTTTTTCGACAGGGTCACGGCCAGCATCTCGATCAGGATGCGGTAGACGTTGTTTTCGGGCTGCTGTTCGGTCAGGCCGAGGGAATTCACCTGCACGCCGTAACGGAAGCGGCGGTATTTGGCGTCTTCCACGCCGTAACGGGTGGCGCAAATCTCGTCCCAGAGGTCCACGAAGGCGCGCATCTTGCACATTTCGGTGACAAACCGGATGCCCGCATTCACAAAGAACGAAATCCGCCCGACGAGGCGCGGGAAATCCTCGGCCGGGACACGCGGCTTCAGCTCGTCCAGAACGGCGGTGGCGGTGGCCAGCGCAAAGGCCAGTTCCTGCTCGGGCGTCGCGCCGGCCTCTTGCAGGTGATAGGAACACACGTTCATCGGGTTCCATTTGGGAATATTGGTGTAGCAGTATTCGGCCACGTCCCCGATCAGTTTCAACGACGGTTTGGGCGGACAGATGTAGGTGCCGCGCGACAGGTATTCCTTGATCAGGTCGTTTTGCACCGTGCCTTGCAGTTTGGTGGTATCGGCGCCCTGTTCCTCGGCCACGGCGACGTAAAGCGCCAGCAGCCACGGCGCGGTGGCGTTGATCGTCATCGAGGTGTTCATCTGTTCCAGCGGAATGTCGTCGAACAGTGTGCGCATATCGCCCAGATGGCAGACCGGCACGCCGACCTTGCCGACCTCGCCGCGCGCCAGAACGTGATCGCTGTCATAGCCGGTTTGCGTGGGCAGGTCGAAGGCCACCGACAGGCCGGTTTGCCCGCGCGCGAGGTTGGAGCGGTAGAGCGCGTTCGAGGCTTTGGCGGTGGAGTGGCCGGCATAGGTGCGGATGAGCCAGGGGCGGTCCCGTTGGATTTCATTCTGCGTCTGCGACATGGGCGGGCCTCGTGAATCAGTATGCGCAATTTTGTTACGTCAATGCGTGTTTATCTGGAATAATGTGGCGCTGTCAATTCGCTGCATTGCGGCATGGGGTCATTTACCGCGCCGTCAAACCCTGTATTGCTGTCAATATGGGCAAGATGATCGAAATGCCGCTTTGGGCGCTGATTCTTCTGGTCGCCTTTGCGGCGGTGACATTCGCGTCGCATTTCCTGTTTCCGTCGGTGCGCTGGTTCTTTCGCCGCCGGATGGAACGCGCGGTGGCCAGGCTGAACGAGCGGCTGGAGCGCCCGATCGAGCCGTTCAAGCTGGCCCGGCGTCACGACATGATCCAGCGGCTGATCTACGATCCCGAGGTCAGTCGGGCGATTGCCGACCACGCAAAGGCCGAAGGCATTCCCGAGAACGTGGCGTTCGAGCAAGCCAAGCGCTATGCCCGCGAGATCGTGCCGGGATTTTCGGCCACGGCCTATTTCGGGGTCGCGATCCGGGCGGCGAAATGGCTGTCGCGCTCGCTCTACCGGGTGCGGCTGGCGCATTTCGACGAAGAGGCGCTGGCGCGGGTGGATCGCAAGGCGACGGTGGTGTTCGTGATGAATCACCGCTCGAACATGGATTACGTTCTGGTCACCTGGCTGGCCGCCGAACGCTCGGCGCTGTCCTATGCGGTGGGGGAATGGGCGCGGGTCTGGCCGCTGTCGCGGCTGATCAAGGCGATGGGGGCGTATTTCATCCGCCGCAAATCGCGCAACGACCTGTATCGCCGGGTTCTGGCGCGCTATGTGCGTATGGCCACCGACGGCGGCGTGGCGCAGGCGGTGTTCCCCGAAGGGGGGCTGAGCCTCGATGGCGGGCTGGCCCCGCCCAGGCTGGGTATCCTGAAATATATCGTCGAGGGCCGCGCGGAGGATGCGCGTGACGTGGTGTTCGTGCCCGTGGCGCTGAATTACGACCGGGTGTTCGAGGATCGCATCCTTGTGGCCGCCGGGCAGACGGGCGAGCGGCGGTTTCGGGCGCGGATCAGCGTGGTGGGGCGGTTCATCGTGAAACAGCTCTGGCTGTGGCTGCGGCGGCGCTATCACCGGCATGGCTATGCCGCGGTCAGTTTCGGCGCGCCGGTGTCTCTGGCCGGGTTCGAGGCCACGCATCCCGGTGCGCCGGTCGAGGTGTTGGGCGATCTGCTGATGCAGCGGATCGGGCAGGAGGTGCCGGTGCTGCCCGTGCCGCTGGTGGCGCGGGCGCTGGAGGAAGAGGGCGCCCCGATGACGCGCGAGGGCCTTGAGGCGCGGCTGGCCGCGATGGTCGGGCAGCTTCCGCAGACCGTACTGCACCTGCCGCGCGAGGATATCGCCTATGCCGTGGAGGTGGGGCTGCGCAACCTGACCCGCCGCAAGATCGTGACCGAAGCGGGCGGCAAGGTGGCCATGGTGCCCGAAGAGCGGCCCGTTCTGGCGTATTACGCGCGCTCGATTGCGCATCATTTTTGCAATCGCAGCAAGGATGGTGCCTAATTTCTGCAATTGCGAGGTCATAAAATTACAAAAACAGCCCTCTCGGCATTGCATTGTTTCGCGTTGAATTATATTCCCAAGGGCAGAGCCGCGATTCTGCGTTGCGGCAAGAGACACCAACTAGGAGGCTGAAAATGGCTCTGGACACCGATACCGGGATCGCACCCTACGACGCGCCCGAGAAGGACCTTTACGAGGTCGGCGAAATGCCCCCGCTGGGCCATGTGCCCAAGCAGATGTACGCCTGGGCCATCCGGCGCGATCGCCATGGCCCCCCCGACAAATCCTTTCAGGTCGAGGTGGTGGACACCCCCGTTCTGGACAGCCACGAGGTGCTGGTCCTGGTGATGGCGGCGGGCGTCAATTACAACGGTATCTGGGCCGGTCTGGGCGAACCGATCAGCCCCTTCGACGGCCACGGGGCCGATTATCACATCGCCGGGTCGGATGCCGCGGGCATCGTCTGGGCCGTGGGCGACAAGGTGAAGACCTGGAAAGTGGGCGACGAGGTCGTGGTTCACTGTAACCAGGACGACGGCGACGATGAGGAATGCAATGGCGGCGATCCGATGTATTCGCCCAGCCAGCGTATCTGGGGCTATGAAACCCCGGACGGGTCGTTTGCGCAGTTCACCCGCGTGCAGGCGCAGCAGCTTCTGCCGCGTCCCAAACACCTGACATGGGAAGAGTCGGCCTGTTACACGCTGACGCTGGCCACCGCGTACCGGATGCTGTTCGGCCATCACCCGCACGAGCTCAAGCCCGGCCAGAACGTGCTGGTCTGGGGCGCGTCGGGCGGTCTGGGGTCGTTCGCGATCCAGTTGATCAACGCGGCGGGCGGCAATGCGATCGGCGTGATCTCGGAAGAGGACAAGCGCCAGTTCGTGATGGACCTTGGCGCCAAGGGCGTCATCAACCGCAAGGATTTCAATTGCTGGGGGCAACTGCCCAAGGTCAACACGCCGGAATATGCCGCATGGTTCAAGGAAGTCCGCAAGTTCGGCAAGGCGATCTGGGACATCACCGGCAAGGGCAACAACGTGGATATCGTGTTCGAACATCCCGGCGAGGCAACCTTCCCGGTGTCCAGTTTCGTGTGCAAGAAGGGCGGGATGGTCGTGATCTGCGCGGGCACCACCGGCTTCAACTGCACCTTTGACGTGCGGTATGTCTGGATGCACCAGAAGCGTTTGCAGGGCTCGCATTTCGCGCATCTGAAACAGGCCGCCGCCGCCAACCGCCTGATGGTGGAGCGCCGGATCGACCCGTGCATGTCCGAGGTGTTCCCGTGGGATCAGATCCCGGACGCGCATGTGAAGATGTACAAGAACCAGCACAAACCCGGCAACATGGCCGTTCTGGTGCAGTCGCCCAAGACCGGGCTGCGCACCGTCGAGGACGTGCTGGAAGCCGGAAAGTAACCTGTCCGCGCTCGTGGAGACAGGTTCGACGCCCGCGAATCGGATTGCCCGGTCGCGGGCGTTTTGCCGTTTTTGGGCCGGTGTAACGGGATCAGGGGCTTAGCCGGACCTGCCCCCGCTATTTTTGGGGAGTGGAAATGCGTGAATTCCGAAAAAACCGGGCTCGTGCTATGGTTGTGTTAACCTTCCATTAACCCGTTCTGCGGAGTCTGGCGATGCAAAATGAATGGATACTCGACGTGCTGTCCGATCTGAAAGGGTTCGCCGATCAGAACGGGATGTCCGCGCTGGCCGACAAGCTTGCCGATACGCGGCTGGTGGCCACGCTGGATCTGGTGCGCCAAGGGAAAGGAACATCGGCGGATGACCGCAGCCCTGCCTTCGCGGCCGGACAAAATGGACAGGATGTTCCGTGCGTTGGAAGGCGCGTCTGAACTTTCCGATCTGCAACAGGTCATCGAGACCTTTCGCGATCATTTCCGCGTCGATCACATGGTCTATCACTGGGTCAGCGGCGCGGGCGATCAATATGGCTGTGGCACCTATGCGCAGGATTGGGTGCAACTGTATCTGGAGCGGGATTTCCTGCGCATAGATCCGGTCATTCAGGGCTGTTACCAGCATTTTCACCCGGTGGACTGGAAGCGGCTCGACTGGTCGGGCAGGGCCGCGCGGGATTTCCTGCGCGAGGCCATTGCGCATGGCGTGGGAAATCAGGGCTATTCGGTGCCGTTGCGTGGCCCCAACGGCCAGTTCGCCCTGTTCACCGTCACCCATGATTGCGACGACGAAACCTGGGCCCGTTTTACCGAGACCCATCGTCGCGACCTGATCCTGATCGCGCATTACTTCAACCAAAAGGCGCTCGAGCTGGAGCCCGACCGCAAGCCCGAACCGGCGCAGCCGCTGTCCCCGCGCGAGGTGGATGCCATGACCCTGCTGGCCATGGGGTATAGCCGGGCGCAGGTGGCGCAGACCCTGTCGATTTCCGAGCATACCTTGCGCGTCTACGTGGAATCCGCGCGTTTCAAACTGGGCGCGATGAACACGGTTCATGCGGTGGCGCGCGCGCTCAGCCGGGGGCTGATTGTGATCTGACGCCCCCGGACGGGTGGCATTTGACTAAAATCCCGTGAAAACAGCGCCCGCCCCGTCAGGGGCCGGTTAACCCTGCCTGCCTGACCTTTCCGTCCTCAAACGGAGGGTTCAGAATGCTGCGCTATATCTATGGAACCGATTTGCACCGCTTTGCGCGCCTGCGCGACGGGATGTTTCGCGACCGGGCCGATCAGTTCAAGACCCGGCTGGGCTGGGAGGTGACGGTGGATGCCGGTGGGTTCGAGCGGGACGACTACGATGCGCTCGATCCGCTCTATGTCATCTGGGAAGGGCCGGACGGGCGGCATCAGGGCTCGATGCGGTTTTTGCCGACCACGGGGCCTGTGATGGTCAACGATCATTTTGGCCATCTGCTGAACGGGCAGTCGGTGTGCAGCCCGGACATCTGGGAATGCACCCGGTTCTGCCTGTCGTGCGGGGCGCCGTCGCGGGTGGCGGCGGGGCTGATGCTGGGCGGGGGCGAGATCATGCGCCATTTCGGGATCAGGCATTTCGCGGGCGTGTTCGATGCGCGGATGGTGCGGATCTACCGCCATATCGGATCGTCCCCCGAGGTTCTGGGCAGTCAGGCACGGGGCGCGACCGGATCAGCGTGGGCCTTTGGGCGTTTTCCGATGCGGCGCGGATGCGCGTGGCGCAGCGCGCGGGCATCTCACCCGCGCTGTCGGACCTGTGGTTCCGCCGCAGTCTGGGCGATGCGATGCCGATGCCTTTGAGCGCCTGACCGGGCGTTCTGCTCTGGTGCATGGCGGGGCGCTTGGATAGGGTCGCGCCATGCAACAGAGCGCGCTCACATTTTCCCACGATCAGGCCGAGGCCCATGACCGCATCGCCGAGATGCTGCGCGCCGCGGGCGTCGATCTGGATGAGGGCGTGGTTTTGCCCGCGCGCGACGGTGCGGCCAGTGTCATGGCAGTAACCGGCAAGGCCGGTTCGGGCAAGACGCTGCTGCTGGCGGCGCTGACCCGCGCGATGGAGGAGGCGGGCGTCGATATCGTGTCGGGCGACTGGGAGGGGCGCAAGCGGCGCGACCGGCGCACGCTGGCCATTCTGGCGCCCACCAACAAGGCCGCCAGCGTGTTGCGGATGCGCGGCGTGCCCGCCACGACCATTCACCGCATCCTCTATACGCCGGTCTATGACCCGGAATACGAAAAGATCGCCGAATGGCTGGCCGGAAACGGCGAGCGCCCCGAGATCGAGGGCCTGACCGATGAGGCGCTGGACCGTGCGCTGGCCTTTTACCAGTCCAACAAATCGGTGCCGGGGGCGTTGGCCGCCGCCGGATTGCGCGGCAGCGATTTCATCACCGGCTGGAAACGCCGCGAAGAGCCGCTGGATATCGGGCTGGTGGACGAGGCGTCGATGCTGGACGACCGGCAGTTCGAGGATTTGCAGGAGATTTTTCCCAACCTTCTGTTGTTCGGCGATCCGGCGCAGCTTGCGCCGGTGAACCAGTCGGGCTCGATGGTGTTCGACAAGCTACCTGACAATGCGCGGCTGGAATTGCACCGCATTCACCGGCAGGATGCCGATAACCCGATCCTCGATCTGGCGCATGCGCTGGCCGATCCGGCGCTGGGCTTCGAGGATTTCGAGCGCATGGTGCAACAGGCCGCGCAGCGCGACGAGCGCGTGCAATGGGCGCAGCGGGTCGAGGTGGACCTGATGGCGCGCTCGCCCGTTCTGGTCTGGCGCAACGCCACGCGCATCCGCCTGATCAACGCCTTTCGCGCGGTGCATGGCGCGCCCGAGGATGCGTTGCTGGAAGGTGAGCCGCTGATTTGCGACGGGATCGAACTGCCGCTCAAGCATCGAAACAAACGGCAGGACCTCGAAGCGCGCGGCCTGATCAAGGGCGCGCAGGTGATCTATCTGGGGCCGGGCAACAAACCCGGCTTTTCCCGCCTGCATGTGATCGGCGCCGAAGACCCGCGCGTCAGTGCCGCCAGCATCGTGAAGATCGAGAAACCCGACGAGGAAGAGCCGTTCATCCCCTTCGCCGCCCGCATGGGTGCGACGTTCCTGCACGGGGCGGCTGTGACGATTCACAAGGCGCAGGGTTCACAGTGGCGCGACGTTCAGGTGTTCGCCCCCGATCTTTATGCCGCCGCCCGGATGGGCCGGAGCGAGGCGGGCCAACCCCTGTGGAAGCGGCTGGCCTATGTCGCCATCACCCGCGCCGAGGAACGCCTGCACTGGGTGGTGCGCAACCGGCTGGCCAAACCCACCGGGCCGCTCAGGGTGGACGACCTGCGCGCCGCGCCGGTGCCGCTGGAACTGGAAGTGCAAGAGGAGGCCGAGGCATGAAATCCATCCTGATCACCGGGGCAAGCTCGGGCATCGGGCGGGCGACCGCGCTGGAATTCCTGAACGCGGGCTGGCGCGTGGGGCTGGTGGCGCGCCGTGCCGGGCGGCTTGAGGAAATGGCGGGTGATTACGCCAATGCCGAGGCTCTGCCCGCCGACGTGACCGACCCGGCCGCGATGGAGCGCGTCTTTGAGCGGTTCGTCGGCATGGCGGGGCGGCTGGACGTGTTGTTCAACAATGCCGGCATGTTCGGCCCCGCCGGCCCGATCGACGAAATCCCGGTCGAGGCGTTCGACGAGGTGATCGGCGTCAATATCCGGGGCATGTTCATCGCTGCGCGCCTGGCCTTTGGACAGATGCGCCGCCAGCAGCCGCAGGGCGGGCGGATCATCAATAACGGGTCGCTCTCGGCGCATAACCCGCGGCCCGGCTCGGTATGTTATACCACGTCGAAACACGCGATCACCGGCCTGACGCGCAGCCTGTCTCTGGACGGGCGGGACTTCGGTATCGCCTGCGGGCAGATCGACATCGGCAATGCCCGCACCGAACTGGTGGACGATCTGAACCGCCGCGCGCTGGAGCAGAACCCCGAGGCCGAACTGATGCCGATGATGGATGTGGGGGATGCGGCGCGCTCGGTCCTGCATATGGCGCAGATGCCGCCCGAGGCCAATGTGCAGTTCATGACGGTGATGGCCACCACGATGCCTTATATCGGGCGCGGGTGAACCGGGGTTCGACGCGGCCGGTTCGATGGGGTTCAGTCACAGCACCCGGACCCGGCCTGAACCGGCGGACAGGGATGTGTGCCGTAAGAGCAATAGACGCAACAATCGCCGGGTATCGGCCTGAGCAGTGCGCCGCAGGACTGGCATTCGTAAAACCACTGGCAGGAGTCCGAGGGCATGGTTTCATCCGCCGAATGCCCGCAGTCCGGGCAGGTGATGGTGCTGTTCAGGATGACGGTTTCATGGGCCATACCCAAAGCATAGCACATTCTGGACGGCGCGGCGCGACAGGCGCCAAGAGCCGAAGAATCAGCCCTTGGTCCTGTCGCAGACAGATCAGCCTGCCTTCTGGATTTCCACCGAATGGGGGTAGGGGATCGAGACACCGTTCTTGTCGAAGGCCTCTTTCACGGCCTTGGTCATCTCGAACTTGATGTCCCAGTAATCCGCCGCGTCGCACCACAGGCGTGCGGTCAGGTCGACGCTGCTGTCGCCCAGGTTGGTCACCCGCACCCAGGGTTCGGGATCGTCATGCACGCGGGTATCGGCGCGGGCCAGGTCGAGGATGATGCCCATCGCCTTGTCCGCGTCATCGCCATAGTCGATGCCGAACGCCAGGTCCACGCGGCGCGTGTCGTGATGCGAGAAGTTGGTGATGATCGACCCCCAGGCCTGACCGTTGGGCACGATGATCTGCACGTTGTCGGGGGTGGCCAGTTCGGTGATGAACAGGTTGATATCCTTCACCGTTCCGGCAGTGCCCGCGACCTCGACATACTGGCCCAGCTTGTAGGGGCGGAACAGGATCAGCATGAAGCCCGCGGCCAGATCGCTGAGCGTGCCTTGCAGCGCCATGCCGATGGCCAGCGTGGCGGCGCCCAGCACGGCCACCAGCGAGGTCGCCTCGATCCCGAACAGGCCCAGAATGGCGATCAGGACGACCAGCAGGATCACCCATTTGATGATCGAAGCCACGAAATTGCCCAGCGTGTCGTCGATCCGGGGGTTGGAATTGACCTTGCGGCGGATCGCGCCGCTGACGATACCGGCGACCATCCAGCCGACGATCAGAACGACAAGCGCCTTGACGGCGTTGATGATCAGCGGCGCATAGTTGCCCGCCTGTTCCAGCAGAGTTTCCATATCGAACATACCCTTCGATTGCGGTTTGCGTCTCTGTGACCTGTCTCACAGCACAGGGGGCGCGTGCAAGCATCGCGGCTCCGGACAGGAAAAGGGCCCGCGTAGGCGCAGGCCCCTGTGGTGATCCGAGGATCGGGTTACTTCTTCAGCGCGTCGCGGATTTCCATCAGCAGGTCCAGCTCGGTCGGGCCTGCGGGTTCCTCGGCGGCTTCCTCTTCTTTCTTCTCGGTGGCTTCCTTGGCGCGGTTGACGGCCTTGACCAGCAGGAACACCACGAAGGCGATGATCAGGAAGTTCAGGATCGCCATGATGAACCGGCCCCATGCAAAGACGGCCGCGCCGGCCTCTTCCGCGTCGGCGATCGAGGCGTATTCGCCATCGCCCAGCAGGACATATTGACCGGCGAAATCGACGCCGCCCATGAACAGGCTGATGATCGGATTGATCAGGTCGCCCACCAGCGATGTGACGATGGCGGTAAAGGCCGCCCCGATGATGATGCCCACGGCCATGTCCATGACATTGCCCTTGGCGATGAAGTCCTTGAATTCCTGAATCATTATCTGCGTTTCCTCGTCCCGGTTCCACTTGCCTATGTGCGGGGCCAAATAGCCCGCACGTAAATATTGTGCCGCTTTTCCACAGAAAAGCGAGACTTATGATGGGAAAGGAACGCGGAATTTCCCCGCTGGTCTCAGCCGGGCAGGCCGCCGTTCAGCACATAGCGCAGGATCTGCACCACCTGTTCGGGCTCGCGCGCCATGGCCAGCGCGGCGGCGTTCACCTCTTTCAGGGCGTGGTCGTGCTCGGGCGGTTGCAGGACGATCAGCGACTTGCCGAGCGCGCTGGCATAGCCCGCGTCGAAGGCGGCGTTCCATTGCTTGTACTTGTCGCCGAACCGCACCACGACCACGTCGGCCTCGGCGATGCCCTTGCGGGTGCGGATGGCATTGACCATCGCGCCCTTGTGATCGTGCCAGTACTTGTCGTCCTCGGCCCCCAGGATCGCCACGCCGCAATCGTCGCTGGCGGCGTGATCGGTGACCGGGCCGCTGAACCTCACGTCCAGCCCCTTGGCGCCGTCGATGATGCGTTCGCGCCAGTCGGTATGAATCTCGCCGGAAAGATAGACGTTGAGTGTCATGGAACCCCCTGATCTGCTGATTTGCGTTTGCGCGATACATAGCCCGCAATCGTCGCGGCGTCATCCGTCCTGCGCGGATTTCGGGTTTTGCAGGACGCCGCAGGGGGAGTATCGTGCCCTGACCGCGCCACGATCATTGCCTGAAGGAGCTTGAAAATGGGTGTTCGCCACATCGTCCCCGCCTGTGCCGCCGCCGCTTTGGCCGCTGTTCCGGCCCTCGCCGCCGATCCGGTCACGGCCATCCTGGACGCGGCTAGGGAGGTTTGCACCGATTACGAGAACGGCCGGTTCGACGCGGGCGATGCCGTCACCGAAATCGACCTGACGGGCGACGGGGTGCCGGACCGTGTGGTGGACGAAAGCAGGTTCGCCTGCAGTTCCGCCGCCTCGATGTATTGCGGCAGCGGCGGGTGCATGCTGCATGCCGTCGTGGGCGAGGACAGCTGGCGCTTTCAGGCCGAAGGCTGGCGCGTCATCGATTGGGACGCGCAGCCGATCCTTCTGATCGCGCGCGATGGCGGATGGTGCGGCGGTGTCGGCGCGCAGCTTTGCTTCGAGGCCGTCACATGGGGCGACGGCGACATGCTCAGCGTCATGCCGCCGCCGCAGTAACCGGGAACGCGGATCATCCGCGCAGCGTGCCGCCCGTGGCCTTTTCCACCTTTTCGACGATCTTCTTGCTGACGGCCTCGATATCGGCCTCTTTCAGCGTCGTTTCGGTGGGTTGCAGGCGCACGGTGAGGGCCAGCGATTTCTTGCCCTCGCCCAGGCTGCCGCCGATGAATTCGTCGAACACGCGCACGTCCTCGATCAGCGCCTTGTCGGCCCCGGCGGCGGCGTTGACCAGCGTCAGCGCCTCGATGCCCTCATCCACGACAAAGGCGAAATCGCGCTCCACCGCCTGCAAATCGCGCAGTTCCAGCGCGCCGCGACCGGTGGTTTTCTTGCGCGGCATCGGGATATCGGCCGGGAACAGGGTAAAGGCCACGGCGGGGCCCTTCACGTCCATCTGCTCCAGCACGCGGGGGTGCAACTCGCCGAAGATGCCCAGCACCTTCTTGGGGCCAAGGCAGATGCGCCCGTGGCGGCCGGGATGGAACCATGCCGGACCGTCGCGCAGGATCTGCACCTTTTCGGGGGCGCCAAGCGCGTTCAGCACCGCCTCGGCATCGGCCTTGGCGTCGAACAGGTCCACCGGGCGCGACGCGCCATGCACGTCCTTGGGGCCGGTGCGGCCCACCAGAAGACCGCTGACCTGCACATGCTGCTCTTCGGGCTCGCCCCCGTGGAAGGCATGGCCCACCTCGAACAGCGCAAGGTTCATCTGCCCGCGCGCCTGATTGCGCGCGGCGGCCTGCAACAGGCCCGGCAACAGATCGGGACGCATATGGCTCATCTCGGAACTGATCGGGTTGGCCAGCATGGTCGCGTCATCGCCGCCGCCGAACAAAGTGGCGCTGGCGCTGTCGATGAAGCTGTAGGTCACGCATTCGTTGTAGCCCAGTGCGGCACTGGTGCGGCGGGCGATCTGTTCGCGCTTCTGCATCGGTGACAGGATCGGCTTGGGCACGCCCACCTGCGCGCGCGGCAGCGGCTTGCCCTGCAACTTGGTCAGCGAGGCGACACGCGCCACCTCTTCCACCAGGTCGGCCTCGCCCATCACGTCGGGGCGCCAGCTTGGCACATGGGCCATGTCGCCTTCCAGCGCGAAGCCGAGCGCGGTCAGCGTCCGGCGCTGTTCGGCCTCGGGGATGTCCATGCCCACCAGAGACTGCACGCGCGCCGGGTCCAGACGATAGGCGCGGCTGACATCGGGCACCTCGCCCGCGACGATCACCGAGGACGGCTCGCCACCGCACAGGTCGAGGATCATCTGCGTGGCCAGGTCGATGGCCTCCATGTTGAAGGCCGGGTCGATACCGCGCTCGTTGCGATAGCGCGCGTCGGAATTGATCTTCAGGCCCCGGCCCGTGGCGGCGATCTGAACGTGATCCCAGACCGCGGCTTCGAGGAACACGTTCACCGTTTCGCCGGTGCAGCCCGTGGCCAGCCCGCCCATGATGCCGCCGATGCTCTCGATCCCCTGATCGTCGGAGATCACCACCATGCCGGGGGCGAAGGTATACTCTTTCTCGTCCAGCCCGATCAGGGTTTCGCCGCCCTGCGCGCGATGCACGCGCAAATCGCCCTGCACCTTGTCGGCATCGAAAACGTGCAGCGGGCGGTTGCGGTCGTAGGTGAAGAAATTGGTGATATCGACCAGCGCCGAGATCGGCCGCAGCCCGATGGCGCGCAGGCGGTCCTGCAACCATTGCGGAGAGGGGCCGTTCCCGACCCCCCGGATCACGCGCCCGGCGAACACTTCGCAGCCCGCATCGCGGGTGTCTTCGTCAATCGTCACGCTGATCGGGCAGGGGAATTGCCCCTCGATCTGCTCCTGTGCTGCGGGTTTCATCACGCCCAGCCCCCGCGCCGCCAGATCCAGTGCGATACCGCGCACGCCCAGGGCATCGGGGCGGTTGGGGGTGATGGCAATCTCGATCACCGGGTCCACCTTGGCCGGGTCATTCTCGGCCAGCCAGTCGGTGAATTTCTGCCCCACCTCGCCCGAGGGCAGTTCGATGATGCCGTCATGTTCCTCCGACAGTTCCATCTCGCGCTCGGAACACATCATGCCATAGCTTTCGATGCCCCGGATCTTGCCCACGCCAATGGTGGTGTCGATGCCGGGAACGTAGACGCCGGGGCTGGCGATCACCACGGTGATCCCCTCGCGCGCGTTGGGGGCGCCGCAAATGATCTGGGTCTCGCCCTGCGCGGTCTCGACCTGACAGACCTTCAGCTTGTCGGCATCGGGGTGCTTCTCGGCCTTCACCACCTTGCCGATGGTAAACTCCGACAGGCGTTCGGCGGGGTTCGAGATGTCCTCGACCTCCAGCCCCAGATCGGTCAGCGCCTCGGCGATCTCGGCCACGCTGGCCTCGGTCTCGAGATGGTCTTTCAGCCATGACAGGGTGAATTTCATCGGGTGTCATCCAAGCAAGAACTACGGTTGATCCCGCGTTTAGCCCATCTGCGGGACAGGGAAAACCCCGCAGCGGCCACCGGGTGCGCCTCAGTCCTCGTCGCGGATGATGTCGGGCACGCCCAGCCGTTCGATCAGGCGGTTGGTTTCGCGCTCGACCAGCGCGATATTGCTGTCGCGCACCGTGGGCAGCAACGCACGCGCGCGCCGGACCTCGCCATAGTCCACCTCGGCGGCAATCAGTTCGGGGCCCTGCCCGGCAATGGCCAGCGGATGCCCGAACGGGTCCAGAATACGCGACCCGCCCCAGAAATTCAGGTCCAGTTCCGGGCCGACCCGGTTCACCATCACCGAGGGCGCGCCATACATCATCGAATAGAAATGCATCGTCGTCCCCCATCCGGCGGGGTTGTCGAAGGCATCGCCCACCGCCTCGACCCCCGAACTGATCGGCGCGACCAGCAGCGTCGCGCCATGCAGAAACGCCAGATGCGTCAGCGCCGGGTTCCACAGGTCGGCGCAGATCAGCAGCCCCAGCCGCCAGTCGGCGTCGATCTCGTGCGTGTCCACAAACCGGCCCTGCGCGTAGTATTTCGTCTCGATCAGCTTGCCGTAGGAGGGCAGGTTGATCTTACGGTGGATGTAAACCAGCTTGCCGTTCTTGTAGACGCCCGCCGCATTGTAGAACTGCGCGCCGGGGCCTTCCTCGACAAAGCCGACGATCAGGATCGTGTCCCCGGCGGCGCGCGACAGCTCCAGCAGCCGCGCATCGCGGCTGTTCATGGTCACGTCCAGCAGGTTTTCCGCGCCGTAATGGCCGACCATGCTGAGTTCGGGAAACACCAGAAGGTCGGCCTTTTGCGCCTTGGCCGCGTCGATCCATTTGTGATGTTCGGTGAAATTGGCCTCCAGATCGCCGATGGCGCTGGCGAACTGGGCGGCGGCGATGATCAGGCTGCGGGGCATCCGTGCGTCCTTTCCCGACGGGGCGTCAATCGCCGGCGCGTTCGGCCAGCGTATCGAGCCGCCCCATGCGCCACAGGTGGATTTCACGGCTCAGCCGCAGGGTGGGCTTGAGGCAGAAAAACATCGACCCGACGATGAAAAGCCACACGGCGGGGATTTCGTACACCGGCCACAGGAACAGGATCGAGCCGATCAGAAAACAGATCGCCGCCACGAAATCGACAGCCGTATGGGCGATTTCGTAAGCGGCATAGACCTTGCGGGTCTCGGCGTTTCGCTGGCGGGCTTCGTTGGTAAACAAATGCATGAGGCGCTCCGGGACGATACGGTTCGCCCCAGACTGGACGGTTCTCACAGGTCAGGCAAGAGACCCGCCGCATCCGTTTTCCTGAAAGGAAAACGAAACGGAACCTTTTCAAGGTTCCGCCCGCGTCCTACCGGCTCAGCCCGCCGCGTATCGTCGGCACGTCCAGTGCGCTGAAGCCGTAATGGCGCAGCCAGCGCAGGTCGGAATCGAAGAACGCGCGCAGGTCGGGGATGCCGTATTTCAGCATCGCGATCCGGTCGATCCCCATGCCGAAGGCAAAGCCCTGCCAGGCCGCCGGGTCGATATTGCCCGCCATCAGCACCTTGGGGTGCACCATGCCGCTGCCAAGGATTTCCAGCCAGTCGTCGCCTTCGCCCACTTTCAGCGTGCCGCCTTCCCAGCTACAGCGGATATCCACCTCGGCAGAGGGTTCGGTGAACGGGAAATGCGACGCGCGGAAACGCAGATCGACACCATCGACCTCGAAGAACGCCTTCACGAACTCTTCCAGCACCCATTTCAGGTTGGCCATGGAAATGTCCTTGTCCACGGCCAGCCCCTCGATCTGGTGGAACATCGGCGTGTGGGTCTGGTCGTAATCGGCGCGATAGACGCGGCCGGGGCAGATCACCCGCAAGGGCGCGCCCTGCAATTCCATCGAACGGATCTGCACCGGGCTGGTATGGGTGCGCAGCACATGCGGCGGGCGCGCGTCGTCCTCGGCGCGGTGCATGTAGAACGTGTCCATCTCGGCCCGCGCGGGGTGGTGGCCGGGAATGTTCAGCGCGTCGAAATTGTGCCAGTCGCTTTCCACCTGCGGCCCCTCGGCCACGGCGAATCCCATATCGGCGAAAATCGCGGTGACCTCTTCGGTGACCTGGGAAACGGGGTGGATCGTGCCCGAGCGCCCCGGACGCGCGGGCAGGGTGACATCCAGCCACTCGGTGCGCAGGCGCTCATCCAGCGCGGCATCGGCCAGCCCCTGCTTGCGGGCGCCCAATGCGCTGTTGATCTCGTCCTTGAGCGCGTTCAGCTTCGGGCCCATGACCTGCCGTTCCTCCGGCGTCATCTTGCCCAGTTCGCGCATTTTCAGGCTGATTTCGCCCTTCTTGCCGACGGCTTGCACGCGCAGGTCTTCCAGCGCGGCCTCGTCTCCGGCATCGGCGATTGCGGTCAGGTACTTGTCTCTGAGATCGTCCATCTGTCTCACCCGTTTGGCGTTACGGGCGGGTTACAGCGCTTGGCGTCTCAGCGCAAGGGAGAGGCTCAGCCTTGCGCGGCTGTCCGGGCGGTGCCGGCTTCGCGGTCATGGGCGGCCAGAAGGCGGCGGGCCTTTTCACTGAGCGCGCTCAAATCGGGTTGTTTTGCCGTATCCTGCATCTGTCACTCCTCCGGGGCTGGCGCATTTGGGCCAGGTTTCCAAGGAAACCATGCCGCCGGATCGTGCCGAAAACAGGGCAGAGGGGTGACCATTTCAGGGGCCGGGCCACAACGAAAAACGCCGCCGGTACGACCCGGCGGCGCTTCTTTTTGTCCCTCGAAAGCGACTGGCTTATTTTGCCAGGGCGCTTTTTGCCTGATCGACGATGGCGCCGAAGGCCGCCGGTTCGCGCACGGCCAGATCGGCCAGAACCTTGCGGTCGACTTCGATACCGGCCAGCGACAGGCCGTTGACGAAGCGCGAATAGGTCAGGGCTTCGTCATGGGCGCGCACGGCGGCGTTGATCCGCTGAATCCACAGCGCGCGGAAATTGCGCTTGCGGTTCTTGCGGTCGCGCGTGGCGTACTGGTTGGCCTTGTCGACGGCCTGCGTGGCCACCTTGAAGGTGTTCTTGCGGCGGCCATAGTAACCCTTGGCGGCCTTGGTGATTTTCTTGTGACGGGCGTGGGTGACGGTTCCACCTTTGACGCGTGACATATCTCAGGTCTCCTTGGCCTTAGCGGGAATAGGGCATCATCGGGCGGACGATCTTGGCGTCTGCCTCGGACATGACCGTGGTGCCGCGGGCATCACGGATGAACTTGGTGGTGCGTTTGATCATACCGTGGCGTTTGCCCGCCTGTCCGGTCTTGATCTTCCCGTTGGCCGTCACCTTGAACCGCTTCTTGCAGCTCGACTTGGTCTTCATCTTGGGCATTTCCGGCTCCTCTTTAGGTCGGTTGAACGTGCGACTCGGCATGCCACTCAGGCCGGACGCACGGGACTGAGCGCGCCGTATACGCCGCCTGTCCGTATTTCGCAAGGGGGGATGACGGGGAATCTGGCGCGATGGGGGATTGCCCGGCACGACCGGCCGGGCCGGCGCTATGTCAGGTAGCGCGCCACGACCTGCATGAAGATATCGGGGATTTCCAGAAGGGAATACCCGCCCGGTTTGCTGGTCATCGCCCAGACGATCAGCGCCCCGCCCGCGATGATCACGACCGAGGCGACACGCGGCGCGTGCCCTTCGCTGAAGGCGGCCATGATCGAGGGAATGGACAGGATGATCAGAACCAACCCGATGATAAGCGACAAGTCGGGATCCATTGAGACCCTCCGGCTAGATACTGATAACGATACAGCAGCTTATCCCGGTTCGCTGGCATAAATCAAACTTTCCTGACAGGGCGCCACGCGCAGGATGTTGGTGGTGCCCGGCACGTTGAAGGGCACGCCCGCCGTCACCACGATCTGATCCAGCGGTTCGGCATAGCCCTGTTCGCGCGCGGCGCGCGCGGCGCTCAGAACCGCCTGCTTGAATCGCTCCAACTCGCCGGTCATGACGCAGTTCACCCCCCATGTCAGCGCCAGCCGCCGCGCGGTGCCGCGCAGGTTGGTCATGGCGATGATCGGCACGCGGGGCCGTTCGCGGGCGGTCAGCAGGGCGGTGGTGCCCGACTGGGTGAAACAGCAGATCGCCTTGATGTCGGTGGTTTCCGCGATTTCGCGGGCGGCGGCGACGATGCCGTCGGCCACCGAATTGCGCTCGGCCCGGCGCGAGGCCTCGATCACCTCGCGATAGGTCGGGTCGTCCTCGACCTCGCGGGCGACATTGTCCATCGTGGTCACGGCCTCGACCGGGTACTCGCCCGCCGCCGATTCCGCCGACAGCATGATCGCGTCCGCGCCTTCGTAGATCGCGGTGGCCACATCGCTCACCTCGGCACGGGTGGGCATCGGGCTTTCGATCATCGATTCCAGCATCTGCGTGGCCACGATCACCGGCTTGGCGGCGGAGCGGCAGCGGCGCACAAGGCGTTTCTGGATGGGCGGCACGTTCTGCACCGGCAGTTCCACGCCCAGATCGCCGCGCGCCACCATGATCCCGTCCGAGGCCGCGAGGATCGCCTCGAAATGCTCCACCGCCGAGGGTTTCTCGATCTTGCTGAGGATCGCGGCCCGGCCCGCCGCCAGATCGCGCGCCTCTTCCACGTCGCGCGGGCGCTGCACGAAACTCAGCGCCAGCCAGTCCACCCCCAGGTCGCAGACGAATTCCAGATCGGCGCGGTCCTTGTCGCTCAGCGCGGCCAGCGGCAGCACCACGTCGGGCACGTTCACCCCCTTGCGGTTGGAGATGGTGCCGCCGTTGATCACCTCGGTCTGCGCGAAATCCCTGCCGCAGTCGGTGACCTTCAGGCGGATCTTGCCATCGTTGACCAGAAGGGTCGCGCCCGGCTCCAGCGCCTCGAAGATTTCCGGATGGGGCAGGCAGACGCGCCCGGCATCGCCCTCGGCCTCGTCCAGATCCAGACGGAACGCCGCGCCCTCCTCGAGCTCTTCCTCGCCATTGGCGAACACGCCGACGCGCAGTTTCGGCCCCTGGAGATCGGCCAGAATGGAAATCGTGCTGTCCAGCTCATCCTCGATCTGGCGGATGATCCGGTGCTTTTCGGCGATTTCCTCGTGGATGCCGTGGCTCATGTTCAGGCGGAACACGTCCGCCCCGGCCTCGTGCAAGGCACGGATCGTGTCGTAATCCGACGATGACGGGCCAAGCGTGGCGACGATCTTGACGTTGCGGTGGCGTCTCATTCCGGTATGTCCTGTTCTTGTCGTTCCGGCCCGGTCTTGTCCGAGCGGGCCGCTATGTCAATGGGCTGTCGCAAAAGGCGGCGCCTGCTCGGGGGTCGCTGCCCGTGTTATCGCTAACAGGTGTTGCTTTCCTTATTACCCAATTCACTTCCCCGTTCAACTGTCCTAGACGATGAACAAAGGACATCACAGGCGCATGACGTACCATCCCTATTTCATCGAAGGGGCCGATCGCCCCGCCCGTTTCCTGATCACCTGCGACCACGCGGCCAACACCGTGCCCGAGTTCGTGAACGGCGGCACGCTGGGCCTGGCCGAGGCCGACATGACCCGCCACATCGCCTATGACGTGGGCGCGGCGGGGCTGACCCGCGAACTGGCGCGGCAACTGGACGCGCCCGCGATCCTGTCGAATTTCTCGCGCCTCGTGATCGACCCGAACCGGGGCGAGGACGACCCGACCCTGCTGATGAAACTCTATGACGGCACGATCATCCCCGGCAACCGCCACGCCAATGAGGCCGAGCTGCAAACCCGGCTCAACCGCTGTTACCGGCCCTATCACACGGCGCTGGCCGAGCTGGCCGCCCGCCGCCCGGATACGGTGATTGTCTCTGTCCACAGTTTCACCCCGCAATTGCAGGGCCGCCCGCCGCGCCCGTGGCATGTGGGCGTGCTGCACGCCGCCGATACGCGCCTGACCGATCCGATGGTCGATCACCTGCGCGCCGAACAGGACCTGTGCATCGGCGTCAACGAACCTTACGGCGGCCACCTGCCCGGCGATGCCATCGCCCGCCACGCCATCGCCTATCAACGGCCCAACGCCCTGCTTGAGTTGCGCAACGACCTGATCCGCGACACCGCCGATCAACAGGCCTGGGGCCAGCGCCTTGCGCCGATTCTCGAACGCGCCGCCGCCACCGCCGGCGTCTGACCCGCCAAAGGAGCCCCCATGCCCCATATCGTCATCGAACATTCCGCCGGGCTGGAGCACAGCCACGATCTCCAGGCCCTCTGCGACGCGCTGTTCGAGGCCGTCGCCGCGCATCCCAGCGTCTCGGGGCCGCAAGCCGTGCGCGCCCGCTGCTTTGCCGCCACCGCTGCGCGCGTAGGCGTCACGCCGCAGACCTTCGCCCATGCCGCGCTCTATCTTCTGCCGGGACGCGACGAGGCCACGCAAACCGAAATGGCCCGGCAGGTGCTGGACGTTCTGGAGTCGCACCTGCCCGATATCGGCAGCCTCTCGGTGCGGGTGCAGGACTTGAACCCGCCCTATCTCAAGCGCACCTTGTAACCAGCACCCGAACGGAGGACCCCATGGACGACCAGACCCGGACCGAACTCGAAGCCGCCGCCTTCCGCGCCCTGCGCGAACACCTGATGGAAAAACGCACCGACGTGCAGAATATCGACCTGATGAACCTCGGCGGGTTCTGCCGCAACTGCCTGTCGCGCTGGTATCAGGAGGCCGCCAACGACCGTGGCATCGACATGACCAAGGACGAGGCGCGCGAAATCTTCTACGGCATGCCCTATGACGACTGGAAAGCGAAATACCAGACCGAAGCCAGCGCCGAAAAACAGGCCGATTTCAAACAGGCCTTCGCGGAAAACGTGGGCGACAAGGGGTAGGTTGCTCTTGCGCCCCGGCCCGGTTTGCCCTCTCGCCAGAGGGCAAACAATGTGCCTGCACCCGCCGGATGGGTGTGCCGTTTCGTGAAATTCTGAAGGTCGGCTTGGAGGCCCAAAGTGTCTGGTGCTGCACTGTGTTCGAATGACGGCTTCGTCTAAACACTTCTTTTCTACTCCTTTCTATGAATGTACTTCGAGAGCAATGAAAAGGATGTTGGAAAAATGACTGAATTTTTTGGCCGACGTTCGGAGCTTGAGGCTTTCTTACTGTCAGTCAGCGGACGCTATTACGTCTACGAGCTGTGCCGTCCCAACGGCGAGGTTTTTTACGTTGGCAAGGGGCTCAATCGTCGTGCGGTAGAGCATGAAATGGAAGCCGTTCGGAACCACCCTATTGGTGAAAGCAACCCGTTTAAGTGCAATGTAATTCGTCAAGTCATGCGCGAGGGTGATCAGATAAATTACCGTATTGTCAAAGTGTTCGAAGCGACGGAGGAATTCGATTGCCTTAAGTTGGAAGCTGATCTCATTCAGAAACATGGGCGGAGACATGAAGGCGGAACGCTGACGAATCTAGCAGGAGGTATCGGTTCAACTTCTGGATCCTCACCCTATTCGGTTGAGAAGCATGCGAAAACACTTTCAGGCTCTCCGGAAAACAATCCTGATCGCGCTACGCTGAACCAATTTTTACAAGGTATTGGCGCTGTTGGAAGCGTTCCCATAAAACCGATAAGACAAATGTCGCGAATACTTCCGACCACACCACACCCAAATGCGAGGAGGCCAACCGCAAGGTGTGCCTATGCTCTCGTAGCAAGCGCAGCGGCGCACGGATTGCCATTTTCTACGAAAATGCTCATCCCCCGTTCCTTCGTCTATGAGGGTGTCCATGCAATTATCGAGAACGGCGTCGCACGTGACCTTTTGAAAGCAAAAATGGCCACACTTGTTTCTGCTTCCGATCCGGCGGACGAAGCGTTCGAGTTGTCTGAACAACAAGTAAATATGCTGATCAATTTGGTTGGAAGAAGTCGACTAAACAGTATTGGCCTCACTTAAGGAATTCGAGAGAGCGAATTTGATTGTTTAATGATCCCAACTTCGCTGGATAAATGGATAATCCAGACATTCGGACTGCTACGGCGAAAGCTCACTTTGTCCCGCAAAGCCGCCCTCGGCACCATGTCCGGCTATTGGCCGGATTGTGCCCGCAGAGGTCTTCTCCTCGCGCGAAACAGCGGCCGCAGGCCGCCGCGCATCGCCGGGCCGCCCCCCGGCACGGCGATTTGGCTGATGCAAGGACCATGCTCCGATCTTTTCATGATTTGGCAGACATAAAATGCCATCGACCAAAGGGGGGATCGCCGCACCGCGGCCCGACGTTGCGCGGCTTAGTGAGCGGCAGCTTCGTCCGCATAGCAGCCATCGGCACCATTGTCCGGATTGAATGCGGTGAGGACGTCACCCCGTTCAGGCCTCTTTCGGATTTGGCAGGCATAAATCGCAAAGAACGACCGTTTGATCGCCATCCCGCGGTCTGGCGATGCGCGGCTTGTCCGAATGGCATGCATCAATCCTACCCATTCCCGAAACCTTCCGTTTGACTACCGAATACCCCAACCCTCCCGCCAAAGGGTTAATACTGCCTTACCCCGTCGTCCGGATGGGTGGCGTCTGCACGCAAGGGGGCGGGGTTGCGTCCCTGATGGACGCAAATTTCCGCACACCCCCCGATTTTCGTACAAAACCCGCGTACACTTCGTACAAAACGTACGAAACGCGCCTGTCTCAGATCGCGGCTTTCAGGCTCTCTTCCAGATAGATTTCGCGCAGCCGTTTCGCGACCGGCCCCGGCGTGCCTTCACCCACGCTTTGCCCGTCGATTTCCACCACCGGCATGACGAAGGCGCTGGCCGAGGTGACGAATGCCTCGTCGGCCTGTTTCGCCTCGTCGACGGTGAAAAACCGTTCTTCCACAGTCATTTGCGCCTCTTTCGCGAACCGCAGAACGGCGGCGCGGGTGATGCCGTGCAGGATATCGTTGCTCAGCTGACGGGTGATGATCCTGCCGTCCTTGACGATATAGGCGTTGTTGCTGGTGCCTTCGGTCACATGCCCGTCCTCGACCAGCCAGGCATCGTCGCACCCTGCCTTCTTGGCCATCATCTTGCCCATCGACGGATACAGAAGCTGCACCGTCTTGATGTCGCGACGGCCCCAGCGGATGTCGTCTATGCTTATGATTTTCAACCCTTTTTCGGCCTGCGGGCTGTTGGCGAGGCCGGGTTTCGACTGGGTGAACAGCACCACGGTCGGCTCGGTCGTCTCGGGATCGGGAAAGGCGAAATCCCGGTCCCCGTCACTGCCCCGCGTCACCTGAAGATACACCAGACCGTCCTCGATCCCGTTGACCTTCACCAGTTCGCGGTGAATCTCCAGCAGGTCGTCGAACACCGCGGGCTTCTTGATGTCCAGCTCATTCAGCGAGCGTTCGAGCCGCGCCAAATGTCCTTCGAAATCAATGAGTTTGCCGCCCAGAACGCTGGTCACTTCATAGACTCCGTCGGCCATCAGAAAGGCCCGGTCAAAGATCGAAACCGTGGCTTCGGTTTCCGGCAGGTAGGTTCCGTTGACGTAAACAGTGCGCATGGCGTTATCCCCAAAGATCGGCCGTCGGCGGATGCACCCCGGCCTCGTCGAATGTCAAAGCGTTCTCGCGGTCTTCGGCCAATAAAAGCGGGCCGTCAAGGTCTGTCACCATCGCGCCCTGCGCCACCAGCACCGCTGGCGCCATCGCCAGCGAGCTGCCCACCATGCAGCCGACCATCACCTTGTAGCCCTGCGCCAGCGCGGCCTCGCGCAGCGCCAGCGCCTCGGTCAGGCCGCCGGTCTTGTCGAGCTTGATGTTGATCACGTCATACTTGCCCTGCAGCCCCGGCAGGCTGTCGCGGTCATGGCAGGCCTCGTCGGCGCAGACGGGCAGGGGGCGCTCGATCCCGCGCAGGGCCTCGTCATCGCCTGCGGGCAGGGGCTGTTCCACAAGGCTGACGCCAAGGCGCACCAGATGCGGGGCCAGATCGGCATAGACATCGGCGCTCCAGCCTTCATTGGCGTCCACGATGATGCGGGCATCCGGCGCGCCCGCTCGTACGGCTTCGACGCGGGGCATGTCGTCGGGCGTGCCCAGCTTGATCTTGAGCAGCGGACGATGCGCGTTCCGGGCGGCCTGTTCGCGCATCTTTTCGGGCGTGTCCAGCGACAGGGTATAGGCGGTGATTTCAGGGGCCGGGGCGGGCAGCCCGGCCAGTTCCCACACACGCTTGCCCGCGCGCTTTGCCTCGATATCCCACAGGGCGCAATCCACGGCGTTGCGCGCGGCCCCGGCGGGCAGCAGCCCCTGCAATTCGGCCCGGTCGAACCGGGCGGGCAGGCTTTCGATCTGGGCGGTCACGCTGTCCAGCGTTTCCTCATACCGGGCATAGGGCACGCATTCGCCCCAGCCGGTCACGTCCCCGTCCTTGATCCGCACGGTCAGCACCTGTGCTTCGCTGCGCGAGCCACGGCTGATGGTAAAAACCTGCGCCAGCCGGAACACATCGCGGGTCACTGAAATTTCCACGCTCCCACCCTTCTTCTTGCCCAAAATATCCCCGCCGGAGGCATCCACCGGACGCCTCCGGGCGCTGCGATCAGATCACAGGGCGGCCAGCGCGTCCACCAGCTTGCCCGAGCCGAAACGATAGGGGTCGGTCGCGGGCAGGCCCATGCGTTCCTCGACCTCGACCAGATAGGCGCGGGCCTCATCCTCGCTCATGTGCTGGGTGTTCACCGAAACACCGGCGACCACGCAGGCCGGGTTGGCGATGCGGGCCAGCGGCAGGGCGGTGTCGCGCAACTCTTCGAGCGAGGGCAGGGTGTATTCCGGCAGGCCGCGCATATGGGCGCGGGTGGGTTCGTGGCACAGGATCAGCGCGTCGGGCTGCCCGCCGTGGATCAGCGCCATGGTCACGCCGGAAAACGAGACGTGGAACAGGCTGCCCTGACCTTCGATCAGGTCCCAGTGATCTTCGTCATTGTCCGGGGTCAGCCACTCCACCGATCCGGCCATGAAATCGGCAATCACCGCATCGAGCGGCACACCGTCGCCTGTGATCAGGATGCCGGTCTGGCCGGTGGCGCGGAAGGTGGCCTTCATCCCGCGCTCGTGCATGTCGCGTTCCATCGCCATGGCGGTGTACATCTTGCCGACGGAGCAGTCGGTGCCGACCGGCAGGCAGCGCTTGCCGCGCCGTTTCTTGCCGTCAGCGATGGGGTAATCCACCTCGGGAACGCGCACGTCATGCAGGGCGCGGCCCGTGGCCTCGGCCACGGCGACAAGATCGGGTTCGTCGCGCAGCAGGTTGTGCAGCCCGGCGGCCAGATCGAAGCCTTCCTCGAGGGCCGTGACCAGAACCTTTTTCCATTCCTTGGAAATCACGCCGCCACGGTTGGCCACGCCGATCACCAGCGTCTTCGCACCGGCGGCCTTGGCCTCGGCCAGGGTCATGTCGGTCAGGCCCAGATCGGCGCCACAGCCTTCCAGCCGGAACTGCCCCACGGCGTTTTCGGGGCGCCAGTCGCGGATACCGATGGCCACCTTGGCGGCCAGCATATCGGGGGCATCGCCCAGAAACAGCAGATAAGGGGTCTCGATCATGGCAGCACCTTTCAGGGATTCGGAAAATGTTCACGGGATTTTCCTATGGGGTGTGCGCGAGGTGCTTGTTGAAATCCAGCCTTTTCCCGGATTCTGAGCAAGATTCTCCGGAGATTGATCTATTTTTGAGCAAGTTCTTCCTCAAGCCCGGCCGCTTCTTCCTCAAGCCCGGCCGCTTCTTCGGTCATGACTTCGGCTTGCAGCATGCCGGGCTGGGGCATGCCGATGACGCCGGTGGGCAGCAGTTCGCCAGTGTCTTCGGGGGCGTCGCTGGTGGCGCGGCGGGCGATGGCCAGCAGCACCACGACGATGCCGATTCCGGCCAGCATCAGTTGCAGCCCCCGCCCATCGGCCAGCCGCAGCATGTTGGGCCCGATCAGGATGCCGAACACCTGCCCGAGCTGCAAAAGAAAGGCCATCGTGCCGCTGGCGGGCACCACCTGAGCGGGGCGAAGCTGATCGTTGGCATGGGCCGCAAGGATGGCATAGATCGGCAATGTCGTCGCCGCGATCACGGCAAATCCCGCCACGATATGCGAGGGGGCCGTATCCACGGCCATCCAGATCGCCGCGATCGCGCTGATCCCCGCCATGCCCAGCACCACGAGGCGGCGGTCGATATTGTCGGAAATCCAGCCCACCGGATATTGCATCGCCGCCGATGCGATCATCGCGACCACCAGCGCCCCCGAGGCCTGCGCCTGCGTGAACCCGGCTTGCAGCGCATATAGCGGCAGCGTGATGTACCACGCCGAAACCCCTGCCGACATGATCACGATTCCCAGAACGGCGGTCGGGGAGACGCGATAGAGCTTTTTCACCGGCATGCGTTCCGGCGCGTTGAAATCGGGCGCGCGGTTGCCCGACAGCAGCAGCGGCACGATGGCCACCGACAGCAGGATCGAGGTCAGGCCGAACAGCATGCTGCCCGACGGATCGGGAAGGCCGACCATGGCCGTTCCGATGGCGGGGCCTGCCGACTGGATGACGAAATAGACCGACAGAACCTGCGCCCGGATGCGGTTTTCCGCCTTGGCGTTCAGCCAGCTTTCGGTGATCACGTAAAGACCGGGAAAGCAGAACCCCGTCAGAAGGCGCATCAGGCTCCAGCTTATCGGGTCGGTGGTCAGCAAGTGCATGATCGCCGCCGCCGACACCATCGAGGCCAGCGCCGAAAATACCCGGATATGGCCGACCTTCTCGATCAGGATCGGGGTGGCGATTGTGCCCGCCAGCGCCCCCAGCGGATAGCAGGCCTGCATCACGGAAATGGTAAAGTCGGAAAAGCCCAGGCTGCTGCCCCGGATCGTCAGGAGCGTCACCAGCAGCCCGTTGCCCACCATCAGCATGAGCATGCCGAGAAACAGGGCCCAGTTGTCGATCAATGCGCGTCTCATGGCCACGAGGCTTCCATGCGGGCGGGTATGGATCGCACCCGTTTGCGACAAAATGGTCGCAGCGAAACCACCTGTGCAGAAATTCCTGCGCTTTGACCGAAGCTGCAATCCCGGTTGGCGTGTTGCGCGCGAGGGGGGCGATTTCGAGTGCCCGGAGCAGAAAAGCGGGTTGCGGGCGGGTGTGTAATTATATACCGATCACGCGATCTTTCGTGCAACTTTTGAAAAGAGGCCACGCAAAATGAGTTTCCGCCTGCAACCTCCCGCTCCCGCCCGTCCGAACCGCTGTCAGTTGTTCGGTCCGGCCTCGAACGCCAAACTGTTCGAGAAGATGGCCGGCAGCGCCGCCGACGTCATCAATATCGACCTCGAAGATTCCGTCGCCCCGACGGACAAGGACATGGCCCGCAAACAGGCCATCGAGGCGATCAATACCGTGGATTGGGGCAACAAGTACCTGTCGGTTCGCATCAACGGGCTGGATTCGCCGTTCTGGTATCGCGATGTCGTCGATTTGCTGGAGCAAACCGGCGACCGGCTGGACCAGATCATGATCCCCAAGGTGGGCTGTGCCGGTGACATCTATGCGGTCGATGCGCTGGTGACCTCGATCGAGGCCGCCAAGGGCCGCACCAAGCCGATCAGCTTCGAGGTGATCATCGAATCCGCCGCCGGTATCGCCCATGTCGAGGAAATCGCCGCCGCCAGCCCGCGCCTGCAGGCCATGAGCCTTGGCGCCGCCGACTTTGCCGCGTCGATGGGCATGGCCACCACCGGCATCGGCGGGACGCAGGAAAACTACTACATGATCCGCGAGGGCGAGAAATACTGGTCCGACCCGTGGCACTGGGCGCAGACCGCCATCGTCGCCGCCTGCCGCACCCACGGGTTGCTGCCGGTGGATGGCCCGTTCGGCGATTTCTCGGACGATGACGGTTTCCGCGCACAGGCGCTGCGCTCGGCCACGCTGGGTATGGTCGGCAAATGGGCGATCCACCCCAAGCAGGTCGCGTTGGCCAACGAGGTGTTCACACCCTCCGCCGAGGCCGTTCAGGAAGCCCGTGAAATCCTGCAGGCCATGGACGAGGCCAAGGCGCGCGGCGAAGGTGCGACCACCTACAAGGGCCGTCTGGTCGATATCGCGTCGATCAAGCAGGCCGAGGTGATCGTCAAGCAGGCCGAGATGATCGAAGCCAGCTGACCAACGCCGACATATCGAAAAGAAAACCCCGGCAGGTGTTGCTCCTGCCGGGGTTTTTTATTGCATCCGTGGTGCCGATCAGGCCGCGTTCGGCAGGATCACGATCTCCACACGGCGGTTCTGGGCCTTGCCCGCTTCGGTCAGGTTGTCCGCGACCGGCTGGTTTTCGCCCCGGCCATAGGTCTGGATACGGCCATAGGAGACGCCGCCCTCCATCAGCACATCGGCCACCGCATTGGCGCGGCGTTCCGACAGGCGCTGGTTATAGGCCGCGTCGCCCGTGTTGTCGGTGTGGCCCACCACCTGAACGGTGGAATCGGGATAGTCGCGCAGGCTGCTGGCCACGGTCATCAGATCGCCGCGCAGGCCGGGTCGTACAGTCGAGCTGTCCACATCGAACAGGATGTCCTGCGGCATGGTCACGATCAGGCGGTCGCCGGTATTGGTGATGCGCACCCGGTCGTTGTCCAGTTGCTGACGCAGTTCCGCCTCCTGCTTGTCCAGCATGTTGCCGTACACCGCGCCGCCAGCCGCGCCAAGCGCGCCGCCGATCAGGGCGCCCTTGCCCTTGTCTTCGCTGACGATAGCCCCCAGGCCAGCCCCCAGAACGCCGCCCAACAGCGCGCCCTGTTTGGTTTTCTGATTGGGGTCGGTGGTGCCGACCGCGCCGGGATCGGTGCAGGCCGCAGCCGTCAGCAGCGATGCGCCGGCCAGAAAGAGAACGGAATGTTTCGCTCGGATCATGAGTTCGCCTCGTGTTTATACCTTCCCCTCAATGCAAGGGATTGGGCGCAGGTTATTCAATAACGAACGGCAGCCCAAGATAAATCACGGGGGAAGTCGGCGAGTTTCCGCGCATATCCGGGAACGCTCAGGCGTCGGTCCGGGCGCTTTCCCAGGCCAGGATCGCACGTTTCACGGGCAGGCCCCAGTGATAGCCCCCCAGGCCCCCGGATTTGCGCAGGGCGCGGTGGCACGGGATCAGGAAACTGACCGGGTTGCGCCCCACCGCGGTTCCCACGGCGCGCACGGCGTTCGGGTTGCCGATGGCGCGGGCGATATCGGAATAGGTGGTCACATGGCCGGTGGGGATGCGCAACAGCGCCTCCCATACCTTGATCTGGAAGGGCGCGCCGATCATGTGCAGCGCGGCCTGACCCTTACCGGCAAAGGCCGCATCCACCCACGGGGCGATGGCATTGGGGTTTTCGGCGAAATCCGCCTCGGGCCAGCGGCCTGTCATGTCTTCCCATGCCGCGTCGCGCCCGCATTCCCCGGCAAAGGCCAGCCCGCACAGCCCCTTGTCGGTGCCCATGGCCAGAACCTCGCCGAAGGGGCTGTCAAACCAGCCATAGCGGATGGTCAGCCCCGCGCCGCGCTGGGCATAGGCGCCGGGGCTCATGGCCTCCCACCGCAGGAACAGATCGTGCAGGCGGCCCGTGCCCGACAGGCCCGTGGCGTCGGCGGCCTCCAGCAGCGTACGCCGCTCGGCCAGCAGCGCCTTGGCGTGATCCAGCGTCAGGTATTGCTGATACCGTTTTGGAGACACCCCCACCCAGGACGAAAACAGCCGCTGGAAATGCGCCGGGCTCATCTGCATGTCGCGGGCCAGTTCCTCGAGCGTCAGGGGGGTATCGGCACCGTCGATCAGGTCGAGCGCGCGGCGCATGACGTTGTAGTGGTAGCTCTGCTCAAACGTATCGGTCATGGGGTTTCCTTGCGGGTTTCCCCGATAATAGGGTCGCCGCGATTTCCCTGCGACCCGAATATTGCGCATTGCGGGCTTTCGGGGCATACGGTCGGGCATGGCCAAGCAGCTTGACTATCATACGATCCGCGAGATTTTCACCCGCTTTCACGCGGCCGAGCCCGAACCCAAGGGCGAGCTGGAACATGTCAACGCCTATACGCTGGTCGTGGCGGTGGCGCTGTCGGCGCAGGCGACGGATGCGGGCGTGAACCGCGCCACGCGCGAGCTGTTCAAGATTGCGGACACCCCACAAAAGATGCTGGACCTGGGCGAAGAGGGGCTGATCGGACATATCAAGACCATCGGCCTTTATCGCAACAAGGCGAAGAACGTCATCAAGCTGTCGAAAATCCTGGTCGAGGAGTACGGTGGCGAGGTGCCCAATTCACGCGCCGCGCTGCAATCGCTGCCCGGTGTGGGCCGCAAGACGGCCAATGTGGTGCTGAACATGTGGTGGCATTACCCCGCGCAGGCGGTCGATACCCATATCTTTCGCGTCGGCAACCGGACCGGCATCTGCCCCGGCAAGAATGTCGATGCCGTGGAACGCGCGATCGAAGACAACGTGCCGGTGGATTTCCAGCAGCATGCGCATCACTGGCTGATCCTGCATGGCCGCTATCACTGCAAGGCGCGCAAGCCGATGTGCCCCACATGCATCATCCGTGACCTGTGCCAATTCGAGGACAAGACCATATGACCAAGTATCAGGCCGTCGGCATCGGCAATGCCGTCGTCGATGTCATCAGCCAATGCGACGACCGTTTCCTGACCCGCATGGGGATCGACAAGGGCGTGATGCAACTGGTCGAGCAGGAGCGCGGCGAGTTTCTGTATGAACAGATGGACACCCCGCGCCAGATGCCCGGCGGGTCGGTCGCCAACACCATTGCCGGGCTGGGGGCGATGGGCCTGAAAACCGGCTTTATCGGGCGGGTGCATGACGATGTGCTGGGCCGGTTCTATGCCGGGGCGATGGGCAAGGACGGCACCGATTTCGTCAATGCGCCCGTCCCGAACGGCGAACTGCCGACATCGCGCTCGATGATCTTCGTGTCGCCCGATGGCGAGCGCTCGATGAACACCTATCTGGGCATTTCGGCCGAACTGGGCCCCGAGGACGTGGACGACGACGTGGCCGGGGCCGCCGAACTCCTGTTTCTGGAGGGGTATCTTTTCGACAAGCCCAAGGGCAAAGAGGCGTTTCAGGCCGCCGCGCGGGCTTGCCGGGCCAAGGGCGGCAAGGCGGGGATTTCCCTGTCCGATCCGTTCTGCGTGGATCGCCACCGCGACGATTTCCGCACCCTCGTGCAAGAACTGGATTTCGTTCTGGGCAACGAACACGAATGGCGTTCGCTATATGAAACCGAGGATCTGGGCGCGGCGCTGGAACAGGCGGCGGCGGACAGCGGGCTGGTGGTGTGCACCCGCTCGGGCCATGACGTGGTGATCGTGCAGGGCGACGAAACGGTGAGCGTTCCGGTCGATGCGGTGACGCCGCTGGATACCACCGGCGCGGGCGATCAGTTTGCCGCCGGGTTCCTTTATGGGCTCGCGACCGGGCAATCGCTGGCGGTGTCGGGGCGGATGGGCTGCATCGCCGCCGCCGAGGTGATCGGCCATTACGGCGCCCGCCCCGAGGCCGATGTCAGGGCGATGTTCGCGGCTGAAGGGTTGCTCTGAACCTCCAACCACAGCACGAGCGGCATCGGTCGGATTCGGGTATTTTCACCAAGAAAAAACCAAAAAGGTGCGCCCCGCCCCTGTCGGGGGCAAAGGGCGCACCGTGAAAGCGTGCCTTGCTTGCTGGCGTCGTTCGGACCGCTGCCGATGCAAACCGGACAAGCGCGGCGGCTTTTCCTTGGGCGGTCATCGGCTCCCCAGCCTGTACCGCACCTCCACTCTGGTCACAGCAGGGTTAACAAAGCGTGAGCTGCTTTTTCTTGGTAAAAATACCCCGGGGGAGGCGTTGAAAGCCGCAGGGTTTCAACGTCGGGGGCAGCGCCCCCGCTTCCCGGCCCGCAACGGGTCATTCGCCCAGTTTGGCATGCACCTCGTCAAGGTCGATCTCGCCCACCGGCATCTTGTTCGACGGGTCTTCGAAGTCGTATTTGAACAGCTTGAAATCGCGGTGATAGATTTCATAGACCAGATGCATCGACAGGTCGTCGAAATAATCTTCGACCGGATGCGCGCGCTTGGGGCCGTGGCCTTCGGATTCGTTGAACCGCGGAATCGTGTCCAGATCGACTTTGTGGCGCGTGTCGATCGCGTTCAGCACCGCTTGCATGCCGTCGTTGAACTGTTCGGTCCAGAAAATCCTGTCATAGGTGCCGCCATTGGCGATGAAGGTGGACACATGCCCTGACATGGCCGACCAGTGAATGTCGGGCTCCATCGGGCGACGCCATCGGATCGTGTCGCGGGCGAACAGCAGGAATCGGCGGAAGCTCTGGATCTGGTCGAACTCCTGCTTGCCGTCGTCGCCGCCCACTTCGATCCCGTATTTCTGGATCAAGAGCGGCACCAGCTTGCCGCGATAGCGTTTTCCGTTGCGCTGGATGCCGCAGATCTTGTCAAAGAAGCTGGACAGGATGCGGGTATAGGGATTGCGCACGCAGGTGAACGCGTAGGAGCTGTGTGTCTTGACATTGGCCCGGATCAGGGGCTGGCTTTCGTCGCGGGCCCATTTGTGCAGCCCGTCCTGGGCGTCGTGAATGTCGCCGTCGAAGAACTTGCCATGATCCGAATAATACATGATCTGACCGATGGTCGAACAGGCGCATTTGGGCACGACCCTGTAGACCATGCTTTCACTTTCGGTCATCCATGTTCCGGGAAATCCCATGCCCGCCGCCTCCGCCTGAATTGCCACGTAAATTCCGGGCAAATGGTTACTAACCTGCTAAAAAAAGCAAAGAAACCCTGTTTATTCAATCCGTATTGATGTCTATCACTGTAGGCAGTGTTGGCAACCTTCAGTGTATTGTTTCCCAGATGGCGAAAATCGCGTTCATATTGCTGTGTCACAAGGATCCGGACGCGATCATAGGTCAGGCGAACATGCTGACGGCCGCAGGCGATTGCATGGCGATTCACTTCGACGCCCGCGCCCGGCCCGAGCATTACCGCAAAATCCGCGAGGCGCTGGCCGACAATCCCAACGTCACCTTCGCCAGGAAGCGCATCAAATGCGGCTGGGGCGAGTGGTCCCTCGTGCAGGCCACGCTTTATGCGGTCGAGGCCGCCGTCGAGGAATTCCCCCGCGCCACCCATTTCTACATGCTGTCCGGCGATTGCGCGGCGATCAAATCGGCGGCCTATGCGCATGAATTCCTCGATGCCAACGATGTCGATTTCATCGAAAGCTTCGACTACTTCGACAGCGACTGGATCAAGACCGGCATGAAGGAAGAGCGGCTGATCTACCGCCATTTCTTCAACGAGCGCACGCAATCCAAACGGTTCTACGCCAGTTTCGAATTGCAGAAACGGCTGGGGCTGACGCGTGAGATTCCCGCCGACATCCAGGTGCAGATCGGCAGTCAGTGGTGGTGCCTGCGCCGCCGCACCATCGAATGGATTCTGGACTTCACCCGCATGCGGCGCGATGTCATGCGGTTTTTCCGCAGCACATGGATTCCCGACGAGACGTTTTTCCAGACCCTCGTGCGCCATGTCGTGCCCGACGATGAAATCCGCACGCGGACCCTGACATTCCTGATGTTCACCGATTACGGGATGCCGGTGACGTTTTATAACGATCACTACGACCTGCTGCTCAGTCAGGATTTCCTGTTCGCCCGCAAGATCAGCCCCGAGGCGAAAGAGCTCAAGACACGGCTGGGTGCGCTGTATGCCGATGACGAGGCCGAATTCAAAATCTCCAACGAAGGGCGCAGCCTGTTCAAGTTCCTGACCGGACGGGGCCGGATCGGGCGGCGGTTCGCCAGCCGGTTCTGGGAAACCGAAAGCACCCTTGGCCGGGATCGCGAACTGATGATCGTGGTGTGCAAGAAATGGCATGTCGCCAAGCGCCTGCTCGACAAGCTGCGCCAGGTCGTGAACGTGCCCGCCATCGAATACCTGTTTAACGAGGAAGACACGGCATTGCCCGATCTGGGCGGCATTCAGGCCACGCTGGGCAAGCGGACGCGCCACCGTCGGGCGCTGATGCGGATGCTGTTCGATTATTACGATACGGATCGCCTGATCGTCTGTATCGACCCGGCCAGTCTGGATTTGTTGCACGATTTCAACGGGGATCGGTCGATCACGAAGATCCTCGAAATCCAGTGCCAGTTTTCCGACGATTACCTTGCCGGTCACGCGATGCGTGTCGGGCTGGCCGGGGAACAGACCCCGCCCGAAACGCTGGAACGGCTGCTGCCGACCATCCGGGGCGACATCAATTTCGAAAGCGACGGCATTCGCGACGCCGAGTTCGAGAATCACATTATCCTGCGCGAAGGCGACGATGCCGAACAACATGCCGGGCTGATCTCGCGGTTTCTTGATGTCGGGCCGGAGAAAGCGCTAGAGGTGGCGCAAACCGATCACCTGTTTGCCGATTGAGGAGCAGCGCCCATGTCCTATGACTATGACGACCAGAATATCTTTGCCAAGATCCTGCGCGGCGAGATTCCGAACGATACCGTTCTGGAAACCGACCACAGCCTTGCCTTCAACGATATTCAGCCGCAGGCGCCGGTGCATGTGCTGGTGATCCCGAAAGGGCCCTGGGTTTGCTATGACCATTTCGCGCAAGAGGCCAGCGATGCCGAAATCGCCGACTACACCCGCGCCATCGGCGAGGTGTGCAGGCTGATGGGGGTCGAACAGGGCGGGTTCCGCATGATCTCGAACGCGGGGGAACACGGTGTGCAGGAGGTGCCCCATCTGCATGTCCACATCCTGGGAGGGCGCCCTCTGGGCCGGATGCTGCAAAAGGCCTGACAGGCCGGTCTGACGGCCCCTGTTGTCAGGGGCCGTTTGTCATCAGGGTTTCAGGCGGCCAGCGCGGCGCGTGTTTTTCCGATGCTTAGCGCGGCACGCGCGGCTTCGCGCCCCTTTTCGACGAAATGCGCCCGGTAGATCGCGTCGTGATGCGCGGTTTCCTGATACTGATGCGGGGTCAGGGACACCGACAGGACGGGCACGCCGCTGTCCAGCCCGGCGCGCATCAGCCCGTCCACCACGGCCTGCGCCACGAAATCATGGCGGTAAATCCCGCCATCCACCACAAAGGCCGCTGCGGCCACCGCGCCGTAACGTCCGGTCATGGCCAGGTCGCGCGCCAGCAGCGGCATTTCGAACGCGCCGGGCACGTCGAACACATCGACCTGTTCGCGCGGGATCAACTCGCAAAACCCATCCAGCGCGCGATCCACGATATCGGCGTGCCAGTTGGCTTTGACAAAGGCATAGCGGGTGTGTGTCATGTGGGGCTCCTTTCCTGATCGACACGTCTCACCCAAGGCGCAGTACGACAGGAAAGACGGGAACCCCCGCCTGGCCCGGCGTTCTCTTCCATCCGGACTGTGACCGTCGGCCCTGGAATCTCACCAGGTCTGCTGACCCCCGGCCACGGGCCGGGGCGCTCGCGGGCTCGGGGCGCGATTGGCCCCATACCGCCGGTGGGGAATTCCGCCCCGCCCTGAGAACAGCGCCGATCATTGGCGATCCCCGCGCGGCTGGCAACCCGGAAAACGCCTACGCCCGCATCGTTTCCGATACGGGCGCAGCGGGGAAGTGTCAGGGGGCGGCATCTGCGCGCCCCTGACCGGTGGTTCGGGTTAGCCGTCCGTGGTCACTTCGGGCAGCGTGCCAGCCTCTTGGGCTGCGGCGATCTCTTCGTCACTCAGAGCGCCGTCGGCGTCTGTGTCGACGCTCGAAAACACATCCGCGCTTGCCTCGGGATAGGCAGCCTGGAATTCCGACATCGATACCATGCCGTCGCCATCGGTATCCGCGGACTGAGCCAGGGCGAAACCCGGTGCGATCAGAGCGGTGGCGAAAGTGGCGGCAGTGATTTTCTTGAACATTGGAAACATCCTTTTCCGGTTCGTGTTGACGAGGGTCGTTGTGCCCTCTGACGCAGAAGGTGGGGGCTAAGCGTCCCGATGTCTGTATGTGACGATCAAACCGTCGAAAATCCGCGGAAACAGGCTGAAAACGCGGGTTTGGCTCGGCGCTTGGTTGCCGCTGGTCCGGGCCGGCATGGAACCGGCGGGATTTCGCGCTCAGCGATGCGTCATTTCGGCAAAGACTCGCAAAAGGCGACTGCTCCGGACGATGCCGCGTGCCGCTCGCGGCGATTACAACAGCCCGTTTGCCGGTTTGATCATGCCGGTTTCGATTCCCCGCCAGTTGGTGATTGGCGCGTTCATGAATCTGCGGGTTGCCGGATGATCGGCGTCCAACACGCCCAACTGCACCAGAAGCGCCGCGATGGTGCATTCCGCCGCGCGGGTGGCGCCGTCTTCGATCTTCACCGCGAGTCCCAGTCTGCGGCCGGGAATAATGGCGATGAAAAACGCCTCGGCCCCGGTTTTCAGGGCGACGGGTTCCTTGCAGGCGCGCATCAGTTCGGTGCAGGCGCGTTTTTCCCCGGCCACCAGTTCGGGATGGGCGACCATCGCCTGCCACAGCCGCACCGCCGCCGTGTCACGCGCGTTGCGCCCCTCGCGCGCGGCGGCGAATGAGGCCATCGCGCGGGCCATGCCGTGCATCGACGTGGCGAAGTTCGGGGCCGAACAACCGTCGATACCGAAACAGGGGCTGGTTTCGCCCGTCATTTCCTCGAACGCCTCGAGGCAGGCCCGCTGCATCGGGTGGGTCGGCTCGACGTATTCGGGTCCCCATCCCATGTGCTGCGTCAGCGTCAGGAAACCCGCATGTTTGCCGGAGCAGTTGTTATGCACCTGGCAGGGCTTCTCATCCGCCCTGATCAGCGCATGGCGCGCGGTCTTGTCCTTGGGCATATGCGCGCCGCAGCGGAAATCGTCGTCTTGCAGGTTCAGATCGCCGAGCCACGCGCGCACCCGGTCGGTATGGATCGCCGCCCCGTTATGCGAGGCACAGGCCAGCGCCAGGTGCTCGCTGCTCAATCCGCGGGCATCGGCGGCCCCGCTTTCCACCAGCGGCAACGCCTGAATCATCTTGGCCGAACTGCGCGGAAGCACCGTGGCCTTCGGATCGCCCCAGGCCTCGACAATCGCTCCGGTATCGTCGCAAATCACGGCATGACCGCGATGCAGGCTTTCGGCCATCGGTCCGCGCCAGATTTCAGTCAGGGGAACAGCGTTGGTCATATGGCCTCCGGTTGGCGGGTCTGTGCGGTTTTCCGCCAATTGCGTCTTTCATGTCTCGCCTGTTTCAGGCTAATATTGCTATGTCGAGTACGAAATGGCGGCGCAATATACAACTCCCGCGAACGGAGGCGCGCAGCCAGCAGGATTGAGGCTAAGGACAGCTTGGAGGCTGGACATATGGTATCACGAATTGCACGCGGGTGTGCTGGCGCTCTTCTGGCTCTGGTGGCCACAGGCGCCTGGGCGCAGGAAGAAAGCACCAATCAGGTCGCCGCGGAAACCGCCTGGAGCGTTTTCGAAGACAAGGACCCGCGCGAATGCTGGGCGGTGTCTTCGCCCACGGAAACGGTGAACATGAAGGACGGGCGCGTCGTGGCCGTGCGGCGCGGGGACATCCTGCTGATGACGTTCTTCCGTCCCGAAGCGGGCGTCAAGGGGCAGGTGGCCTTTACCGGTGGCTACCCGTTCGCGGGCGGATCGACCGTCAACGTCAATATCAGCGGAACCGAGTTCGAACTCTTTACCGATGGCGAATGGGCGTGGCCCGCCAATGCATCGGACGATGCCAAGATCATCGCCGCCATGAAGCGGGGCGCCGACGCGGTGCTGACCGCGCGCTCGTCACGCGGGACGACCACAAAGGACACGTTCTCGCTGCTGGGCTATACCGCCGCGCTGGATGAGGCCGAAAAGCGCTGTCAGTGACGCGGCTTTCTTCTGTTGAGAAATATTCCGGGGAATCCGAGGGGCATCGCCCCTCATTCCGCGTGACCTGACTGCGATTGCGCAGGCTTTCGCTATCCCCGGATCAGTCGCGCGGGGCCGCCGCGCGGCGCAGGCGGTCATTGATCGCAAGGCCCAGCCCGGTTTGCGGAATCGGCGATACGGCGATGCCCTTGGCTCCTGTCGCATCCAGGGCATGCAGGTGGTGAAACAGGTTGGCCGCCGCCTCGCGCAGATCGCCCGCCGGTGACAGGTTCAGATCGCACTCCACCGCGCCGAACCCCAGCAGAACCTCGCCTTCGCGGGCCTCGGAGGCCTCCAGCCGCACCCGCGCTCCCGGCGCGTAATGCGATGTCATCTGTCCGGGGGCCGTCAGCGGATCGTTCGCGCCGCGCCGCGCCACCGGCCCGCCAAGCGCCGCTTCGATGGCCTCCACCGGCAATCCGCCGGGGCGCAGCAGGGCAGGGCCGTCCGCCAGGCCCAGAATGGTCGATTCCACCCCGACCTCACAGGCCCCGCCATCCAGAATCGCCGCAATGCGCCCGTCCAGCCCGGCAGCCACATGCGCTGCCGTCGTCGGGCTGATCCGCCCCGACGGATTGGCCGATGGCCCGGCCAATGGTCCGCCGAATGCGCGCAGCAGCGCCCGCGCCACGGGATGCGCGGGCACCCGGATCGCCAGTGTCGGCAGGTCTGCCGTCACCAGCGGCGACAGGCCCGCATCGGGGCGCAGCGGCAGCACCAAAGTCAACGGTCCGGGCCAGAACGCGCTGGCCAGCCGGTCCGCCGTATCCGGCCACTCGACATAGCGCCGCGCGGTTTCGGGGCTGTCCACATGCACGATCAAGGGGTTGAAGCGCGGCCTGCCCTTGGCCTCGAAAATCCCGGCCACCGCCATGTCGTTGCGCGCATCGCCCCCCAGCCCGTAAACCGTTTCCGTCGGAAACGCGACCAGCCCGCCCTCGCGCAGAAGCTGCCCGGCGCGGGCATAGCCTTCCGTATCGGCGGCAAGATGTTCTGTTGCTTCGGGCATAAATGGCTCTGACGCGGCGTTTCGGTTGCTGGTGGGCGATCTTTGACTAGTCTGTGGATCGAACGAAAGGCATATAGGGGCGCGGCGGCATTGCCAAGCCGTGCCCGGCAAAGTGACAGATCAGGAGCAATCAGATGCCATATCGCGCCCCGGTAGAGGATTACCAGTTCATCTTCGATCATGTGGTCGGATTGGCTCAGGTCACCGCCACCGACCGGTTTTCCGAAACCACGCCCGACCTGACCTCGGCCATCCTGACCGAAGCGGGCCGCATGTGCGAAGAGGTGCTGCACCCGCTGCAACGCAACGGCGATCTGCACCCGGCGCATCTGGAAAACGGGGTCGTGCGCACCTCGCCCGGTTTTGCCGAAGGCTACCGCGCCATCGCCGAGGGCGGCTGGGTCTCGATCGGAGCCGATCCGGCGCATGGCGGCATGGGCCTGCCCATGACCCTGACCACCGCCGTCAACGAAATGATGAGCGCCGCCTGCCTGTCGCTGCAACTCAACCCGCTGATGACCCAGGGCCAGATCGAGGCGCTGGAACACCACGCCAGCGACGCCATCAAGGAGCTCTACCTGCCCAAGCTGGTCAGCGGCGAATGGTGCGGCACCATGAACCTGACCGAGGCGCAGGCAGGCTCCGACGTGGGCGCATTGCGCAGCAAGGCGGAACCCAATGGCGACGGCACCTATGCGATCACCGGGCAGAAAATCTTCATCAGTTGGGGCGACAACGACTTTGCCGAAAACGTCTGTCACCTCGTGCTGGCGCGCCTGCCCGACGGCAAGCCCGGCACCAAGGGAATCAGCCTGTTTCTGGTGCCGAAATACATCCCCGACGAAAACGGCGCTCCGGGCCGGGCCAACGATCTGTCGGTCGTCAGCCTTGAACACAAGGTCGGCCTTCACGGCAGCCCGACCTGCGTGATGCAATATGACGGCGCCACCGGCTGGCTGGTGGGCGAGGAACATGACGGCATGCGCGCCATGTTCACCATGATGAACAACGCCCGTCTCGGTGTGGGCGGGCAGGGGATCGGCGCCGCCGAAGGCGCGCTGCAACATGCGCTGGCCTACGCGCAGGAACGCAAACAGGGCCGCAGCCCGGTTGAGAACGGCACCGGCACCATCATCGACCATGCCGATGTGCGCCGCATGCTGACCACCATGAAGGCCGAAACCTATGCCGCGCGCTCGATCGCGCTGGCCTGCGCCGTGGCCATCGACATGCAAACCGCCACCGGCGCGGCGGACTGGGCCGCGCGTGCGGCGTTCCTGACGCCCATTGCCAAGGCCTTCGGCACCGATACCGGCATCGCCGTGTCCGATCTGGGGGTGCAGGTGCATGGCGGCATGGGCTATATCGAGGAAACCGGCGCCGCCCAGTACCTGCGCGACGTGCGCGTGACCGCGATCTACGAGGGCACCAACGGCATTCAGGCGATGGATTTCACCGCGCGCAAGCTGATGGACGGGGGCGAGGCCGCCCACGCCCTGATCGACGAGATCGAAGCACAGGCCGAAGGCGCACGCGCCAAACTGCCCGAACTGGCCGAGCCGGTCTGGCAGGCCTCCGAAACCCTGCGCGAGGGGCTCGACTGGATGCTGGCGCAATCCGACCTGAACCAGCGTTTCGCCGGGGCGGTGCCCTTCCTGCGCGCCTTTGCGCGGGTTCTGGGCGGGCATTATCACCTGGCCGCGGCCATCGCCGAGGGCGGCGACGGCCCGCGCACCCGTCTGGCGCGGTTCTATATCACCCGGCTCCTGCCCGAACACGAGGGGCTTCTGGCCCATGCCACCGCCGGGGCGGATGATCTTTATGCGCTGACAGCTGCGGACCTGTCGGCATGATGGACGGCGCCGGAAGCATTCTGCGCTACCCGTGGGATACCCCGCCCGATCACGGCGATGCCATCGAGGTGGCGCAGGGCGTGTTGTGGATACGCCTGCCGCTGCCGATGGCGCTGGATCATGTGAATGTCTACGCGCTGGACGACGGCGATAGCTGGACCATCGTCGATACCGGCATCCACTCGAACCAGGCGGTCGCGCTGTGGGAAAAGGTGCTGAGCGGCCCCTTGCAGGGCAGGCCGGTAGGCCGCGTGATCCTGACCCATCACCACCCCGATCATATCGGCATGGCGGGCTGGCTGATGGAGCGTTTCAATGCCGAACTGGTCACCACCCGCACCGCATGGCTGCTGGCGCGCATGCTGATCCTCGATGTCGAGGAACGCCCGACCCGTCAGGCGCTGGACTTCTGGCGCAGCGCGGGCATGGACCCCGAAATTTACGAAAACCGCAGAACCGCGCGCCCCTATAATTTCGCCGATACCTCCTATCCGATCCCGGTGGGCTATACCCGCGTTCAGCAGGGCGACACGATCCGCGCGGGCGGGCGGGACTGGGACGTGCATATCGGCAACGGTCACGCCCCCGAACATCTCACGCTCTGGAGCCGCGACGACACTCTCGTGATCGCGGGCGATCAGATCATCGCCTCGATCAGCCCCAATCTCGGCGTCTATCCCACCGAGCCCGAGGCCGATCCGGTGGCCGAATGGCTCGAGGCCTGCTCGCGCCTCGCCGGGTTGGCGCATGAGGACCACCTCGTTTTGCCCGGCCACAGGCTGCCCTTCACCGGCCTGCCGGTGCGGATGCGGCAACTGATCGAGAATCACCACGGCGCGCTGGACCGCCTGCGCGCGTTTCTGGACCGCCCGAAAACCGCGGCAGAGTGCTTTCCGGCCCTGTTCAAACGGAAAATTGATGGCGACTCCTACGGATTGGCCCTTGTCGAAGCGGTCGCGCATCTCAATCATCTGCATCAGGCGGGCGAAATATCCCGCACCCGCCGCGCGGATGGTGCGTGGTTGTGGCAGTCGAAGGGATAAGTGACCATGGATGACGAAATCGCCACATCGGCCGAGGCACACGAGGCCGACGCCCTGCCGCGCCGCCATGAGGTTCACGCCAACCCGGAGGCGCGCGATTGCGATGAGGTCCCCGAGGAGTTGCGCCGCAAACCCGTCGATCAGAAAAGCCCCGCCGAATGGGCCTATGAGCGGCTGATTCTCTACATCAGGAATTTCGAGGAAACGCTCGATAACGAACACGAGGTCGCGATGGGCTTTACCGGCGGCGATGCGGGGGTGCTGCGGATCGAGGGGATGGGTTTTTTCGACCCCGATATCGTGACCTTCTACGGCGCCGACGCGACCGGCGCGAAAACCCAGCTCGTGCAGCATGTCAGCCAGCTCAGCGTCCTGTTGCGCGCCCTGCCCAAACAGGCCGAACAGGAGGCCCCGCGCCGCATCGGTTTCCGGCTGGTGCAGGACCTCGAACAAGGCTGATCGAAACCCCACGGTCCGGGCGCAGCTAAGAGGGTGACAGCCCCCCGGATATGCGCTATCCAATCCCGGACTTTTCAGGATGACGCCGAGCGCGCGAACACGAGGGAACGGACAACATGGCTGACCACAAGCATGGCGAAATGAATATCGACGTTCAGGAAAAAACCTTCAGCGGCTTTGTCAAAGCCGTGACATGGTCGTCCGTTGTCATCCTTTTCTTTCTGGTCTTCATCGCGCTGGTGAACGGCTGAACGAATTTCGGTTTGTTCATCTTGGACTAAAGGGGTGCAGGCATGCGTGGTTGGGTTCTGGCGCTGTGCGCCGCCGTTTCTCTGGCCGGGTGCACCGGCCAATCCGTCTGGGCCCCGGACGAGGCGGTGCAACGCGCCGCCTATCGCCATGACGGGCCCACGCGCCTGACGCTCTACACCATGATCAACAACAGGACGGGCGCGGGCGCGCATTCCTCGCTGATGATCAACGGCTCGCAGCGGGTGATCTTCGATCCCGCCGGGTCTTTCAAACACGAAACCCTGCCCGAGCGAAACGATGTGGTCTATGGCATCACGCCCCCGGTCGAGGATGTCTATACCCGCTATCATGCGCGCGAAACCTATCACGTTCAGGTGCAGAAACTGGACGTGTCGCCGCAAACGGCGGAGCAGGTGATGCAACTGGCGCAATCCTATGGCGCGGTGCCTCCGGCGCAATGCGCGCGGTCGACCTCGACGATCCTGTCGCAGGTGTTCCCGCAGAACGTCTCGGCCACGTGGTCGCCGGTCAAGCTGGCCGAACAGTTCGCCACTTTGCCGAACGTGAGCGAACAGCGCCTGCGCGAATATGACAGCGACGACAATTCCAAGGTCCTCGAGGAATGGGACCCGACCCGCTACGCGCAAAACCGCAAGGCCGCCGCCGAACAGGATACCGCCGTCGCCAAACAGGCGACCGACGGCTGATCCTGTCCCGGTCTCCCGTTTTCCGAAATCATGATCGCTTGCGGATCGCCAGCAACCCGGTTTGCGCCGGGGCTGACAGCGGATGTTTGCGGGACGCAGAGTGAATGACCGCTGTGAGCCTGACGGCGGATTTGTGCGCCGGGCATTGCCCGGCCGCGGGTGGGCGACCGACGGCCTTTCGATGGCGATTTATGGTGAGGTCACATCCAACGGTGGTTCGGGGGACGACCGATGCAGGATCGCCCGCCCGGGGGGCGGTCGGGCGATGCCCGGCGGCGCGCAAGGCGCGCCTTGAGACCGGGCAAGGCAATGTTCTCTCTGTCCCGCATAGCAGCCTTTGGCACCATGTCCGGCCGTTATCTGGATTGTACCCGCAGAGGTTTTCCCCCTGCGCGAAACAGCGGCCGCAGGCCGCCGCGCATCGCCAGACCGCCCGCACGGGCTGGCGATTGGGTGAGGACGGCACCCCGTTCAGGCCTCTTTCGGATTTGGCAGGCATAAATCGCAAAGAACGACCGTTTGATCGCCGCACCGCGGCCCGACGATGCGCGGCTCTGTATCCGAAACCTTAAACACCCCCAATCCGGCCAGCTCCCTGCCCCCTGCAGTCCCACCTTGCCGAAGTTTAGAATCATTCCAAACCTTGACAGGCAGGGTTGCGGCGCGCATATCCGAAGGGACAGATGAGAAAGGCCGCCCATGTTCATCCAGACCGAATCCACGCCGAACCCCGCGACGCTGAAATTCCTGCCCGGCCAGACCGTGCTCGAAGCCGGGACCGCCGATTTCCCTAGTGCCGAGGGGGCCGGAAAATCGCCGCTCGCGCAGCGGATTTTCGGAGTGCCCGGCGTGACCGGCGTGTTCTTCGGCAATGACTTCGTCACCGTCACCAAGGACGACAGCACCGAGTGGGATCACATGAAGCCCGCCATTCTGGGCGCGATCATGGAGCATTACCAATCCGGCGCGCCGATCATGACGGGCGAGGCCGATGCGGCCTCGGGCCATGCCGAGCATGACGGCGAGGATGCCGAGATCGTCGGCCAGATCAAGGAATTGCTGGACACCCGCGTGCGCCCCGCCGTGGCGCAGGATGGTGGCGACATCACCTTTCACGGCTTCGACAAGGGCGTGGTTTACCTGCACATGCAGGGGGCCTGTGCGGGCTGCCCTTCGTCCACCATCACGCTGAAGATGGGGATCGAGAACCTGTTGCGCCACTATATCCCCGAGGTGACCGAGGTGCGCCCCGTTGGCCTGTGACGCGCCTTTGGTTCTGGGATTCGATACATCGGCCGCGCATTGCGCGGCCGCTTTGCTGTGCGGTGACCGGATTCTGGCGGCCCGCGCCGAGGATATGGGCCGCGGGCAGGCCGAACGGCTGATGCCGCTGCTTCAAGAGGTGCTGGCCGAGGGCGGCGCGGCATGGGCCGATCTGGATCGGATCGGCGTGGGCACCGGCCCCGGCAACTTCACCGGCATCCGCATTTCGGTTTCGGCGGCGCGCGGTCTGGCGCTGGCGCTGGAAATCCCGGCGCTGGGCGTGTCGGGGTTCGAGGCGATTGCCCATGTGACCCCAGGGCCGCATCTGCCCGTCATCCCCGGCCCGCGCGGGATGTCTTATGTTCAGGCCGCGGGGGAGGCCCCCCGTCTGGCCATACCCGAAGAGATCGCCGGGTTCGGCCTGCCACTGGCCGAACGCCCCGCACCTGTGAAACTGGCCGAGGCGATTGCACGGGTGGCGGCGAAACGGGAGGGCGGCCTCGATGAGGCCCCTGCGCCGCTTTACGTCAAACCCGCCGATGCCGCCCCGTCGCGCGATGCGCCGCCGGTGATCCTGGATGACGCCTGAGGCGCTGGCCCGCCTGCATGGCCGGGCCTTTGCCGGGCAGGGGCGGGCGTGGAGCGCCGGGGAGTTCGCCGGTCTGCTGGACAGCCCGCTTGTGTTTGCCGTGGGCGATGCGCGGGGCTTTGCGCTGGGCCGGGTGATTGCCGGTGAGGCCGAGTTGCTGACCATCGCCACCGATCCCGAGGCCCGCCGTCAGGGCGTGGGACGCGGCACGCTGACTCTGTTCGAGGCCGAAGCGGTGGCGCGCGGGGCCGACACCGTCTTTCTGGAGGTGGCCGAAGACAACACCGCCGCCCGTGGGCTCTATGCGGAGGCGGGCTATGAACAGGCCGCCCGGCGCGAGGGGTATTATCCGCGCGCCAACGGGTCGGCGGCGGATGCCCTGATCCTGCGCAAGGCGTTGCATCGGCAGGGCGGACCATCCCGAAATCACGAAAGATAAGTCCAGATAACAAGATTTGATCAGGCCTGAGCCGCTCTGGCATGGCAGGCGGCTTGCAAACGGGCGGAAACTGCGGCTAGGAACAGCCATGCAAATCTACCTGCCCATAGCCGAGGTTTCGGTCAATGCCTTCCTCTTGCTGGGGCTGGGGGGGCTGGTGGGCGTTCTTTCGGGCATGTTCGGGGTTGGCGGCGGGTTCCTGATGACCCCCCTGCTGTTCTTTATCGGCGTGTCCCCGGCGGTGGCCGTGGCGACTGGCGCGGCGCAGATCGTGGCGGCCTCTTTTTCCGGGCTGCTGGCGCATTTGCGCAAGAAAACGGTCGATCTGCGTATGGGAACGGTTCTTCTGGTCGGTGGCCTGTTGGGCGCGGGCGCGGGCGTTTTCGTGTTCAACTACCTGAAATCGCTGGGCCAGGTCGATCTGCTGGTGACGCTGTGTTATGTCGTGTTCCTTGGCGTGATCGGCGCCATGATGCTGATCGAAAGCCTGCGCGCCATCCGCCGCGCCCGCAAGGGCGGCCCGCTGCCCAAGCGCAAGAAGCACAACTGGGTGCATGGCCTGCCGATGAAGATGCGGTTTCGCACCAGCGGCCTGTATATCAGCGTGATCCCCCCGCTGATCGTGGGGGTCGCGGTGGGGGTTCTGGCCGCGATCATGGGTGTGGGCGGCGGGTTCATCATGGTGCCCGCGATGATCTACCTGCTGGGCATGCCCACCAAGGTGGTTGTCGGCACCTCGCTGTTCCAGATCATTTTCGTCACCGGCTTTACCACGCTTCTGCATGCCACGACGAACTTTACCGTCGATATCGCGCTGGCGGTGATGCTGTTGGTGGGCGGCGTGATCGGGGCGCAGTTCGGCACCCAGATCGGCATGCGCATGAAGGCCGAGCAGTTGCGCGTCCTGCTGGCGCTGATGGTGCTGATCGTGTGTTCCAAGCTGGCGCTTGATCTGCTGATCGAGCCGTCCGAGCTGTATTCCATCACCGCAGTCGGGGGCGGCTGAGATGCTGCGGCTGGTCCTTTTCCTGTGTCTTGCCGCGCTGCCCCTGCGGGCCGAAGAGGTGGTTCTGGGCCTGTCAAGCGACCGGGTGCGCATCACCGCCACCTTCGAGGGGTCTGAAATTCTGGTGTTCGGAGCGATCAAGCGCGAGGCCCCCATCCCCGAAGAGCCGCTCGACGTGGTCGTCGCCATCGCCGGGCCGTCCAAGCCGCTGGTGGTGCGCCGCAAGGAGCGGGTTCTGGGCATCTGGGCCAATACCGATGCGGTGGGGATCGACTCGGCCCCCAGTTTCTACGCGGTGGCCACGACGGGGCCGATGCGGCAGGTTCTGTCGAATGTCGAGGACCTGCGCCACAAGGTGAGCATCGGGCGCGCGATCCGCTCGGTCGGGGCACCGGGCAACGTGGCGGATGCGCAGGCCTTTACCGATGCGCTGATCCGTATCCGGCAGGCCAACGGCACTTATCAGATGCTCGAAGGCGAGGTCGTGCTGGATGAACAGACCCTGTTTCGGACCGAGATCGGCCTGCCCGCGAACCTGACCGAGGGCGAATACCAGACGCGCATCTTCCTGACGCGCGGCGGCAATGTGATATCGCAGTTCGAAACCGTGATCGACGTGCGCAAGGTGGGGCTGGAACGCTGGCTCTATACCCTGTCGCACCAGCAGCCGCTGGCCTATGGGCTGATGTCGCTGGCCATCGCGATTGCGGCGGGCTGGGGCGCCTCGGCGGCGTTCCGCATGCTGCGGCAGGGCGGCTGACCCGACCGGGACGGGGTATGCAACATCATGGGTTTGTCTGGAGGCAGAGGCCGACCTTATGAGCCGGGCATTGCCCGACCGCGGGAGGGCGGTCGGGCGATGCCCGGCGGCGCGCAGGGCGCGCCTTGAGCCCGGGCAAAGGCAAGGCCCCTCCGAACCGCGCGATTTTCCAGCACGATCCGCGCCAAACCGTCCGCAACCCGCCTTTGCCCTTGCCCTGACGCGCGGACCGGGGCATCCCTAGGCGCGATATGGAACTGGGCCCTTATATCCTGCTCGCCAGCCTCGAAGGGGCGGTCACCGCCGCCGTGCTGGCGCTGACCGCTGTCGGGCTGTCGCTGGTGTTCGGCGTGATGCGGGTGGTGAACATCGCGCATGGCGAGTTCTTCATGCTGGGCGCGGTGATTGCGTGGTGGGTGGCCAACAGTATCGGCGGGCATCCCGCGATGGGCTTTGCCGCCGCCCTGGTGATCGCGCCGCTGGCGGTGGGGGCGATTGCCGCCGCTGCCGACATGACGATCCTCAAGCGGCTGGACTATGACCCCGAGCGCACCATCGTCGCCACCATCGGGCTGCTCTATATCCTGCAACAACTGACCCTGATGACCTATGGCCCCGAGGCCCGGCCCGTCGAGGCCCCGTTCAACCAGCGTCTCGCCCTGCCGTGGATCGAGCGGACCGAAACCGGCTGGGAGATGTATTACCCCTGGGGGCTGTCCACCACGACCTACAAGCTGGCGGTGATCGGCGCGGCGGCGGCGGTGCTGGGCGGGGTCTGGGCGATGATGGCGCACACGCGCATCGGCCTGTTGATGCGCGCCACGCAGGCGGATCGCGACATGGCGCTGGCCTTCGGCATCCCGGTGGAAAAGGTCTATGCGCTGGTCTTCGGCATCGGCGCGGGGCTGGCGGCGCTGGCGGCCGTGCTGATCGTGCCGATCCAGCAGGCGCATTACCTGATGGGGGCCGATCCGCTGTTGCTGTCGTTCATCGTCGTGATCATCGGCGGGCTGGGATCGTTGCCCGGCACGGTGGTCGCCGCCATTCTGATCGGGCTGAGCGACGGGATCATCTCGGTGTTCTTCTCGCCCACGCTGGCGAAGATCCTCGCGACGCTGCTGGTCGGGCTGGTGCTGGTATTCCGGCCCAACGGATTGTTCGGGACGCGCGCGCCATGACCCGGCAGACGGCGCGCATCCTTGCCCTGCATGGCGGGCTGCTGGCGGTGCTGTTCGTGGCGCAGTTTGTCCTGCCCGCCTATCATCACGGCAATCTGGCGCGGATCATGGTGCTGGCCAGCTATGCCATCGGCTACAACATCCTGTTCGGCTATACCGGCCTGCTGAGCCTTGGGCACGCCCTGTTCTTTGCCGCTGGCATGTATGGCATGGGGCTTGGCATCCAGTATGGCGGGCTGTCCCCGGCCCCGGCGCTGCTGGCCGGGGTGGTGGCGGGCGCGGTGGTATCGGGTGCGCTGGCGCTGCTGGCGCTTCGCACGACCGGCGTGGCCTTCATGATCGTGACGCTGATGTTCGCGCAGGCCGGATACCTGACGATCCTCTATTTCGGGGAATACACGCGCGGCGACGAGGGGTTCGTGATCCAGACCGCGCAGCGGGTTCTGTGGGGGATCGACCTGAGCGATCCGGTGAACCGCTATTTCGCCGCCTTCGGGCTGTTCGCGATCTGCCTGAGCCTGAGCCTGTGGCTGGTGCGCGCGCCCTTTGGCCGGGTTCTGGTGGCGATCCGCGAAAACGAGGACCGCGTGCAGATGCTCGGCTATGACACCTATGTGCACAAGCTGGGCGCGATGGTGATCTCGGGAACGATTTCGGCCGCGGCGGGGGCGGCCTATGGGCTGCTGTTCGGCTATGCGGGGGCGAGTTTCGCCAGCGTGCAATATTCGATCTTCCCGCTGCTTTGGGTGTTGCTGGGCGGGGCGGGCACGGTGCTGGGCCCGTTCATCGGCGCGTTGTTCATGTTCTACCTGATCGACCTGAGTTCCGGCGTGACCACCGCCTATATGCTGATTGCAGGCGTGGTTCTGGTGGCTTTGACGCTGTTCGCGCCGCAGGGGCTGGCGGGCGAGGTGCGCCGCCGGGTCTGGAGGGGGCTGCCATGAGCGCGCTGTTGTCCACGCGCGGGCTGTCGAAACATTTCGACGGGCTGGTCGCGGTCTCGGATGTGGACCTTGACCTGACGGTGGGAGAGGTGCGCGCATTGATCGGCCCCAACGGTGCGGGCAAGACGACGCTGGTCGGCATGATCTGCGGGCGCATCGCGCCATCGTCGGGCACGGTGGCTTTTGACGGGCGCGACATCACCGCCCTGCCGGCGCATAAACGGATCGGGCTGGGCATGGCCTATACGTTCCAGATCACCTCGGTTTTCGCACGGCTGAGCGTGCGCGAGAACGTGGCGCTGGCCGCGCGGCGGCGGCTGGCGGGCGGGGATGTCGACAGGGCCGTGCGCGAGGCGCTGGAACAGGTGGGGCTGGAAGAGCGCGCCGGGGAAGAGGCGGGCAACCTCAGCTACGGGCACCAGCGCCTGCTGGAAATCGCCATGGGGCTGGCGCAGGCCCCGCGCCTGCTGATCCTCGACGAGCCGACCCAAGGCTTGTCCGAGGGGGAAATCACACGCTTTACCGGGCTGATCGAGGGCTTGCGCGGCCAGACCACCGTTTTGCTGATCGAGCACAACATGCGCGTCGTCTGGGACGTGGCCGACCGGGTGACGGTGCTGAATTTCGGTGAGGTTCTGGCCGAGGGCACGCCGCAGGAGATTCACGAAAACCGCGCCGTGCAGGCGGCCTATCTGGGCACGGAGGCGGGCTGATGCTGAGGCTTGAGGGGATCGACGCGGGCTATGGCGGGGGCCGGGTGCTGCAGGGCTTTTCGCTGGACGTGGCGGCGGGCGAGATCGTCTGTTTGCTGGGCCGCAACGGCGCGGGCAAGACCACCTGCATGAAGGCGATCATGGGGCTGTTGCCGCTGATGGCGGGGCGCGTGATGCTGGACGGGCAGGAGATCGGCCGGCTGCCTGCCCATGAGGTGCCGAAGGCCGGGATCGGATACGTGCCGCAGGGGCGGCGGCTGTTTGCCGGGCTGAGCGTGGCGCAGAACCTTGAGATCGGGTTGCGTGCGCGCGGGTCCGGGCGGGACACGCTGGAGGAGGTGCTGGAGCTGTTCCCGCGCCTGCGCGAACGGATGACGCAGCCCGCGCAGACCCTGTCGGGGGGCGAACAACAGATGCTGGCCACCGCCCGCGCCCTGTGCCTGCGGCCCAAGGTGCTGTTGCTGGACGAGCCGACCGAGGGCCTGCAGCCCTCGATGATCGAGGCGATCCGCCAGGTGATCGTGCAGATGCGCGACGCGGGCGTGGCGGTGCTGCTGGTGGAACAGCGCGTCGATGCGGTGCTGTCGGTGGCCGACCGGGTGGCGTTCATCGAGAATGGCCGCAACGGCGAAGTGATGGAGGCCGACGCCCTGCGCGCGGATCACGGGATCGTGGAGCGTTACGTCGGGGTCTGAGCAATGCGGGGGCGCTGCCCCCGTCGCGCGCTGCGCGGCGACTCCCCCGGGATATTTCCGGCAAGAAGAAGGGGCCCGACCTTTTACAGAAAGCTGGTGAAGGGCAGGAAGGTGACCGGGGTGCCGGGGGTGATCTCCAGCGGGCCGTCGGGCAGTTCGATCAGGCCTTCGGCCCAGCTGAGGCCGCTGATGCGCCCGGAGCCTTCGGATTTGAACGCCTCGGCGCGGCCGTCGCGGATGCGGGCGCGCAGGTATTCGCGCCGTCCCGGTTTCTTGGTCTTGGTGAAGGCGGCGGGAAGGGTGAAGCCCTGCGGGCGGTGCCAGCCCGCCCCGGCAAGGCGGGCCATGGCGGGGCGGGCGAAGATCAGCGTACAGACCAGCGCCGCCACCGGGTTGCCGGGCAGGCCGAAGACCGGGGTTCCGGCCCACATCCCCAGGGCCAGCGGGCGGCCCGGTTTGACGGCGATGCGCCATTCGGCCATTGCGCCGGTTTCGTTCAGCAGGGCCGAGACGTGATCCTCGTCGCCCGCGGAGGCGCCGCCGGAGGTCAGCATAAGGTCGGCCTGTTGCGCGCCACGATCGAACGCCGCACGCAGGGCCGCGCGATCGTCGGGGATGCGGCCCAGGTCGAGCGTGTCGAACCCGAATTGCCGCGCCAGCGCCAGAAGCATCGGGCGGTTGGCGTCGAAGATCTGGCCCGGTGCGGCGGGGTTGCCCGGCTCGACCAGTTCATCGCCGGTCGAGATCACTGCGACACGCAGCCGGTGATGCACGGGCAGGTCCGACAGGCCGGTGGCGGCGGCCAGCGCCAGATCGGCGGGCGTCAGCGTGCGGCCCGCGCTCAGGATCGTGTCGCCCTCCGCCACGTCTTCGCCCGCGTTGCGGGTGTTGGCGCCGGGCCTGATGCCGGCGCGAAAGGCGATTTCGGTTTCTGACGCGGTCACGTCTTCCTGAAGGATGACGGTATCGACCCCATCGGGCAGCGCCGCGCCGGTCAGCACGCGGATGGCGTGGGCGGGCGGCACGGCCCCGTCGAAGGGCACCCCGGCGGCGGCGCGGCCCTGCACCAGCGGCAGAACCGGATCGCCCGGCGGCAGCGTGCCATGAGCGAAGCCATAGCCATCGACCGCCGTGTTGGGCTGCGGCGGATTTGAGCGGCGCGCGATCACGTTTTCGGCCAGAACGCGGCCCTGCGCCTGCATGAGCGGCAGAACCTCGCGGCCCACCACCGGGTGCAGCCGGTCGCGCAAGAGCGCCAGCGCGTCGTCCACCGGGGTCCAGTCCACCCCGGCGGGCAGGGCGAAACAATCGTCGCGCAGGGGCGGAGGTTGCAGGCGGTCAGTGCCTGCGGCGCGGTTCGGCGTATCCTCGGGACCAAGGCCCATGATCCAGCCCTCCTCGGGTGCGGTTATGTCCAGCATGGCGCGCAGCGCGGGCCGGGGCAAGCGGGCAAGGCTACGCGGTCGAACCGGGTCAAAGCCCGACCTCGGACAGGATGAAATCGGCAATCGCCGCGGTGTCGTTCAGGTCGAACACGGGGCGGTCCAGATCGAGCGGTGTGTCGCTGGCCACGGCGCGCACGGTGGCATCGCCGGGCGCGATCAGCGGGTTGCCGGTGACGGCGCGGTGGGCCTCGATCTTGGGATGGCTGTCGCGCTTGTAGCCTTCGATCAGCACCAGATCGACGGGGGCGAGTTTCTGCAACAGCGCGCTCAGCGCCGGTTCGGCCTCGTCGCGCAATTCATGCATCAGCGCGAACCGGTTGCGCGAGGCCAGCAATACCTCGGTCGCGCCGGCGATACGGTGGCGGTGGCTGTCCTTGCCGGGGTGGTCCACGTCAAAGCTGTGATGGGCGTGTTTCACGGTGGATACGCTGATCCCGCGCCCGGTGATCTCGGTCACGAGGCGTTCCATCAGCCCGGTCTTGCCGGCGTTCTTCCAGCCGACGACGCCGTAGACGTTCATGCGCTGTCCTTTCGCATGGCCCGCGCCTGTTGCAGGTCTTCGGGGGTGTTGACGTTGAAGAAAGGATCGCCGGGATCTTCGAACAGGGCCTCGCGGCCATCGTGTTTGTCGGTCCACAGCACCACCTTGCGCAGCCCGTCGTTCAGCGCGGCGCGCAGGTCGTCGCGCAGGGCCACCGGCCAGAGGCCGAAGGTGGGGTGACGGATCAGGCCCGAGCGGCTGAGCGATTTCGTGCGTTCGTTTTCCGGGCGCGGGGTGGCGGCCAGAACCAGCGGGTGGGTCATGCCCTGCGCCACCTCGAGCAGGCGTGCGACCAGGTCACAAGGGAAAAACGGCGTATCGGCGGCGACGGTGACGATGGTCTCGGCCCCCTGAGCGGCGGCCCAGTCGAGCCCGGCGAGGACACCGGCCAGCGGGCCGGGGAAATCGGCGATGCTGTCGGGCAGGACGGGCAGGTTCAGGCCGTCGAAGCGCGCCGGGTCGCCATTGGCGTTGAGCGCAAGCCCCGCCACCTGAGGCGCGAGCCGGTCGATCACATGGGACAGGATCGTGCCGTCGCCAAGCGGCAACAGCCCCTTGTCGCCCCCGCCCATGCGGGTGGCCTGCCCCCCGGCCAGGATCACGCCAAGCGGTCGGCTCATGTCGGGGCGCCTTTGCGGCGGTGTTTCTTGTCTTCGTCTGGCACACTTGCCGGGTCGATGTCGCGCAAAAGGCGCTCTTCGCCGGACAGGCAGACAAAGCGTTTGCCGCGCATCCGGCCGATCAGGGTCAGCCCCACCTGCCGCGCGATTTCGACGCCCCATGCGGTGAACCCCGAGCGCGAGGCCAGAACGGGAATGCCCATCAGCGCCGTCTTGATCACCATTTCCGAGGTCAGCCGCCCGGTGGTGTAAAGTAGCTTGTCACCCGGCGCGACGCCCTCGGAAAACATCCATCCGGCGATCTTGTCGACGGCGTTGTGGCGGCCCACGTCCTCCATGTAGACCAGCGGGCGGTTGCCCGCGCACAGCACGGTGCCATGAATCGCCCCGGCCTGAAGATAGAGCGATGGCGTGCGGTTGATGGTGGCAGCCAGCGCGTAGAGGTCCGAGGTCTTCACCTGCATATCGGGCAGCGTGACCTGTTCCAGCCCCTCCATCATGTCGCCGAACACCGTGCCCACGGCGCAGCCGCTGGTGCGGGTCTTTTTCCTGAGCTTTTCCTCGTATGTCGTCTGCCCGTCGGTGCGCACGACGACGGTTTCGAGGTCTTCGTCGAAATCCACGCGATGCACGGTTTCATCGGCGCGCAACATGCCCTGATTGCGCAGGAAGCCGAGCGCCAGGTATTCCGGGTAATCGCCGATGGTCATGGCGGTGACGATTTCCTGCCCGTTGAGGAAAATGGTCAGCGGGCGTTCCTCGACCACGGAAATATGCGCGGGGCGGCCCTCGTGATCGACGCCATCGACGGCGCGGGTCAGGCGCGGGGCGTTCGGATCGGGCGCGATGATGTAGCCGGACAGATCGTCGGTGGTGGCCAATTGCATCTCCTGCGGGTTCGGTCTAGGCCGTTGGCATTGCAACCAATCTAGGACGATGCCGTGCCGACGGAAAGTTCGAAATCCATCTTCTTTCAGGGTGTTCGGGACAGTGCGCCGTTCATTCTGGTGATGGTCCCGTTTTCAACCCTGTTCGGGGTCGTCGCCGCCGAAGCGGGCCTGAACGTCGTCGAGGCGGTGGCGTTTTCGTTTCTGGTGATCGCGGGCGCGGCGCAGTTCACGGCGATCGAGCTGATGCGCAACGATGCGCCGACGCTGATCGTGCTGATTTCGGCGCTGGCGGTGAACCTGCGGATGGCGATGTATTCGGCGTCGCTGGTGCCTTACCTCGGCAAGGCAACATTGGCACAGCGCGCTTGGGCGGCCTATTTCATCGTCGATCAGACCTATGCCTGCTCGATCCTGAAATTCGACGCGCGGCGCGAATGGACGGTGAAGCAGCGGCTGATTTATTTCTTCGGCGTCGCCGCGCCGGTCTGTCCGCCGTGGTATCTGTTCACCGGTGTCGGTGCGGTGGTGGGGCAGGCGATCCCGGAAAGTTTCGCGCTGGATTTCGCAATTCCGATCATGTTCCTCGCGCTGATCGGGCCGATGATGCGGACCCGCGCCCATGTCGCGGCGGGATTCGTTTCGGTGGCGACGGCGCTGATCTTTGCCTTTCTGCCCTATAACCTTGGCCTGCTGGTGGCGGGGCTGTTGGGCATGATGGCCGGGGCGCAGGTGGAACTGATCGACAGCCGCCGGGCAGAAAGGAGCGGGTCATGATCGACAAGGGAGAATTGTGGCTGCTGATGATCCTGCTTGGGCTGGGCAGTTTCACGCTGCGCTTTGCCTTTCTCGGGCTGATCGGAGACCGACCCCTGCCGCCGTGGATTCTGCGGCACCTGCGCTATACGGCGGTGGCGGTTCTGCCGGGGCTGGTGGCCCCGCTGGTGGTCTGGCCCGAGGCGACGGGCGGCGTGCCGGATGCGCCGCGCATGGCGGCGGCGCTGGTCACGATCATCGCGGGCATCGTGACGCGCAACATGCTGCTGGCGATCTTCCTGGGCGCATCCACGCTCTATGGCGGGCTGTACCTGCTGGGGTAGGATGTGGTCGTCAGGCAAGCCGCGCATCGTCGGGCCGCGGGATGGCGATCAAACGGCCATTCTTTGCGGTTTATGCCTGCCAAATCCGAAAGAGATCAAAGCGGCGCACCATCCTCACCCAATCGCCAGCCCGTGCAGGCGGCCCGGCGATGCGCGGCGCCTTCGGCGCTGTTTCGCGCAAGTGGAAAGACCTCTGCGGGTTCAATCCAGACAACGGCCGAACATGGTGCCGATGGCAGTTGTGCGGGACGGAGCGAGCTTCGCTGCGGCTGCGCCAAGGTCTGCTTTTTGACCGACCAGTTAGTCTTGGACAGACAATTCGGACGCCATGAGCGAACTGACCTCGCAGCCATTTCGCCTCCAAGATTCGCGACGTGACATCAAATTGTCCAGAGTCTAGCTTTGAATCGACAGGAGATTTGCGATGGCTAACTGGAATTATGTTGAATTCGGCTCCGGTTTTCCGTTGCTTGTCCTTCATGGAGGCAAGCTGGACCACCGTCACATGGTTGATGCGGTCGAACCGTGCTTTGAGGGTTTGGATGGGTGGCGCAGAGTCTATTTGGACTTGCCGGGATGTGGGCAGTCAAGCGGATTCAATGATGTGCAGTCACAAGATGATGTTGCAAGTCGGGTGCTTGATTTCGCGCGTTCTATTTCCGACCGCGTCGCGGTGATCGGTGAATCGCGTGGCAGCTACATCGCGCAGGGCCTTGCTTATTGCGATCCGGAACTGATCGCAGGCCTCTGTCTGATTGTTCCTGGGGGATTCCCAACAGACCCGCAGACCCCAAAGCCCGAAGCCCGCCCTATCGTTGCGCGACCGGATTTGCTCAACGGTCAGCCGTCTTCAGTGACAGGTCGAGCGGAAAAATTGGTGATCCAGACGCCCGAAATCATCGAGAAAATCCGACAAACGAAGGTGCCTGCCGCCGCCCTCCACGACGTCAATCTGGAAGCGCGAGTGACAGACAAGTTCTTGCTTTCATATCACGACGAAATGTTGGCATCGCGGTTCGACAAGCCTTCGTTGGTTCTTTCGGGCCGGCAGGACTCGATTTCCGGCTATGCCGACACGATGGCGATGATTGAGTCCTATCCGCGAGCCACCTACGGACTACTCGATACTGCGGGGCATTCGTTGAGTTGGGAACGTCCTGCTCTGTTCAAAACGATGCTGCGAGACTGGCTCAAGAGACTCACGCCAGAAACCTGACGCCAGATTGGAAATGCAGAGATACCCGACATTCATACGCCCTGCAGCATTCGGTCGCTTTGGCCTCACTCCACACATCCGCCCTCTAACCCCGCCACCCAAACACCACCTCCCCCATCGTCGGGCCTGCAAGGCCGGCTTCAAACAGCCCTTCGACCCCATTCAGGCCCTCGATCATCGTTGCGAACCGAAGCATGGGTTCGATACCTCCCCAATCGCCGCCTCTCCCGCTCCGCATGGCATTGCGCGGCGGCCTCCGGTTTCTGTTTCGTGATCAGGGTCATCCATCGGCCTCGCCCGATGTCTCGGGTTCCACCTCCTCCAGCCGGTGCAAATCCCCTGCCGGGATCAGCGCCACCTGTTCGCGCCCGTGGCGGGTGATCATCACGCGGTCGCCGGTCGCCATGACGTGATCCAGATAGGCACCCCAGTTTTCGCGCAGTTTGCGGCTGTTGATCCGGATGAACATCGGCGCTCCTTTGGCATGACGACGGTCAGCCTGCCCGCAGCGGGTTAACAGCGGGAAAACCGGGCGCGCGCCGCGCGGCGATGCGTCCATCATGGATGCAACTTTCCGGAAATGGCCCGATTTTCGTACAAAACCCGCGTACACATCGTACAAAACGTACGAAACGCGGCGGGGCGGGTCAGGTGATGGCTTCCAGCCGTTCCTTACTCAGGTCGCCGGGCACGATGGTGATCGGAATCGGCAGGCTCCCCGAGCTGCGCGAAAGCTGTGTCACCAGCGGTCCCGGTCCCTTCTTCCCGGTCCCCGCGCCCAGCACCAGAACGCCGATTGCCGGGTCGTCCTGCACCTGCGCGATGATTTCGGACACGGCCTCGCCCTCGCGAATGACCAGTTCGGGATCAACACCCTGCTTGTCGCGCATCCATTTCGCGAACACCTCGAAATGCGCCTCGATCCGCTCCCGCGCCTCTTCGCGCATGATGTCGCCCACACCGATCCAGTGATTGAACTCCTCGGGCGGGATCACCGCCAGAATCTCGACCCCCGCCTGCGTATGCGCCGCCCGCATCGCCGCAAAGCGCATCGCATTCAGACATTCGCGGCTATCGTCCAACACCACCAGAAACTTGCGCATGTCACATTCTCCTCAGGTCGGCATCATGGCCGGGAAAGATGGTCAGGGCAATGATTGAAGTCAAGTGATTGAAAATAAATGGATTTCGTTAATCGAAAGTGCCCGCCACCCGGCCCAGAAGCATGAAGGCGCGGGCGGTGCGGGTGTCGGACAGTTCCGAGATTTCCGCATCGCTGGCGGACTCCGCGAACTGCGCGAACATCCGGTCGAACAATCGCAGGAAGTGATGCGCTGCATCCCGAAAGATCGGGTCCCGCTTCATCCGCGCCGCCGACAACGCCAGCGACGACCGGTCCCGCACCCCGCCAAGCGCGGCAATCGCCCGCCCGCGTTCTCCCGCGGCAAAGCGGCGCCACAGTTCCGGGCGGGCCATGTCGGGGCGCAGGTCGTCCATGTAGATGCCGTCATGCGACAGCAGCGTCAGAACGTCCTGCGCCGCCTGAATCAACTGCGCGCTGTTGCGGTCCTTCAGCGCCTTGCGCAGCGCGGCAAACCCTTCCCGGTCGTCGGCGGTTTCGGGGAAATTCATGGCCCGCACGAAATCCGCCCGTTCCAGCGGCGGGTTCAGGTCCTCGGCCGGGGTGCCAAGCGGCAAGACCACCTGATCGTCGCTGTCATCGGCCTGCACCGGTTCGACCCGCACCGGCAGTTGCGGCGGGATGGCGTCGCGCGTCGAGGTGAACATCGCCAGCGCGGTTTCCGCCTTTCTCTGGGCGGCCGCGATTTCATCCAGCTTGCGCGTGACCGAGGGCTCATCGGTACCGGATCGGCTCTGGGCCTGTGCAACATATGTCTGGCGCATCGCATCGATGGCGGTCTGCAGGCGTTGGCTTTCTTCGCGCATCACGCGCGAAGATCGTGCTGCCGTCGCCGCCACCCAGATCATGCCGACGGGCAGGAACACCGCCAGCATCACCATGATGAACCGCAGCGCGCCGCCGGCATCGGCGCCGCTGCTGGTCGGGTCGAGAACCACAAAGAACACTGCCGCGCCCAAAAGCCACAAGGCGGACAGGATCAGGGCGGTCAATTCGATTACGGTGATCCGCTCGTTGCCGGGGCGGTCATAAATCCCCAGGGGTGTCGGGGGCGAATCCTTGCGCTCGGGCATGTGTGCTGACCTGTCAGATATAGTCGACCTTTAGCACTTCGTAGGACCGTTCGCCACCGGGAGTACGCACCTCGACGCTGTCGCCCTCTTCCTTGCCGATCAGGGCGCGGGCGATGGGCGATTTTATGTTCAGCAGCCCGTTTTCGATATCGGCCTCATACTCGCCGACGATCTGGTAGGTCTTCTCTTCGTCGGTATCCTCGTCAACCAGCGTAACGGTCGCGCCGAACTTGATCGGGCCTTTCATTTTGGCGGGGTCAATGACATCGGCCAGGCTGATCACGCCTTCCAGCTCCTTGATGCGCCCCTCGATGAACGACTGTTTTTCCTTGGCCGAATGATATTCGGCGTTTTCGGACAAATCCCCATGTTCGCGGGCCTCGGAAATGGCGCGGATGATGGCCGGGCGTTCCTCGGATTTGAGGTGTTTCAGCTCTGCCTCAAGCGCCGCGTGGCCCATGCGGGTCATCGGAATCTTTTCCATTACGTCTGTCCACTGTTATTGCGGGGCCGGTTGCGGGCCGCCCCGTCAGGAATTCCTCAGGTTCGCGCCAGATTGCCCCGAGCAGGGCCGATATTGCAATAGGGGATGCTGCAATGCCGCGCAATCCGGCCACGGAAAGTGGAAAATTGCCGTTTTAGCCCCTGTTTCACGTCGTGTTTCAATTGACCTTCACGGCGCGGGCAGGCTAACCACATCCGCAACTTTGTTACACAATAGCCACGCCCTGAGAAAGGATGCTCAACATGTCCGACATGACGCGCGAAGCGATGGAATACGATGTGGTGATCGTGGGGGCCGGACCTGCGGGCCTGAGCGCGGCGATCCGCCTGAAACAGCTGGACCCCTCGCGCGAAGTGGTCGTTCTCGAAAAGGGCAGCGAGGTCGGCGCGCATATCCTCTCGGGGGCGGTTCTGGACCCCTGCGGGCTGGATGCGCTGATCCCCGACTGGAAGGAAAAAGGCGCGCCACTGAACACGCCCGTGCGGCAGGACAATTTCTATCTGCTGGGCGAGGGCGGCAAGATCCGCGTGCCCAACTGGCCGATGCCGCCGCTGATGAACAACCACGGCAATTACATCGTGTCGATGGGCAATGTCTGCCGCTGGATGGCCGAACAGGCCGAGGCACTGGGCGTTGAAATCTTCCCCGGCATGGCCTGTTCGGAACTGGTCTATGGCGAGAACGGCGAGGTCAAGGGCGTCGTGGCGGGCGAATTCGGCAAGAACCCCGATGGCACCCCCGGCCCGGCCTATGAGCCTGGCATGGAACTGCTTGGCAAATACGTGTTCCTGTCCGAAGGCGTGCGCGGCAGCCTCGCCAAGGAAGTGATCGCCAAATACGACCTGAGCGCCGGTAAAGAGCCGCAGAAATTCGGCATCGGCATGAAAGAAATCTGGGAAATCGACCCGGCCAAGCACAACGAAGGCGAAGTCTCCCACACGATGGGCTGGCCGCTTGGCAAGAATGCCGGGGGCGGGTCGTTCATCTATCACCTTGAAAACAATCAGGTCTATGTCGGTTTCGTGGTTCACCTGAACTACAAGAACCCGCACCTGTACCCCTACATGGAATTCCAGCGGTTCAAGCATCACCCGATGGTGGCCGAGTTGCTGAAGGGCGGCAAGCGCGTGGCCTATGGCGCGCGGGCGATTTCCGAAGGCGGGTTTCAGTCGATGCCCAAGATGGTCGCGCCGGGCGTGGCCCTGCTGGGCTGTTCGGTGGGCATGGTCAACGTGCCGCGCATCAAGGGCAACCACAACGCGATGCTTTCGGGCAAGGCGGCGGCCGAGGCTGCGCACAAGGCGCTCGAGGCCGGTCGGGGCAGCGACGAGCTGAACGACTACGAAACCGAAGTGCGCGACGGCGCCATCGGCAAGGACCTGAAAAAGGTGCGCAACGTGAAACCGCTATGGTCGAAATTCGGCCTTGGGGCGTCACTGGCGCTTGGCGGGTTCGACATGTGGACCAATACGCTCGGTTTTTCCCTGCTGGGCACCATCGGCCACGGCAAGACCGACGCCGAGGCGACCGAGCCCGCCGACAAGCACAAGGACATCGCTTACCCCAAACCCGACGGCAAGCTGAGCTTCGACCGGCTGACCAATGTCAGCTTCTCGATGACCAACCACGAAGAAAGCCAGCCCTGTCATTTGCAACTGAAGGACCCCAGTGTTCCGATCGACGTGAACCTGCCCAAGTTCGACGAACCCGCGCAGCGCTATTGCCCGGCAGGGGTTTACGAAGTGGTGCGCGAAGAGGGCAAGGAACCCAAGTTCGTGATCAACTTCCAGAACTGCGTCCACTGCAAGACCTGCGACATCAAGGACCCCAGCCAGAATATCAACTGGGTCACGCCGCAGGGCGGCGACGGGCCGAACTATCCGAATATGTAAACGATCCGCGAAAAGCGGCGTGCGGGGCGGTCTTTGGGCCGCCCCGCATTGCTTTGGGGGGGCGGGCATACTAGGTTTGCGCCAACACACCAGCAGAGGCAGGCCCCGTGACATCCAAACCCCTTTCCGCCCTTTTCCTTGCCGCACTCGTTCAGGTTCTGCCGCTGCCTGCCGTAGCGGACGAGGCTGTCGGATCATACCTGGCGGCACGGCAGGCGCGCTACGATTACGATTTCGCCGCCGCCGCACGTTATTTCACCCAGGCCCTGACCGAAGATCCCTCCAATCCGGCGATCCTTGAAAACGCCGTGGTGGCCCATATGGCACTTGGTCAGTTCGATCGCGCCCTCCCGATCGCTCACAAGATGGAAGCGGACGATCTGAAAAGCCAGATTTCGCATATGGCCCTGATCGCGGAATCCGCCGTGCAGGAAGATTACGATGCCCTGCTGACCCGGATCGAAGACGAGCGCGGGATGGGCCCGCTGGCCGATGGTCTGATCGCCGCATGGTCCTATCTGGGCAAGGGGGACATGCGCACCGCGCTCGAGAAGTTCGATGAGGTGGCCGATCAGCGTGGTTTGCGCAGTTTCGCCCTCTATCACAAGGCGCTTGCCTTGGCCTCGGTCGGGGATTTCGAAGGTGCCGAAGCCATTTTCTCCGATGGGGATGAAGGCCCGCTGCAGCAGACCCGCCGAGGGATTCTGGCCTGGGCCGAAGTCTTGAGCCAACTCGAGCGCAACGACGACGCCATTGCCCGGATCGACGAGATGTTCGGCGGCGATCTCGACCCGGAGGTCGCGCAGTTGCGGGACCGTCTGGCGGCTGGCGAACAGGTGCCTTTCGCCCGGATCGGCAGCGCAAAGGACGGTTTGGCCGAGGTTTTCTATTCGCTGGGGCGGGCGCTGATGTCCGACACGGGTGGGGAATACACGCTGCTCTATTCGCGTGCGGCCGAGTATCTGAACCCCGGCTTCGTGGACGCGATCATCATGTCCGCGGAATTGCTGGAAAGTCTGGACCGCCTGGAATTGGCGGCGGAAACCTATCGCCGCGTTCCGCGTGACGATCCGTCCTTCCACGCCGCCGAAATGGGCCGTGCGGAAACCCTGCGCCGCGCCGACAAGACGGATGCGGCCATCGAGGTTCTGGTCCAGCTTTCGCAAACCCATGGCGACCTGCCTGCGATTCATGTCGCACTGGCCGATCTTTACCGGCAACTGGAACGGTTTGACGCGGCGGTTGCCGCGTATGACCGTGCGCTCGATCTCTATGCGGAACGCGAAACCGAACAATGGTTCGTGCATTACGCCCGTGCGATCAGCCACGAACGCCTGGACAACTGGCCCGAGGCCGAGGCGGATTTCCGCAAGGCGCTCGAACTCAATCCCGGACAGCCGCAGGTGCTGAACTACCTCGGATATTCTCTGGTCGAGAAACAGATCAAGCTGGACGAGGCGCTGTCGCTGATCGAACAGGCCGTCGCCTCGCAACCCAACAGCGGCTATATCGTGGATAGCTTGGGCTGGGTTCTCTACCGCCTTGGCCGCTATGACGAGGCCATCGGCCATATGGAACGCGCTGCCGAGCTGATGCCGGTGGATCCCGTGGTCAATGATCATCTGGGCGATGTCCTGTGGGCCGTCGGGCGTCACACCGAGGCCGAATTTCAGTGGAAACGCGCCTTGTCCTTCGTGGACAAGGAAAATCCCTCGCCGGATATCGAGCCCGACCGCATTCGCCGCAAGATCGAGGTCGGGTTGGATCGCGTCCTTGCCGAAGAGGGCGCGCCGCCTTTGAAAGTGGCCGATGACAACGATTGAGGTTCTCGCACCCGCAAAGGTGAACCTGACGCTGCATGTGTCCGGTCAGCGCGCCGATGGCTATCACGCGCTCGACTCATTGGTCGTTTTTGCCGGGATTGGCGATACTGTACGGGTTTCGCGCGCTGAAAAGTCCAGTTTGACAGTCGGCGGTCCGATGGCGGCAGGTGTGCCCACGGATCGGAGCAATCTGGTGATGAAGGCCGCGCGGCTTATGGACGTGGCTGCGGATATCCATCTGGACAAGCACCTGCCTGCCGCCGCAGGACTTGGCGGTGGATCAAGCGATGCGGCGGCGACCGTTTCGGCGCTTGCCCGTTTGACAGGGCAACCGCTGCCCGACGCCGGCGATTTGTTGCGCCTTGGGGCCGACGTGCCGGTTTGTCTTCAGCAATCCACGGCGCGGATGCGCGGGGTCGGGGAAGATGTGACACCTCTGCCCGGCCTGCCCGAATTGCACGCCGTTCTGGTCAATCCGGGCCTGCCGGTGATGACGCAACAGGTATTTGCGGGCTTGGCGGAGCGGACGAACCCGCCGATGCCCGATCCGTTGCCGGATTTCACGTCAACCGCCGCTTTTATCGAATGGCTGGCCGGGATGCGCAACGATCTGGAGGCCCCGGCAATTGCCGCACAACCGGTTATAAACCAGGTGTTCGATACGCTGAAAGTGACGCCCGGTTGCCTGCTGACCCGGATGTCGGGCTCTGGCGGAACCTGCTTCGGGCTCTACGGAGATGCCGAAACGGCCTTTTCCGCCGCAGGGCGCCTGCAAGAGGCCTATCCGTCCTGGTGGGTGGTCGCGACGGTGTTGAACGCCGCTAGCTGACCCGCGCCACCACGTAATCGGCAAGTTCGATCAACATCTGGCGCACCGGATGTTCGGGCAGCGCCTGCATGGCCGCTTTCGCCTTGGCGCTCCATGCCAGGGCATCCTGCCGCGTCGCCTCAAGCGCGCCGTGCCGGTTCAGCAGGTCGAGCGCATGTTCCAGGTCGCCGTCGCGCTGATCGCCCTTTTCGATGGTGCGCTTCCAGAATGCGCGTTCGTCTTCATCGGCGGCGGCGACGGCCTTGATCACCGGCAGGGTCAGCTTGCGTTCGCGGAAATCGTCGCCCACGTTCTTGCCGGTTGCGCTGCTGTCCCCCTGATAATCCAGAAGGTCATCGACGATCTGGAACGCGATCCCGAGGGCATCGCCATAGTCGAACAGGGCTTTGACCTGCTCTTCGGGGGCCTGCGCGATCACGCCGCCCACTTCGGTGGCGGCGGAAAACAGCGCCGCCGTTTTGCCGCGAACCACTTGCAGGTAAACGCTTTCGTCGGTTTTCAGGTCGCGCGCCGCGCTCAGTTGCAGAACCTCGCCCTCGGCGATCACGGCGGCGGCGTTCGACAGGATGTCCAGCACCCGCAGGTTTCCGGGCTCGACCATCAACTGAAAGGCGCGGGCGAACAGGTAATCCCCGACCAGAACGCTGGATTTGTTGTCCCACAACAGGTTCGCGGTGGGCCGTCCCCGGCGCTGTTGGCTTTCGTCCACCACGTCGTCATGCAACAGCGTGGCGGTGTGGATGAATTCGACCGTGGCCGCCAGATGAACGTGAAACGCGCCGTCATAGCCGCACAGATCGGCACTGGCCAGCGTCAGCATGGGCCGCAGGCGTTTGCCTCCGGCCTCGACCAAATGGGCGGTGACCTCGGGGATGCGCGGGGCATGGCGCGAGGCCATACGCTGCCGGATCAGGGCGTTCACAGACTCCAGATCGTTTGCAAGATGCCGGGCCAGTTGTTCGTGCGGCTTCGTTGCGGCGCGGTCCAATCCCATCACACTCCCGTCACACTGGTCGACAAACCGTCGCCGGTGCCCTTATGTCATCCTCATGAAACAGTTGCTTGGCACGAACGATCCGACAATCATTGCCTTCGCCCACGCCCTGCTTCAGGGCGAGGGTATAGACTGCTTTGAAATGGACGTAAATATGAGCATCCTCGAAGGCTCGATCGGGATATTCCCGCGCCGCCTGATGGTGGCCGAGGCGGATTTCGAGCGGGCGTCGACCGTTCTCACCGACAACGGAATCGACCTGAATGAGTGAGCCGGGAACCTGGCCCGAGGCGGAACTGACCCGTGATGCCTTTCTTGGCGGGCAGTTGCAGGTCTGGCAGCCGCGCCAGGGGTATCGCGCCGGTGTCGATCCCGTGCTGCTGGCGGCCAGCGTTCCGGCGCGTGCGGGCGACACGGTGCTGGAACTGGGATGCGGGGCCGGGGTGGCATCGTTATGTCTGGGCCGCCGGATCGACGGTCTGCACCTGACGGGGCTGGAATTGCAGCCCGCCTATGCCGATCTGGCGCGGCGCAACGCAGTCGAGAACCGGATCGGGCTACAGGTTATGACAGGTGATCTGACACAAATGCCGGATGATTTGCTGCAAAAGCAGTTCACCCATGTCATAGCCAACCCGCCCTATTTCGACAGGAATGCCAGCACGGCGGCCAGTGACGCCGGGCGGGAACGGGCCCTGGGCGAGGTCACGCCGCTGTCCGACTGGGTTCGCGCCGCCGCGCGCCGCGCCGCGCCGAAGGGGTACGTCACCTTTATCCAGCGGCCCGACCGCTTGCCTGACCTGCTGCAAGAGGCGCAACGCCACCTTGGCAGCATCGAGGTGTTGCCCTTCATACCCCGCCGCGGCAGGCCGGCACGGTTGATTTTGCTGCGCGGGCGAAAGGGCGGGCGCGCGGCGTTTCGCATGCACGATGGCTGGGTTCTGCACGAAGGCAGCAGACATGACCGGGATTGCGAAAACTATACCACGGCCACAGGCGCGATCCTGCGCCGTGGTGCGGCATTACCTTTTCCGGTCTGATTTACCTCAAATACCGCATGCAAAAATCAGCTTATGTTGCGTGTGCAGCGTGACAGAATTGTAAAAGTATGCTGCACTGGACACGTTCACATTATTCAGAGAGGAGACTGCCCATGAGCTTGACGTCGCATGTCGAGGAATTGAAGAAGAAACATCAGGCCCTCTCGGAACAGGTTGAAGAGGCGCAGCGCGCGCCGGGGTCTAACGATCTGCATATCTCCGAACTGAAAAAGCAGAAACTGCGGCTCAAGGAAGAAATCGAAAAGCTGAGCGAGCAGGCTTAACATACTGCGCGCGAGACACTCGCCGCATTTGTCGAATCATGAGGACGATCATGGCTGTGATCCATGATCGTCCGGGTCCACAGCCGTGAGCTGAACTCACGATATGCGGCTGTGTTTCCACACTGCTACGGCACACCCTGCCGACAATCGGTGCAAGGGGTCCGCAAAAATCAAAGGGCCGGTCGTCAGGACCGGCCCTTTTCATGTCGTTCCACCCGAAACAGGGATCAGACGAAGAACTGCCCGCCGTTGGCCGAGATGGTCGAACCGTTGATAAAGCCCGCGTCATCCGAACTCAGGAATGTCACGCAGCGCGCGATTTCCTCGGGTTCGCCCAGACGTCCAGCGGGAATCATGCCGATGATCGATTCGCGCACCTTTTCCGGCACGGCCATCACCATTTCCGTGGCGATATAGCCGGGGCAGACGGCGTTCGCCGTAATGCCCTTGGCCGCGCCTTCCTGTGCCAGTGACTTGACGATACCCAGATCGCCGGCCTTGGTGGCGGCATAGTTGACCTGAGCGAACTGACCCTTCTGGCCGTTGATCGAACTGATCACCACGATCCGGCCAAAGCCGCGTTCGCGCATACCGGGCCAGATCGGGTGAATGGTGTTGAACACGCCGGTGAGGTTGGTGTCGATCACCTCGTGCCACTGTTCGGGGCTCATCTTGTGGAAGGGGGCGTCGCGGGTGATGCCTGCATTGGCGACAACGATGTCGATCGGGCCCAGGTCCTCTTCGACCCTGGCGATGCCGGCCTTGGATTCCTCGTAGCTGCCGACATTCCATTTATAGGTCTTGATGCCGGTTTCTTCGGTGAACTTGGCGGCGGCCTCATCATTGCCGGCATAGGTTGCGGCCACGTTGTGGCCTTCGGCCTTGAGTGCTTTCGAGATGGCCGCGCCGATTCCGCGCGAGCCGCCGGTGACGAGAGCTGTTCGAGCCATGTTATCCTCCAATCTGGCTAAGTATGCGTTGGTAACTCTGTTACTATTCATCCGCAAGATGCGCAATATTATTGCGCGAAGAATTTGCCGCAGCGCAGCTATTTTTTAAAATACACCGCATCCGGCGACAAAAAGAAAGGCGCCCGATGGCGCCTTTCAATGATGTTCGCTCAGGCTCGCATGGCTCAGTCGCGCTCAAGGCACATGGCCACGCCCATGCCGCCGCCGATGCACAGCGTGGCAAGGCCCTTCTTGGCGTCGCGACGTTTCATTTCGAACAGCAGCGTGTTCAGGATGCGCGCGCCGCTGGCACCGATCGGGTGGCCGATGGCGATGGCGCCGCCGTTCACGTTCACGATCTCGGGGTTCCAACCCATGTCCTTGTTGACGGCGCAGGCCTGCGCGGCAAAGGCTTCGTTGGCTTCCACCAGGTCCAAGTCCTCGGGCTTCCAGCCGGCCTTTTCCAGGGCCTTGCGGCTGGCATTGATCGGACCGACACCCATGATCGACGGGTCCAGCCCGGCGGTGGCGTAGCTGGCGATGCGGGCCAGCGGCTCGATCCCGCGCTTGGCGGCGTCATCGGCGCTCATCAGAAGGGCACCGGCAGCGCCGTCATTGATGCCGCTGGCGTTGGCCGCCGTCACCGTGCCGTCCTTGATGAAGGCGGGGCGCAGCTTCTGCATGTTTTCGATGGTGGCGCCGTGGCGGATATATTCATCCTTGTCGGCCACGATGTCGCCCTTGCGGGTCTTGATGGTAAAGGGAATCACCTCGTCGTCGAACTTGCCGGCCTTTTGCGCGGCTTCGGCCTTGTTCTGGCTGGCCAGTGCGAATTCGTCCTGCATCTCGCGGCTGATCTGCCACTGCTCGGCGACGTTCTCGGCGGTCTGGCCCATGTGATAGCCGTTGAACGCGTCCCACAGGCCATCGCGAATCATCGTGTCGATATATTTGACATCGCCCATCTTGTGGCCCGCGCGCAGATGTGCGGCATGCGGGCTGAGCGTCATGTTTTCCTGCCCGCCCGCACAAACGATGGCGGCATCGCCCAACTGGATGTGCTGCGCGGCCAGCGCGACCGAACGCAGGCCCGATCCGCAAACCTGGTTGATGCTCCAGGCGGCGCTTTCGATGGGCAGCCCGGCATTCACATGCGCCTGGCGGGCCGGGTTCTGGCCCTGCGCGGCGGTCAGCACCTGACCGAGGATCGTTTCCGAGACTTCCGCCTTGTCGATACCTGCACGTTCGACAAGCGCCTCCAGCACCGCGGCCCCCAGATCGTGGGCGGGTGTATTGGCGAACGAGCCGCCGAAAGAACCGACAGCGGTACGCGCCGCGGATGCGATAACTACATTGGTCATGTGTGTCCTCCACCAGATGACGTCATGGCCGAGGCGATTCTGCAAAATGCTGTCATGCAGGCTCGTTTCCCCCGCCGGTCATGTTGGTTCTACCGCACTTGCCGCGCTGCGGCAACGGACCGTGTGTCACAGATCACGCGGTGGCCTTGTCCAATCCTGCATCCACCCAGGGCAACCTCACGGATGGCGCGCCGAAAAAGTAACCCTGAAGACAGTCGATTCCGGCGCTTGTCAGATACGCCGCGTCCTCGGGGCGCTCCACGTTTTCCGCCACGGTCAGCATGTCGAACTGCTCGGCGATCGAGGCCAGCGCCGCCGTCAGAATCTGGTTGTCGGGGTTCTCGGCGATGCCCCGAATGAACTGTCCGTCGATCTTGAGGATATCGAAATAGAAGTCGCGCAAATAGCGGAACGATGTGAACCCCGCACCGAAATGATCCAGCGCAAAGCTGATTCCCGCCTGTTGCAACTCGTTCATGAAGCCGGTCACGACTTCGGGAATCAACATGGCCGAGCTTTCGGTGATCTCCAATATCAGCCGTTCGCCGATGGTCGGATCGCGTTGCAGCCAACCCGCAAGCGTATCGTTCCAGCGCCTGTACCCGACCGAACGTGCCGACATATTGAGCGCGAGGCGCAGATCGGGATATTCCGCCAGCGTCCTCAGCCCTTGCTCCAGCGCCAGGCAATCGATGATTCGCCCGGTTTCGGTGGTTTCGATGACATGGATGAACTCGTTGGCGGGGATGATCCGCCCGGTTTCGTCCAGTACGCGGATCAATCCCTCGTAAAAGGCGGGCCGCGATTGACGGCCCGCGGGCACGACGGCCTGAAAGGCCAGCATCACCTGTTCGTGTTCGACCGCCTGCTGCACCATCGCGATCACGGAACGGTCCCGTGACGTGATGGCATAGGCCAGCGGGTTGTCCTGTCCTGCCGGGATGTCGACCGGTTCGCGTTCGTGGCCCATTTGCACCTCCTGATCATCGAGTTCACAGGCTGTGCCGCAGCCGCTAAAGAACTGTTAAGCTGTCGATCTGAGACAAATTGAACGGGTCATGTGGTTTGGGAGGGTTTGCGCGATGGAAAGATGCGGTTGGGTCGGCGATGATGACCTTTACAGGGCGTATCACGATACCGAATGGGGCGTGCCCGAATATGACAGCCGCGCGCTGTGGGAAAAGCTGATTCTCGATGGGTTCCAGGCCGGGCTGAGTTGGATCACCATCCTGCGCAAGCGGGATGCGTTTCGTGAGGCATTTCAAGGGTTTGATCCCAATATCATCGCCACATGGGGCGAACCCGAAGTGCAGCGCCTGCTGGCGAATCCGGGGATCGTGCGGCACCGTGGAAAGATCGAGGCGACCATTGGAAACGCCCGTGTCTGGCAACAGATCGAGGCGGAACAGGGCTTTGATCGATACCTGTGGGAGTACGTCGGTGGCGCTCCGGTTCAGAACCGATGGGCACGGCTGGACGAGGTTCCGGCATACACGGAAATTTCCACAGCAATTTCAAAGGATTTGCGCAAAAGAGGGTTCAAATTTTGCGGGCCGACCATCGTCTATGCCTTCATGCAGGCGGTGGGGATGGTGAACGATCACCTGACCACATGCCCCTGCCGCGAACAGGTGGCGCGGCTGGCCCGCTGAGCCCGCCGAAACCGGCATCGGTATGACGTCGGTAAAATGTCGGTATCGTGTCGGTGCATTGCAAAAGCGCCGGAATGTTTTGGAATCGGCGCGCATGTCCTATATGGAGGCCCATCTGACGACAGGACCGCGCAAACCCATGACCGATAGCACCGCCCCGATCACCCAGGACGTGATGACCATCCCCCGCAAACTGCCCGAGGGGCCGACCAACCTTGTCGGTCTGACCCGTGACAAGTTGCGCGAGGTTCTGATCGCGCATGGCACGCCGGAAAAGCAGGCCAGGATGCGGGTGAACCAGATCTGGCAGTGGGTCTATCAGTGGGGCGTGCGCGACTTTGCCGACATGACCAACCTGTCCAAGGCCTATCGCGCCGAACTGGCCGAGAATTTCGTCATCGAAATCCCCGAAATGGTCAGCAAGCAGGTCAGCGCCGACGGCACGCGCAAATACCTTGTGCGGATCGCTGGGGGGCATGAGGTCGAGGTGGTCTATATCCCCGAAACCGACCGCGGCACCTTGTGCATCTCCAGCCAGGTGGGCTGCACCCTGACCTGCTCCTTCTGCCATACCGGCACGCAGAAACTGGTGCGCAACCTGACCGCCGGGGAAATCGTCGGGCAGGTGATGATGGCGCGCGACGATCTGGGCGAATGGCCCGAACCGGGGCAGGGGACGGGGGATAACGGCCCCCGGTTGCTGTCGAACATCGTGCTGATGGGCATGGGCGAGCCGCTTTACAATTTCGACAACGTGCGCGATGCGATGAAGATCGCGATGGACGGCGAGGGGATCAGCCTCAGCCGTCGGCGCATCACGCTGTCCACCTCCGGTGTCGTACCCGAAATCGCCAAGACCGCCGAGGAAATCGGCTGTATGCTGGCGGTCAGCTTTCACGCCACCACCGACGAGGTGCGCGACAAGCTGGTGCCGATCAACAAGAAATGGAACATCGCCACGCTGCTGGATGCCCTGCGCGAATATCCCAAGGCCAGCAACTCGGAGCGGATCACCTTTGAATACGTGATGCTCAAGGACGTGAACGACAGCGACGAAGACGCGCGCCGCCTTGTGCAACTGATCAAGGGCATCCCGGCCAAGATCAATCTGATCCCATTCAACGAATGGCCCGGCGCCCCGCATCAGCGCAGCGATTGGGACCGGATCGAGAAATTCGCCGATATCGTCTACAAGGCGGGCTATGCCAGCCCCATCCGCACCCCGCGCGGCGAAGACATCATGGCCGCCTGCGGCCAGTTGAAATCCGCCACCGAACGGGCACGCAAATCCCGCAAGCAGATCGAGGCCGAAGCCGGGATGGGCTGAGCCGGACGCCCGGCCGGTCTTGCGCAATCGGGATGGGAATGCTCAAGTGAGCCCATGATCCGGTTTGCCCCGCTTCCCCAGCCGATGACCGCCACGGGCGCACCGCGCCGTGTGGGCGTCGAGATCGAACTGGGCGGGCTGGACGAGGCGCATGTCGCACGCCTGTGCGCCGACACTCTGGGCGGACGCGCCGTGCAGGAAGACAGCCATATCTGGACGGTGCACGACACCTGTATCGGTAGGCTGGAAATCTATCTGGACATCTTCCTGCGCAAGGCGACCAAGACCAAGTTGCGCGATCTGGCGCTGGATCTGGGACGCGAGGTCGTGCCGGTGGAAATCGTGACCGAACCGCTGGAGATGGACGGGCTGGCGCGGCTGGACGGTCTGAATGCGGTATTGCGCAAGGCGGGTGCGCTGGGCAGCGGCGCGGGCTGGGTGTTCGGTTTTGGCGTTCACCTGAATGTCCAGATCGCATCGGATAGTGATGCCGATATTCTGCGCCCGTTGCTGGCCTATGCGCTGATTGAGGATTGGCTGCGCGCCGCCCACCCGATTGACGATTCGCGCAGGTTGCTGCCGTTCACCGATCCCTATCCCACAGAGTTCGTTCGTGCCCTGATCGGTCTTGGCCCGGACGGCACCGCGCATGAGGCGATGGAGCTTTACCTCCATCATACCCCCACGCGGAACCGGGGGTTGGATATGCTGCCGGTCTTCGCCCATTTCTGGCCCGAACGGATCGAACAGGCGATTTCCGACAAGACCTCGGCCCGCCCCACATTTCATTTCCGCCTGCCGGATTGCCTGATCGACGATCCCGACTGGTCCATCGCGCAGGAATGGCAGCGTTGGGTGCTGGTCGAGCGGGTGGCCGCCGATACGGCGCTTCTTGAACGCCTGTCGCGGGACTGGCTGGACGATCACGGATTGCTGACCCTGATGCGCAGCGGTTGGGCCGAGCGTTGCGGCACGATCCTGCGCGCGGCGGGGTTGGATTTTACCGGGTTGCCGGGATGACACGACCGCTGATCGGGGTGACCACCTCGCGCCGGTCGGGCTGGCGCATCTTTCCGCTGATCGCCCTGAACGTCTGGATGGCGGGCGGGCGATCCGTGCGCTGGGTGGATGGATCGGATGCCGACCTGTCCACGGTGGACGGTGTGATCATCGGGGGTGGCGACGATATCTCGCCCGATCTCTATGGCGGTCATCTGGTGCGCTCGGCGCGGCTGGATTCCGGACGCGATGCGCTGGAGCGGCGCGTGGTGCACGATGCGTTCGATCTCAACAAGCCGATTCTGGGGATTTGCCGGGGCAGTCAGATGCTGAACGTGGCGCTTGGCGGAACGCTGCATCAGGACGCGTATGGCGTCTATCGGGATAGCAGGTATATACGCACGATCCTGCCCCGCAAAACCGTGCATATCGAGCCGCAAACGCGGCTGGCCCATCTGGCCGGGACGGACCCGATGAAGATCAACGCGCTGCACAGTCAGGCGGTGGATCGGCTGGGCCGTGGCCTGCGCGTGGCGGCCCGTGACGAAGGCGGCATGATCCAGGCCATCGAACGGCTGCGCGATCCCTTTGCCATCGGCGTACAGTGGCACCCCGAGCATCTGTTCTATGCCCGCCGCCAGCAGGGTCTGTTCCGGGCGCTCGTCTCCGCGGCCCGTGCCCGCCGGCAAAATCAGGCACAGCTCGCGCGGGTCGACCGGGACGAGGGATAAGCGCGGGCCGGTCCGAATCCGATCGCGCGGGCCCCGAGAGTCGCCGTTTTCACACGCCACGATTGAGGGGCGGGAAGCCTCACTCAGCCCTGCATCGTCACAGCCGCTATGAAACCGCTTGCCTGCCACATTTCGGCACGATTGTCGCCCATATCGGTATCTATCCAGAAATCAGTGTGAAACTGTTCCAAGGCAGGAAACGATGAAACAGTATACGAGTGAAATGGAAACAGATGTGTTGAGCCTTGTGCTGCGCGAGCGTGGCCTTGCCGTGTCCGAGCGTGAGTGGAAACATCGTTTGCGTGGCTATGGCTACGCAATTCGGGACACGGCCGAAGGCCGGATGGTAACCTCGCTTCTGCGCGGTGCGCCGGTGTGTGCCCTGCCGTCCCGCGTGGCCTGATCCTTCGGGGTCGGACCACGCCCCTCTGAGGTGACAGGCCGGGCAGGCCCTACGGGGTCATGCCCGGTGCGATTGCCCGGTTCAGCAGCCCTCGTCGGCATACCAGTCGTCGATGATCTGCGCGGCTTCCTGCGCGGTCTCGACGAAGCGGAACAGCTCCAGATCCTCGGGGCTGATCGTTCCGGCATCGGCCAGAGCCTCCCAGTTGATGATCTTGCGCCAGAATTCCTCGCCGAACAGCAGGAACGGCACCTTGTTCATGCGGTCGGTCTGAATCAGCGTCAGCGCCTCGAACATCTCGTCCAGCGTGCCGAAACCGCCGGGGAACACGCAGATCGCCTTGGCGCGCATCAGGAAATGCATCTTGCGAATGCCGAAATAGTGGAAGTTGAAACACAGCCCCGGCGTGACATATTCGTTCGGGGCCTGTTCGTGCGGCAGCACGATGTTCAGCCCGATGGACGATCCGCCCGCATCGTCCGCGCCGCGATTGCCCGCCTCCATCACGCCGGGCCCGCCCCCCGTGGCCACGACGTATTCGCGCCCGTAGCTCGCCATGGATTTCACCGTGATCATGCGGGAAAACTCGCGCGCCTCGTCATAATAGCGCGACAGATCCGAAAGCGTTTCGGTGCGGGCGCTGTCCTTCTTCGACGGTTCGGGAATGCGCGCGCCCCCGAACAGCACGACGGTGCTTTCGATGCCGCGCTCGTTCAGGATCATCTCGGGCTTGAGCAACTCCAGTTGCAACCGCACCGGGCGCAATTCGTCGCGGCACAGGAAATCCGGGTCGGCAAAGGCCAGCCGGTAGGCCGGAGCGCGGGTCTGCGGCGTGTCGGGCACCTGCTCGGCGGTGCTGCGGTCGGAATGGGCGTCGCGGAACTGGCTGTTGCGGTCGTCTTTCATCACTCACACTCCTTTGCTGACGGTTCTGAAACAGGCGTACCGGGTTCGCCCGCGCTTGGCCAGTCAGCCGCGCGTGATACGGTTCACATGGCCCATCTTGCGGCCCGGTTTCACCTCGGCCTTGCCATATAGATGCAGCGCCGCGTCGGCTTCCCCGGCGATGTCGGGCACGCGGTCCATGTCCTCGCCGATCAGGTTTTCCATCACCACGTCGGAATAGCGGCTTCCGTCGCCAAGCGGCCAGCCCGCCACCGCGCGGATGTGTTGCTCGAACTGGTCGATGGCGCAGCCCTGCTGCGTCCAGTGGCCCGAATTATGCACGCGCGGCGCGATCTCGTTCACCACCAGCCCTGTGGAGGTGACAAACAATTCCACCCCCATGACACCCACATAATCCAGCTTGTTCAGGATTTGCGCGGTCAGCAGCACCGCGTCGGTGCGCTGTGCCGCGCTCAGGCGGGCGGGAACCGTGGTGGTGCGCAGGATGCCGCCCTCATGCACGTTTTCGCCGGGGTCGAAACAGGCCACGTCGCCCGCGATGTTGCGCGCGCCGATGACCGAAACCTCGTGGCTGAACTCCACGAACCCTTCCAGTATCGCGGATTGCCCGGCCATGTCGGCCAGCGCCTGCGCGGCATCCGCCTCCGACAGGATGCGCGCCTGCCCCTTGCCGTCATAGCCGAAACGCCGGGTCTTGAGGATTGCGGGCAGGCCGATTTCGGCAATTGCCTCGGCCAGGTCCTCTTCGTCATCGACAGCGGCGAAAGGGGCGGTTTTCAGGCCGAGATCGCTCAGGAATGCCTTTTCGGTCAGCCGGTCCTGGCTGACGCGCAGGGCGGTCCGCCCCGGACGCACGGGTTTGCCCATCCCGTCCAGCAGATCCAGCGCCGAGGTGGGGATGTTCTCGAATTCGTAGGTCACCACATCGACGGCCCCGGCAAACCGGCGCAGGGCGTCTTCGTCGTCGTAACCGGCCTGAATGTGCTCATGCGCGACATGGCTGGCGGGGCAGTCGGCACCGGGTTCGAAAACGCAGGTCTTGAAGCCAAGCCTTGCCGCGGCGACCGACAGCATGCGGCCCAACTGGCCGCCGCCCAGAATACCGATGGTGGCGCCGGTGGTCAGGTGTTCAGTCATCTTGGGGCTCATCCGGGATCGAGGCCGACAGGGCGGTGCGCCAGTCATCCAGCCGCGCCGCCAGCGCAGGGTCGCCATTGGCCAGTATGCCCGCGGCCATCAGCCCGGCATTGGCCGCGCCCGCCGCGCCGATCGCCATGGTGGCCACCGGGAATCCCTTGGGCATCTGCACGATGGAATACAGGCTGTCCACACCCGACAGCGCCTTGGTCTGCACTGGCACGCCGATCACCGGCACACGGGTTTTCGAGGCCATCATGCCGGGCAGGTGTGCCGCGCCGCCCGCGCCCGCGATGATCACATGCAATCCGCGCTCCACCGCCGTCTTGCCGTAATCCCACAGCCGGTCCGGCGTGCGATGCGCCGAGACGATGCGCGCCTCATACGGTATATCCAGCTCTTCGAGGATCGCCGCAGCTTCGCGCATGGTCGGCCAGTCCGATTGACTGCCCATGATGATACCGACTTTGACGTTGCCCATCTGTCATTGGCCCCTTTCGTTGGAGCGCGCACTATACCTGTCGCGCGCCGCGACGCAATCGGACTCAGGCGATGATGTCGGGATAAAGACGGTCTTCGATATAGGCGATCATGTCCTTGAGCCGCAGCTTGCGCTGCTTGAGCCGCTTGATGGTCAGCGGATCGCCCGACCCCTTTTCATGCAGGGCCGAAATCGCCTCGTCCAGATCACGGTGCTGGCGGCGGAATTCCTCCAGTTCCACGCGCAGCACATCGTCCGATTTCATGGACAGATCGGCGAAAGCGTTCATTTCGGTGATTCCTCTCTGGAGGTCGGGCACACAGGATAGCCCTTTTCGCATCAATGGCAAAGCCCTTGCACGGGCCGCGGGCGGCCCCCATATTCCCATTGTCGGGTTGCCGAAACGGGGCCCGGCATGGACTGTCGCTTTGATGAAGGACGTGTCGATGACAAAATTGACGCTGGGGTCGCATCCCTACATGCTGGGGTTTGAACAGCTTGAGCGCATGCTGGAACGCAGCGCCAAATCGGGGAACGAAGGCTACCCGCCGTTCAATATCGAGCAGACCTCGGAGAATTCCTATCGAATCACGCTCGCCGTGGCCGGGTTTGCCGAAGACGATCTGTCGATCACGGTCGAGGACCGCCAGCTGGTGATCCGTGGCCGTCAGGGCGATGACGCCGACAACCGGATCTACCTGCATCGCGGCATTGCCGCGCGCCAGTTCCAGCGCTCTTTCGTGCTGGCCGACGGTGTCGAGGTGGGCGAGGCGATCATGGAAAACGGTCTGTTGCATGTGGACCTGACCCGTGCCCAGCCCGAACCGATGGTGCAGAAGATCAAGATCAACAAGGGGTAAGAGATATGGAAACAAGGTACGATTTCGGCGCCGATCAGGGCCGTCCCATCGTCTATGTCCGGCCCGTGAACGTGGCGGACCTTCCCGAGGACATGCGCGAACAGGCCATGGGTAGCGAGACGCTTTATGCGCTGCACACGGAGGATGGCGAGCGCCTCGCGCTGGTGCGCGACCGCAGGCTGGCTTTCGTGCTGGCACGCCAGAACAACATGGACCCGGTGACGGTCCACTGATCCTCCGGGACGATCTCTGAAAATCCGATGCGGATGCGGCCCGGCAGGTCAGCCTTGCGCGGGCCATATCCCGTAACGCGCGGTCAGCTCGTCAAGGCAGGCGATATTCGCGCCGTGCCGTGACCGCCCGCCAATCGCACTGTCCTGAAGCGCCGGTCCATCGTCATGGGCCAGCCGCATTGCCCGCCGTGCCGCCGGTACGGCCCGGATCGCGATGCCCTGCCGGGCCAGGTGCCCCGACAGCCATATATCGTCCACCGGCCACGCCGTTGGGGGCGGGTCCATGTCCTGCTCGCTCAGCCAGGCAGGATCGGCGCAAACCCCGGCAAACCCTTGCGCAATCTCGACATGCGCAGGCGTCGGGGCCGATCCCCGCCGCCGCAGCCTTGCCACGCCATAGCCCTGCCCGGTCGTGGCCTCGCGCGCTGCCGCCCCATCCAGCAACGCCGCCGCCCATCCCGGCCCCATGATCCAGTCGTCATCGCACCAGATCATCCGCCCGACCTGCCCGGCCAGCCGCCGCGCGGCGGGCAACGCCTTGGTGGCGGGTCCGAGATCGCTGTCATGCCACAGCAGGTCCACCCCCTCCGGCAGGGGCGGGGGTGTGACCGGGCCGGGAAAGCGCGCATAGCGGCGCGGCAGGCACAGGATCACCTGCGCCGGGGCAGGGCGCTGCGCCAGCAACGCCCGCAGCACCGGCGCCAGCCGGTCGAACCGGGGCGGGATCGAGGTCAGCGAAATCGCGTACATGCCGCGACGCTTAAAAGAAAACGGGCCACCCCGGCAAGGGCGGCCCGTTTCCTGTCTCGTATCGTCCGGCAGGCTGAAATACCCGCCGTCTAGAGCGCCGATCAGCCCGCGATCAGGCCCATCTGCTCCAGCTTCAAGATTACCTGGTGGGCGCAGTTGTCCACGTCCACGTTCTCCGTCTCGACGCTCAGCTCGGGGTTCTGGGGCACGTCATAGGGGTCGGAAATCCCGGTGAATTCCTTGATCTTGCCCTCGCGCGCCAGCTTGTAGAGCCCCTTGCGGTCGCGGCGTTCGCATTCCTCGAGCGAGGTGGCGACATGCACTTCGACGAAGGCGCCGTATTGCTCGATATCCTCGCGCACGGCGCGGCGGGTGGTCGCATAGGGCGCGATCGGCGCGCAGATCGCAATGCCGCCGTTCTTGGTGATCTCGGACGCGACATAGCCGATGCGGCGGATGTTCAGATCGCGGTGCTCCTTCGAGAAGCCCAGTTCCGAACTCAGGTTTTTCCGCACGATATCGCCATCCAGAAGCGTCACGGGACGACCGCCCATTTCCATCAGCTTGACCATGAGGGCGTTGGCGATGGTCGACTTGCCCGAGCCCGAGAAGCCGGTGAAGAACACGGTAAAGCCCTGCTGGCTGCGCGGCGGCCTTGTGCGGCGCAGTTCGGCCACCACCTCGGGGAACGAGAACCAGTCCGGGATTTCCAGACCTTCCTGCAAGCGGCGGCGCAGTTCGGTGCCCGAGATGTTCAGGATCGTGACATCGTCCTTGTCCTTGATCTCGTCCATGGCCTCGTACTGGGCGCGTTCCTGCACATAGACCATGTGTTTGAAATCGACCATCTCGATGCCGATCTCGTCCTGATGTTCGCGGAACAGGTCCTGCGCGTCATAGGGGCCGTAGAAATCCTCTCCGGCGCTGTTCTTGCCGGGGCCTGCATGGTCACGCCCGACGATGAAATGGGTGCAGCCGTGGTTCTTGCGGATCAGGCCGTGCCAGACGGCCTCGCGCGGGCCGGCCATGCGCATCGCCAGATTCAGCAGGCTCATCGTGGTGGTCGAACCGGGATATTTGTCCAGCACCGCCTCGTAACAGCGCACGCGGGTAAAGTGATCGACATCTCCCGGCTTGGTCATGCCCACGACCGGATGGATCAGCAGGTTGGCTTCGGCCTCTTTCGCGGCGCGGAAGGTCAGCTCCTGGTGGGCGCGGTGCAGCGGGTTGCGTGTCTGGAACGCCACTACCTTGCGCCAGCCCAGCTTGCGGAAATAGGCGCGCAACTCGTTCGGCGTGTCGCGGCTGCCGCGGAAATCGTAATGCACGGGCTGTTGAATCCCGGTGATCGGCCCGCCCAGGTAAACCTTGCCCGCGGTGTTGTGCAGGTAGTTCACGGCCGGGTGCGCCGAGTCATCGGCACCGAATACCTTTTCGGCCTCGCGCGACTTGTCGGGCGTCCAGCGGTCGGTCACCGTCATGGTGCCCAGAATGACGCCTTCCTGATCGCGCAGCGCGATATCCTGCCCCAGTTCCAGCGTCTCGGCAAAGCTTTCCGAAACGTCCAGCGTGATCGGCATCGGCCACAGCGTGCCGTCGGCCAGGCGCATGTTTTCGACGACGCCGTTATAATCCTCTTCGCTCAGGAAACCCTTGAGCGGGTTGAATCCCCCGTTCATCAACAATTCCAGATCGCAGATCTGACGCGGGGTCAGATCCCAACTGGTCAGGTCGGCGGCTTCGACCTTCAGTTTCTGGGCGGACTCGTAAGATACATACAGTTCGGGGATCGGAGCCAGATTTTGCTGGGACATCGGTACTCTCGGCTTTCAAGGGTTGGATATCGGATACACGCAAAAGATGCGCGGGAAGGTTCGGTTGGGCCATAGACCTGCAAAGCGGGTGGTTTCAAGGCCGAGTTGGGGCTTTTCGTGATTTGAGGCCATTTTGCAGCGAATATGATATAAAACAGGAGATTTTCACCCCAATTCGAAAGGGAGTGTAAATCTTTCTCCGATCAATATGCACTATTTGATGCACATCAATGGCGATCGGGCACCTTGAAATTAGAATAACTACAAACGTGCGAATCCTGCTTGACCAGTCTGGAGGTTAAAATGACATCTATTTGGAAGATCGCGCTTGGAACAGCGTCTGCAATGGCGCTCGCGTCCGCGGCGTCTGCGTCGGAATTGCGCGATGAAGCGCTGGAAATGTTTGCGGCCCTGCCGTCGACCATTCCGGCGCTGACGGACAACCCCGTGACACCGCAAAAGATCGACCTGGGCAAGGCCCTGTTCTTCGATCCGCGCATGTCGGCATCGGGCGTGTTCTCGTGCAACTCGTGCCACAACCTGGCGACGGGCGGGGATGACAACATGCCCACCTCGATCGGTCACGGCTGGCAGAAGGGTCCGCGCAACTCGCCCACGGTGCTGAACGCCGTGTTCAACGAGGCGCAGTTCTGGGACGGTCGCGCCGCCGACCTGGCCGAACAGGCCAAGGGCCCGGTTCAGGCCGGGGTCGAAATGGCCAACACACCGGCCAACGTGGTGGCGACGCTGAACTCGATGCCGCAGTATCAGGACTGGTTCAAGGCCTCCTTCCCGGGCGAGGACGATCCGGTCACCTTCGACAACTTCGCCAAGGCGATCGAGGCCTACGAGGCCACCCTGATCACGCCCGCGCCCTTCGACGCCTTCCTGAATGGCGACGACAACGCGCTGACGGACGAGCAGAAAGAGGGGCTCGCGCTCTTCATGGATACCGGCTGTGCATCCTGCCATAACGGCGTGAACATCGGCGGCACGGGGTATTTCCCCTTCGGCCTGATCGAAAAGCCGGGCGCCGACGTTCTGCCGCCGGATGACCGGGGCCGCTTTGCCGTGACCGAAACGGCGGACGATTCCTATGTGTTCCGTGCCGCGCCGCTGCGCAACATCGACCAGACCGCGCCCTATTTCCACTCGGGCAAGGTGTGGGATCTCGAGGTGGCCGTGGCCATCATGGGCACCTCGCAGCTCGGGACCGAACTGAACGACGACGAGGTGGACAAGATCGTGGCCTTCCTCGGCTCGCTGACCGGCGAGGTGCCGCAGGTGACCTATCCGATCCTGCCCAACGAAACCCTGGATACCCCGCGCCCCACGGGCGAGGTGGTCCCCAACTGATCGCCTGACGATCTGCTGAAACACGAAACGGCGCAGGGTGACCTGCGCCGTTTTCACATCTGCGCCGCTGATCTATTCCGCTGCGGAGCCCCGTTGTACGACCGATTGCGACCGCTCGACCTCGTCGAAAATCCAGTCGCGGAATTGCTGGATCATCGCATCCCCTCCGCGATCCTCGGCATAGGCTATCGAATAGATCACCGATGGTATGGTGATGGTATCGAACAGGCGCACCAGTCGTCCGCTTGCCACCGTGTCACGTACCATCGCGTCATAGGCCAGCGATACCCCGCCGCCCTGTTCCGCCGCCGTGGTCGCCAGTTCGCAATTGGGAAACACCGGGCCGGGTGGCAACGTCCCGGGCGTCAGGCCGGCCGCAGCGAACCATTGCTCCCACGCATCATCGGTTTCGTCATACATCAAGACCATGCCCAACAAGTCCTTGGGCCGCTCGATCCCTTCCGCTTCTTTCAAGGCGGGGGCGATGACCGGGTAGCGGCTTGATTGTACAAGCGGATCGCTTCGAACCCCCGGTACTTGGTCATCCGCCCACTGGATCACCACATCACTGTCGTTGGTGGCGAAATCAAGCGATGGCGCCCCGGTCGACACCCGCAAATGCACCCGGTCTCCAAACGGCAGGCGGGGCAGGCGCGGGACAAGCCATCGCGCGGCAAATCCCGGCGTGCACAAGACGCGCAGGGGCTTTTGCTCCGCTTGCCGCGCCGCGCGCGTGCTGTCATCCAGAAAATCCAGAAGGCCGGTCAGCTTCCCGGCATATCCCGTCCCCGTCAATGTCAGGTCCAGCCGATTGCCGTCACGCTCGAAAAGCGCGGTGTCCAGATACTCTTCCAGGGCGCGAATCTGGTGGCTGATCGCCGAGGGCGACAGGCATAGTTCCTCCGCCGCCTTCTTGAAGCTCTTGTGGCGCGCGGCAGCCTCAAAGGCCTTGACCGCCGCGAAGGAAGGTAGTTGTCGACCCATGGCAGGTGAATGCCTTTCAACTGCGGTTGAAAAATGGCCTTTTGCGCGGGGCGCGGGCCCCATCGTAACATCTTAACAGATTCAGTCCAAACCAGACCCCGGAGGACGCCATGTGCTTCCTGCCCCGAGCCCGCTATCGGCTGGCCCGCACCATCGTCCTTTGTCTTTTGCTCCTGCCCCCGCCCGCCCAGGCCGGTGACCCTCTGGCACGGCGTGAGGCGCGCGATGTACAGGTGCTTGTCACGCATCTCGACGGCTGGCTCGATGCGAATTCCGATCTGCCCCGCCGCAAGGCGGCCCCAACAGTGCGCCTGACCTATTGGGCCCATATCGCGCGCATGGCGCCGATGCGCACCGCGAGCAACGCCTCACATACGCGCGGGTTTTATGATCCCGACGCCGAAACCATCTGGCTGATCCGCCCCTGGAGCGCCAGGAATCCCCATGACGTGAGTGTCCTCCTGCACGAATTGACCCACCACCGGCAGGCCGCGCATGGGCATTGGTACTGCCCCGGCGCACAAGAATTACCCGCCTACCGCCTGCAACAGGCTTGGCTGAACGGCCTGGGGCTCGAACTCGACGTGAACTGGGTCGCCGTGATCCTCGAATCCGGGTGCACACCGCGCGACATCCACCCCGATTGACAGCGCCCCCATCAGCGTGCGCAAGTGCGCTCCCTCTGTCGCGCCGCAGGCGTGTCCTTTGGGTCAGACCGGCTCAGCCGTCCTGTTCGGCGATGAAGCGTTCCGCGTCCAGCGCGGCCATGCAGCCCATCCCGGCGCTGGTGACGGCCTGCCGATAGACATGGTCGGTCAGGTCGCCCGCGGCAAAAATGCCGGGCACCGAGGTGCGCGTGCTGCCGGGCTCGACTTTGACGTAATCGCCGTGATGCATCTCGACCTTGCCTTTCACCAGCTCGCTGGCGGGGGCGTGGCCGATGGCGATGAACACGCCCTTGCAGGGGATCTCGGTGCTTTCGCCGGTCTGGTTGTTCCTGACGCGCACGCCGGTCACGCCCTTGGGGGTGTCCTCGCCCAGAACCTCCTCGAGCTCGTGGAACCACAGGGTTTCCACCTTGGGATGTTTGAGCAGGCGGTTTTGCAGGATCTGCTCGGCGCGCAGCTCGTCGCGGCGGTGGATCAGCGTGACCTTGCTGGCAAAATTCGTCAGGAACAGCGCCTCTTCGACCGCCGTGTTGCCGCCGCCGATCACCACGATCTCCTGGCCCCGGTAAAAGAACCCGTCGCAGGTGGCGCAGGCGCTGACACCAAAGCCTTTGAACGCCTCTTCGCTGTCCAGCCCCAGCCATTTGGCCCGCGCCCCCGTGGCGAGGATCACCGCATCCGCCGTATAGGTGGTGCCGCTGTCGCCCCTGGCCACGAAGGGGCGGCTTTCGGTGTCGAGGTCTGTGATGATGTCACCGATGATCTCGGCACCCATCGCCTTGGCATGGGCCTCCATGCGAACCATCAGGTCGGGGCCCTGCACCTCGGTATCGCCGGGCCAGTTCTCGACCTCGGTGGTGGTGGTCAGCTGCCCGCCGGGTTCGATCCCCTGCACGAGGATCGGCTCCAGCATGGCGCGGCTGGCATAAACGCCTGCGGTATATCCGGCGGGGCCGGAGCCGATGATAAGGCATTTGGTGTGGCGGGTTTCGGTCATGGGGAATCTCCGGTGTTTCGGCTCTGGCTGCATATAGCCCTCACAGCCATCAGGCAAAACCCCACATGACCTGTCGCACGCATTTATGACCGCCGGGACTGGAAAAGGGCCCGCGCAGGACGCGGTCGCTTTCAGATCGTGGCGCCTGGGAAAGGCGTCAGGCCGCCTCTTAACAATATTGCCGAGCTTTGAAATAATATTGCGGGCGCCTGCGGGGTTGTTATAACTTTCCCAAAACCCCCGATTGGAGCGAATCATGCCCGCAACCCGCCTCGATGAGATCGACCGCAAGATACTGGCCGAGCTTCAGGCCGATGGCCGCATGACCAATGTCGAACTGGCCAAGCGCGTCGGAATCTCCGCGCCGCCCTGCCTGCGCCGGGTGCGCACGCTGGAGGAGCAGGGCTATATCCGGGGCTATCACGCCGATGTCGATGCCCGCGAACTGGGGTTCGAGGTGCAGGTTTTTGCCAGCGTCGGGTTGCTGAGCCAGGCCGAATCCGATCTCAGCGCCTTCGAGGCGCGTTGCAACGAATGGCCGCTGGTCCGTGAATGTCACATGCTCAACGGCGAGGTGGATTTCATCCTGAAATGCGTGGCGCCCGACCTGTCCACCTTTCAGCGGTTCCTGACCGAGGAACTGACCGCCGCCGACAATGTCGCCAGCGTCAAGACCTCGCTGGTCATCCGCGGGGCCAAGGACGAGCCCGGCGTGCCCTTCGACGTTCTCGAAGACAGGCTCAGCCACTCCGCCTGACCGGACAGCGCGCGCCGTCCGACACCGAATTCAGGCCATCTGCATGTCTTGCGCGGCGGTCCCGAAGGGCAGGCGCGGATGCGACAGCGCGCCGAATTGGTGCGCTTCGCGGATATGCGGGAAATAGGACAGGAACAGCGACAGCATGTTCTGGCTCATGTGGCGCTCGAACCCTGCGCCGGGGTGGTAGGTTTCGAATTCCAGACCGCCCGCGCAGATCGTCGAATGCCGCCGCAGCGCGATGTGGAACACCGTGATCGGATGCGCCGGGGTGATCTCGACCACGCTCATCCCGTCCGCCAGATCGCGCGCCGGGGTCAGCACCTGTTCGCCGCCGAAACTGTCGCGCAGGCCCAGGGGCCGGGACAAAAGCCGCGCGCCGGGGCCGGCCATCACGTCCATCATCGGACGCCCCATACCAAGGGCGTCGCCCATGATCCGGGTGATCCGCCGGTTTTGCGGAACGGTTCCTTCGGCGTCGGGCACCAGCGTCATTGCCCCAAGCCACAACAACGGCATCGGGCCGTGTTCGCAGGTGACGATCTTCATGCCCGGCAGCAGATCTTCCACCGCGACCGGGCCGGTCGTCGTCTTGATCAGCGTGCCGCGCGCAAAGGCGGAAAATGCCGCTTCGAACGGCGCGGTGGCAGGGCCGATATTCTCGGTTTCATGAATCGACCCGTCGTTGCGCAGGCTCAGGATGCGGTATTTCCGCAGCATCTGCCGCTTGCGGACCGTGTCGGTTGCCTCGGATCGGGATTGACCTGTGGAAACAGGGCGTATGGATGGGGCGTGTGCCGCCGGAATGCGGGCGGCGAAAGGAGGGGTTGTCATGTAACGTCACCAGTTGGTCGTCACATCCGCGTCGGCCCCCACCGACAACGACAGAAGGACAGATTTCCATTCTCGTTGTAATGGATTCAAAGATCGCCGCCACGGGGCCGCGCTGTCAAATTTTTGAGGAAATTGTTTCTTCTGGCAGGGTAATACGTGTGCCAGGCGGGGTTTGTTCCCGTTTGATGGTCTGGTCTGCCACAATTCGGACATCAAGCCATCGAATCGGGCCGCACAGGAGGCGGCCCGCGCTGAGGTGATCCGGGTCAGGCGATCCTGACCTTGCGGCGTGCCCCGGTGATGGAGGCGGCGCTCGCGGCGCGGCGCACGTCCCGCTGATAGGGCAGGGCCGGCATTTGCCGCTTGCTGGTTTCGATCACCGATTTCATCCAACGCTTTTTCATGGTCGTCCTCATTGTTCTCTGCTCGTCGGGTTTCGTCCCGTTGAGGCAGATACTGTCCTGCGTTTCGGGCCATGATTTGACGGTTGCAAGAAAATCGACCGGCATTTTCGCCATGATTATGCCGAAAAGGGGTAAAACCGGCCGAATTTGTTCAGGGCATTGATTTCAAAGGAATATCAATCTCACCGGCAGGGTGCCGATAGCCCGCAATCCGGCATTGTTTCCGTGAAATGGGGCGAACTTGTGGTCGGTTTTGCCCCGTCTTCGCCCGATTCACAGCCGGATGGCCGATATCATCCGCCCGTAATCCGCCTCTTTGGCGTGGGTCGTGCGGCGGTAGGAAAAGAATCGGGCCGGATCGGAATAGGTGCAGTGCCGGGTCCACTCCGCCTGTCCCACCTCTGCGCGTCGCAGCCGGTGCAGCCCGTAGGCGGGCAGGTCGAACATATACCGATCCCCCTCGCCATTGGCGAAGAACCGGGAGTTGGCGGTATCTTCGGCAATGAAATCGTCCAGAAATTCGGGCCCGACCTCATAGGCGCGCTGGCTGATCGAGGGGCCGATCACCGCCGTGATGTTCTCCCGCGCCGCGCCAAGCGCCTCCATCGCGTCCAGCGTGGCCTCCAGCACACCGTCCAGAGCCCCGCGCCAGCCCGCATGGGCCGCCCCGATCACGCCCGCCTGCGGATCGGCAAACAGAACCGGCTGGCAATCGGCGGTCAGCACCGCCAGCGCCACGCCGGGCGTGGCCGTCACCAGCGCATCGGCGCGGGGCCGCTCGCTCAGCGGGCCGTCGATCGTCACCGCATCGGCGGAATGCACCTGATGCACCGTCACCAGATGATCGGGTGAAACCCCCAGTGCCTCGGCCACGCGTGCGCGGTTGATACTGACGATCTCGGACTGGTCCGACGATCCGGGGCCGCAGTTCAGCCCCGAGAACACCCCCGACGACGCCCCGCCGCGCCGGGTAAAGAACCCGTGCCGCAGGGGGGCAAGGCTGTCGGCGGTGATGATCTCCAGCGTCATGGTTCCAATCCCGGTGGCGGGCTTGCGCCTTCGGGATAAAGGCCAAGCACCTTGAAGAGCGTCCCCATTTCCTGCGGATGGGTCAAGCGCCGATGTGCCGCAATGTGACTTTCCAACGCCGCGCCCCTCAAGCCTCTGGACAGGTTTTGGGCGCGGGGCGTGATCCCGAGCCGTTCAAGGAAGACCCCCTGCGCAGTCAGGCGCGTATGCGCCGCGGGCGCGGCGGCCCGCGCCAGCGCCTCGAAATCCACATGCGCGGTCAGGTCGGCCAGCCCCGGATCGGCCAGAGGATCGGCCGCCTTGTGATCGCGAACCGCCTGCACCGTATCGCCAAGCGAGCGCCAGTCGCCATAATCCACGATCAGCGCCGCGCCGCCGTGGCGGGCGATCCGCTGGCCGATCGCCTCAGCCGCATGGGCGGCGGGCCTGCATAATTCCACGATATCGCCGTCGCGCGTGTCGTCCAGCCGATACGCCAGATGCGGGGCCTGTTGCCGGTCGGCCAGCCCGAGGGTCAGCGCCCCGTCCTTCACCCCGACGCAGCGTTCGCGCCAGCCCTCGCCGTCGCGCTGGAACTGGCGCACCGGCAAGGCGTCGAAGAATTCGTTCGCCAGCAGGAACAGCGGCTGTTGGGGCAGGTCTTCGATGGTCTCCGCCCAAACCACCCCGTCCCGCGACAGCGTGGCGCGTTGCACGTCGCGCAACGTGGCCGAGGCTTCCACCAGATGCACCTGCGCCGCATCGTGAAACCCCGGCACGGCCTGCGTCGCGCGCAGCACATCGGCCATCAGCGTGCCCCGTCCGGGGCCGCATTCGGCCAGCGTGAAGGGCGCGGGCGCGCCCTGATCCAGCCATGCCTGCGCCAGCGACAGGCCCAGCAATTCGCCGAACATCTGGCTGATTTCCGGCGCGGTGGTAAAATCGCCGCCCGCGCCCAACGGGTCGCGCGTGGCGTAATAGCCATGCTCGGGGTTCAGCAGGCATTCGGCCATGTAGTCGGCCAGCGTCATCGGCCCCTGCGCCACGATCCGCGCGATCAGGATGTCGCGCAGCCCGCTCATGCCCTGGTCCGCTGCGCCCACAGGGCAAATCCCAGCCCCAGAACCACCATCGGCAGCGACAGGAGCTGCCCCATGCTCAGGCCCATGCCACCCGCCTGCACGACCCAGCCCATCGGGTTGTCGGGCGTGATGAACTGCGCATCCGCCTGCCGGGCGAACTCGACCACGAAACGCGACAGCCCATAGCCCGCAAAGAACACGCCGGTCACCAGGCCGGGCCGTTTCAGCGCCCCGCGCTGCCAGACCAGCCACAGCAGGATCGCGCCCAGCAACAGCCCTTCCAGCCCGGCCTCGTACAATTGCGACGGATGGCGCGCGCACGGTCCTTCGACGCCGGGACAGTCCTGCGCATAATACCCCGGAAACACCACGCCCCAGGGCAGGTCGGTGGGCCTGCCCCACAGTTCGGCATTGATGAAATTGGCGATACGGCCCAGCAACAGCCCCGCAGGGGTGGCCATGCAAAGCACATCGGCCACCGACAGCCACGGGATGCTGCGGCGCCGTGAAAACAGGATACAGGCCGTCACCACACCCAGCAGCCCGCCATGAAACGACATGCCCCCTTGCCAGATCTGCAGCGCCTCGGCGGGGTTCTCCAGATAATAGGCGGGCCGGTAGAACAGAACGAATCCCAGCCGCCCGCCCAGGATCACGCCCAGAATGACCCAGGTCAGCAGGTCCTCGACCGCGCGCACATCCATCGGTGCCGCGTTGCCGCGCCACAGATGCGGCCGTTTGACCGCGGCCACCACCAGCCGCCAGCCGATCAGGATGCCCACGATATAGGCCAGCGCATACCAGCGCAGCGCGAACTCCATGCCAAACACGGTAATCGAGAAAATCTCGGGCGAAATTTCGGGGAAGGGGATCATGGCCTGCATGTGCGTCTCTGTGCCTCTGGTTGCGCGGGGAAGTCAATCCTTGTCCCGCCGGATACGAAGGCTCATATAGGGAGCGAACGTAACGCCGGAGAAACCCATGCAAACCCGCAACAAGGTGCTCGACGACATTTCGCAACTGATGACCAACGCGATGGGCGTGGCCCAGGGCGCCAGGACCGAGGCCGAAACGGCCATGAAATCCATGATCGACCGCTGGCTGGCCGACCGTGATTTCGTCACGCGCGAGGAATTCGACGCCGTCCGCGCCATGGCCCAGAAAGCCCGCGAGGAAAACGAGGCCCTCAAGGCCCGGATCGAAGCGCTGGAAAACGCCGCGAAGTAATCCCCCTCGCGCGGCCGCGCTTTTTCGACCCCCGCCAAACACGCCACCCGACGCCGAGAGGCTTTTTTCTGGACGGGGGCGGCGTTTCATGGAAGGCATCGGTCCCAACGGTTTTTACAAGGCACACTGGCGGTTCAGGACGTGACGGGCTCTTCCATCATCGCGCGCATCAAGGCGCAGGGGCGTGGCCCTGTCGCGCGCGCGTCTGTCCTCAGTCTCGTTTTGCGGATCGCAAGCCTCGGGATCGGGTTTCTGCAAGCGGTGCTCACAGGCCGCCTGCTGGGGCCCGAAGGGTATGGCCAGGTCGCGGTCGTCTTTTCCCTGTCGCTGGTGCTGGCCACCCTGTCGATGGGGGGCGCGAACGTGCTCAGCGTCAAAGAGGTCGCCCGTCTCAACGCGCTCGAGGCCTTCGATCGCCTGCACGGCTTCCTGCGCATGACTCTTCTGATCGGAACCGGCTTCACGCTCGGGTTCATCGCCCTTTACCTCGCTGTCGGGATGCGCTTCGCGCCCGCAGGCGATCTCGCGATCTATGTTGCGCTTCTGGCGCCGCTTCTCACGCTCATCCACTTCGGACAGTCGGTGATGAGCGGCTTTGGCAAGGTCTTCATGGCGCAGGGGCCGATGCTGCTTCTGCGTCCGATCCTGCAGTCTTCGGTCCTGCTTGCGATATGGGCGGCGGGGCTGTCCATCGATCCGCGCGCCTATATCCACATCGTGATCGCTGCGGCCGGCGTGGCCGCGCTGGCGGTGGGGGTCGCCGTCATTCGCAAGACCGCACTGCTGCGCAGCACACCCCCTGCAAAGGCCCAGCCCCGGCAATGGCTTCACGAGGCTGCGCCGCTCTATGTCACCGGCATCGCGGTCCTTGCCCTGAACGAGATCAACACGCTCATGCTGGGGTGGTGGGCCGGGCCGCAGGAAACCGGCCTGTTCCAGCCCGTTGCCCGCATTTCGCTGCTCCTGACAATGGGGCTGCATACCGTTTCCATACGGTTCGGACCGCGGGTCGCGGAATTGTACGCTCAGGGTGAGCATGCGCGTGTCGAAGACATCAGCCACAAGGCGGCCATCGCGGCCACGGCGGTGGCCGCCGCAGTGACCTTCGGCCTGATCCTGTTCGCCCCCTTCATTCTGGGGCTGTTCGGTCAGGCGTTCCTGCAATCCGCTTCCGCCCTGTGGTGGGTGGTCGCCGCTCAGATACTGACCTGCGCGACCGGACTTGTGATTCCGCTTCTCAACATGTCGGGACATGGCCGGTCGGCCTTGCTGCCGCAGATCACGGGCGTTGCAGTCAACATCGCATTGGGAAGCCTCCTCATACCCACTCACGGTGCGGTCGGCGCGGCCATGTCGATGCTCGGCGCGATGATCGTCGTGAATTTGATGATGCTGCTCGCCGTGCGCAGGCACCTGGGATTCAGCCCCGATCTGATATCGGCCTTGCGGGCCGGCGGGACAAAACGCGGCTGACCCACTGACGGCAGCCTGTCTTCAACGCATGCCAAGCTGCCACTCGCCCGCCCTTCGCGGCATTTGCATCAGCCGATCCGTCGTCGACAACGAACTGTTCCCAGGCTGAAAATGTTTGCCGCTGGACGCTTTGACCCGTTTCCGCGATAAAAGATGCGGCATCGAACGCAAAGGATAAGTTTGGAGCTCGCTGGTAGAGATATGGTGAACCCAACGACGTCTTATGAACAACGTGTAACGTATGCTTGTTTGCGCCAATATGGCTACCCTTCATGCCAAGGTATTGTGCGAGCAGCTAAAAAGCGTAAGCGCTAAAGATCAATCAAGGAGGGAGGTTCGAGTGTCCGTCAAAATCAAAGGAACCAATCTGGTCTATTTTCCCGTTCCTAAGATCGCTTGTACGTCCCTTAAAACGGCAATCATGCAGCATAATTCTCCTGAGGAATACAAAAGCTTCAAAAGCCGCGAACCAAGTGAGCAGAATGTGCATGAATACATCAGAAGCTACAAAATGCGTCCTTGGACTCCGTGGCTGAAGACATCGCGCGATGAATGGGTCTGCATCGTGCGTGACCCGATTAAGCGGGCCGTGTCGGGTTACCGGAACCGTATTATGTTTCACAAGGACCTTGACGATGCCCCACAACGCAAACTCGATGCCGCCGGGCTGACGCGTACGCCCGGTTTGAATGATTTCGCTCTGAACATCGAAAAGTACATTCCAATGACAATAAGCATTGCACATCATTTCAGGTCGGTGACACGGTATATCGGCAAAGACCCCGGCCGCTTTGCTCATGTCTTCGATCTGTCGCAACTGGATGATTTCGTCGCGCTGTTGAACCATTCTGGCGTTCACCTCGAAATCCCGCATGAGCAGACGGGTGGGCCGAAGTTGAGTGTGAGCGATCTGTCACCTGAAGCATATGCTGCGCTACGTACATTTTATGCCGAAGATTATCGTATCTGGGGGCAGTATTTTTCCTGACGTTCCCAGCCTATCCCCCATACCTTCCGCGCAGCCATCCCAGCGCGTAGGGCGGCAGGATGACAGGGAGCAACAGCCAGTCCGCCAGCCCCGGTTTGCGTGACGGGCTGGGCTGCCCTTTCACCGTGGCGCGTCCGAGACCGGCGTAATACAGCCGCTTCAGAATCCAGCGGGTGCTGTGGCGCTCGGGCTGGATCACGTGATCGACCCGCGCCTGTCCCGCATAGATCACACGCCCGCCCGCAGCCCTGACGCGCGCGCACAGATCGCTTTCCTCGCCGCCGAACAACTTGCCGTCTCGCCGCCCCAGATCTTCGTCGAAATACATCTCGGACGCGAATAATGAGCGGTCCACTCCGAAACCGGCCCCGACCACGCGGCGCACCTCGATCGTATCCCCGCCCAGATCGTAGAGCGATAACTGGTCGCGCACCACGCGCGAGGCGGCTAGGATCGGGGGGCGGCGCGTCCAGTGCGGCAGGATCCGGCTTCCCACCACCGCGACATCCGGGCCGTCAAACGCATCGTTCATGGCGCTGGCCCATCCGGGATCGGCCAGGGCATCGGAATCGCAAAACAACACCCTGTCATGCGCGGCCTCTGCCAGCGACAGGTTCCGCGCTGCCGACAGGCCCGGCAGGCGCTTTCTGATCGTGCGTACAGACCAGCGGTCATTCGCGACCCTTGCCGCGTCGAGGGGGCTGTCCGTGCTCTGCTCGATAAACAGGATTTCACCGGCCACCCCGCGTTGCGCCGCCAGATGGGCCAGAACGCTTTCAAGCAAGTCATCGGGCTCGTTGAACCGGGTCAAAGTCAGGGTGACATGATGTGTCATGGGAATTTCGCCTTGCCCCGGTCCTGGGACATCGCATTCGGGCTTGGCCGGAACCCCTTGAAGAACGGCGGCGCCGGGGCGGGGGCCTCGGGCTGGAACAGATGATCGCCCCACCGCAAAACCACTTCTCCCAGCCCGCCCGCCCTATGCGGCCCGCGTGTCAGGGTGACAACGTCGCCCGGTGCATATTCCCTGCCATCCACCACAACCGGGGCATCGCCTTCCACCGTGTAGGGGCCGGGAACAAGGATTTCGATGGTTTGGTCCTCCCCCGCGAGCGACAGGTTTTTACCCGCCACCCAGATGACACCCCAATGCGGTATGTAATTTTCGGCCAATGCCTTTCGGTCGGCATCCAGCAGGCTTTGGCGTGGCTGTCGCGCGTCCGGATCCACGGCGGCCACCAGATGCGGACTGTTCAGCAGCAGCAGCGGAACGGCCCGCTCCTTCATCGCCTCGTGCAACACCGCACGCCCGCCTTTGGCATAGCCCGACATGCCCCAGCTCGTCATGAAGAACCCGGCCTGCGGAAAGCCGGCGATCGTCTTGGAGCGGTCGAAATAGGCCACCGGCTCGGGAAACATCCGGTGCACGGCCTCGATGGTGCGGGCCTGGTGGGCCAATCCCTGCTCGGGCAGGGCGCGCCACGAAAACACGATGGTAATGGTCACAAGAACGGCCAGGCCGCTCTGGACCGCCCTGTGCCGGTCAACGCCCGCCATCACCGCACCGGCCAGCAACATCGCCGGTGGCAGGATGAAGGCGTAGTAATAGGGAAACGCGTTGCGATAGAACACGAACGACCCAAGCGGCAGCGCCAGCAGGATCAGAACCGGAACCGCCCGCCATCCCCCGGACAGGCCCCGACCGCCAAACAGCACGACCAATGCGCCCGCCGCCACAAGGACAACCGACACCGGGGCGTAAAGCGCCGTGAGGTAGAGGTAATCCAACCTCGGGAAAAACCCGCTTTCCATCAGCGTGATCCTGGCGGCACCGCTCAGCATCCGGCCCGCCGCGGCATTGCCGCCACCCGGCAGGCTGGCCTTGTGGGCAAAGTAAAGCGCGGCGAACACGGCAAAGGTGCCCACCACCATGATCGCCAATCGCAACACCATGCGCCAGCGATGCCCGGCGTTCATGACCCGCCACAGCGCCAGCCCGATATAGGCCGGCGCATAGAAAATGACCTTGACCGTCACCAACCCCGCCAGTGCGACCAGAAGACAGAACAGTCCCATGCGCCAGGCCGAAAGCGGCCCCAGCAACACGACAAGGCTTGCCATCAGGAAAAACACCGCCGTCGTATCCGTGCGAAAACTGGTGCCGTTGACCAGGACGTAATCGAAAGACAGGTAGACCAGCAGCGTGAACAGCGCCGGGATATCGTCGAAAAATTCCCGTGCCAGCCGGTAAAGCGCCCATATCGTACCGCACTGGACCAGCCACAGGATCACGCGGGCAATGCGGATTTGCCCGATCTCATCCTGCCCGGTCAGCGGCAGCCAGTTCCAGAAATGAACGTGAATTGTCTGCAAGGGCAGGTTCAGGTCGCCCCGCAGATAACTGTGAACCTGCGACAGGTAGAAAAATTCGTCCCAGTTGATTTCCTGAGTCAGCACCAGATGCAGGCTCAACGCCACGGCCACGGCAATACCTACCCGCAGCAACAGCGCCAGATCGATCCGCCAGATTCTGCGCGGGGCCGTGGTATCGGTGCCGTCAGTCATGCCGGCATGCTGCCCGATCGCGCCTGACATCAGCGCTGACCGGTCCGGGGGGGATCGGGGCCGAGTTGCGGGCCGATATCTGCACGACGTGTTTCACGGCTGTTCTTGTGCCTTATTGCCCGGTGTTGTTTTTGTCCACTATTCCGGTTTCGCCTTGTCCCGCGCAAGCCAGAGGAGAGACCTTTTCCATACTGTGCCTGGGGAGTCACAATTCCTGGGTGGCTTCGGGCCGGTTCGAAACAGGGCTTGCGCCGATGGGGGACTGCCCTGATTTATGGCGGACCGGCCCTGCAGTAGATCGTGTGACCCGATGACATGCATTTCCTGATCGAGATCGTCCACCCCGCAGACGTTCTGTTTTTCATCCGCCCGATGCGGATGTTGCAGGAGGCGGGGCATCGCACGACGGTCGTTTCGCGCCACAAGGATGTGGCCTGCGCGCTTCTCGACAGGTTCGAAATCGACCACATTCCGATCAGCACCAAGGGAGATGGGGTTGTTGGGCTCGGCATGGAATTGTTGCGCCGCAATCTTGCTCTCTGGCGTATCGTCCGACGTGACCGGCCGGATCTGATGCTTGGCTTCGGCGGCGTTTCGGTGTCACAGGTCGGATGGTTGACGGGCGTGCCGTCCCTGATCGTCTACGATAGTGAATACGCGACCCTGCAAACCCGGCTGGCCTGGCCGTTCCTGACTCGCCTGATCGTTCCTGGCGACTATACCGGGAAAACACCCGTGGGGCGTACCGAATACCTGCCCGGCACCAAGGATTTCAGCTATTTTCATCCCTCGGCCTTCACGCCGGATCTCGACGTGGCGAAATCCCTCGGGTTCGATCCCGAGCGGCGGAATATCTTCATGCGGCTGGTGAAGTGGGGGGCCAACCACGACATCGGCAAAACCGGCCTCAGCGAGGATCAGCTTGGTCAGCTGGTTGCACGCCTTGCCCCGCTCGGAAAACTGCATGTCAGTGCCGAGACGGACGCGCCGGACATCGTTGCGCCCTATCTTTTCCGTGGCGATCCTCAGCTCATTCACCATCTCATGGGGCACTGTGATCTTTATGTGGGCGAAAGTGCGACCATGGCCTGCGAAGCCGTCGCGTTGGGACTGCCGGCGATTTATGCCGGTGTCGATTTTTGGGGATATGTGGCCGGGCTGGCACGTCGTGATCTGATAACCTGTGTGCAGCCTGGAGATCGCGATACGCTGGCGGATATTGCAGAGGCCCGGCTTCTGGATCATTCGGCATTTGCGTCGGCGCGAAAGCGGTGGCTGGGTGAGGTTCCCGACTGGGCCGAGGTTGTCGTCCGGCGGGCGGTCGAACTGGCCGGTCAGGCCGCTTCGGAACGATAGGCGCGCAGGACGTACGCCCGGCGTCCGGTTTGCGTCCACAATGGACGCACCTTTCCTTCAGGCCCCTCGGTTTCGTACAAAACCCGCGTACACATCGTACGTTTCGTACGAAACGGCAGGGGGCATGGGCGGTCGGGCAGAAAAGGTGCCCGATCTTGCGGCCTTTTTCGAGTCATCCACAACTTATTGCGGTTATCCCCAACAAATAGCTTTACAGGTGCTTCCAAACTGCGCACCATATTTAGTAGGACAGGTGGAATTCTCCCCTGTCTGTTGAGCAGGCACCTAGCGCTTGGGGCGCTGCCAAGCCCCGGCGCTACGTAAAAAACGAGGTGGCGCCATGGCATTGTCCGAGCAGTTCTTGCAAGAAGACCTTCATCCCATTGATATCGTTGAATATCTCGCTGAACACCACGAGTGGGATTTCGACAGGATCGCTGACGATCAGATCGCCATGGCGGTCGAGGGCCAATGGCGCACCTACTCCATCACCCTCGCCTGGTCGGCCTATGACGAAACCCTGCGCATGGTCTGCACCTTTGAAATGGAGCCGCCAGAGGGTAAAATTCCTGCGCTATATCATATACTTAACGATGTTAACGATCAGTGTTGGGCCGGCGCGTTCACCTATTGGGCCGAGCAGAAGCTGATGGTCTATCGCTATGGTCTGGTGATGACGGGCGCGCAATCCGTCAGCCCTGAACAGGTCGATACGCTGATCCGTGCCGCCGTCACCAATGCCGAGAGATTTTATCCGGCATTTCAATTGGTTATCTGGGGCGACCAGCATCCGAAGAACGCTATTCAGGCCGCCATTGCCGAAGCCTACGGCCGCGCCTGACCCCACCACCCCGCAGGGCGCCATTGCAGAGACCCGGCGCCCCGCGTATCTCTTGCCTTGGGAATTTTGCGAACAGGCAAGAGGGATTTAGTCATGGATATGCAGGACCTAGCCCGCAAAGGCCTTGTTTTATTGGGGTGTGGCAAGATGGGCTCGGCCATGCTGCAAGGCTGGCTCGATGGCGGATTGCCCGCCGGATCGGTCTGGGTGATCGACCCCAACCCGTCGGACTGGCTGCAATCCAGTGGCGTTCACATCAATGCCGACCTGCCCGAAACCCCCGCCATCGTCCTGATCGCCGTCAAACCGCAGATGATGGGCGATGCCCTGCCCGCCATCGCGGCTATGGGAAACGGCGAAACCCTGTTCGTTTCGGTCGCGGCGGGAACGCCGATTTCCTCTTTTGAACAAGCACTTGGCGCGCAAAGCCCGATTATCCGCGCGATGCCCAACACCCCCGCTGCCGTGGGCCGCGGGATCACCGCCATCATCGGGAACGATCATGCAAAGGCCGGGCATCTGGACATGGCCGAACAACTGCTTGGCGCGGTGGGACAGGTGGTGCGTCTTGATACCGAGGACCAGATGGACGCGGTAACCGGCGTGTCCGGCTCCGGCCCGGCCTATGTGTTTCACATGATCGAGTGCCTGGCCCGTGCCGGTGAAGCGCAAGGGCTGGCACCCGATCTGGCGATGCAACTGGCCAAGGCGACTGTCGCCGGGGCCGGGGCTCTGGCGGAGGCTGCCGATGAAACGCCCGCGCAGTTGCGGGTCAACGTCACCAGCCCCAATGGCACGACACAGGCGGGGCTTGAAGTTTTGATGAATGAAGACAATGGCTTGCCGCCATTGATGACAGATACGGTCCGGGCCGCTGCCGACCGTTCAAGGGAGTTACGCAATGACTGATCTGATCGGTGTCGAGGATTTTCTCAAGGTCGATATCCGTGTGGGGACCGTGGTGCGCGCCGAACCTTTCCCCGAGGCGCGCAAGCCCGCGATCAAGCTGTGGATCGATTTCGGCCCGGAACTGGGCGAGAAGAAAACCAGTGCCCAGATCACCGCTCATTACACGCCCGAAGACCTGCAGGGGCGGCAGGTGATCGCCGTGACCAATTTCCCGCCGCGCCAGATCGGGCCCTTCATGTCCGAAGTTCTGGTTCTGGGCCTTTCGGATACGAATGGCGATATCGTGCTTTTGGGGCCGGATAGCAGCATTCCCAACGGGGAGAGAATGCATTGAGCCGTGTTTACATGACCCGCCCGCTGCCCGAGGCGGTTCTGACGCGGGCGCGGGAGTTGTTCGACGAGGTCGAAGTGCGCGACGACACCGCGCCGCTGAAGATCGGCCAGATGCGCGCCGCCCTGACGCTCTATGACGGGGTGCTGCCAACGCTGGGCGATATGTTCTCGGCCGAGGTGTTTCGCGATGCCGAAAGTCCACGCTGCAAGGTGCTGGCGAATTTCGGGGTGGGCTATAACCATATCGATGTGACCGCTGCCAAGGCCGCCGGGGTCATGGTGACCAACACGCCGGGCGCGGTCACCGACGCAACCGCCGACATCGCCATGACGCTGATCCTGATGAGTGCGCGCCGCGCCGGAGAGGGTGAAAGGCTGGTGCGCGCCGGTGGTTGGGCTGGATGGCATCCGACGCAGATGCTGGGCCTGCATGTCACGGGCAAGACGGTGGGCATTATCGGTATGGGCCGGATCGGCCAGGCCATCGCGCGCCGTTGTCATTTCGGGTTCGGCATGAACGTGATCTATTACAATCGCTCCGAGAAGGATCTGGGCTTTGATGCCGACCGTGCCGACACGATGCAGGATCTGGCCGCCAGGGCGGATATCGTCGTGGTGGCGGTGCCGGGTGGGGCCGAGACGCATCACCTGATCGGCGCCGATCTGTTCGCCGCGATGAAACCCACGGCGCATTTCGTCAACATCGCACGCGGCGATGTGGTGGACGAGGCCGCGTTGATTGCCGCTCTTGGGAGCGGGCAGATCGCCGGGGCGGGGCTGGATGTCTATGAAAATGAACCGAAGGTGCCCGATGCCCTGCGCGCCCTGGAGAATGTCGTGCTTTTGCCGCATCTGGGAACGGCGGCGCTGGAGGTGCGCGAGGCTATGGGACTGATGGCGGTGGAAAACCTGAGCGCGGCCCTGAATGGTGAAACACCTCCCAACCTGATATCCTGAAGGCTGCCCTGATCAATACGACCGTCAGGTTCGGGGACGCCCTGCCGCGTCGTCACACTTGACGCGGGGGCAGGGCTGCGTTGATCTTGCGGGACGTTTTGGAAAGGTCCGCCAATGTTTCAGCCCGCGATCACAGGCTCAGGGGTTTTCACGCCCGATCAGGTCATCACCAATGAAGAACTGGTCGCAACCTTCAACGCCTATGCCGAGGCGTTCAACGCCGAGAATGCCGCCGCCATCGCTGTGGGCGAGGTCGAGACCAAGGGGATGTCATCGCCCGAGTTCATTGTCGGTGCGTCCGGGATCGAACAGCGCTATGTGATGGACAAGACCGGGGTTCTGGACCCGGCGGTCATGCACCCGTTGCTGCGTCAGCGCAGCGATGACGAGTCTTCGATCATGGCCGAAATGGCACTGGATGCATGTGGCAAGGCGTTGAAACAGGCCGGGTGCGAGGCCGGCGAGGTCGATCTGGTGATCTGCGCAGCTTCGAACCACGAGCGCCCCTATCCGGCGATTGCGATCGAGATACAGCAATTGCTGGGTGCGGGCGGTTTCGCGTTTGACATGAACGTGGCCTGTTCCTCGGCCACGTTCGGCATTCAGGCGGCGGCTGACATGATCCGGTCAGGGTCGGTGCGCCGTGCGCTGGTGGTGAACCCCGAGATATGTTCGGGCCATCTGGAATGGCGCGACCGCGATTGTCATTTCATTTTCGGCGATGTCTGCACCGCCGTGGTGCTGGAACGGGCCGAGGACGCACGGGGGGCGCATTTTGTGATCCGCTCGACCCGTTGTGCGACGCAATTTTCCAACAACATCCGTAACAACAACGGCTTTCTGCGCCGTACCCGTCCCGACGGAATGGCGGATCGGCGTGACATGCAGTTCATGCAGGAGGGTCGCAAGGTGTTCAAGGAGGTGCTGCCGCTGGTGTCGCGCCATATTGCGCAGCATCTGGAGGAGGACGGCGTTGCGCCAGATGAATTGCGGCGTCTTTGGCTGCATCAGGCCAACAAGTCGATGAACGATTTCATCGGCAAGAAAGTTCTGGGGCGTGTCCCCGCCCCCGAGGAACAGCCGAACATTCTTCAGGACTACGCCAATACATCGTCCGCAGGGTCGATCATCGCGTTTTCCAAGTATTCCGATGACCTTGAGAGCGGGGATAACGGCCTGATCTGCTCGTTCGGCGCGGGCTATTCCGTGGGGTCGGTTCTGTTGGAAAAGGCCTGATCCGAATGTTCGGCTGCGACGGGTTTTGGAGGATCAAGGTGGGGTGGGGTCCGGCCCCGCCTGTGCACACCTGTTGGAAGTCGCCTTCCGGGGATGACAGATGCGCCATTGGCAAGGGCCGGGCCAAAACCCTGACCCCACCCCGCCCCGCAAGGGGTTGCGGGGCATTCGGAACCCGGCTCTGAAAGACCTCGGGATTGCCTTATCAGTTACATTTCGAGATAAAGCGCTAAATGGGAAAACCGCTTTGGGATTCCCCGCGTAAGTGGGCGCCTTTAAGGATGAGTGCATGTCGACAATTGGAAGTTACCTCAAGAAACACACTGAGGCGCTGGTCAAGGACGTGGGAATCGAGCCGGCATGCCAGTTGACCGGCAAGTCCAAGGCAACCTTGGGGCGTTATTATTCCGACCATGACGAGCACGCAGACCGCTTTATGCCGATTGACGCCGTCGCAGCCCTGGAAGAGGCTGCTTCCTATCCGCATGTAACGGGTGCCTTGGCTGAATTGCAGGGGATCGGGCTCAATTTCAATTCGGAGCGCCGGAATACAGAGCGAACGGGTGGAGTGAACAGCGACGTGATCGCCCTGTCTCAGCGGTTCGCCATGTTGATGGCGGAATACCAGCAATCCATCGAGGACGGCGTTATCACGGTCAACGAGGCCAAGCGCTTGCTGCGCGAAACCACGCAGCTTCAGCAGGTTCTGATCGACATGAAACTGCATCTCGAAGAAGAAACCGGCTAGGGGCATGGTGTTCTGGCGGCGGCTGGGTCCGGCGTGATCGGGCATCGTACTGCCGTCTTTGGGCTTTCCAGTATATTCGATTCGGTTTACACATCGCCTTGCTTCGGTCCGGGCAGCTTTTTCTGTCCGGTGAAAAGGGAACACGGTGCGGTGCCGTTACAGGTGCCAATTCCGCGACTGCCCCCGCAACTGTAAGCGGCGAGCGAAGCCGGACCAATGTCACTGCCCTGGCCTGCGCCACGGCGGGAAGACCCGGCCAAGCCATGACCCGCAAGTCAGGAGACCTGCCGAAGTGATCACCCTGTCCGGGCGCGGGGCGCGCGCTGGACAACGGAATTTTCCGTCAGTGGTGGCATTTCACCGTCGGCGGAGGATTGTGTTCTTCCTTACGACTTTCGTTCGAAACGGGCCTGTACGGCCAAGGAAGGGGCAAAAAACATGCACCTTAAATTTCTGGCATTTCTACTGACCGGTTCCGCGCTGTCGGCACAAGCGACGTTTGCGCAAGAGGTTATCGACCTCGACCCGATCATCGTATCCGGTGGCCTCGCACCGGTGAGTGCATCCAAATATGGGCGTGCCGCGACCGTGATCACCGCCGAAGACCTCGAGGCGCGCGGCGTGGCATATGTCTCCGAAGCGCTGCGTGCCGTGCCGGGGGTATCGGTCTCTCAAACGGGCACATTGGGCGGGCAAACGGTTGTGCGATTGCGTGGCCACGAAAGCAACCACACCCTTGTACTGATCGACGGAATCGAGGTCGCCGCGCAGCAAACCGGCGATTACGATTTCGGAGGGCTGGTTGTCTCTGAAATCGAGCGGATCGAGGTGCTGCGCGGGGCGCAATCGGCGCTCTATGGATCGGAGGCGATCGGCGGGGTGATTTCGATCACCACCAAGCGCGCGACCGAACCGGGCGTGACAGGGCGCGCAGCGTTTGAAGTGGGGTCGGACGGGAGCACGAATATCGAGACTGCTCTGAGAGCCAAGGGCGCGCGTGGAGAGTTGAGCTTTTCGACCGCGCATCGTGATTATGGCGGGTTCGATATTTCCGGCGATCCGGGCGGTCTGGACGATGGTGGCCAGAACGTTACGTACAACCTGAACGCACGGTATGACCTGACCGACACCGTGACGGTCGGAGGCACTTTGCGTTATGTGGACCGGCGCACTGATATCGACATCTTCAACTACGCAGCCCCGACACGGGCGGCTTTGGTGACAGACGGGATTGGGCAGTCGGAGGCGCAGGAAACCTATGGCGCGCTTTTCGTCGATGCACAGCTTTGGGGCGGGCGGCTGTCAAACCGGCTGACTTATTCCTTCTCCCATATCGACCAGCAGGGCCGCAATGGCGCTGGAATCAAGGATCAGGATAACACGGGCACGCGCAACAAAATCGCTTATCAGGCTACGCTGGCGCTGGATGCCGCGACGCTGGATGCGTCCAGTCACAAGCTGAGTTTCGCTGCCGAGTTCGAGCGGCTGACCTATCGTGAAAACGATGCCAGTATCGTTTTCATGCCCGGACAGCTGGTCAAGCGCGAGCAGGAGCAGGCGGCATATGCACTGGAATATCAGGGCGATTTCATCAACGGCTTGTCTGTTCAGGCGGGTGTGCGGCATGACGATAATGACAAGTTCAGCGATTTCACCACCTATTCGCTTGGCGCATCGTACCTGTTGGCGAACGGAACGACGCGTTTGCATGCCTCCTATGGCACCGGGGTGCAGAACCCCACGTTGATCGAGCAGTTTGGTTTTGCCACTGATTTCGCGGGCAACCCGAACCTGAAGCCAGAGCAAAGCGAGGGGTGGGATATCGGGATCGAGCAGCGGTTTCTGGATGGTCGCGGCGTGATCGACGTGACTTGGTTTGACGAAACCCTGACCGATGAGATCGGTTCGCGCTTCGATCCGGTGATCGGCAAGACCGTTCCGGTGAACAACAATGGGAAAAGCGATCGGCGCGGGCTGGAAGTGTCGGCCAGTCTGGACGTGACCGACCGGCTTGGTGTGTCACTCGGCTATACATGGCTGGATGCGAACGAGCCGGTTTCCGTTCCTGTGATGGGCCGCATGACCGCTGTCGAGGTGCGGCGCCCGGAACACGAACTGTCGCTTGGGGTGGATTACCGCCTGCCCAATGACAAAACGCAATTTCGACTGGACGTAACCCGTGTTGCGGGCCTCTACGATATGAACTTCAAAACGGCGAGCTTCTTGCCCGGCGGTGTCCCGAGCGATGATTTCGACCGGATCAAGCTGGACGATTACACCGTGGTCAATCTTGGGTTCACCCATGATATTAATGACCGTGTCCAGTTGACGGGACGGATTTCGAACCTTCTGGATGAAAAATACGAAGAACTGGAAGGCTATGCCACACAGGGGCGTACCGTCTATTTCGGTGTGGCGGCGAAGTTCTGAAAAGGATCGGCATGACGCGCATCCACAGGATATTGGCAGGCACCGTGGCCCTTTTAGTGGCTGCGGTGCAACCGGTGCAGGCCGATGCGCCGGGTCGTGTCGTGTCGATCAACCTGTGTACCGATCAGCTGGCGATGCTGCTGGCCGCGCCCGGTCAGCTTTTGTCGGTGTCGCATGTGGCAAGCGATCCCCGGTCATCGGCCATGGCCAATCAGGCCGGGAGCTACAGAATGAACCACGGGCTGGCCGAGGAAATCTATGTCTTGCAACCCGATCTGGTGGTTGCCGGAACGTGGACGCCGCACAGCACGGTTTCAATGCTGGAACGCCTTGGAGTGCCGGTGGCCGTGTTTCAGCCTGCGCGCACTCTGGCCGATATACGTGAAAGACTCGTGCAGATGGGCGAGGTTCTGAAGCGTCCGGCTGTCGCCGAAACCATGGTGGCCGAATTCGATGTCCGGCTGGCCGCGTTGCAAGAGGACGTGTCAGATCGCCCGCGTGCAGCGTTGTATTATGCCAACGGTTATACGGCGGGGGATCAAACTTTGGCCGGGCAAATCCTGTTGGCTGCCGGGTTTGCCAATGCCGCGGACGAAGCGGGGTATCGAGCGGGCATGAAGATGCCGCTGGAGATGTTGGCCATGATCGCCCCCGAAACAGTGATCGCCGCACGCCGTTATCCGGGCGGATCGCGCTCGGAGGAGATACTGGATCATCCGGTGCTTGGGGCGCTTCGGAGCGGTTCCACGATGACGGCCATGACCGATCAGGATTGGGTTTGCGGGACACCCTATGTGTTGCGCGCGGTCGAAGACCTGGCTCGGACCCGGCGTAGCATGACGGGAGCGGATCGATAATGCGACTGGTGCTGCCTCTTGTCCTTCTCTTGTTCGGGTTGTTTGCGGCGTCTTTGTTGATCGGACCAGCGGGAATAGGCGTGGGGGAAGGTCTTGGCGCCCTGTTCACGATGGATGAAAGCCCGCAGGCAATGGTGATGCGTGAAATCCGCCTGCCACGCGCATTGCTGGCCGTGATGATCGGGGCCGGTCTGGGAGTGTCGGGGGCGGCGATGCAGGGGTATTTGCGCAATCCCCTGGCCGAACCCGGCTTGATCGGTGTGTCGGGCTCCGCCGCTCTGGGGGCGGTGATCGCAATTCAGACCGGGGTGGCCACGGCCTTTGCGCTGGCCTTGCCAATGGCGGCATTGGCCGGCGCCTTGGGCGGCGTTTTGGTGGTCGTGGCGTTGGCCGGACCGCGAGGCACGTCACTCACGCTGATACTGGCGGGTATTGCGGTATCGGCTATGGCCGGGGCTCTGACCTCGCTGGTGTTGAACCTGTCGCCCAACCCCTTTGCCGCCAGCGAGATCGTGTTCTGGATGATGGGATCGCTGGCAGATCGCTCGATGACGCATGTATGGCTGGCGTTGCCGTTCATGGTGATCGGCGGCGGTTTGCTGGCTGCAACGGGCCGTGGCCTTGATGCCATGACCCTGGGTGAGGATGCCGCCGAGGCGATGGGGATCAGCATGGGACGGTTGCGGCTTGCGGTTGTCGTCGGCACCGCCTGTATCGTCGGGGCGGGAACGGCGGTTGCCGGGGCCATCGGTTTTGTCGGGCTGGTCGTGCCGCATGTGTTGAGGCCCTTGGTGGGGGGCAGGCCGGGGCGGCTGTTGTGGGCGTCGGCGCTTGGCGGGGCGGCAATGCTGTTGGCCGCCGATATTGCGGTGCGCATCGTGCTGCCCGAACGTGACCTGAAGCTGGGTGTGCTGACGGCACTGGTCGGCGCACCGTTGTTCCTGCATCTGATCCTCAAGCTGCGGGGGACGCGGATATGACACTGATGGAGCTGACCAACCTGTCGGTCACCTTGCGTCGGCGCGACGTGATCCGTGACGTATCGCTGTCGGTAGGCAAGGGCGAGTTCATCGGGTTGATCGGTCCGAACGGGGCGGGCAAGACGACGCTGATGCGCGCGGCCCTCGGTCTGATCCCGTTTGTGGGGGGCAGTTCACTTGCTGCGGTGCCGCTGGCCGAACGGGCGAGGGCCGTCGCATGGATGCCGCAACAGCGCGAGATTGCTTGGCCCGTCACGGTTGAAACGCTGGTCATGCTGGGCCGAACGCCGCATGTCGGGGCATTGGCCAGCCCCACCGATCATGACCGTTCTCGGGTGGATGCGGCGATCCGTTGGATGGGGTTGGACGACATGCGCCACAGGGCCGCCACGCGCCTTTCCGGAGGAGAGCAGGCGCGCGTTCTGATTGCCCGCGCCCTGGCGCAGGATACGCCGTTTGTCATGGCGGATGAGCCGGTTGCCGGGCTGGACCCGGCACATCAGATATCGACCATGCAGACGTTTGCGCGCTTGGCGGAGCAGGGTAAATCCTCACTGGTGTCCCTGCATGACCTGGGGCTTGCCGCGCGTCATTGCACACGCCTTGTCCTGCTAAGTGAGGGCCGCCTGATCGCCGATGGCCGCCCGGCACATGTTCTGACACCCGAGCGGCTGGCCGAGGTGTTCGGGATCAGCGCATGGTATCAGGACACGGATCAGGGGCCGGTTTGTCAACCGCTCGAGGTGATCCGGTGAACGATCTCATCCTGGATCATCCTTGGCTGGAGTTCGACCTCGGCACCGAGATGCAGGTGCTGAGCTGGTCCATCAACCGCCCCGGTTGCGTGAGTGCGCGGCGCATCCTTTGGCGAGAGGTTCATAATTCTGACCTACAGCCCGATGTGGATGTGTCCGACTGGCTGGAGGGGCATCTTTCGGCGCGCGGGGCGTGCAATGCCGTGGCGTTTCTGACCTCTTGCGACATTCGGCGCTATCAGCGGTCCGAAGCGGTGGTGGGTGATGCCCATGCGCAGGTTGTCGCGACGGTCGGATTGTCGAATGCCGAACGTGTCGGGCATCGGCTGGAGCGGCCCTTGGTCGAGTGGGGCACGATCAACGTGGCGCTCAAAGTGGATAGTGGTCTGAGTGAGGCCGCTTTGCTGGAATTGATGAGCATCGCCACACAGGCGCGCACCGCTGCGGTGATGGATCTGGACCTGCCGCTTTCGGTCGGTCGGGCCACCGGAACCGGCACGGATTGTGTGGCCGTCGCGGCTCCGCCTGGTGATGAACCCTATGCAGGGCTGCATACCGAAATCGGCGAGGCCGCGGGCCGTGCGGTGTATTCTGCCGTGCTCAAGGGCGGGCGCGGCTGGATGGCGAGTATAGGAGCCAGAATTTCGGTGGCGACCTAGGCTGGATTGCCTTCAGCTATAGGTACGGTTCTCCATCGGCGTGGCTTCGATTGTTTCCAGCAGACGGTTCAGCAGGGATTGCTCGGCCCGATTCAGGCTGGCCTTGGGGTTCCACACGACATGCACGTCGATGGCCGGTGCGTTCTGGTATGGGGGGAGTTGCCACATGACGCCGTCCTGAACATCGCGCTTGGCGACGTGCAGGGGCAGGGGGCCGATCCCGAGCCCGGCGATGATCATGCGGCGCACTTCCTCGAGGTGGCTGGACGTGCCGACAACCAGTTCGCCCATATCGGCTTCGGCGCGCATCAAGGTCACAGGTTTTAGTGCATCCTGCAGCCTGTCGGTTTCAAAGCTGACAGCGGAATGTCCGGCCAGATCGGCCCGCACCAGCCCCTCACGCCCGAACAGGGGGTGCGGGGGGCCACAGAACAACCCGAAAAACTCGCGGTAGATGCGCAGGTATTCGAGTTTCGGGTTCCGCTGATGCACAAGGCAGACGGCGAATGACGAAAACCGAGCCGAGACGCTGTTTACCGCCTCGGCCGAGGACAGCACGTCGATCGACAGGGTGGCGTGGGGATGTTCGGCATGGAATTCGGCCAACACCTGATCGAAAAGCGGGCAGATCACATGCGAGGCGAGGGCGATGCGTACATGGCCTGTCACCTCGTCGGTCATTTCACGCATCAGGGTGGACAGCCGCAGGATCGAACCCTGAATATCCACCGCCTCGCGGTAAAGAACCTGACCCGCTTCAGTCAGTTCGAAATGCCCCGGTTTGCGGTCGATCAGGCGGCGCCCGACGCGATCTTCCAATCGTTTAAGGGCGGTCGATACCGAGGGCTGTGTCAGGCGCAACTTGTGTGCCGCCTCGGTGACCGAGCGGGATTGCGCCAATACCACGAAGCTGCGCAGCAGGTTCCAGTCCAGTTCGCGCATCAGCCGGTCGGCACTGTCCGAGGAGTTCATTGATTTCATCAATAGTCACAATTCTGAATATCTATTTGATTAATGATTGTCCACTTTGCATCGTCAAATCAAGCCCGGTGATAACGGGTCGAGGACAAGGGGAGTTAAATGTCGGTCGAAGCCCGTGAGGCGCGACAACCGTGGATTTTATTGTCACCGGCCCTGACGGCCGTGGCGCTGCTGTTGTTCGTGCCGCTGCTCTTTATCGTGATCTACTCTTTCTGGCTGCGCACGGCGACGGGTGCGGACCAGGTGGGGTTCTTTCTGGACAACTGGCAAGAGGCTCTGACCGATGCGTTCTACCGCGACATCCTTCTGAACACGCTGAAGATCGCCGCCATCACCACGGTGGTTTGCGCAGTGATGGGGTATCCTGCGGCGTATTTCATCGCCCGCTCGAAGGGCAACAAGGGGATTTTGCTGCTACTCCTGATGCTGCCGTTCTGGATCAGCTACATCATCCGCACGATGAGCTGGATCAACATCCTGGGTGTTTCCGGCGCGTTCAATTCGGCGCTGATGGCATTGGGGATCGTCAGTGAACCGATCCAGATGCTGTATAACGAGACCACGGTCATTCTGGGGCTCGTGCATTTCCTGCTGCCCTTCATGGTGCTGAACGTCTTTGTCAGCCTCGACGGGATCGACACCAACCTGGAGGACGCGGCCAATTCCCTGGGCGCGACGCGCTGGCAAGCCTTTATGCAGGTGACCTTGCCCTTGTCGCTGCCCGGTCTGGCCGCTGGCGGGCTTCTGTGTTTCGTGCTGGGCGCTGGCACCTACATCACGCCGCTGGTTCTGGGCGGGCCGACCGATGCGATGTTCGCCAACCTTGTGTTCGAGGCAATCATCACACAGCTCAACTGGCCGCTCGGCTCGGCGCTCAGCCTGATGTTGCTGGTGGTGCTGGGGGCGCTGGTGCTGATCTACAACCGCTATCTGGGCATGGCGCAACTGATGAAGGGGTTGGGCTGATGGGATGGCAGATCGTTCGAGCCTGGACCGTATTGGTCTATCTGTTCATGTTCCTGCCGGTGGCGGTCGTGGTCCTGTTGTCCTTCAACGCCAGCCAGTTCGGCAGTTTTCCGATGACGGGGTTTTCCTTCCGCTGGTTCGTGGAACTGGCGCAGAACGAAGCGATCCTGCGGGCCTTTCGCACGTCGGTGGTTCTGGGTCTTCTGACGGCGTTGATTTCGACGACCTTGGGGGTTCTGGCCAGTCTGGCGCTGGTACGGTATCGCGTGGCCGGGGCGAACCTGATCTCGACCTTGTTGATCGCGCCTATCCTCGTGCCCGAGGTTGTGCTGGCCGTGGCGCTGCTGTTGTTCCTGAACTTCCTTCAGATCAACAAGAGTTTCACGCTGCTTCTGCTTGGCCACGTGATCTTCACGCTGCCTTTCGTGATCCTTGTTGTGCAGGCGCGGCTGGTCAGCATCAAGCGGGATGTGGAAGAGGCCGCGATGAGTCTTGGCGCAAGCCCGCAACAGACGTTCTTTCAGGTGACCTTGCCGCTGATGCTGCCTGCGGTTCTGGCCGGGGCGCTGTTCGCCTTCACCATCAGTTTCGACGACATCACCGGCACGCTGTTCTGGAAACCGGGCGGGGTGGAAACCGTGCCGACGCAGATTTTCGCGATGTTGCGTAATTCGATCAGCCCCGAAATCAACGCATTGGGAACGGTGATGATCGTCATGACCGTGGGCTTGCCTCTGCTGGGGTTGGCCATTGCCCGCAAACTTTCAACCAAGGGCGGCAACTAGAACCGCCCGGATATTCAGGACCATTCCAACAAGGAGAAACACATGACCAGAAAAATGGACAATACAACCCGCTATGAGCGCTTGCGCGAACGGTATATGAACGGCGATCTGGACCGTCGTTCATTCCTGGGGCTGATCGGCGCGGCCGGTCTGGCCTATGGGGTGCAGACGCCCTTTGCCAAGTTCGCACACGCTCAGGGGGTCAAGCAGGTTCGCTTTGACGGCTGGGGCGGCGTCGTGTCCGAGGCGTTTCGCGAATATGCCTTCGACCCTTATGCCGAGGCGACAGGGATCGAGGTTGTCGATGGCACGTTCGGCGGCGGCGATGAATACCTGAGCCGCGTGAAGGCCAGCCAGGAGGGCGAATACAATATCGCGCACCTGTCGGGCGTATTCGACTATGCACGCTATCACAATCTGGGCCTGTCCACCGTTCTGAACGAGGACAACATCCCCAACCTGCAATACGTCATTCCCAAGCTGGTTGACGTGTTCCGCGGCGTGACCGACGGCAAGCTGTCCTGCGTCCCCTATGACTATGGCACCACCGGGATCGCCTATAACCGCAAGCATATCTCGGATGAAGAAGCCAAGGAAAAGGGTGCCAAGCTGCTGATCGACGAGGCCTACAAAGGCAAGATCGCCGGTTGGAGCGATTGGCGCACCCGCCTTTGGTATGCCGCCCTGCAAACCGGTCAGGACCCGAACAACATCGAAGATATCGACGCGGCCTGGGATGCCGTGCGGACGCATCGCGATCTCAGCCTGAAATATTGGGGATCGGGCGCTGAACTGATGAGCCTGCTGGCCGAGGAAGAGGTGTATGTCACCGAAGGCTGGTCGGGCCGTATTTACGCCTTGCAGGATCAGGGCCATGACATGGGTTATATCGACCCGCCCAACGGCATGGGCTGGCAGGAATGCCTGTTCGTGATCAAGGGCAGCCCCATGGAGGCCTGCGAAGAACTGCTGAACTTCATGCTGGCACCCGAAACCTCGATCGCGGTGGCCGAGGGGCAGAATTATCCGCCTGCCCTGGACCCGCAGAAAGTGGACCTTGGCGACAAGATTCCGACCCTGCCCGCGTTCGATCCGACCGGCACGCTGGAAGGGCTGACCTTTGCCGATCCGGCCTATTGGAACGGCAACGAGCAGGAGTGGTCCAAGACCTTCGGCCGCGTTCAGAAGGGCTACTGATGCCTGAACCCAAGACCCCGCCCCGGCCTTCGCGCCGGGGCGGGCCCCCCATGACGCCTGAGCGAGGACACCGCTGATGAGCTCCGTCACCCTGAACAATATCGTCAAGCGCTTCGGCAATTTCACCGCCGTGCATCGCTCGTCGCTGGAAATTCCCGAAGGGGCGTTTGTCACGCTTCTGGGGCCGTCCGGTTGCGGCAAGACGACGAACCTGCGGATGATCGCCGGTTTGCTGGACCCGACCGAGGGCGAAATCCTGATCGGCGGCAAGCGCGTCAATGACGTGCCCATTCACAAGCGCAATCTGGGGCTGGTGTTTCAGAACTATGCTTTGTTCCCGCACAAGACGGTGGCCGACAATGTGGCTTTCGGATTGAAATACCGCGATGTGCCTGCCTCCGAAATTCCCAAGCGGGTGGAGGACGCGCTGGAACTGGTGCAACTGCCGCATGTGGCGCATCGCTATCCCAAGGAGTTGTCGGGCGGGCAGCAGCAACGTATCGCATTGGCCCGCGCCATCGTGATCGAACCCGATGTTCTGTTGCTGGACGAGCCTCTTTCCGCGCTCGATGCCAACTTGCGCGAAGACATGCGTGTCGAACTCAAGCGTATTCAGGAACGTATCGGCGTGACCACGGTTTTCGTGACCCATGACCAGTCCGAAGCGTTGGCGATGTCCGATCAGATCGTGGTGATGTCTGCCGGACGGGTCGAACAGGTCGGGGCGCCCGAAGAGGTCTACAACACTCCGGCCAGCGAATTCGTGGCGAATTTCCTTGGGGCCTCCAACATCTTTGACAGTCGATGCACGGCCATTGGCGGTGGATCGGTGACGGTCGACGCTCCCATCTTCGGGCAGGTTGCCATCCCTGCCGACAAGGCTCCGCGTATCGAGGGTCAGGGGCCGGCCAAACTGGTGATCCGGGCCGAAAAACTGCACTTGTCGCAGGGCGCTGCCCCCGAAGGGGTTGTATCCGTCCCGGCGACGGTGGAAACGGTGGATTATCAGGGGCAGGCCGTCCGCTATTTCGTGCGGGCCGGGGACACGCAACTGCAGGCCATCAACATGATCGACGGCCATCCTTTCAATGAAGGGGATCAGGTCAATCTGCATCTGCGGCCACAGGATTGTGCCGCTTTGCCGGGGTAAGGAAATGACTGAACGACCAAGCCACCTGTTCTATCAAGGGCGCCAACGCCGCCCGGTGCTGGATCAGGCCCGTGGCGTCTATATGTGGGATGTGGACGGCAAGCGTTATCTGGACGGATCCAGCGGCGCGATGGTTTGCAATATCGGGCACTCGAATGAAAACGTGCTCGAGGCGATGCGCCGCCAGATGGAGAAATCCACCTTTGGCTACCGGCTGCATTTCGAAACCGAAGCCTCGGAAAACCTGGCGGCCAAGACGGCGGCGCTCTGTCCCGAGGGATTGAACAGGGTATTTTTCGTATCCGGCGGGTCGGAAGCCGTGGAATCGGCCATGAAACTGGCACGTCAGTATGCATTGGCCATCGGGCAGGAAAAACGTTGGAAAATCATCAGCCGCGCGCCTAGCTATCATGGTTGCACCCTCGGGGCGCTGGCGATCACCTCGTATGATCCGCTGACCAAGCCGTTCGATCCGATGATGCAGGCCATGCCCAAGGTGCCTGCGCCGCGCGCCTATCTCGATGGGCTGGACCCGGACGATGAGGCGACGGGCCATCATTATGCCGACATGCTGGAGGCGAAGATCCTCGAAGAAGGTGCCGACAGCGTTCTGGCGTTTATCGTCGAACCCGTTGGCGGGGCCTCGACTGGGGCGCTGCCGCCCCCCAAGGGATATATGGAGCGAGTGCAGGAAATTTGCCGCAAGCATGGTGTTCTGCTGATCCTCGACGAAGTCATGACCGGAGCAGGGCGCACCGGCAGGTTCCTGGCATGCGATCACTGGAAACTGGAGCCAGACATCATCGTCATGTCCAAAGGTTTTGCCGCAGGTTACGTCCCTCTTGGCGCCATGGCCGCGCATGAGCGACTGGTCGAGGCGGTGCTGGATCAGGGCGGGTTCCTGCACGGTTATACCTATGCCGGCAATCCATTGGCTTGCGCTGCCGGTGTCGCGGTGATCGACGAAATCGAACGGCAGGGACTGACACGGAACTCCGCTGTAATGGGTGAAAAGCTGATGGAGCGCCTGCGCGGGCTGATGCAGCGGTATCCCATTATCGGCGATGTGCGCGGTATGGGTCTGCTTACGGCGTTCGAATTCATGGCCGACAGGGGCACCAAGGCCCCGTTGCCCAAACACCTCAAGGCGTTCGACCGGTTCGTGAACATTGCTTATGACAAAGGGCTGATCGTCTATTCGCGCCGTACACGCAACGGGGTCGAGGGCGATCATATCATCATTGCGCCGCCGATGATCGTCACTGAAACGCATCTCGACGAGATCACCGAGATGCTGAATACGTCGCTGGCACAGTTCACGGATGAAATCCGGCCCGAACTGGACAAGATCGCATAAGGACAGCCCATGTCAGGCATCATAATCACCTGCGCCGTCACGGGGTCGATACATACTCCGTCGATGTCGCCCTATCTGCCGGTCACCGCCGAGCAGATCACCGAACAGGCCGTCGGCGCGGCCGAGGCCGGGGCCTCCATCCTGCATCTGCATGCGCGCGATCCGGAAACCGGGCAACCGTCGGCGGCGGAAGAACACTTCATGGCCTTCCTGCCGCGTATTCACCAGGCCTGCGATGCGGTGCTGAACCTGTCCACGGGCGGCAGCGCGATCATGACCCTCGATCAGCGACTGGCGGCCCCCAAACGGGCCGAACCGGAAATGGCCTCGCTCAACATGGGCTCGATGAACTTTGCGCTTTACCCGATGGCCGACCGCATCAGCGATTGGAAAAACGACTGGGAGAAGCCGTTTCTGGAAGGCACTGACGATCTGGTGTTCAAGAACACGCCCCGCGATATCACCCGCATACTCACGGAACTGGGCGAAGAGCGCGGCGCACGTTTCGAGTTCGAGTGTTATGATTTGTCTCATCTCTATATGCTGAAACACTTCGTGGACCGCGGCCTGGTGCGTGCGCCGTTGTTCATTCAATTTGTCTTTGGCGTTTTGGGCGGGATGGGGCCGGACCCGGAGAACCTGACGCATATGATCCGCATCGCGGACAAGCTGTTTGGCGATGACTACATGTTCTCGGTTCTTGCTGCGGGGCGGCATCAGATACCGCTGACGACCATGGCGGCGGCCATGGGCGGGCATGTCCGTGTCGGGCTGGAGGACAGCCTGAGCATCGCACGCGGACAACTGGCCGAAAGCAACGCGCAGCAGGTCGCCAGGATTCGTCGTATCGTCGAAGACCTGGGACGCACGGTGGCCTCGCCCGAGGACGCGCGTGCGATGCTGGGCCTGAAAGGCCGCGACAGGACGGCGATCTGATCCGATGTCCGAGGTTTGCTTTCGTAGGGTTCAAAGCGATGAGGACGTGGCGCTTCTGGACAAGGCCCTGCGCTGTCTCAGCGCGGATTTGGGGGATGATCATGTCGCGGGCCACGATGCCCTGACCACGGCGTTGCGCGGGGCCTGTCCGTCGGCGCACGGGATAGTCGCGCTCGAAGGGGCGGCATTGTGCGGTGCGGTCTTGTTCAGCCCGGTTTTTTCGACCGTCCGGGGCGCGCCGGGGCTTTACGTTTCCGATCTTTGGGTGTCGGATGAGGCTCGAGGAATGGGATTGGGGCCTCGCTTGCTGGCGTCCGCCGCCCGGCGGGCGGGGCAGCTTTGGGGCGCCAATTGGCTGACATTAGCCGTCTACCATACCTCGCCCCGGTCGCGGCGGTTTTATGAGCGATTGGGGTTCAAAGCGGATACCGGGGCTTCGGTCATGAAACTGAGTGCCGAAGGTCTTGGACAACTGATGAGGGATGCAGGATGAAAGCGATTTTCGACGACCGTCAATGGCGACATGACCCCAAGCACTTCATGGCCAACGGCAAGGTTATGCCAAGTCCCGAGCAATCCGCCCGTATCGAGAAGCTGACAGCAGGCGCGCAAGCCGCAGGCTGCACCATGCAGGGCAGCGACGATGCGGGTATGGGGCCGATCGCCGCGCTGCACTCCCCGGAATACCTGGTGTTCCTGCAAAATATCTATGAACGCTGGCAACGTATTCCCAATGCCGGGGCCGAGGTGATTCCGAATGTGCACCCCGCCAACAGAACCGACAATTATCCGCGATCCGCCGTGGGGCAGGCGGGGTTTCATCAGGCCGATACGGCCTGTCCGATCGGGGAAGGCACATGGGAGGCGGCCTATTGGTCGGCGCAGGTGGCAATAACCGGCGCGGATCTGCTGGCGGCTGGTGAGCGTGCGGCTTATGCCCTGTCGCGCCCGCCAGGGCATCATGCCTATGGCGATATGGCCGGTGGGTTCTGTTTTCTGAACAATTCCGGGATCGCCGCGGAGCGTTTGCGCGCCAAGGGGTTGCGGCCTGCCATTCTGGATGTGGATGTGCATCACGGAAACGGCACGCAAGGCATTTTTTATGATCGCGACGATGTGTTGACTCTCTCGCTTCATGCCGATCCGGCGCGGTTCTATCCGTTCTTCTGGGGTCATGCCGATGAACGCGGCGAAGGGCGCGGGCTTGGCTATAACCTTAACCTGCCGCTGCCGCGCGGAACCGATGACGACGCTTACCTGAAATCGCTCGATGTCGCGCTGGATCGGATCGTGGCCTTCGGGGCCGATGTCGTGGTGGTGGCCCTTGGCCTCGACGCCTTTGAGGGCGATCCGTTCCAGGGCTTCGCCGTCACCACCCCCGGTTTCGCGCGGATCGGGGCGGCGATTGCCGGGCTCGAATTGCCCACATTGTTCGTGCAGGAGGGCGGCTATTTGTGTGACGAACTGGGCGAAAACCTGACCTCGGTGCTGACCGGGTTCGAAGCGGCATGAGCCAGCATCCCGATATCATCGTGATCGGCGGCGGGATCGCCGGTGTCAGCGCGGCGGCTGAACTGGCGGCCTTTGCGCGGGTCACGTTGATCGAGGGTGAGGCGCAGCTTGGATACCATTCCACCGGTCGCTCGGCGGCGGTGTTCATTCGCAACTATGGCAATGCCACGCTGCGGGCGCTCAATGCCGCTGCCGCGCCGTTGCTGGAGGCACCAGAAGGTGTATCGGACCATTCCTTGCTGTCGCCGCGTGGCGAATTGATGATCGCCACGGAAGAGGAACAGGACGAGCTGGACAGCTATTGCGCAGGGGCGACCGGCATCGAACCACTTGCCCCGGACGAGGCCGTGAAAATGGTGCCCATCCTGCGGCGTGACCGTATCGCGGCGGCGGCCATTGAACCGGATGCGCAGAATATCGACGTGGACCGCATGTTGCAGGGCTATGCCCGTCTTTTCAAGGCGCGTGGTGGGCAGGTTGTCACCGGTGCGCCGGTGCACGCCATCAGCCGAGGTCATTCTGCCTGGCAGGTCGGTGTCGGGGGCCAAACCCTGACCGCCCCGGTGATCGTCAACGCCTCGGGGGCGTGGGCGGATCAGGTTGCACGGATGGCGGGCGTTTCACCAGTGGGCATACAGCCGTTCCGCCGCTCGGCGGCCATTATTCCCGCGCCTGACGGGTATGATGTAGAAAGCTGGCCGGTGGTCGTGTCGGCCTCGGAATCCTGGTACGCGAAACCCGATGCCGGGAAACTGATGGTTTCGCCCGCCGACGAAGACCCTGTCGAGCCGCATGACGCCTGGGTCGACGATATGGTGCTGGCCGAGGGCCTTCATCGGTTCGAGCAGGCCGTGACGATCCCGGTGACACGGGTAGAGCACAGTTGGGCCGGTTTGCGCAGTTTCGCGCCTGATCGCTCACCGGTGGTCGGATTTGCCCCGCAAGCCGAAGGATTTTTCTGGCTGGCAGGGCAGGGCGGGTATGGCGTACAAACGGCCCCGGCACTGGCCCGTTTGACGGCGACCCTGATCACGGGTGGCGTCGCAGAGATTGCCGATGAAACAATACGGGCACTTTCGCCCGACCGATTCCAATAACCCGAAAGGACAGCTTGAGATGAGCGATATCACCCGTGCCCATGTGGGCCAACGCATGAGCCAGATCGTTACCCATAACGGTACGGTCTATCTGGCAGGTCAGGTCGGCAACCCCGGCGACAGCGTGGCGGAGCAGACCAGGACCTGTATTGAAAATATGGAAAAGCTGCTGGCCGAAGCCGGATCGGATGCCACGCGCATCCTGCAATGCACCATCTGGCTTGCCGATATGGCCGATTTCGCCGAGATGAATGCGGTATGGGATGCCTGGGTGCCCGAAGGTCACGCACCGGCGCGCGCCTGCGGCGAAGCAAAGCTGGCCACGCCCGACTACAAAGTCGAATTTCTGGTGACTGCCGCGCAAGGCTGACCCGATGGACGGGTCGCCGCATTTCGGCGTGGCCCGTCCGTTTCATTGTCCCCGAATACTCTCGTTGAAGGCCGTCTGCGGCGTGCTCTCGGGTGCATGCGCCATGGCCGATGGACGCCGCGCGATGCTTGCGCTATCAGGCTCGTGATCCATTGACGAAAGGCGCGCCCATGTCCGGCCACGGCACCCCCATTCCGATGTCCTCTCACCGTTCCGCGACTCTGAACGGTACGGCCGAGGTTCCCGGCGACAAGTCGATCTCGCACCGCTCCCTGATCCTTGGTGCGCTGTCGGTCGGCGAAACCGTGATCACGGGGTTGCTGGAAGGGCAGGATGTGTTGGACACCGCCAAGGCCATGCAGGCCATGGGCGCCGAGGTCGTGCGCGATGACGATGGCACATGGCGGGTGCACGGTGTGGGTGTCGGCGGATTTGCCGAACCCGATCAGGTAATTGATTGCGGGAATTCCGGCACGGGTGTGCGGCTGATCATGGGGGCGATGGCCACATCGCCGATCGCGGCAACCTTCACCGGCGATGCCAGCCTGAACAAACGCCCGATGGCGCGGGTCACCGATCCGCTGGCGCTGTTCGGGGCGCAGGCGGTGGGCCGTTCCGGGGGGCGGCTGCCGATGACCATCGTCGGTGCGCATGATCCTTTGCCGGTGCGCTATACCGTGCCGGTGCCTTCGGCCCAGGTGAAATCCGCCGTGCTGCTGGCGGGCTTGAACGCGCCGGGGCAGACCGTGGTGATCGAACACGAGGCCACGCGCGATCATACCGAACGGATGCTTGCCGGGTTCGGCGCTGAAATCACCACTGAAGACACCGACGAAGGCCGAGTCATCACCCTGACCGGTCAGCCCGAACTGACCCCGCAAACCATTGCCGTCCCGCGTGATCCGTCCTCGGCGGCGTTTCCGGTTTGCGCCGCGCTGATCACCGAAGGATCGGATGTGCTGGTGCCGAATATCGGGCTGAACCCCACGCGCGCGGGCCTGTTCACCACGCTGCGCGAAATGGGCGCCGACCTGAGTTATGAAAACGAACGCGAAGAAGGGGGCGAGCCGGTCGCCGATCTGCGTGCACGGTTCTCGCCCGATATGAAGGGGATCGAGGTGCCGCCCGAACGCGCGGCTTCGATGATCGACGAATACCCGGTTCTGTCGGTCGTTGCGGCCTTCGCCGAGGGGCAGACCGTTATGCGCGGCGTCAAGGAATTGCGAGTCAAGGAATCGGATCGTATCGAGGCAATGGCCACCGGCCTGCGCGCCAATGGCGTCGAGGTCGAGGACGGTCCCGATTGGTGGATCGTGCATGGCCGGGGGCAGGGGAACGTGCCGGGTGGGGCCACCTGCGCCAGCCATCTCGATCACCGGATTGCAATGTCATTCCTTGTCATGGGGCTTGCGTCTCAATCGCCTGTCAGCGTGGACGATGGTGGGCCGATCGCGACTTCATTCCCGGTATTTGAACCGCTCATGGCGGCGCTTGGCGCGGATATTCGCCGCGGTTGATCCGTGCTGACCTTGCGGGGCGCGGTAACAGGGGCGCATGGCGTTTCGGCATCAGATGACGCGTGCGCCCTGACTGCCCAACGCCTCTTGTACGGCTCTGAATGCCTGGTCGTCGCTGGCGGCGATGGCATCGCGGATCAGTTCAACCTCATAGCCGCGATTGAGGGCGGCTTGTGCGGTGCGCGCGACCGCTTCAATACCGTCCCGACCGGCGATGCGCAGGCGACCGACCAGCAGCACCTCCAGCAGTGTATCCAGTTCACCGGTTTCAAACCCGTCTTCCACCCGCTTGACGACAACATGGTCCGCCATGCCCTGGAACGGGGGCGCCAGTGCCACGTTGCGTCCATGTCTGAACGGCGCACCGGGCCGGGTGAAGCGCGCGATCAGGCGCGGTGCGATGCCTCCCCATTCCTGCCTGAGTGCGATGACGGGCTGATCGCGATGCCGGGCAAGTTCAACCTCGCGTGAAATGGCCGCCTCGACCCGTGAACGTGTCGGGGTGTCATGATGCCGGTCGGTCCAGAACGCATCCTGCGTTTCGATCAACAGCAACGCCGTGCCGGGGCGCGGCGGGATCGGCGTGCCCTGGGTGGCGCGCACGATATAGCGCGTCGTTATCCATAGCCACAGACCCATCAGCCCGGCCAGTATACCGAGAATCGTCCAGATCATTTATTGTGCCCTGTTGCCGTCAACCTTGCTGAACCTGTTCGCAATTTCAATTCCGTCGCCGCATTCGTGACCTGCACCGATTGTGTTGGTTTGGCAAGTCGGGCATGGCTTGATCCGTGTCAGGGCATCGTTACGCTGCTGCTGTAGTCAGGGACCGAGACAATATGGGAGAACGCGCATGACAGCCCCGTTGGATAACATCACCGTGCTGGACCTGACCCATGTTCTGGCCGGTCCGTTCGCCTCGATGACCATGGTCGATCTGGGGGCGAAGGTGATCAAGGTGGAACGCCCCGGCACGGGGGACGATACCCGCGCTTTTCCACCGTTCAAGAATGACAAAAGCGCATATTTCGCGGCGCTGAATCACGGCAAGCAATCCATCGCCCTGGACCTGAAGGCCGAACAGGACCGGGCATTGTTCGAACGGCTGCTGGCGCGGGCGGATGTGATCCTGGAAAACTACCGGCCCGGAACGATGGAAAAACTGGGCTATGGCTGGGATACGTTGCATGCCCGGCATCCGGGTTTGATTTATGGCGCGGTCAGCGGATTCGGTCATACCGGCCCCGACGCGCTGCGCCCGGCTTATGACATGGTGGTGCAGGCGCGAGGCGGTGTCATGTCGATCACTGGCGAGAAAGATCGCGAGCCGGTGCGCGTGGGGGCCAGCATCGGGGATATCGTGGCGGGTATGTTCATGCTGCAAGGCGTGCTTGCCGCACTTTACGAGCGCGAGCGCACAGGGCTGGGCCGTAAGGTGGATGTCGGCATGCTGGATGGGCAACTGGCTATTCTGGAACATGCCGTCGCGATTACCTCGGTCACCGGCACGCCGCCGGGGCCGACAGGGGCGCGGCATCCATCGATCACACCCTTTGAAACCTTTCATGCGTCGGATGGGATGTTCGTGATCGCGGCGGGCAATGATGTGTTGTTTGAACGGTTGTGCGAGACGCTCGGCCTGCCACTGGCCGACGATCCGCGGTTTGCCACCAACCCGGCGCGGTGTGAAAACGCACGCCTTCTGAAGCGGCTGATCGAGGCGGTCACCTTGGACAACACCAAGGCTTACTGGATCGAAACGCTGGAAGCCGCCGGGGTGCCGACAGGGCCGATTCAGAACGTCGCCGAGGTCATGCAGGATCCGCAGATCCTTGCCCGCAACATGGTGGTGGATGTGCTGGATCATGCGGGGCAGCCAGCCTACACCACGGCTGGCAACCCTATCAAGCTGAGCGGTCTCGAAGAGCGCCCGGATCGGAGACCGGCACCCGATCTGGATGGGGACCGGGCCACGATCCTGACATGGCTGGATGGCGGCGAGGACTGACCCGCCGCCATCCCGGTCATTCAGCGGCGCATTTCATCGGATTGTTGGGATGCGTTGTCCAGTTGGCGTAATCGTCGCTGACGGGTTTGCCGGTGCGCGGGTCGATCTCGCCGGCGGGCAGGCGCTCCATCGTGATGCACCCTTCGATCGGGCAGACATTGACGCACAGGTTGCAGGCCACGCATTCTTCGTCGATCACGTCAAAGGTGCGGTCATCGGACATGGAGATCGCCTGATGGCTGGTGTCCTCGCAGGCGGCAAAGCAGCGGCCACATTTGATGCACGCTTCCTGATCAATGCGGGCCTTGGTGATGTAGTTCAGGTTCAGATCCTGCCAGTTCACCACGTTGGGCACGGCGCGGCCCACCAGATCGTCGACCGAGGCAAAGCCCTTTTCGTCCAGATATTGCGACAGCCCCGAGATCATTTCCTGCACGATCTTGAAGCCATATGTCATGGCGGCGGTGCAGACCTGCACGTTGCCCGCGCCAAGCGCCATGAATTCGGCGGCATCGCGCCATGTGGTGACACCGCCGATGCCCGAGATGGGTAGCCCCTTCAGTGCAGGGTCGCGGGCGATCTCGGCGACCATGTTCAGCGCAATGGGTTTGACGGCCGGGCCGCAATAGCCGCCATGCGCGCCCTGCCCGTCGATGGTGGGCTTCGGTGCGAACAGGTCCAGGTCGACCGTGGTGATCGAGTTGATCGTGTTGATCAGGCTGACCGCATCCGCGCCCCCATCCTTGGCGGCCTGCGCCGGTTTGCGGATGTCCGAGATATTGGGTGTCAGTTTCACGATGACGGGCAGGTTGGAGTGCTTCTTGCACCATTCGGTGACCATCTGCACGTATTCGGGCACCTGTCCCACAGCGCTGCCCATCCCGCGTTCGCTCATCCCGTGGGGGCAGCCGAAATTCAGTTCCACACCGTCGCAGCCCGTGTCGATCACGCGCGACAGGATGTCTTTCCAGCTGTCCTCGTTGACCGGCACCATCAGGCTGGCGATCAGGGCGCGGTCGGGGTAATCGCGCTTGACGCGGGTCATCTCGTCAAGGTTGGTCTGCAAGGGGCGGTCGGTGATCAACTCGATATTGTTGAGCCCCAACAGGCGGCGGTCCGCACCCCAGATCGCACCATAGCGCGGACCGTTGACATTGACCACGGGCGGGCCTTCTTCGCCCAGAGTTTTCCACACGACGCCGCCCCATCCGGCGTCAAAGGCGCGCCGGACGTTGTATTCCTTGTCGGTCGGCGGGGCCGAGGCCAGCCAGAATGGATTGGGCGATTTGATGCCGATGAAGTTCGATTCGAGATTGGCCATGTCGCTGATCTCCCTGTTTTATGATTGCGCTCAGCCCATCAGGCTGGCGTGGATGTCCTCGGCGGCGTCGCGCCCTTCGGCCACGGCGGTGACGGTCAGGTCGTCGCCACCTGCCGCGCAGTCGCCTCCGGCCCAGACCCCGGCGATACTGGTGCGGCCCGTGTCGGTGACGGCGATCTTGCGCCCGTCGAGGTCGGGTAAACCATCGCCGTCCAGCGTCTGGCCGATGGCCTTGAACACCTGATCTGCGGGCAGGCGGAAGGTCTGGCCGGTGGGTTTGAGATCGTCGTCGGTATATTCGAACTCGGCCTCACGCACCGCGCCGTTGCCATGTATCGCAATCGGCTGCGCGTTGGTAATGATCCGCACACCTTTGGAGGCCGCCAGATCCTGTTCGAACGTGCTGGCGTTCATCCGATCGCGTCCGCGACGATAAACAAGGCTGACGTTGAGCGCGCCCAGGAGTTTCGCTTGCACAGCGGCGTCCACTGCCGTCATGCCGCCGCCGATCACCACCACATCACGCCCCACGGGCAGCTTGGCCAGATCGCTGGCCTGGCGCAGGTCCGCGATGAAATCCACGGCGTTCGCGATGCCATCCTTGTCTTCGGCGTCGAGGCCAAGCGCGTTCACGCCACCAAGGCCGATACCGAGAAACACAGCGTCATGATCGGCTTGCAGTTGTTTCAGCGTCAGCCCGCCGCCAAGGCGCTTGCCGGTCTCGACGGTGATCCCGCCGACCTGCAACAGCCACTCGACCTCGCGTTCGGCAAAATGATCGACCGACTTGTAGGCTGCAATGCCGTATTCGTTCAGCCCACCGGGTTTGGCACGCCCGTCGAACACGGTCACGTCATGGCCGCGCATGGCCAGCCGGTGCGCACAGGACAGACCGGCAGGGCCAGCGCCCACGACAGCAATGCGTTTGCCTGTTGCCTCGGAGCGAGCAAAGGGATGGCTGCCCTGATCCATCAACACATCGGTGGCGTAGCGTTGAAGCTGACCAATGAGGACCGGCTTGCTCTCGGCGGTTTCGCGCACGCAGGCCTCTTCGCACAGGGTTTCCGTCGGGCATACGCGGGCGCACATCCCGCCCAGGATATTCTGGCTCAGGATCGTTTTGGCTGCTGCCTCGGGCGTGCCCGTGGCGATCTGGCGGATGAACAGCGGGATGTCGATATCCGTCGGGCAGGCGGTCACGCAGGGTGCGTCGTGGCAGAAGTAGCAGCGGTCGGCCGCGACCAGTGCCTCGTGATCGTCCAGCCTGGGGTGCAGATCACCGAAGTTTTCGTCATAGGCGGCGGCATCCAGCCGGCCGGCCCTGATACCTGGGGTCAATGCGGTGTCACTCACGGGGGCCTCCACATGTTGGTTATGTACGATCAGTATTCCACGGATTTTATTTTTATCAAACGGTAAAATTTTAGCACAAAAATAAGTTATTTTGCAGGGCCTTGGCCCCTCAGCCTTGTCGCCAACGAGAATTTTCCGGCGGTCGCGGAGACGGCGTCAGCGCGTTTTTTCGTGATCAAGCCGCTTTTTCGCGATGGATTCGTGCCGCTCGGCCTTTTGCTGATCGGCAAGGGCTTGTTCGACGAAATCGAGATGCGCAATCACAGCGGCGCGGGCCGCTTCGGTATCTCGGGCCTGCAGGGCGGTGTTGATCGCCCGGTGTTGATCCAGCAAGGCTCCGCGTGTCGTGCGCTGTTTGAACATGACCTGACGGTTATAGAAAACGCCCTGCTGCAGCAGTTCGAACATCGAGCGCATCATGTGCAGCATGACCACGTTATGGCTGGCCTCGATGATTCCCATGTGAAACTCGGCGTCCAGGCGCGCCTCGTCCTTGGGGTTGGGTTTGGTATGGGCCGTTTCCATCTTGTCGAACACCGTCTGAATGACCTTCAGATCGGTGTCCGAGGCCAGCCGTGCAGCGCGTTCAGCCGCCAGCCCTTCCAGATCGCGGCGAAAAGCGATGTAGTTGAATACGGCCTCGTCATGATCGGCAAACAGCCGGATCAGGGCGGGCGAAAAGGCGCTGCCCAGAACATCGGCCACGAAAACCCCCGCCCCCGCACGGGTGACGAGCAGACCCTTGTCTTGCAGATCGGCCACCGCCTCGCGCAGCGAGGGGCGTGATACCCCCAACCGTTCCGCCAGTTCGCGTTCCGACGGCAGGCGCTCGCCCGGCCGCAGGATGCCCCGCAGGATCAGCTTCTCGATCTGGCGGGTGACGGCAGTGGATAATTTTTCCGGTGTGACACGTTCAAACGGCATGGCGCGATCCTGATACAACTGGTCAGATTGTATGACCGGAACGCAAGCCCGACAAGCGGCGCGATGGTCAGGCTTCCGACAATCGCCAAACTCCAATCTGATCGGGCAGGAAGGCTTCGACCGCCGCCGTCGCAATCACCAGTGTCTCACCGGTTTCGGGATTGGTTAGGTCTTGTCCACCCTTGACCGCGCGGACCGTGGCAATCCCGCGCGGCAGGCCATCGGCCAATTCTCCGGTATTCAGTTTGTCCGGTGCCTGTACGCCCACCGTGACCTGAACGCGCATCTTCGCATGATCCAGCCCGGTCGCTTCAAAGATTGGCAGGGTTGAGTGACGTATCGCATCCTCGATCGCCCGTGCGGCGGCCTTTTGATAGTCCATCCCGTGCAGATCGTTGCCCATGCCCATTTCTATGATTACCCGCCGCTCAGACATCTATCCGCTCCATCATGAAACTGACGGAAATCGCCGCGTTGGCGATGACCGTGGGGGTGCCTGTCCCCTCGGGGCGCGGGATGTCCAGACCACCCGTCGTGGCGGTAACGCTGACCTGCCCGTAGGGGAAGACTTCTGCCACCGCCTTGGTATCCACCGCTTCGGGCTGCTGCACGGCGATCTCGACATCAAGGATCATTGCCGATTTATCGAAACCATATAGTTCGGCCATGTTGATGGAATTGCGCCACAGCGCTTCCTGCACCGCACGTCTGGCCGCCTGTGTATAGTCACCGCGGCGCAGCGACGTTCCCATGCCGAATTCGGTCAGGACGCGATGTTTGGACATTCAGTATTCCACCCCGATCTGCGCCTTGACGCCCGAACGGAACGGGTGCTTGACCAGTTCCATCTCGGTGACCAGATCGGCGATCTCGATCAACTCGTCCTTGGCATTGCGCCCGGTCAGAACGACATGAGTCATGTGCGGCTTTTCTTCGGCCAGAAATTGTACCACCTCGTCGATATCCAGATAATCGTAACGCAGGGCGATATTGATTTCGTCCAGCAGGACCATCTTGTTGCTCTCGTCGCGGATCAGCTCCTTGGCCTTCTCCCATGCCGCCTGCGCCATTTCGATATCCCTGTCGCGGTCCTGGGTTTCCCAGGTAAAGCCCTCGCCCATGGTGTGGAACGCGCATTTATCGGAAAACTTCGACAGGATCAGGTCACGCTCACCGGTGCTCATCCCGCCCTTGATGAACTGCACCACGGCGCATTTCATGTCATGGGCGATACAGCGAAAAATCATCCCGAAGGCCGCACTGGATTTGCCCTTGCCCTTGCCGGTGTGAACGATGATCAGCCCCTTCTCGTCGGTCTTGGTGGCCATGATCTTGTCTCGGGCGGCCTTTTTCTTGGCCATCTTGGTGGCGTGGCGGTCGCTGTCGTCGGTCATGTGGCGCGTTTCCCTTTATTGGAACAGGCTCAAGACATAAGGCGCAATCAGCGCGGTTAGCAAGGCATTCAGTCCCATTCCGATCCCGGCGAATGCCCCTGCGGTTTCATTGACCTGAAAGGCGCGCGCCGTACCGATCCCGTGCGCCGCCGTGCCAACCGCGAATCCGCGTGCGCGCCAGTCACGGATGCGGATCAGGTTCATCAGGGGAGTAACGATCACGGCACCGGTGATCCCCGTCAGGATGACAAGCGCAGCGGTCAGCGTCGGCAGTCCGCCCAATTGTTCGGCAATGCCTATGGCCACGGGCGCTGTCGTGGATTTCGGGGCCAGCGACGCCAGAGTCGCGCCTTCGACGCCAAGTGCCTGCGCGATCCACAAGGCTGAGATCACAGCCGTGCCGGACCCCGCAATCAACGCGCCCACCATTGGGATCAGTGCACGCCGCACATGGTGCAGGTTGCTATAAAGCGGCCCGGCAAGGGCAACGGTGGCCGGTCCCAGCATGAAGTGGACGAACTGCGCCCCCTCGAAATAGGTTTTGTAGGGTGTCCCCGTTGCCCACAGGATGCCGGCCAAAAGAAGCATGGCGACCAGTACCGGATTAACCAAAGGGTTTTGGCGACTCAGGCGATAGGCGCCGTCTCCGACAAGGTATGCCACCAATGTGGTTGTCAGCCAAAAAAGAGGACCCTCGCGCAGATATGACCAGATATCGGGCAGATCGGTCATGACCTGTATCCGGCGTTGTCTGTCAGGCGGGCGAGAGCGACAAAGGTCAATGCGCCGACAGCCAGGGCCAGAACGGTGCTGCCCACCAAGGCTATCAACAACGCCACACCGGAATCCCCAAGGGCATCCGTATGGCTGACGACGCCGACACCGGCTGGCACGAAAAGCAGTGACAGGTGCTGTAAAATCCCCTGCGATGTGGGCAGGACGCGCGTGGCCAATTCAGGCCGGATGAGGAATGCGGCCAGCAACAGGGCCATTCCGGTTACCGGACCCGGCAGGGGCAGTGACAGCGCGCGTGTCATCACCTCGCCGGTTAACTGAAATCCCAGAATGATGGTTATATTCAGGATCATTTGATTTGCTTTCTAGGCGTTGCTCAGCACGATCATAGGTCCTGTGTGCCACATGCAAAAGGGCCGCCCGGTGCGGGACGGCCCTGAATGCTTCTGATGGTGTCTGTTGAGTTATTCCGCAGCGACGGGGGCGGGGGAGACGACGCGACTGAAATGTTTGCGGTTCAGTTTCAGAACCAGCCAGATCATCATGAATTGCGCGATGATCGCGATGCCTGTCAGCCCCCAGAACGCCAGCCCGAACTTGTCGATCACACCGGCGCCCACCAGCCCCTTGTTGACGAAAAAGTGCATCATGACCGCAAAGGCGACGCCGGGACAGATCAGGGCATAAGACCCGGCCGAGGCTTTCTGGCCCGAAATGAACTCGGCCCAATAGCCCTGCCTCTTCAGCACCAGCAGGCCAAGGGCGAGGAACAGGACTTCGATTGCCAGCAGACGGGACAGGAAGATCAGTGTTTCACCGGGTGTTCCGTGGGCGTCAAAGACAACATGCAGACCGTGGTTCTGGCGCATGAACAGGATACCCAGAACGGTCACGATAGGAACCACGACCATCAGGGTCGGTCCGGCCTCTTTCGCGGTGCCGTGATGCAGCATCGAGTTGAAGCCGGTGATCGCGGCGACCAGCGTGTAGATGATCGCGGTGACCCCGAAAAAGGTGCTCAGTACAAGGCTGACACCTACCGTCACGGTGTTGCCGCTCATGGCCGACGGGGCGGCCAGGCCGACGCCCACCATCGAGATGGCGAACGCGGGCAGAAGCTGTGCAAACGAGTTGTGAGCGGTGACGTCGAAGATGCCGCCCTGTGTCAACACGCGGCCCAGAAAACCGCCGATCAGTCGCAAGGCCCAGATTCCGAGGCCCAGAAAGGCCAGTAGTGCCATCGGGAACAGGTATTCCACGATACTCCAAAGGCCAGGCACGAATACCAGCCCGACAATGAAGCCGACATTGATCGTCATCGCACTGGCCAGCGGCGCCGCCAACAGGGTGGTTTCGCCGTTGCTTTGGCGTAGTGCCACGTAGCTTTCGGTCTTCTGGAAGGCGCGTAAGGCGGCGACGTTCCAGATCAGCAATTTGACGTTCAGAAAGGCCATCGCCGCGATGCCGATCAACGCAATCACGATGCCGGCCTGCAAGGCCGGGCCACCCGAGGCCAGGGCGCCGGTCACGTCCTCGAACACCGGTACGGGACGGCCTTGGTATGGGACCCAGAACATCAGGTACATGAAGAAGGTAACCACCAATCCCCCCGCGCCAAGAGACGCGAGAAAGTAAAGTGGCGAATATGTGTCAGCGGGTCGTGTGGTACATTGCGTCATAGGTGGCTCCTGCATTCACATAGTGAATTTGGAATGTATGATACATTCTGGAAAAATTATGTATCTGGGGTGGAATGTCGCGGAGAACCCAGGCTTGCGCTAACGATTTGTTAACCGACTATGCGCATGTTGCCGTGATGTTGCGTTACTCGGTGCTTTTGGTGATTTGCCTGCTCGTCGCAGGTTGCAACACGCCCGGCCCCGCGTTTCGCGGGGCCGAGCCCATACGTATATCGGTGTATCAAAGCACCTTTGACGTGCGTGTGGATGGTGACCGGGCACAGGCGATCCGGCTGAATATGGAATGGGCGCCGCGCCCCGCTGTTGTAGCGCCTCGCGCAGTGGCCGCGATCGAACGGGTCAGCGGTTGCGCCGTCAGTCGGCTGGAGGGCGATCAGGCGGTCTTCGTGGCCAGACTGGATTGCGGTGCCGGGTCGCCGCCAAGGCCGATTTTCCCGCTGGATCTCGAATGCGATGCCTATGACCTGAAAGACGGGTACGGCGCGTTGGAATGCCGCCCTTATCCCTGAGGGCACCCCGGCAGCGCTTCGGGAACCCACGACAGCCGCTCGTCCGCGTGAAAGACTTCGTCGGGTGACAGCGTGTCGGGATCGTCCAGCAGCACCGCATGAAAATGCATCTCATCCGGCTCGCGGTCTGAACGGTAGGCAACCGAGCTCCCGCAGGTTGCGCAGAAATATCGGTGGTTGCCGGGCGAGGATTCATAGTGTTTCGGCTCTGCCTCGGTCCACTGCCAATTGCCGTCGGGGTGGCCGACAAACGTGACCAAAGGTGCGCCTGTCGCGCGGCGGCAACTATCGCAATGGCAATGTCCGATCCAGTTATGGCCGCCGTCCAGCTCGAACGTGACTGCGCCGCACAGGCAATGACCTTTTCGTATCATGGGTGCCTCCTTGCCCGTTCTCGGCCCCGCTTGATCATGGCGTGCTCCGGCCTTTCACTACCGCCTCGATCCGTGCGCGCGCCGAGTTCGAGCGCGGCATCCACATGCCCCGTTCGATTGCCTCGTGCAGGCGCAGTGCGATTTCGCGCAGGGCGGGGGCGTTGTGCTCTTCGATGAAATCGCGTGTGTTTTCGTCTTCGAGAAACGCCGCCTCGACCATATCGAAGTGATGGCTGCGTACCGCGCCGGTGGTGGCTGCGAAGGCGAACATGTAATCCACTGTCGCCGCGATCTCGAACGCCCCTTTGTAGCCGTGCCGCTTGATCCCTTCGATCCATTTCGGGTTGACCACGCGTGATCGGATCACGCGCCCGATCTCGTCCTCCAATGTGCGGATGATCGGGCGTTCCGGACGGGAATGGTCGTTGTGATAGATCGGCCGGTCCTGCCCCTGCAAGGTGCTGACCGCCGCCGCCGCACCGCCCTCGAACTGGTAATAATCATCCGAATCCAGCAGGTCGTGTTCACGGTTGTCCTGATTTTGCACGATGGCCTCGGTCTGCCGCAGACGGTTTTCAAACCCTTCGCGGTCTGCGCGACCGTCCTCCTGTGCGCCATAAGCATAGCTGCCCCATGTGAGGTAAGCCTCTGCCAGATCGGCCTTGTCGGACCATAACCGTTCGTCGATCATCGCCTGTAGGCCCGCACCGTAGGCCCCCGGCTTGGCACCGTAGATGCGCGTGGTGTTGCCTTCGATCCGGGCACGGCTGGCGGCGGGGTTCAAATCCTCGGGTTCATCCATGTTCATCACCGCGCGCGCGGCGCTGTCGAACAGCGTGATAAGCTGGGGAAAGGCATCACGGAAAAACCCCGAGATGCGCAGGGTGACGTCCACGCGCGGGCGGCCAAGCACCCTTTGCGGCAGAACCTCGAACCCGGTGACCCGCCGATTGGCGGCGTCCCATTTCGGTTTCACCCCCATCAGGGCCATGGCCTGCGCGATATCGTCCCCGCCCGTGCGCATGTTGGCGGTGCCCCATGCGGTCAACAACATCGTGCGGGGCCAGTCACCATGCGTTTGCAGGTGCTTTTCGATCAGCAGATTCGCCGATTTCCACCCCAGGGCCCAGGCGGTGGGCGTAGGCACGGCGCGGCTGTCCACGCTGTAGAAATTGCGCCCGGTAGGGAGCGTATCCAGACGCCCGCGTGTCGGTGCGCCCGACGGAGCAGGCGAAACGAACCGCCCCGCAAGGGCGGTCAGTAGCCCGCGCCCCTCGTCAGGGCCACATGCGTGCAGGATCGGAAGAACCTTATTGTGCAACTCTTCCAGCACCGGGCGCGTCTGCTGGAACTGTTCAGGCGCTTCTTCCCAGTTGAACGCCTGTTGCGCCAGCAATTCCAGCCGCTCGACCGTGTCGCCGTTGCTGCGCCAAGGGCCGGCGTCCAATCCCTCTAGGATCGTATTACGCGGGCCGTCATAGGGGGTGGCCATATCACAATCAAGCGGGTCGATGGATACATCGCAATCCACTGCCAAGGCCCGGATCAGCGAAGCCTCGCTGCCTTTGCCCTCGCCGCGCGGAACGCGCAACAGGGCGATGGCCAGATCCCGCTCTTGCTCGCCTTCCGGAGACTGCCCGAGTATATGCAACCCGTCGCGGATCTGCGCCTCCTTCAACTCGCACAGATAGGCATCCAGCTTGGCCAGATCGGTTTCGTCGTCGTCCCCGGTCAGGCCGACATCCTTGTCCAGCCCCGTGGCCGAACTCAGCGACAGGATTTCCCGGCGCAGATAGTCGATGCGCCGCGGATCGACGCCCGCCGCCTCGTAATACTCATCGACCAAGGCCTCCAGATCCTTGAGCGGGCCATAGGTTTCTGCGCGGGTCAGGGGCGGGGTCAGGTGGTCGATGATCACGGCCTGCGCACGGCGCTTGGCCTGCGTGCCCTCGCCCGGATCGTTGACGATGAACGGATAGATATGCGGCATCGGTCCCAGCACCGCCTCGGGCCAGCACTCCTTTGACAGGGCCAATGCCTTGCCCGGCAACCACTCGAGATTGCCGTGCTTGCCCATATGCACGATGGCCTGCGCACGGAACTGGTGGCGCAGCCATATGTAGAAGGCCAGGTAATTATGGGGCGGGACCAGGTCGGGCGAATGGTAGGTGTCGGACGGGTCGATATTATAGCCGCGCGCAGGTTGGATGCCCACGACCACATTGCCGAATTCCAGAACCGACAGGGCGAAATGGCCGCAATCCACCTCGCCGGGGGTATAGAACGGGTCCGCTTCGGGCGGACCCCACCGGCTTTCCATGGCCTCGCGCAAACGCCACGGCAACTGGCCATACTCGATCTGGTATTCGGCCATCGACAGTTGCACGCCGCCCCGCCGCCAAACGCGGTCGGTCAGCCAGTTGGTCGGCCCGGCCATGACCGCCTGCATCAGCGCATCGCTGTCTTCGGGGGCGTCGGTCACCCGATATCCGGCCTCTTGCAGCAAGCGCATCACATGCACCGTTCCCGCAGGCGTATCCAGCCCCACGCCATTGGCCAGCCGCCCGTCCTTGTTGGGATAGTTCGCCAGCACCAACGCAACCTTGCGCTTGTCTTCGGGCGTGGCACGCAGGGTGGCCCAGGTCTTTGCCAGTTCGGCCACGAACTCCACCCGGTCGCCTTGTGCACGGTAAGTGGCGATGGGACACTCGGTTGCATTGTCGAAAAACGCCTCGCCCTTGAAGCTGACCGCGCGGGACAGCACCCGGCCATCGACCTCGGGCAGGGCCACGTTCATCGCGATGTCGCGGGCCGAAAGCCCGGTCAGCCCGTCGGCCCAGGCCTCTTCGCCAGAGCCGGCCAATACCACCTGGAACACCGGCGCCCCTTGGGTGGCTGGCATGGTCAGGGGGTTGTCGGGGCTGTCATCGCCCGTATGGGGCGATCCCACTGCAAAAGACGTGCAGTTCAGGATAACCGAAGGCGGCGCAGCGCCAAAAAGATGCTCCAGCGTCGCGACCGAAACCGGGTCTTTCAGAGAGGCCACAAAAACGGGCAGGGGGTTCAGACCGGCGCGCAGCAGCGACTTGACCAGACGGTTGATCGGGTTCAGTCCCGCGCCTTGCACCAACGCCCGGTAGAAAACCAACGGCACGACTGGCGCGCCATCTCTCCATGCCTCCTGCGCCGCCAACAGATCGGCCACGCCCGCTCCGGGCCAATAGACCCCGGCACGCAACAGCGGGCTGGCAGCGGCGGGCTTTTCGTCACCCTCCAGCATCGCGCGGGTGTAAGACAGGAAATTGATGGCATTCTCGGGGCCGCCTTCGACCAGATAGGCCCAAAGCGCATCGTAATCCGCATCGTCCACGGTGGACAGGCCGCGCAGTTCCGCATCGGGTTTGTCGTCGCCGGGCAATAGTGCCAGCGGGAGGCCTGCCTCGTGAAGCCGTGCTGCGTACTGCTCGGCCCCGTATTTCCAGTACCCGACGCCGCCCAGTACCCGCGCGATCACCAGCCGGGATTTCGTCGCGCAATTGTCCAGATGCAGGTCGACCGACATCGGATGCTGTAAATGGGTCAGGTTGGTCAACCGCAGCGTCGGGGGCGTCTCCATCTCGGCCCGCGCCCCGGACAGCGCGGCCAGTTCCGTGTCGGCAGCCGAGACGAACACGACATCCGCCGGGGTCTGGCCAGGATCGACGGGCTCTTGCCCGTCGTCGATCTGTCCCGGAGTGGCGGCAAGCAGGTGCATGAGGAGTCAGCCTTTCGCATGCGGCGGTGGCGCGTCATTGAGCGTTTGCGCCGGAAAAGAGCCAGGGCGCACAACGCCCGGCCTGTCACAGAGTAACCGTCAGGCAGACAATGCCCGTTCGATGGCGGTCCGGTCCAGCCCCGATTGCCCGATGACCACCAGCCGGGTTTCCCTCGGGTCTGTGCCGAACGGGCGGTCGAAATAGCTGTCGACGCGCGGACCCACGGCTTGCAGGGTCAGGCGCATCGGCTTGCCCGCGACGGCGGCAAACCCCTTCAGGCGCAGGATATCGTGTGCGCGGATCACTTCGGCAACCTGCTCGGCAAAGGTTGCCGGGTCACTGATCTCGGGGCGGGTGACCACGAAGGATTCAAACTCGTCGTGATCGTGATCATGGTGGTGGTCGTCCTCCTCATCGTCATGATGATGGTGATGCAGCTCGTGACGGGCGTCCATATCCGTTTCGGCACCTATGCCCTGCCCAAGCAACACATCGACAGGCAACGCGCCCATGGTCGATTTGACCACCTGCACGCCATCGCGGCTGTCATCGCGCAATTGCGCGACAAGGGTCGTGGCCTCGTCCTCACCCAACAAATCGGCCTTGTTCACCACGATCATGTCGGCGCAGGCCACCTGATCGGCGAACAGTTCGGACAGGGGCGTTTCGTGATCGAGGTTCTCGTCCTGCGCGCGCTGGGCATCCACCGCGGCGATGTCATGGGCGAACCGGCCTTCGGTCACGGCCTTGCCATCCACCACCGTGATCACCCCGTCCACGGTGACACGGGTGGAAATCTCGGGCCAGTTGAAGGCGCGCACCAGAGGTTGGGGCAAAGCCAGCCCCGAGGTTTCGATCACGATGTGATCGGGAGCATCTGCGCGCTCCAGTAGTTTTTGCATGGTGGGGATGAAATCCTCGGCCACCGTGCAGCAGATACACCCGTTGGACAATTCCATCACGTCGTCCTCGGCGCAGCCCTCGATGCCGCAGCCCTTGAGAATGCCGCCATCCACGCCCAGATCACCGAATTCGTTGATGATCAGCGCGATGCGCTTGCCATTCGCGTTTTCCAGCATGTGACGGATCAGCGTGGTTTTTCCGGCACCCAGAAATCCGGTGACGACGGTTGCGGGTATTTTTGCGGGCATCTGGTCAACTCCTCAGAAGGGCTTGTCAGCAGGGTGGCCTTGGCCTAGGGCACCCGTGAAAGGACGGCGCATATGCACCGGATCGTGGTTTGTTCAACATGCGAGGGGATGGACGGCAAGGGCTTTGCCGCCCGGCTGCGCGTTGCGCTGGCGCAACGGGGTCTGGCGTTCGAGGTGCAGGACCATGCCTGCATGTCGAATTGCGCTCGGCCCCTCTCGGTGGCCTTTGCGGCACCGGGCAAGGCCACGTATCTTTTCGCCGATATCGACCCCGCGATTGACCTGGACGATACACTGGCCTTTGCGGCCATGTATGCCGATTGTGCCGATGGCTGGATCGAAGACGCCCGCGATGCGGGACGCTTGCGATCTTGCCTCGTGGGCCGGGTGCCGGCATAGGTCATCATTCGATCACCACCTGCGCTGTGGCCTCGATCGGTTCGCCGTTGCTGACCAGTTGGGAATGGTCGTTGGTATATAGCGCGACACGTATGTCATGGGGGCCTACAGGCAAGGCCTGAAGCTGCATCCAGGGACCATAGGCGCGCGCGACCTTGATGCCATCCACATAGACATGCGCGTGTCCTTTCCCCGGTACGTGCGGGCCGTTGACGCCTTCGGGATCGAAGGCAAACCCGGTCACCTCGATATGCAGGTTGCGGCTTTGGGTTCCATCGGGATGCAAGGCGATCCTGAGCGTCGGGACAGGGGTGCCCGCTTCGACCATACGGGAATGATCGTGACCGTTCATATCGCCCTGGCCATGATCATGCGCGGCATGATCGTGCACGTCGTCACCATGATGATGACCTTCGAGCTGCACCCCGGTGCCCGCCGCAAGAAGAAAGCCGAAACCGGTTCCGAAAAACAGGCCGATCAGCAGGAAGACAAAGGTCCGAGGCATAAGAAAACTCGTTTATGGGGCCCCGACGGATATCCGCCGGGGCCGGTTAGAGGATCAGGCCGACGCCTGTTCTTCGCGTTGCCAGAAGTAACCGGCGAACAACCCAAGCAGTGCCCAGGCGAAAAATCCGATGCCAAGGGCACGCGCAGCAAGGAGCGCGGCGATCTCCGGCGGAACCGGGCCCGAGAACTCACCCGGATGCGGTGCGCCGATGACATGCGGCGCCAGCAGCAGGATGGCCGCCGTGCTCCACATCAGCCAGCCCTTGCCGAACGCGATCAGCGCAAGCGCGCAGGCCGTTGCCGCTACGGTGCTCCACCACCAGATCTGGCGTAGCGCCACATCGGCAGCCGCCACGCCCGGCACTTCGGGCGGCAGCGAAATTGCCGGTGCAAAGTGGATTGCGACGAATCCCGCAAGCCCCCAGAGAATCCCGGTGCGTGCCGTGATGGCAACGCCCCGTGCCTCTGCAAGTCCCATCGCGGCGATCAGCAACAGCGCGTAACCCACGTAGATGAGCGCCGTGAACAGAATGCTCAGACCGTCGCGCACAGGGTCGAACCCCGGCAGTTCAGGATTGGCGCTTACCGCGTCGGCGCCGAAATGAATCAGATCGCCACCTTCATATAGCTCTGCATGGAGCAGAACCGGCTGCACGAAAAAAAACTGCAACGCGGCCGCACTCAGCCCCGCGCAGAATCCAGCGAGCAACGCGCTGGCCAGAATTTTCTGAAACATGGTTCAGTGGCAGGGAAAGCCGGTGGCGTGGCGCACGTCATGGGCGGCATCGTGCAGGGTCGAGGCCTGAACGTGCCCGGCGATCGTGATGATGCCGAGGCCCAGTATCATGGCGGTCACGAACGGCAGAACGGAAGATTTTGCAGCGGATTGAACCAGTGCGGTCATTGTCTTTTCTCCTTCTTCGCCTCTCACCCGAGGCGGCGGGTTAGGTCCATGCGATGGCTGGTCTCCTGGCTTGCGGGTCGTCGCCGTGCTGCCGCCTTCCCAAGGTGTTACCCCCAGTGGCATTGTGGCAGTGGCTCTCCGCTTACAGTCGCGGGGGCGGCTGACGGTTAAGCGCCCTGTTTGGGTCCGCTGTCACGTCATTCCCAATTCTTCCCGGAACGCTTTGCGCTCATATGGGAACCATTGCCCCACCAATCTGCCCGGAGGACTCGAACCCGTCAAGGTCGATTCCGACGGCCTGCCGCCCGTCTGCGCCATGGCGGGGAAGAAGGGGCGACACCTGCACCGGCCTCGTCAACCTGGTCCGGGCAAGGCCGATGAAAGGCAAGGAATGGCCGAATTTCGCATATATCTTGTGGATAAGTCCCTCTGTGTCCCCATATCGTGGGGTTTGCCGTTGACAGACGCCCCGGCACCCCGTCACATTTTCAGAACGACGGAATCACACGCCCGAGGTGCCCTTGCAGTTCTCCAAGCTAAGACTGACCGGCTTTAAAAGCTTCGTCGACCCGACGGACCTGCATATCGCGCACGGTCTGACCGGGGTGGTGGGGCCGAATGGCTGTGGCAAGTCGAACCTGCTGGAAGCGCTGCGTTGGGTCATGGGGGAAAACCGCCCCACCGCCATGCGCGGCGGCGGGATGGAAGACGTGATCTTTGCCGGCGCCGCCTCGCGCCCGGCGCGCAACTTTGCCGAAGTGGCGTTGCAGATCGACAACTCGGACCGTCTGGCGCCGTCCGGCTTCAACGACAGCGACGTTCTCGATGTCGTGCGGCGGATCACCCGTGACGTGGGTAGTGCCTACAAGGTCAACGGCAAGGATGTGCGCGCACGTGACGTGCAGATGCTCTTTGCCGACGCCTCGACCGGGGCGCATTCGCCCGCGCTGGTCCGGCAGGGGCAGATTTCGGAACTGATCAACGCCAAGCCCAAGGCCCGCCGCCGCATTCTGGAAGAGGCCGCCGGGATCTCGGGCCTCTATCAGCGTCGGCACGAGGCCGAACTGAAACTGAAAGGCGCCGAGCAGAACCTGACCCGCGTCGATGACGTGATCGAACAACTGGCCGGGCAACTGGCGCAACTGGCCCGGCAGGCCCGGCAGGCCGCCCGCTATCGCGCTATCGGCGAAGAGTTGCGGCAGGCCGAGGGGTTGTTGCTCTATCGTCGCTGGAAAGAAGCGGATTCTGCCCGTGCCCGCGCCGACGAAGAGCTGCGCGATCGTACCACCGCTGCGGCGCAGGCCGAATCCGCAGCACGCGAAGCCGCCAAGGCCTGCGCCAGGGCCGAGGATGCCCTGCCGCCCCTGCGCGAGGAAGAGGCGATTGCCGCTGCCATCCTGCAACGCCTTCAGGTGCAGCGTGATACCCTGAACGAGCAGGAGCAAAACGCCCGCGCGCGGATCGAAACCCTGCACAGCCGGATCGAACAGTTGGGCCGAGATATCGACCGTGAATCGGGCCTGAACCGGGATGCGGGCGAAACCATCGAGCGCCTCGAGTGGGAGGCCCGCGAACTGGCCAAGGCCAGCGAGGGACAGTCCGACAAGCTGGCCGCGGCTGCCGAAGCCTCGCACGAGGCGGCGCAGGTGTTGCAGGATCGCGAAACCGATCTCAGCCAGTTGACCGAGGATGTCGCGCGTCTTGCAGCACGGCATCAATCGGCGCAGCGATTTCTGGAGGACAGTCGCAAGACCCTCCATAAAAGCGAGGCCGAGGCCGAGCGCGCCCGCAGTGCGGCGCAATCCGCCAGGGATGCGCTGGCGCGCGCCGGGCAGGATTACGAGGCTGCACAGAGCGCCGAAACCGCCGCGCTCAAGGCTGCCGAGGCCGCCGAGGAAACGCTGAACGCCGCTGAAGCCGCCCGCGCCGAAACACAGGCGCGCGAAACAACCGCGCGCGCCGAACGCTCCGAAGCCGAAGGCGAGGTCAACGCCCTGTCCGCCGAGGTGACTGCATTGGCGCGGCTGGTGGATCGTGACACCGCCGAAGGCGGGCAGATCCTTGATCGTTTGCAGGTCGAGCAGGGCTTTGAAAAGGCGCTCGGCGCGGCACTGGCTGACGATCTGCGCGCTCCCGAAGTGGACGAGGACGGCCCCTCGGGCTGGATGGTTCTGCCGGGGTATCAGGCCGCACAAACCCTGCCCGAAGGCGTGACCGCGCTGACCAATCACGTTTCGGTTCCCGAAGTGCTGGCGCGGCGCATGTCCCAGATCGGTCTGGTCGAGGCCGAGGATGGCCCGCGCCTGCAACCCTTGCTCAAGCCCGGTCAGCGCCTCGTCACCCGCGAGGGCGATCTGTGGCGGTGGGACGGATACAGGGCCTGGGCCGAGGATGCGCCATCGGCCGCCGCGTTGCGCCTGCAACAATTGAACCGGCTCGAAGAGCTCAAGCAGGAACTGGCCCATGCCACGGCGCGGGCCGAGGGGGCGTCACATGCCCATGAAACCCTGCGTGCGAAACTGGCGGACCTGGCCGAGGCCGACAAGCAGGCCCGCGAAGCGCGCCGCGCCGCGGATACCGATCTCAATCAGGCCAACCGCGCCCTCAGCCGGGCCGAGGCCGACCGCAATCTGGCGCAATCCAAGCTGGAATCGATGGGGCTTGCCGTCACCCGCCACGAGGAAGAGGCGCTTGCCGCCCGCCAGCAACTGGCCGAGGCCGAAAAGGGCGTGCAGGATCTGGGTGATCTCGATGCCGCGCGCGCCGAGGTCGAAGATGTCAAGATGACGGTCGAAGCCGCGCGGATGACCATGATGGCCCGACGGTCGGGACATGACGAATTGCGCCGCGAGGGCGAGGCCCGCACCCGGCGCGCGCAAGAGGTCACCAAGGAGATCAGCGGCTGGCGGCACCGTCTGGAAACCGCCGAAAAGCGCAGCGCCGAACTGGCCGAACGCAAGGCCGCCTCCGAGGACGAACTGGCCGAGGCCAACGCCGCCCCCGAGGAAATCGCCGCCAAGCGCGCCGAATTGAGTTCGGAAATCGACAAGGCCGAGGCCCGTCGGGCCGAGGCTGCCGATGCTCTGTCCTCTGGCGAAGGGGCTGCGCGCGAAGCCGTGGCCGCCGAGCGCGATGCCGAGCGCACCGCGTCCGAGGCGCGCGAAGCCCGCGCCCGGTCCGAAGCCCGCGCCGATGCCGCCCGCGAGGCTCAGGCCTATGCCGCCGAGCGCATCGCGGACGATCAGGAGACCACGCCCGAGAACCTTCTGGAGCAGCTGCAGGCCGATCCCGAAAAGATGCCGGCCTCAGAGGCGATCGAGGCCGACGTGAACCGCCTGAAACGGCAGCGTGATGCGCTTGGCGCGGTCAACCTGCGCGCCGAGGAAGACGCCCGTGAGGTACAGGAAGAGCATGACTCGCTGGTTACCGAAAAAGCCGATCTCGAAGGGGCGATCCGTGAATTGCGCAACGGGATCGCCAGCCTGAACCGCGAGGGGCGCGAACGCCTGCTGACCGCATTTGAGCAGGTGAATTCCAACTTCGCCATGCTGTTCACCCATCTCTTCGGCGGCGGCGAGGCCAATCTCGTCATGGTCGAAAGCGACGATCCACTCGATGCCGGGCTCGAAATCATGTGTCAGCCGCCGGGCAAGAAACTGGCCACCTTGTCCCTGCTGTCGGGTGGTGAGCAGACGCTGACGGCGCTTGCCCTGATCTTTGCGGTGTTCCTGGCTAACCCCGCGCCGATCTGTGTGCTCGACGAGGTCGATGCGCCACTTGACGATGCCAATGTGGGCCGGTTCTGCGATATGCTGGACGAAATGTGCCGCCGCACCGAAACCCGCTTCCTGATCATTACCCACCATGCCGTCACCATGAGCCGCATGGATCGCCTGTTCGGCGTCACCATGGCCGAGCAGGGCGTCAGTCAGCTGGTGTCGGTCGATCTCAAGAAGGCCGAGGCGATGGTGGCCTGATCACTCTGAGTTTTTCGTACAATTTAACCTTTCCTTCAGCGCCGGGGCCGATGTTCAATTCGCTGTGAACCTTCGCAGCGGAAGGAGGTGGTCAGACTGACCGAAAGGAACTTCCGAAAATGGATGGTCGCGATTGCAGCGGGAACGCTGGTGATTGCCGTCATCCGGCTTTGGATAGGGCGATGACGCCCTGACAAGGAAAGACCCGGCAGAGAAGCACCTCTGCCGGGTCAACTGTTCAGTGGAAAAACTGACAGAACTTCCGATATGCTCAGCATGATGCGTAATCCTTGCCAAAAAGTAAAGAATACCGCGCGTATCGTGGTTAACGCCGCTGTTTCCTTCCCATCACATCCGCGCGGGTTCTCGCCGGGCTGTCTCGACATCCGCTGATGCGCCCGATAGCTCTTTGGGATGACGCAGTGTTACCCGTTCAGGACGATGCCACCGATGCCGCTTTTCTTGCGCTTTTTTGCTTTTCTCGGCCTTGTGGCCCTCGCCGCCTGCGGAACGCCGCGCCCCGATGGCCCGCCGCTGCCCGGCACCGCGCAGGATGTGGCGCGGCTCGAACAGGCGATCCTTGCCCTCGGCCCCGAGGTCGATCCGGAAGAAGCGCACCGCGCCGCGCGTATTTCTTATGAACATACGCACCGGCTGGCATTGGAATATCAGATCACCGATCCGCCGATCATCCATAACACCAAGGTCAATATGGGCGTCAAACCTCGCGGCCTGTGCTGGCACTGGGCCAAGGACATGGAAACCCGCCTGAAACAAGAGGACTTCCAGACGCTGGACCTGCATCGCGCCATCGCCAACGCCAAGAATCCGATTCTGCTGGAACACAGCACCGTGATCATCAGCCGCGGTGGCGATACCCTGTATGACGGGATCGTACTGGACCCCTGGCGCGAGGGGGGTGTGTTGTTCTGGTCCCCGACACGCGACGATCATCGCTACACCTGGCACCCCAGGGCCGAGATTCTGGCCTGGAAGCTGGGCCATGACCGCGCTCAGCAATTGCTGGCGACCTCAGGAAACTGATCCGCCCGACCCTCAAAGCCTGTTCAGCAAATCCCGTGTCGGCCATGCGTCGGAAGGCAGCCCCAGTTCCTGCTGGATGTCCTGCACGGCGGCGCGGGTGCCCGCACCGAGGATTCCGTCGATCTCGCCCACGTCATAGCCCCGCGCGGCCAGCTTGCGCTGCAAATCCTTCATCTGCGCATCCGACAACCCTTGCGCGGGAGTGCCCGCATTGAACACCGGCGCACCCTCCAGACGGTTGGCGAAATAGGCGGCGGTCAGGACGTAGACGAAACTCTGGTTCCATTCGAAATAGACTCGGAAATTCGGATAGGCCAGAAAAGCCGGGCCGTTGCGCCCCTGCGGCAGCAACAGGCTGGCGGGCAGGTCGCTTGCGATCTGTCCGTGTCGGGCCTGCACCCCCATCCCCGCCCAGTCCGAGGCAGGTTTCACAGTGCGCAGCCCGGTTTGCGCCCAGTCCATCCCTTGCGGCAGCGTCACCTCCTGCAGCCAGGGTTCGTTCGGACGCCAGCCAAGCTCGCTCAGCATCTTTGCGCCCGACATCAGCGCATCGGGGGCCGATGTTTTCAGGTTCACATGCCCGTCGCCATCGCCATCCACCCCGTTGTCCAGAATGTCGCGCGGCAGCATCTGCACCATGCCGATTTCACCGGCCCACGCCCCTGTGGTTTTGGCCGGGCTGAAATCCCCCTTTTCGAACAGTTCCAGCGCGGCAAAAATCTGCGGGCGGAACAATTCGGGGCGACGGCAATCATGCGACAGCGTGACCAGTGCGTTCAGCGTGTTGAAATCCCCCTGAACCGCGCCGTAATCGGTTTCGAACGCCCAGAAAGCCAGCAGGACACCGCGGCTGATGCCGTACTCGCGTTCGATCCGCTCGAAGGTCGCATCGTACTGCTGCGCCAGTTGCCGGCCCTTCTGCATGCGGTTCGCGCTGATCAGGCGGCGGGCGAAATCGACGAAGGGCATCTGGAATACACCCTGCCTGCGGTCGGCCTTGATGACGGCGGGATCGTGCCGCACGGGCGCGAAAAACCGTGTCACGCTGTCGGGGGCATGGCCCCGTGCGATGGCCTCTTGTCGCAACGCATCGACAAATCCGCCGAAATTGCCGCCACAGGTTTGGGCGCTGGCAGGCCCTGCAAGGCAAAGGGCAAGAAAAAGGGGCAACAGGCGCATTGGCGTACCTTCGTGTCGGATCGATTCACGAGGCAGCCTATTGGATCGTCCCGCAATCCGAAAGCGCACGATCCGGGTCGCCCTGCGCCACGCTTCGCGGGCATTCTGACGCTCTCGCATACTACCGCCCGAGGCTATGATGATCGACTGGACCCTGACGTTGCTGATTTTCCTGTTCCCGCTGGCCTACAGCCCCGGACCCGGCAACATGGTCTTTGCCGCCAATGGCGCGCGGTTCGGCATGTTGCGCACGGTTCCGGCCAGCGCCGGGTACCATGCCGCGACATGGCTGGTGACGCTGGCCATCGGTTATGGGTTCGCCACCGGTCTGAGCCGGCTCCCCGGCATGATGATGGGGCTGCAATGGGCAGGTGTGGCGTGGTTGCTCTATCTGGCCTGGGGGTTCCTGCGCGCGGGCCGCATCGGGGCCACGCCCGAGGCCCGGCCTCTTGGGGCGGGGGGCGGTGTGTTGTTGCTGGTTCTCAACCCCAAGGCTTACATGATCATCGCGCTGATGTTCTCGCAGTTCCTGCCGGGCGCACCGGGCGGGCCGGTGATGTCGGTGATCTGGATCACCACGCTGTTCACGCTCAACAATCTATTGGCTTTCACCATATGGACGGCGGCGGGTGTCCGGCTTGCCCGTGCGTTCGACCGGGAGGATCAGGCGCGCAGGCTCAATGCCGGGTTCGGGCTGGCGCTGGCCGGGGCGGCACTGTGGCTGATACTGGGTTAAACCGCACAGCCGATCAGTGCCAGTACGACGACACCGGCCAAGGCCGCCCCCCATGCCCGCCAGAGGGCGGCACAGGCCGCTTCGACCTGCCCCGCGCCGATATCCATGCGCCCAAAGCGATGCACCCACGGGAAATGCTTCAGGGTTCCGTCATAGGATCGCGGCCCCGACAGCGCCACGTTCAGGGCGCGGGCCATGGCCGCTTCGGGCCAGCCCGCGTTGGGCGACCGGTGCTGGCGTGCATCGGCCATGATTGCCCGCCACTCACGCAGCCCCCAATGGGTGAGCGCGATCAGTGCCGCGGTCAGGCGTGCGGGGACCACGTTCAGCACATCGTCCAGCCGCGCCGCCGCCCACCCGAAGGCCGCGAAGCGTTCGTTGCGATAGCCGATCATCGAATCCGCAGTGTTCGTGACCTTGTACAAGAGCAGCCCCGGCAGCCCCGCCACCAGAAACCAGAAGGCCGGGGCAATCACCCCGTCGCTCAGGTTTTCGGCGGCGGATTCGATCGCGGCGCGGGCGATATCGGCGTCGTTCATTTCTCGCGTATCGCGCCCCACGATCATCCCCACGGCGCGCCGCGCCTCACCAGTTGACAGGCGCAACCCATCGGCAACGGCGCGCACATGATCCACAAGAGAGCGTTGCGCCAGCAAAACGGCGACCACGATCACCGCAACCGGCCAGCCGAACAGGCTCAGGATCAGCCCCGCAAGCACTGCACCGCACCCCAGCAGAGCCATTGCAGCGATCCCCTTGACACGCCGTGCAGCCCCGATGTTCAGCCGCTCTTCCAGCCAGTCAATTGCGCGCCCGATCAGAACCGCCGGATGCGGCACCCGGTTCCACAGCCAACGCGGTTCACCCAATAGGGCGTCCAGCAGCATGGCGCAGATCAGAACGGTTGCCGTGGTCATAGCGCAGCCTCCAGTCGCGCCCACTGATCCGGGGCAGGCAGACCCAGCCTGAGCCATTCCGGGGAATAGGGAAAGACGCGGCTCCAGATGTGGTGTTTCGCCAACCGGTCCTGCCAGCCCTGCGCGTCCTCGGTGCGATAAAGACGAAACAGCGGGCATCCCCCTTCGACGGTGGCGCCTGCCCGCGTCATCAGGGAGTCCAGACGCGCGGCATCGGCGGTGAGGCGGGTGCGGGTGTCTTCGGCCCATCCGGTATCGTTCAGCGCCATGCGCCCGATCTCCAGCGCCGGTCCCGATACCGGCCACGGCCCCAGCATCCCGGCCAGCCGTGCAATCGTGTCGGGGGCGGCAATGGCAAAGCCCAGCCTCACCCCGGCCAGCCCCCAGAACTTGCCGAAACTCTTCAGCACAATGACACCGGGCCGCGCCGCGCGGGCGACAAGCGAACGGTCGGAGGCGACATCGGCAAAGCTTTCGTCGATGACGGTCAGCGACGCGCCCGGTGTCAGCCTGTCATGCCATGCGCCCGTGGGATTGTTGGGGTGGACGATCACCGTCGCATCCGGGCTGTCCGCGCTCATATTCCAGCCATGCGCGGCAAAGGCTGCGGCGTGTTCGTTATAGGTGGGGCCGGGAATATGTACGCGCCCCGCCCGCGCCAGCCCCGGAAGGCGGGCGATCAGGCTCGATGCGCCGGGCGCGGCCAGCACCGCCGCACCGTCCGGCACGTTCCAGAACCGCCGCGCGGCATCTTCCAACGCCTGTTGTGCGGCGCGGTCGGGCAGGGCGGTCCAGGCTTCGGCTGGCAAGGCGGGGAGGGGGTAGGGCACCGGGTTGATGCCGGTGGACAGGTCGATCCACGCATCGCGCGTGCCGCCATGGCGCGCCACGGCGTCATCCAGTCCGCCACCATGATCCCGAGCGCCGCTCACCGGTTCAGTCTCCGCTCCTAGGCAGGGGCGGATGGCGGGTGACGAAATGCCCCTTCACCCCTTGCGGCCATTGCCGGTAGGGCACCTGTCCCGTGTCGCTGTCGGCGTGCAGTTCCGCATAGTCCACGATGGCCGCGGCAGACTCGGCATCCGGGCTGAAACGTCCGAGCGTATAGGCCAGCTTGCCCTCGGCCTGGATCGCCACGTTGCAGCCATGGGTGCAGCCCATCAGGCAGGACACGCGCCGCGTTTTCACGTTCCGCCCGTCCGCGTGCTGTTCCACCAGTTCGGCCATGTCTTCACCATGCGGGCGGTCATGGGTATTTGCGTCCCAATCTTCCCCTTTGCAGGTATCGCATACCGTGATCCAAGTGGTCATCTTGAGGGTCTCCTGATCGCTGGCCGCCTTTGAACCGGGATTCGGGGCGCAAGACAAGCGGTCATTGGCCGATTGCTACCTCGCCCGGAAGGCGGTTAAGATTTTCTTAATCCTTGAGTCAAATTAAGGGTACAGTGAACAGGATTAAACCGGACGGCGGTTTCCAATATGCTGCGGCAGAGGGAATAGATGAAGGTTCTGATTGTCGAAGCCGCGCCCGAGCTTGGCCGCCTGTGGCAACGCCACCTTGAGCGGCAGGGCATGGAGGTTCGGCTGGAACATGGCCAGCCCGGCGCTGCTGCGGCGCTGTCGGCTCAGCGGTTCGACGTGATCATCCTGAACGTCATTCTGGAGGAAGGCAGCGCGCTCGCCGTCGCGGACCTTGCCAGCTATCGCCACCCGGAGACGCAGGTGATCTTCGTGACCAATACCTCGTTCTTCTCGGACGGGTCGATCTTTGCGCTCAACGCCAATGCCTGCGCCTTCGTGCAAAGCGATACGCCGCCAGACGATCTGGCGGCGATGGTCGAACATTACGGGCGGTCGGGTTGATCCCGGCAGGAGGCGGCGTTACGCCCCGCCACCGGGTTCGATCATGAAACAGGTGACCTGCTTGGCCTGAAGACGGCGACAGGCCAGGTCGGCGGTTTCGCGCGTCATTCCCATGAAATTGGCGTCAAATCCGGTGGGGCGCTTGACGACCTTGCGCAGGCTGCCATCCAGCGTGGTCATCTCGTTCAGCGCCGTTTTCAGCAGGATCTTGCGCGCCTTGTACTGGCTGGGATAGCGGCCCACATTGATCCCCCAGTTGCGCCCGCCCGAGGTGGACACGCGCGTGACGACCTCTTGTATCGGGTCTTCCGTGGGTTCTTCCAGCCGCGCCAGAACCAGATCCTCGGGCCGTGGCTCGGGGTTGATCTTGGGCAGGGGCGCGCGTGTTGCGCCCTTGGCCTCGGTCCTGGCAGCAGGGGCGACGGCGACGGTTTTGACCGCGACATCGACATCGGCCTCCTGCGCGGCCATGATCGCCTGTTCGATATCGGCCTTCGCCGCTATGACAACCGGTGCCGGTTCCTCGGCCACGCGGCGGGCCTGCGGGCGCAGGCTCTGCTTGACGGCGGCAGCCGCGACCAGGCGTATCTTCTTGCCATATCCGCCCGGCGTTCCCTCACTCCCGCCGACCTTGCCCATATAGGGCGGGCGGGCCGGTCTATGCAGCGCGACCCGGCGCGGCGCACGTTTGAAACCCATATCCAGCAATTCGGCGACCCTGGCGTTGCGCGACGCAGTCGAGCGACCGCCGAATACCGTTGCGATGATCCGCTCGCCGTTGCGGTCGGCACTGGCGACAAGGTTGAACCCGGCGGCGCGGGTGTACCCGGTCTTGATCCCGTCCGCACCGCGATAGCTGCTCAGAAGTTTGCGGTTGGTGTGATACACCTTGCGCACGCCCGCATCGGCGGTGATGCGCGAGAACAGGTTGTAATATTCGGGATAGTCGTAAAACAGATGCCGGCCGAGAATGGTCATGTCCCGCGCCGTGGACAGGTGGCCGCTTTCGGTCAGGCCGTGGGCGTTCTTGAAGGTGGTGCGCGTCATGCCAAGCGCCTTGGCGGTGCGGTTCATCCGGCGCGCAAACCGGGCTTCCGAACCTTCGATCGCCTCGCCCAACGCGGTTGCGGCATCGTTGGCGGATTTCACCGCTGCTGCACGGATCAGATAGCGCAGCTTGATCGTCTGGCCTGCCCGCAAGCCCAGTTTGCTGGGCGGTTCGCTGGCGGCATGGCTGGAAATCTTGACCGGGCTGTCCAGGCTGATCTCGCCGTTCTCGACCGCCTCGAAGACGATATAAAGCGTCATCATCTTGGTCAAAGAGGCCGGATGCAGCCGCGTATCGGCATTGCGCGAGTGAAGAACTTCGCCGGATCGCGCGTCCATCACAAGCGCCGCATATGGCGCGGCCGCCGCACTGAGTGGGACAATCACCAGCATCCAAAACGTGGCCAACGCCACCAGACCCCAGCGGATGGGCTGCCTGCTCCGATCCTTCATGGAACTACTCTTTTCTGCCTCTCGCGCCGCCGATTTTTCGGCTGGCTTATGCTTTTATTGTCCTTGAGCGTAGCATAAGGGAGGGCTCGATTAAAGTGCTTATTTCACAAGGGTTTCGCGCGTGTTCTTCAACATGTAGGGGGTGCGGCGCGGCAATCCGCAACACTGGCGATTGTGGCGGGAATATGGCGTGCGCGCGATGCAGAACGGGGCGCGCTGTTGCACGCCCCGCCAAATCGTCCTTTCGCGACGCCTGAAACTCAGTTCAGCGCCTTGTCGCTGATCACGTGCGTCCAGGCACCGTCGCCCGGATGCTTGGTGATCACCGGGTCCGACCCGCCCGACAGCAACGACTCGACCGTGCGTTCGTAATCCGCCGGATCCAGCGCGCCGTTCGATCCGGCGGTCAGCTTGGCGACCTCGCTCATCATCCGGATCTGGTGCTCTTCGGTCTGGGCGCCGGTCGCGTCATTGTCCAGCACGATCATCGCGGCCTCTTCGGGGTTTTCCTCGGCCCATTTCCAGCCCTTCATCGACGCCCGGACAAACCGCGCCAGCTTGTCGACCTCGGCAGGGTCGTCCAGCTTGTCCTCGAGCACGTATAGCCCGTCTTCCAGCGTCGCCGACCCCTGATCCTCGTATTTGAAGGTGATCAGTTCCTCGGGCGTGATGCCCGCGTCGATCACCTGCCAGTACTCGTTATAGGTCATGGTCGAAATACAATCGGCCTGCCCCTGCAACAGCGGATCGACATTGAATCCCTGTTTCAGAACCGTCACGCCATCCTCGCCGCCTTCGGTCGGGATGCCCAACTGGCTCATCCAGCTCAGGAACGGAAATTCATTGCCGAAGAACCAGACGCCAAGCGTGCGGCCCGGAAAATCATCGGGAGTTTGCACGCCGGTGCTTTTCAGGCAGGTCAGCATCATGCCGGATTTCTTGAACGGCTGGGCGATATTGACCAGCGGCAGGCCCTTTTCCCGCGCCGACAGGGCGGCGGGCATCCATTCCACGGTCACATCCGCGCCGCCCCCCGCGATCACCTGCGTCGGTGCAATGTCCGGCCCGCCGGGCTTGATCGTGACGTTCAGGTCTTCTTCTTCATAAAAGCCCTGATCCTGCGCCACGTAATAGCCTGCGAACTGCGCCTGCGTGACCCATTTCAATTGCAGCGTCAGGTCATCGGCGGCCTGCGCCATGCCCGCGCACAGGCTGGCGATGGCCAGCCCCAGCGATGTCGTCAAAGTCTTGGTCTTCATCTTGCTTCTCCCGTGTTGAACTTTGGGTTTTATGTTTTTGTTATGCCCGGCCCCGTTGTGATGGATGCCAGAATGTCAGCGCCTTCTCCAACAGGGCGATCCCCCCGTAAAAGGCCGACCCGACAATCGCCGCCACGACGATTTCGGCCCAGACCAGATCCAGCGCCAGTTGTCCCACCGAGGTGGAAATGCGAAATCCCATGCCCTTGATGGGCGAGCCGAAGAATTCTGCCACGATGGCTCCGATCAGCGCCAGTGTGCTGGCGATCTTCAGCCCGTTGAATATGAACGGCAGCGCGGCGGGCAGGCGCAGCTTGAGCAGCGTTTTCCAGTACCCGGCGGCATAGGTGCGCATCAGGTCGCGCTGCATCGCGTCGGTATCGGCCAGCCCCTCGACCGTGTTCACCAGCATCGGAAAGAACACCATCACCACCACGACCGCCGCCTTGGATTGCCAGTCGAACCCGAACCACATCACCAGAATGGGCGCCATGCCGATGATCGGCAGCGCGGCCACGAAATTGCCCACCGGCAGCAAACCGCGCTTGAGGAACGGAAACCGGTCCACCGCAATCGCCATCAGGAACGCCGCGCCGCAGCCCAAGACATACCCCGTCAACGCGCCCTTGAGGACGGTCTGCACGAAATCCTCCCACAGGATGTGGGTCTTTGCGGCAAAGGTGGCGGCAATCTGCGTGGGCGGGGGTAGAAGCACCGGCGAAATCTCAAGCCCCCGCACCAGCGATTCCCAGATCACCACCACGGTCAGCCCGAAGATAACCGGCACCGCCAGCCCTGTGAACCGCGTCCTGGGCCTGTGCGACAGGACATGGTTCAGCCACCAGCCGCCGATCCATGCCAGAAATCCGAAGACCAGCCAGCCCATCACGCCATCCCCATCCGTTTCAGAACCATCCGCTGAATCATCCCGATCAGCCCCACCAGCACGGCGGCCAGCGTTGCGGCCATGATCAGCGCGCTCCAGATCTGGATGGTCTGGCCGTAATAGCTCCCGGCCAGCAGGCGCGCGCCCAGACCGGCCACCGCGCCGGTCGGCAATTCACCCACGATGGCACCGACAAGACTGGCCGCCATGCCGATCTTGAGCGAGGTGAACAGATACGGCATCGACGACGGCAACCGCAGCTTCCAGAAGGTCTGCGCCGGTGTCGCGTTCCATGTGCGCATCTGGTCCAGTTGCATCGGCCCCGGACTGCGCAGCCCCTTCACCATGCCCACGACCACCGGGAAGAACGACAGGTACATCGAGATCATTGCCTTGGGCAGCAGCCCCGAAATCCCCACCGCGTTCAGAACCACGATGATCATCGGCGCAATGGCTAGGATCGGAATGGTCTGGCTGGCGATCACCCAGGGCATCACGCTCATGTCCATCGTGCGATTGTAAACGATCCCTATGGCCAACGCGATGCCAAGCGCCGTGCCCAGAACGAACCCCAGCCCCGTGGCGCTGAAGGTGATCCAGCTGTGATAGATCAGCGACCGCTTGGAAAACCCGCGCCCGTTGGCCACCATCTCGCCCGTGGTCTTCCACAGCTCGGCCCCCACCTGATGCGGCGCGGGCAGCTTGGGCTTTTTCTGGCTCCAGGTATCGGCCACCAGTTCGGAAAACGTCAATTCGACTCCCGCACGCTCGGCCTTGTTATGGGCCCATGGCGCATTCAGCACGATGGCGGCGGCATACCAGATCGCGAAAATGACGGCGACAACGGTCAGCACGGGCACGAGGTTGCGCATCATGCCGCTCCTGCCATCGCTGTTGCGGTCAGGCCCGGTTGCGGTGCGCGTTCAAACCTCATCGCCATGCCCCGCGCGCAGGCCATCGCGGACACGATGGGCGATTTCGATGAATTCGGGCGTGTCGCGGATGTCCAGCGGTCGCTGCCGGGGCAGGGGGCTTTCGATCACGTCGGTGATCCGTCCAGGCCGCGGGCTCATGACCACGATCTTGGTGCTCAGATACACCGCTTCGGGGATCGAGTGGGTGACGAAACAGATCGTCTTGTGGGTGCTGTCCCACAGATGCAGCAATTGCTCGTTCAGGTGATCGCGCACGATCTCGTCCAGCGCGCCAAAGGGCTCGTCCATCAGCAACAGGTCGGCATCGAAGGCCAGCGCGCGGGCGATGCTGGCGCGTTGCTGCATCCCGCCGGACAATTGCCAGGGGAATTTCTGCTCGAACCCGGCAAGGTCCACGAGGCTCAGCACCTCCTTGACGCGCCGGGCCTGCTCGGCCTTGTCATAGCCCATGATCTCCAGCGGCAGGCGGATATTGCCGCCGATGCTGCGCCACGGGTATAGCCCCGCCGCCTGAAACACATAGCCATAGGCGCGGGCGCGGCGTGCCTCCTGGGGGCTGACGCCGTTGACCGTGATCGTGCCGCCGGTGGGATGCTCCAGATCGGCCATGCAGCGCAGGAACGTCGTCTTGCCGCAACCCGACGGCCCGATGAAGCTGACGAAATCGCCCTTCTCGATTTCGAGGTTCACGCCCTTCAGCGCGTGCACTGGCCCGTCGTTGGTTTCAAAGGTCAGCGACAGGTCCTTGGCGCTGATCACGGTATTGCTCGTCACTCTGCGTCCCCCGCTTGCATCGGCGCCATTGCGCCGTGCTGGCTTGGTCTTGTCAATGGGCCACGCCCACCCGGTCGGGGGCGCGGCCGGTTTTCGTCAGATTCCCGCCGGAATATTCAGCGGGTCGCGGTTGATCTGCTTGGGTGCGGTCAGCTCTTTCCACTTGCTCAGCGCGGTATGCGCCGAAGGGAAGGCCGGTCGCGGCACGAAGCGGCCCCGACCGGGCTGTGGCTGGCTGTTCTGCCCCCAGGCCCAGATCACCTCGCCGCGGCTGATCGTGTAACGTGCCTGCGCGGACACATCGAACCCTTCGAACACGTTGTAATCGAGGATCGAATGATGGTTGCCCGCGCTGATCGTCTTGGAAATCTTCGGGTCCCAGACCACGATATCGGCATCCGCCCCTTCCACGATCGCGCCCTTCTTGGGGTAGATGTTCAGAATCTTCGCGACATTGGTCGAGGTGGCGGCGACAAACTCGTTCGGCGTCAGCCGCCCGGTTTCCACGCCCCGCGTCCACAGCACGGCCAGACGTTCCTCCAACCCGTTCGAGCCATTGGGAATCTTGGTGAAATCATCGACACCCATGCGTTTCTGCTCGGTGCTGAAGGCGGCGTGATCAGTGGCCACCACTTGCAGGCTGCCAGCCTGCAACCCCGCCCACAGGCTGTCCTGATGCGCCTTGTTGCGGAAGGGCGGGCTCATCACGCGCCGCGCGGCATGGTCCCAGTCGGTGTTGAAATACTCGCTCTCGTCCAGTGTCAGGAACTGCACCAGCGGCTCGCCATAGACCCGCATCCCCTTCTGGCGCGCGCGCCGGATCGCTTCATGCGCCTGTTCGCAACTGACATGCACGATATACAGCGGAACACCGGCGGTATCGGCGATGGTGATCGCCCGGTTGGCCGCCTCACCCTCGAATTCCGGCGGGCGGGAATAGGCGTGACCCTCGGGGCCGGTGATGCCCTGCTCCAGCATCTGCGCCTGCATGTCGGCCACCAGATCGCCATTCTCGGCATGGACCATCGGCAGCGCGCCCAATTCCTTGCAACGCTTGAAGCTGGCGAACATCTCGTCGTCCTCGATCATCAGCGCGCCCTTGTAGGCCATGAAGTGCTTGAAACTGTTCACGCCCATCTCGACGGCGTCCTTCATCTCGTCGAAGATGGTTTCGTTCCAGCCGGTGACCGCCATGTGATAGCCGATATCGCTGCAAATCTGCGGGGCCGATTTGCGATGCCACTCGTTGATCGCGTTCTTTATCGACCCGTCCGCGCCCGGCAGGCAGAAATCCACCAGCATCGTCGTGCCCCCGCAAGCGGCGGCCCAGGTGCCGGTTTCGAATGTCTCGGCAGCGGTGGTGCCCATGAACGGCATTTCCAGATGGGTGTGCGGATCGATCCCGCCGGGGATCACATAGGCGCCCTCGGCGTCGATATACTTATCGCCCTTCAGGTTCTCGCCAATCTGCCTGATCTTCTCGTCCTCGATCAGGACATCGGCCTTCCATGTCCGATCCGCCGTGCAGACGGTGCCGTTCTTGATGACTTTCGTGCTCATTGGATTTCCCTCCGTCTTACCCGTCCCGGCCCTGAGTCATGACCTCTCGGCGGCTCAGGCTGGAATTTGGGCAGTTAGGTCGTGCCAATCGGGGTTGGCTTCGGTGATCAGCATAAGTTTCCAGGCGCGTCGCCAGCGTTTGATCGAACGTTCGCGGCGCAGGGACGTTTCGAAATCGTCGTGCTGTTCGAACCAGACCAACCGTTTGATGCCGTATTTTGCCGTGTGGGCCGAAAGCCCGGTTCGATGGGCCTCGACGCGCATGCGCAGATTCCGCGTTCTTCCCGTATAAAGTGCGCCACCCGGTCGTGAGGCCATGATGTAAACGTAATGTGCCATACGCCAGGATTGACGGCGCATGGTTGCCAAAAGGTAAATCCCGCCCCGGACCTGATCCGGGGCCCCCGCGGGCATTGATCGGGTGGTCCCGGGTCAAGCCCGGGACGGGTATGGATCGTGGCCAGTTCACTCCACGATTTCCGCGGTTTCGACGACCGCATGCATCAGCACGTCGGCCCCGGCGGCGGCCCAGTCCCTGGTGATCTCCTCGGCCTCGTTGTGCGAGAGCCCGTCGACGCAGGGGCACATCACCATCGCCGTCGGCGCCACGCGGTTGATCCAGCACGCGTCGTGTCCCGCCCCCGACACCAGGTCGCGATGCGAATAGCCCAGCCGTTCCGCCGCCGCGCGCACCGCCGCGACGCAGCCCTTGTCGAACTCCACCGGGTCGAACCCGCCGGCGGTCTCGAACGCCACCTCGCAGCCCATATCGTCGCAAATCTCCGTCGCCGCCGCCTTCATCCGCGTGACCATGTCCTCGATCACCGCCAACTGCGGCGAGCGGAAATCCACCGTGAACACCGCCTTGCCGGGGATCACGTTGCGCGAGTTGGGGAAGATGTCGATATGCCCCGCCGCGCCCACCG